>CP082844.1:6078881-6718322 GCA_019930625.1 Nocardia asteroides
ACGTGGTGCGCTATGTCCAGCGCGCCGGGTACGACGTGACGCTGGTGCCGTTGGAGGAATTCCACCGCAGGGCCACCGACCGGCAGATCTACCGGCTGGGCACCGACGAGGTCTACGACAGCCAGACCCTGGAGATGTTCAAGTACGGCATCGAACTTTTCGGCACGATCCACTACGAGGAGAGCTCCTACGCCGACTGCGCCTACACCCGGCGCGTGCTCGCCGCCGCGGGCATCGATTGCCCGCCGACCGAGGATCTGGTGCGGGTGTATCTGGCGCACTGCGCGGAGGTGGGCTACATCCCCGCGCCGCGCGCGGCCGAGCCGACCGCGGAGGCGTTGCGATGAGCGGCGAGTGCACGATCGTCTTCCCGGGGCAGGGCGCCCAGCGCACCGGGATGGGCGCCGACTGGTGCGCCGAGTTCCCGCTCGCGCGAGAGACGTTCGCCGAGGCCGCTGCCGCGGTGGGCGAGGATCTGCTGCGGATCTGCGTCGAGCGCGATCCGCGGTTGCATCGCACGGAGTACACCCAACCGTGCGTGCTGACCATGGAGATCGCCGCCTACCGGGTGCTGGTCACCGAATTCGGCGCCCGGCCGGTCGCTTTCGGCGGCCACAGTCTCGGCGAGTACGCCGCGCTGGTCGCCGCGGGCGTCTTCGAACTCGCCGACGGGGTTCGGCTGGTGCGCACCCGCGGTGCGCTGATGCAGCGGGCGGTGCCCGAAGGCCAGGGCGCCATGGCGGCGCTGATCCTGCCGGACATCGCCGCTTGCGGGGTGGCCGAACTGGTGGTCGAGGCGGGCGCCGAAGTGGCCAACGACAATTCGACCGACCAGCTCGTCATCAGCGGCGACAGCGACGCGATCGCGGCCGCGCGCGCCGTCTTGGCCGACCGCCATCCGGACCTGCGGTTCGTCCCGCTGCGGGTGAGCGCGCCGTTCCACTCGCGGTGGATGCGCGGGATCGAGGCCGACTTCGCCGGACATCTGGCCGACTGCGCGCCCCGCATGCGCGCCGCACGCGCGGTCGCGGTGACTTCGAACTACACCGGTGAGTTCCACCGGCCCGAAACCCTCGCCGAGCATCTGGTCCGCCAGATCTCCGCTCCGGTCCGTTGGACCGCGAACATGCGCGCGTTGCTGCGCTCCGGCACACCCCGGTACGAGGTCGGTCCGTCTGCTCCGCTGTCGAAGTTCTTCGCGACGCTCGGTGCGCCGGTGATCCGGATCGCGACGGTGGGTGATCTGCGTGCCCTGTCTGACGAAGCCGGATCGAAAAGTCCCATGGGTGAAACCCTTTCGGCTTCTGCGACCCTCGAACCGCAGATCCCTGCGGCGGATCCTGTTCCGGCTTCTGCGACCGTTTCGGTTACCCCCGAACCGGCACGACGCCCGGAGACGGGCAGGCTGACCATCCACCGCAAAACCGCGGGCACGCCGCGCCTGCGATTGTTCTGCTGGCCGTTCGCCGGAGGCAAAGCGGCGGCCTACACCCCGTGGCGGCAACAACTGCCCGACTGGGTCGAGCTGTGCGCGATCGAACTGCCCGCCCGGCAGCGGCATCTGGCGCAGACGCCCATCCGCCGCTTCACCGACCTGGTCGACGCCGCACTGCCGCTGATCCTGCCGCTGACCGATCTTCCGTTCGCCTTCTTCGGCCACAGTCTCGGCGCGCTAACCGCCTACGAGGTCGCGCGCCGCCTGCCCGCGGGAGTCACGCCGCGGGCGCTGTTCCTCGGCGGAGCGGTCGCCCCGCACCTGCCCAGGCCGGGGCGCTTGTCGGACCTGCCGGATCACGAATTCACCGCCGCGGTCGGCCACTACGGCGGAATCCCGCCGGAAGTGCGCGAGACCCCTGAAGTGATGGCGCTGTTCCTGCCCGCTTTACGCAGCGACTTCGAGATTTTCGACGACTACCGGTTCACACCCGCCGACGCGCCGTCGTGCCCGGCTCATTTGTTCGGCGGTCGTGACGACCGTCAGGTGGCTGTCTCGCAGTTGGAGGCCTGGCGCGATGTCCTGCCGGGGCTGCGCTCCACCGAGCTGCTGCCCGGCGGTCACTTCTTCCTCGTCGAGCAGCGGGCAGCGCTGCTCGGCTCACTCGCGGACAAGCTCGACGCTGTCCGCCCCGACGCGGTACCCGCCTGATGAAGGGATGCAGTAATGAAGGTCGAAGTCCTCACCCCGTCGTGCAACCTCGACACCGTCCGTGACGGGCGCGGCGGCATTTTCACCTGGGTCCCGCCCGAACCCCTGCTGGAGTTCAACCTCATCTACATGCACCCCGGCAAGGTGCGCGGGCTGCACTACCACCCCCACTTCGTCGAGTATCTGCTGTTCGTCGAGGGCAACGGCGTGCTGGTGACCAAGGACGACCACGAGGATCCGGACTGCCCGGAGGAGTTCATCCACGTCTCCAAAGGCATCTGCACCCGAACCCCGATCGGGGTGATGCACACGGTGTACTCGATCACGCCGCTGACGTTCGTCGCGATGCTGACCAAGCCGTGGGACGAGTGCGATCCGCCGATCGTGCAGGTGGCGCCGCTGCCACACACGTTGGAAGGCAAGTCGTGAGCCGGCGGACCGAGAGGCGGGCAAACAGGCGCATTCGGATGCGCTCGCCGCGAGGTGCGGCGATTGCGGGGCGGCCACGAAGCGTGACCGCTCACGCCGGACGGGACACCGCATGAGCGGGGTGCGGGTGGCGGTGGTCGGGGCAGCCGGATACGTGGGTGCCGCGCTGGTCGAAGCGCTCGGCAGGCGCGGAGGTTTCGAGGTCGTGCCCGTGGTCCGCGCCGATCACGAGTCCCACCGCACGGCGGGTCGCTACGACGTGCTGATCAATGCCGCCTGCCCCTCGAAGAGGTTCTGGGCCGAGCACAATCCCGAAGCCGATCGTGCCGAGACGGTGGACAAGACGCGGCTACTGCGCCAGCGGTGGCGCTGGGACCGGTTCGTGCAGATCAGCAGCATTTCCGCGCGCACCCAGCTGGATACGGTGTACGGCCGTCATCGGGCCGAAGCCGAGCAACTGTGTTCGGGTGCGGACACTTTCGTCGTCCGCCTCGGTCCGATGTACGGCGGGGACTACCGCAAGGGCGTGCTGGCCGACATGGCCGCCGACCGTCCGGTGTTCGCCAGCGGCCGCTCGCGCCAGAGCTTCGCCCCCGTGGACTGGTGCGCCGACTGGATCGCCGGCCACCTCGAGGACACCGGGCTGCGGGAGGTCGGCGCGCGCACCACCGTGACGCTCGCCGAGGTGCGGGACGCGGTGGGCTCACGGTCGGAGTTCGCCAAAGATCATGTCGACGACCAGTTCCCGATCACCGCCCCCGCTGCCGACTGGCCGGAGGCGGCGGCGGTGATCGACTGGCTGGCCGGGCGGAGGGTCAGCGGTGCGCGGGCGAACTGATGCGATGCCTGCTGGGGCGCAGATACTTCTCCGCGCACAGCACCAGCAGGAAACGCACGCTGGTCGCGACGTCGCGGGTGCGCATCTTGGACGCGCCTGCCGTGCGGTTGAGAACGTGGATCGGTACCTGCTCGATCCGGTAGCCATTGGCGGCGAGAATGTAGAGACTTTCGAAGAAGAAGGAGTAACCGGTCGAACGAACCCGATCGAAAGCGGCAACCGGAACGGAGTCCAACCGGTAGTATCGGAACGCGCCGGTGGCATCGTATGGCATGCGCAGCAATGTCACGGTGAGGAAATGCCCGACCCGGGTGAGGACCTTGCGGAAGGGAGTCCAGTCGGCGAGGCTGTCCTCTTTCAGATAACGCGACCCGACCACGATGTCGAAACCGTCCGCTGCGGCGCGCAATGCCGGAAGATACGACGGCGGGTGCGCGAAATCGGAATCCATCGTGACGATGTGCCGATACCCCTGAGCGTAGGCCCAGCGGATACCGGCCTGGTGCGCGGAGCCGACGCCTTGGCGGCCGGCCCTGTGCAGCACATGGATTCGGGGCGAATGCTGTCGGGCCAGCTCATCGAGCAGGTCACCGGTGCCGTCGGGGGAGTTGTCGTCGACGAACAGGACATCGAAATCGGTGCCCTGTTCCAGGATCTGAGCCAGCAACGGGCCCACGTTGCGACGCTCGTTGTATGTCGGAATCATCACCAGAGTTTTTTCGGAGGCCGCGCTCATGCAATCGAATTCTAATACCGGCGGCGACCGAAAGATAGGTATTGCCCGCTGTTCGACGTCCCGTTAGTCTCGGGGTTGGAGGTTTGATGAGAAAGGCGCTGATAACCGGCATCACCGGCCAGGACGGGTCTTATCTGACAGAATTCCTGTTGCAGCAAGGATATGAGGTGCACGGGATTATCAGGCGTGCGTCGAATTTCAATACCGACCGCATAGACCACCTGTATTCCGATTCACATAGTCAACGCCGGTTGTTTCTGCACTACGGGGATCTGATGGACTCCAGCAGTCTCAACCGGATTCTGGAGGACGTGCGCCCGTCGGAGATCTACAACCTGGGCGCGCAATCGCACGTGCACATCTCGTTCCAGATCCCGGAGTTCACCGCCGAGACCAACGCGATCGGCACGCTGCGCATCCTGGACGCCATCCGCAAGACCGGCATAGCGACCCGGTTCTACCAGGCATCCTCCTCGGAACTCTACGGCGGCCTGCACGACGTGGCGCTCAGCGAGGAGACACCGTTCCATCCACGTTCGCCGTATGCCGTGGCGAAGCTGTACGCGTACTGGATCACGGTCAACCACCGCGAGGCCTATGGGATGTACACGGTCAACGGCACCTTGTTCAATCACGAATCACCGCGGCGCGGGGAGGTTTTCGTCACCCGGAAGGTGACACGGGGCGCGGTGCGCATCGCGCAGGGCAAGCAGGAGAAGCTCTTCATCGGCAATCTGGACGCCCGCCGGGACTGGGGCTACGCCAAGGAGTACGTCGAGGCGATGTGGCTGATGCTGCAACAGCCCGAACCCGACGATTACGTGATCGCGACCGGTGAGACGCACAGCGTGCGCGAGCTGTGCGAGACCGCGTTCTCCGCTACGGGCGTCGAGTTGATCTGGGAGGGAACGGGTTTGGAGGAAAGGGGCATCGATCGGCGCACCTCGCGGGTACTGGTGGAGGTCGATCCGACCTATTTCCGGCCCGCCGAGGTGCATTATCTCACCGGTGATCCGACCAAGGCGCGCCAGAAACTGGGCTGGCAACCGCGTACGAGTTTCACCGAACTGGTCGAGCTGATGGTCGCCCACGATATGGAGAACGCGTGACGCAAGCAGTGGCGGTGGAGTGCTGCCGGGTGTGCGGCAACACCCGGCTCGAAACGGTCGTCGACCTCGGCACCATGGCGTTGACCGGGGTGTTCCCGGCCACCGACCCGACCGGGGTGCCGCGCTACCCCTTGGAACTGGTGCGCTGCGTGCCCGCCGGCCCCGAGGAGTGCGGGTTGGTGCAGTTGCGCCACACGGCCGATTTCGACGAGATGTATTCCCCCGGTTACGGATACCGCTCCGGCCTGAACAAGTCCATGATCGATCACCTGGCCCACCGGGTGGCCAGGATCCGGCAGCGGGTGACGTTGTCGCCGCAGGACGTGGTGATCGACATCGGCAGCAACGACGCGACACTGCTGCGCGCCTACCCCGAAGGGTCGGCGACGATTCTGGGCATCGACCCGCTGGGAGAGAAGTTCCGCCGGTTCTATCCGCCGCACGTGCGGTTGGTGACCGGCTACTTCACCCCCGAGCTGGTCGCATCGGTGCTGGCGGAGCGACGGGCCAAGGTGATCACCTCGATCGCCATGTTCTACGACGTCCCCGACCCGTTGCGGTTCATGGGCGCGGTGTACGACAGCCTCACCGACGACGGCATCTGGGTGCTGGAACAGAGCTATCTGCCCGCGATGCTGGCCACCACCTCCTACGACACGATCTGCCACGAGCACCTGGAGTACTACACCCTCGACCAGATCGAATGGATGGCGCGGCGGTGCGGATTCGTGGTGCTCGAGGTGGAACGCAATACCGTCAACGGCGGCAGCTTCGCGCTGACGCTGGGTAAGCAGGGCGTGCCGTCGCCTGCCGACGCCGCCGCGCTGGAGCGGATGCGTCAGGAGGAGTCCGCGCTCGGCCTGCATACCGCGCAGCCGTACGCGGATTTCGCCGAGCGGGTCGACCAGCATCGCGAACAGGTCCGCGATTTCTTCGACCGCTCCCGCAAGGCCGGTCTGCGCACGCTCGGCTACGGCGCCTCCACCAAAGGCAACGTGGTGTTGCAGCATTGCGGGATCGGGCCGGAGGACATGGCGTGCATCGCGGAGGTCAACGACGACAAGTTCGGCAAATTCACCCCGGGTAGCGCGATTCCGATCGTGTCGGAAGCGCGGGCGCGTGAGCTGGCGCCCGACCAGTTCTTCGTGCTGCCCTGGCATTTCCGCGCCATGATGCTGGAGCGGGAGAGCGCTTTCCGCGCGGCGGGCGGACGGCTGGTGTTCCCGCTGCCGGAACTGGACGTGGTCTGAGATGACCGTCGTCGTCACGGGCGCGGCGGGGCAGGACGGCACACTGCTGTCGGACCTGCTCGCCGCGCGCGGTGAGCGAGTGCTGCGGATCGGCCGCGACGGCCCGGTCGACATCACCGACGCGGCCGCGGTGGAGCGGCTGATCGCGTCCGAACGCCCCGAACAGGTATACCTGCTGGCGGCGGTGCAGCACTCCTCGCAGGACGACCCGGGCGACCCACACGAGCTGGCCCGCGCCTCGCATCGGGTGAACACGCTTCCGGTGCAGCATTTCGCGGAGGCGATCGATCGTCACCGCACGGGCACCCGCCTGTTCTACGCGGCTTCTTCGCATGTCTTCGGCTCCGACGGCTCCGCGATATGCGACGAGAACAGCGGGCTGCGACCGGACTCGATCTACGGGGTGACCAAAGCGGCGGGCCTGCTGGCCTGCCGCGCCTACCGCGCCCGCGGCGTCTTCGCGGCGACGGGGATCATGTTCAACCACGAGTCACCCTTGCGGGCGGAGAAGTTCGTCACCCGCAAGATCGTGCGCGCCGTCGCGCGCATCCAGCGGGAGCAGACCGGCACGCTGGAGGTGGGCAGGTTGGACGCGGGCGCCGACTGGGGGTACGCGCCGGACTATGTCGAGGCGATGACCCGAATCCTGGCACTCGACGAGCCCGACGACTTCGTCGTCGCCACCGGCGAACACCACACGGTCGCGCAGTTCTGCGCGGCGGCGTTCGGCTCGGCCGGACTGGACTGGAAAAACCATGTCCGCGAGCGCTCCTCGGTGCTCACCCGCAGCGGGCGGCCGCTGGTGGGTGACGCGACGAGGCTGCGGGAACGGACCGGATGGCGCCCTTCGGTGGACTTCCACGGCATGGTGCGGGCCATGCTCACCGCCGAGGGTGTGCGCCTGGCAGAGGAATCGAGGCCGGTGCGCACCGGCGGAACGGATTGGATGACGTGACCCTGAACGACGAGAATGTCCTTGCTGCCCAGTTGATCTCCGTCGCCGACGGGATCTACGAGGAAACCGCCGCGCGCCTCGGTGAGATCGGCACCGAGGCCGTCGCCGACGCGGTGCTGAAGGAGATCGCCTGGCGCGCGAGCCACGGCAGGCGGCCCGAGCAGCCGGTCACCGCGGTGTTCGAGCTGACCCACGACGGAAAGCAGCTGGACTACCTCGTGACATTCGGCGCCGAAGACCCCGCGGTCGGTCCCGGCACCCTGGAAGATCCGTGGCTGGTGGTGCGTCAGGATCTGGTGGAGCTGCTGCGCACGGTCTACGGTCCGCCCGACGCCGCCCTGGCCACCCGCGCCATCGCGATCAAGGACGAACCGGGACCGGGCAGTTTCGCCCCGGACGATCCGTGGCGACTGGCCCGCGACGCCGCCGCCGTCGCCGCCGACCGGATCGTCGCCGCATGCCGCCCGCACCATCACGACCTCGACGCGCTGTCACTGCACTTCGGTTCCGACAAGTGGGGCGGGCACTGGTACACCCAGCACTACGAGCGGCACTTCGCGCCGCTGCGCGACAGCCGGGTGCGGATTCTGGAACTGGGCATCGGCGGATACACCGCACCCGATGTGGGCGGAGCGTCGCTGCGGATGTGGAAGCAGTACTTCCGCCGCGGCCTGGTGTTCGGCCTGGACTACTTCGACAAGTCCGGCATCGCCGAACCACGCCTGCAACCACTGCGCGGCGACCAGGGCGACCCGGCGTTCCTCGACGAACTCGGCAGCTCGCTGGGCCCGTTCGACATCATCGTCGACGACGGCAGCCACATCAGCGGTGACGTGATCGCCTCGTTCCAGGCGCTGTTCACCCACCTGCGGCCCGGCGGGCTGTACGTGGTGGAGGACACCCAGACCTCCTATTGGTCGGGTTGGGGCGGGAGCAGCACCGCGACCGACGACCCGGCCACCACCATCGGCTATCTGAAAACCCTGGTGGACGCCCTGCATCACCAGGAATTCGAGAAGGAATCCGGCCGCGCGGCAGGCGCTTTCGACGACTGGATCGGGGCGCTGCACTTCTACCACAACATCGTGGTCATCGAAAAACGCCGCAATGCCGAGCAATCGGCTCCATCATGGGTGCCGCGGCACACCAATCCGATGGAGTGGATGAAGCCGAAGGAGTGATCGGATGAAGTTTCTCGTCGTGCCGGTGCCCTCGTCGGGTCACCTGCTCGCCATGGTGCCGTTCTGCTGGGCGCTGCGGCTGGCAGGCCATGAAGTACTGGTCGCCTCCCGCAACGACGTGACGGCGACGGCGCTGCGCTCGGGCCTCAACGCCGTCGAGCTGACCGCGCTGAACGTGCCGATGGACCAGCTGCGCACCCAGGTGCACCCGGGCATGTTCCCGTTACCGCTGTTCGCCGACCGCGATCAGTCCAGCGGGCAGGGT
The DNA here is from genome assembly GCA_019930625.1 of Nocardia asteroides. NCBI lineage: Bacteria > Bacillati > Actinomycetota > Actinomycetes > Mycobacteriales > Nocardiaceae > Nocardia > Nocardia asteroides. The sequence continues at coordinate 6,087,791 of CP082844.1, forward strand.
CTGTGGCAGGTCGCCGCACAGAACTGGCACAACCACGCCCGCCAGTACCTCGAGACGTTCGCCGCGGTGGCCACCGACTGGGGAGCGCAGGTGATCCTCACCGACCCGCTGGCCACCATCGGTCGCGCACTCGGCGCCGAACTGGATCTGCCGGTCTTGGTGCACCGGTGGGGTATCGACCCCACCGGCGGCCCGTTCACCGAACGCACCGCCGTGCTGGCCGAGGAGGGGGGCACCCGTTTGGCCGACCCGGTCGCCATCCTCGACATCTGCCCGCCGCGCCTGCAAGCGCCCGACGCCCCGCCGGGCACCCCGGTCGGCTACGTCCCGTTCAACGGCACCGGCGCGCTGCCGCCGTGGCACCGCAATGACGACGGCCGCAAGCGGATCGCGGTCTGTATGGGCGGCAGCACGCTCGGCCTGACCGGTCCGCGGCCACTGGAGTCGGTGCTGGCCGCGCTGAGCGGAATCGACGACGCCGAGGTCGTGGTCGCGCTGTCCGCGTCCGACCGGGCTACGGTCGGCGAGCTGCCCGGCCACGTCCGGGTCGTGGAAGAGGTACCGCTCAACCTGTTCCTACCCGGCTGCGACCTGCTGGTGCATCATGGCGGCTCGACCACGGGTCTGACCGCGGGCTGGTTCGGTCTGCCGCAACTGGTGCTGCCGCAGATGTTCGATCAGTTCGACTACGCCCGGGGGTTGGTGCGCGCCGGCGTGGGCCTGGCCGCCGAGACGCCTGCCGGTCAGGGGGACATCGAAGCGCTGACCACCTCGGTCCGCGCCCTGTTGCAGGAATCGCGCTTCCGCGACGCCGCCGCGCGGATCGGCGCCGACCTGCGCGCCGCGCCCACACCGAACGACGTGGTGACACAGGTCGTTCCGCTGCTGGCCGAGCACGCCACAGCGACCAGATAGACCATCCGAAAGCCGTAGGTTGCAGATGATATCCAGGACATGGACCAGGTTCCGGGGTTCGCTCGACTACTACGCCGCGATGTACGCGGTGTTCGTCGTCGGCATCCTCGTCCCCGTGGTGATGATCGTGCTCGCGCTCACCGGCCTACCCGGCCCCGCGACCGCCGTACTCGGCATCGTCTGCGGCGCGGCGCTTTTCGTGCTGTTCGTGCCGACCGTGCCCACCGAGTGGCGAGAGGCGGTGCGGGGCAGACCGATCGTGGTCCGGGTCCTGTGGAGCGTGGTCATCCTGCTCGTCGTCGCGGTGCTGGCCCGGTTGACGCAGTTCATCCTCGACGCCGACAACGTCGATGCCTCCTTGTCGGCCGATGACGACTTCCTGGTGAAGAAATCCCACTTGTCCGGCTACATCAGCGGCGCGCTGATGGCCGAGCACGAACCGGGCAGCCTCTACGACCGGCACCGCTACGCATCGCCGCAGGCGGATTCGGCGCTGCCCGCCGTGACCCCGCAGGACCGCGACGCCTACCTCTACCCGCCGCCGTTCCTGCTGCTGCCACGACTGCTGCTGCTGTTCAGCCACGACTTCGCCACGCTGCGGGCGCTGTGGTACTCGCTGTATGTCGCGATCGTGCTGGTGGCGATGTTCGCCATCGCCCGCTGGATCGGCGGCAGGCAGGGCGGGGTGCTGGCCGCGCTCACTCCGGTCGTATGGATCAGCCTGCCGACCCTGGCGACCCTGCAGATCGGCAACATCCACGTGTTGCTGCTGTATGTCGGCGGTGCGGGCGCGATGGTCCTGTTCCATCTGCGGCGCAATATCTTCGGCGGCGCGGCGCTGGCGTTGGCGATCATCGCCAAGGTGTCACCGGCGATTCTGCTGGTCTATCTGCTGGTCCAGCGGCGCTGGCGGCCCGCGATCTGGACCGCGGCGTTCTGCGGGTTCTACTCGCTTGCCACGCTGGCGATCTTCGGCCGGGAGCCGTGGCGGCAATTCCTGTCCGACGGCACCTGGCAGCGGCTGGCCAGCGGGGAGTTCCACCAGTTCGTACTCGTGGAACGAGCCAACCAGCTGGTCAACTATTCGCCGTTCGGGCTGCCTTACAAGGCGAACATCCTCGGTTGGGACATCGCCGATCCCACCGGGCCCGCGCGCGTGATCACCAACATCTACACGCTGCTGCTGCTGATCCTGGTGGCGGTCACCGCTGTCCGCATCCACCGGCGGTTGTCGGCGGGTGCGCAAGGCCCGCGGGTGTGCGCCGAGCAACTGGCCATCTGGCTGGCAGTGCTGACACTGGCCTCTTTCCGCGCCCCGTTCGGGCCGTGGGTGTACATCGCCGTCGGCGCGGTGTGGATGCTGGCGGTGTACGCCGGACTGCTGCGCGGCGGAAAACGCGCCGTCGCCCTGCTCACCCTGGCCTGGTTGATCGTCGCGGTCTACAACGAGAACGTCTACTTCACGCTGGTGGGTCAGACGGTCATCTACGTCGCCTGCTTCCTCGTGGCCTGGCGGGCGAGCGCGGGCACCGACCCGCAACCAGCCCCGCGAGAGGATGCCCCGCACACCGAACGGGTCGGCGCGGCATGAGCGGTCAGGCCTGGAGGTGGCAGCGCAGCGTGACCCCGCAAGGCCCCGCTCATGCCGACAGAAGACACAGCATGAGCGGTCAGGCCTGGAGGTGGCAGCGCAGCGTGACCCCGCAAGGCCCCGCTCATGCCGACAGAAGACACAGCATGAGCGGTCAGGCCTGGAGGTGGCAGCGCAGCGTGACCCCGCAAGGCCCCGCGTGTGCCGGAAAGGATGTGGCATGAGCACGTATTGCGTGATCGGCGCGGGTGCGGCCGGTTTGGCGACCGCGCGCGGGTTCGCCGCGCGCGGATTGGATTTCGAGGTGCTCGAGGCGGCCGGCGGAATCGGCGGGATCTGGGACGCACGGCGCCCGGACTCTCCGGTCAGCCGCAACACGCACGTGATCGCTTCCAAAAGTGTGCAGGCTTTTTCGGGTTTCCCGATGCCGGAGGACTATCCGGACTATCCCGGGCACGAACTCGTGCTGCGCTATCTGCACTCCTACGCCGACGCGTTCGACCTGTGGCCGCGGATCCGGTTGAACACCGCGGTTCAGCGCGTCGAGCCCGCCGACAGCGGCTGGACGGTGACGTTGTCCGACGGTACCGAGCGGCCATACGCGGGGGTCGTCATCGCGACGGGTCACGACCGCACCCCGCGACGCATCGAGATTCCCGGCTCGGGCACGGTGCCCGTGCTGCATTCGAGTGAGTACCGGCATCCCGAACAGGTGCTCGGCAAGCGGGTGCTGGTGATCGGCGCCGGGCAGTCGGCGGCGGACATCCTGTCCGATTGCGCGGTCAATGCCGCGCTGACCTTGCACAGCAGCAGGCGCGGGTTCTATTGCATGCCGAAGTACATGCTGGGCCGCCCGACCGACAGCATGCTTCAGGGCCGGATGTGGCGGCCGCTGCGCAAGCGGGCCTTCGAGCGGCTGTTCTCGTATCTGCGCGGCCGCTCGCGCTCGTTCGGGTTACCGGTGCCCGATTTCGGCGAGGGCATCGTCATCCCGATGCTCGGCGACCAGTTGCACCATCACTACACCCACGGCGATATCACGCCCAAGCCGGACGTCGCCGCGATCGATGACGACCGGGTGACCTTCACCGACGGCACCGAGGAGAAGCTCGACCTGGTGGTCCTGGCCACCGGATTCGTTCCGAACTATCCCGTCGTCGACCGAGCCCATCTGAACTGGTCGGAGGGCGAGCTGCGACCGGGCTTGTATCTCAACATCTTCCCGCCGCACGCCCGCGACTTGTTCGTGGTCGGCATGGTGCGGCCGATCGGCTCGCACTGGGACGTCTACGAGAAACAAGCCGATCTGGTCGCGGAGTATCTGCGCGTCAAAGCGAGCGATCCCCGGCGGGTCGAGCGGTTCGACCGCGCCACTCAGGGCCGCCAGCCCGACCTGTACGCCGGGTTGCGGCTCTACCACGCCGACCAGTACCCGCTGGTGGTGGAGAAACAGGACTACGTGAACCAGCTGCGCAAGCACGCGAAGCTTTTGAAGTGAAAGGTCGGACCATGAAAGCACCCGGGCCAGGTCTGGTGGAGACCGGACGCATGCTGCCGAAACTCGCGAAGAACCCGCTGGCGACCGTGGGCGCGCTGCTGGACGGCTACGGCGACGTCGTGCGGGTCAAGGCGGGCCCGATGCTGGTCTACCTCGTCGCGGACCCGGCGCTGACCGAGTATGTGCTGAAGGACAATTACACCAACTACCGCAAGAGCCCGATCTACGACGAGTTCAGCATCCTGCTCGGCGACGGGCAGTTGACCACCAACAACCTGGAGTACTGGCGCAAACAGCGCAAGCTCATCTCGCCGGCGTTCTCCCATTCGCACGTCAAGGGCTTCGCCGACGACATCACCGACAGCGCCGCGGCGATGCTCGACAACTGGGACGCCGCGGCCGGGGAGTTCCGCGACATCTACGACGACTACGTCAAGCTGCTGCTCGCGGTGACCGGCCGGATCCTGTTCAGCATCGACCTGTCCACCGGCACCGCCCAGGTGACCGACGCGATGCGTGCGGCGTTCGCGCTCATCATGAAAAGGGTGAACGCGCCGGTGAAGCTGCCGCAGTCCTTCCCGACACCCGAGGCACGGCGGGTCGCGCGCAAGGTCGGCGAACTCGACGACGTGGTGCGGCAGCTCATCGAGGAACGCCGACGCGGCGGCGACACCACCGACGTACTGACCGCGCTGGTGCGCGCCCGCGACGAAGGCGGTCAGGGCATGCGGGAGGAGGATCTGCTCAACGAGATCAAGACCCTGCTGGTGGCCGGCCACGAGTCGCCGGCGAACGCCCTGTCGTGGGCGTGCTATCTGCTGGCCACGCATCCGGAGATCCAGGAGCGGCTGGCGCGGGAGGTGCGCGCCGTGCTCGGCGACCGCGCCCCGGCCTTCGCGGATCTCGGGCAACTGAGCTACTGCCGCATGGTGATCGAGGAGACCATGCGGCTGTATCCGCCGGCGTGGATCGTCGAACGCACCCCGATCGCCGACGACCAGATCGGCGGCTACCACGTGCCCGCGGGCGCGCGAGTCACGTTGTGCATGTACTACATCCACCGCGACAAGCGCCTGTGGGACGACCCGGAGGAATTCCGCCCGGAGCGTTTCGCCGACACCGAGGTGGCCGAACGGCACAAGTTCGCGTTCTTCCCGTTCTCCGGCGGCCCGCGCATCTGCCTGGGCAAGGACATGTCGATGACGGAGATGGTGCTGATCCTGGCGATGACGGTGCAGCGTTTCCGGCTGGAACTCGATGACGACCATCCGGTGGTGCCGCTGGCGTCGGTGAACCTGCGTCCGGAGTTCGGCATCCGCCTCCGGCCGGTCCGCCGCGTCACCGAGCCGGTGGCGACCTGACGGTCCTGGCACCGGCGTCGACGCCGAGCACCGTGCTGCGCCCGCTCGCGGAGCCGGCGTCGCGGCGGACGGCGGTTTCTACGTCTCCGGTGCGCCGACGCCCGCGGAGGCGGCGGTGGCGCGCCACGCCTCGCGGGCGGTGGGGTATCGACGCACTCGCGCCGACATCTACGCCGGGCTGTGCAACATCGACGTCTACACCACATTCACCGTCGAACGCGGCTGGTCGCCCGCGATGGTCGAACACTGGTGGAGTGAAGCGCTGGCCCGTGAACTGCTGAGCTCGTGAACCGAGCCGCTGCCGACCGCCCCGGGTGCAAGCCTTCGGCCATCGAGCTGCCTGCTCGCGCGGCTTCCGCCGCGACGGGGGAATCATTTCTGGCCGAGGGAACAAGCGCACCGACGAGTCCCGGAGGCGGGTCACCAGGCAGCTGCCTCGGTCTTGCACCTCACCGGGTCCTGGATCGCTTGTAGGCGATCCACCGCTTGGTTGAGGGAGACACCGTGCACGCCAATCCTGTGAACGCCAACATCAGTATCGTGCCGGAGAACACCACCTCCCCGAGGGTGTTGCCCAGGCTGGCTCCTACCGCGATCACCCCGAGCAACGTGAGAATCCCGGTGCCCAGCGCCACAGCGATACGCCCGGCGCGTCTGCCCGCGAAAAGTGCGAGGGAACCGCAGATCAGCAGCAGCGACATCGTCGAAGAGGCCGCCACGGGCCCGACGAGATCAATGGCCGTTGTCCGCGGCGTTCGGCCGTGGCCGCCGCTGCGCCGGGTTGCCCACTCGGCCACCCCGAGCGCGACGAGCAGGGCCACGAGCACACCGAAACCGAGTCCGACGACGGCCCCGATCCTGGCGACGACCCCGGAGGGCCGCCGATCGCCGAGGGGAGCGAGGGCACGCGCGGCGGGGCCGAACTCCGCGCGCGGGATCGGGTCGGGAGGCTGGTGGAACTCGGACGGTCCGGAACGAAGCCACGGATCGACCGCCACGGCCGGGTGAGCGGATCTCTGGTTGACCACGGTTCGCGCGGGTGCGGCCCACGCACCGGGATCTTCCCCGCGCAGCGCCGCCGCCGCGACCGTGGCGAAGTCGCCGCAGCTGGCGAATCGTTCGTCCCGGTGTTTGGCCATCGCGCGTGCGATGACGTCGTCGAGCCGCCGGGGCAACGCGGGACGGATATCACTCAGCCGCGGCACCGGCTTGGCCAGATGCCCTGCGACGATCTGACCGGGATTGGTCGAGGGATACGGCGGCTGTCCCGCCAGCAGGGTGTACAGGGTGCAGCCGAGGGAATACTGATCGGCGCGGTGATCGACCGGCTCACCGGAGAGTTGTTCTGGTGAGGCGTAGGCGAGGGTGGCGGTGAATGTGCCGGTGGTGGTCAGTTTCGTGTCGGCGTCGAGCAATCGCGCGATCCCGAAATCGGTCAGCAGGGCGCGGCTTTCGCGCCCGGCTTCCGGCTCGGCGATCAGGATGTTGGCCGGTTTGATGTCGCGGTGCAGCACACCTCGGCTGTGGGCGTAGTCGAGCGCGTGGGCCGTATCGCGGATGATGCCGACGATTTGATCCGGGCTCGCGGTGCGTGGATCGAGCCGGGCGGCGTCGGTGCCGCGGATGTACTGCATCGAGATCCACAGGTGCCCGTCGTGGGTGCCGCGATCGTAGACGCCGACGATGCCCGGATGGTCCAGGCGCGCGACGACATTGGCTTCTTGCTCGAACCGCCGCCGCAGCTCTCGATCTTCGGACACCCCGCGATTGAGCAGTTTGAGCGCGACCAGCCGCGGCAGGCGCGGGTGCCGGGCCAGATAAACGGTGCCCATGCCTCCTTGCCCGAGTACGCCCTCCACCAGGTAGCCGGCGAACGACTCATGCTGCCTCAACACCTGTAGCCCCCTTAGACCAAACCCACCCGGACCGAGGGCAGCATAACGCCCCGGACCGGAGACGAGCCGGGTCGGCGAATGCCGCTCACTTCCTTACCGCATGCACGCGGACGCCGACAGCTTCCCGGTGAAGCTTCGGCCAGCCGAGGTGTCGAAATCGGTGGCCGGGCGTGGGAGCGGTAGAAGTGCTCGCTTTCCTGGTCCACACGAGGCCTGGCCGCGCCGCACGTCGCTGTTGCAGGCGGGCGACAGTGCGTCCACCGTCGGATCTGCCGCGTCGCCGAATTGTTGCCGAAAGCCTGTTCAGCCGAGCAGTTCTCGGCTCAACGCCACCAATTCGGCGGTGGAAAGGACCTCCTCCGGCGTCAGCGGGTCCACCGGCCGTACCGGATCCGCTATAGGTGTACTGGTCGTGCGGGCGAGCGGCTCCCCCGGTGCGTGACCCGGCCCGAGTCTGGCGCTCAGTTCGGCGGCCAGCGACTCCACCGTCGGGCAACCCCAGATGATAGCGGCGGGAACGTCGATGCCGAGACGGGCGGCGAGGCGGGCGGACAGCTCCACGGCGTGCACCGAACCGATGCCGAGCTGATCGAAGTTCTGGCGCGCGGCGACCCGGTCGGGGGCGATGCCGACGACTTCGGCCAGTTCCCGCGTGACCAGCACGGCCAGCGCCGCGACGCCGGAATCGTCAGCGGCTTGCGGCGGTCCTTGTTGCGTGGTCGCGGACTGCGCTGCCGCATCTCGCACGGCCGGTGCGGCGGTCGGCATCGATGGCACGGTCGGCTTCTCCGACCACACGCGGACAGCGGCCGAATGATCGACCCGTACAGCGATTTCGACCGGGTCGGTGGCGGCGGTCGGCGCCGCCGGAGTGCCGCCGCGTTCCCCGGCGGGTGTCTGCGGATCCGCCCAATGCCGTTCCCTCTGGAAGGGATAGGTGGGTAGCGAGATCGGACGTCCGGGCGGGTTCACGGCCGCCCAGTCGAGTTCGATGCCACGCTGGAACAGTGTCCCCGCCGCGGTGAGCAAGTCCCGGCGGGCCACCGTGCCGGGGCGTAGCGCCGCCGACAGCACCAGGTTCAGCGCTTTGCGCTCCGCGTCGCCTGCCCGTTCCGGAGCGGTCTCGCCGAGGTAGCCGTCGAGGAACTCGACGACCTGGTCCACCTCGTCGGCCACCACCGAAAGCCGATGCTGGAACGGTGTTCTCGTCGCGAGAGTGTGCGCGATGTCCCCGAGGCGGATGCCGGGATGGCGCACGAGATGCTCACGTAGCCGCTGCGCGTGCGCGCGCAACGCGGTCTCGGTGCGCGCGGACAGCACCACCAGCCGCTCCGAGAATGCGGGCGCGGTCAGCGGGCCGGGTAGGGGCGCCGCTTCGACCACGACGTGAGCATTGGAGCCGCCGAAACCGAACGCGCTCACCGCCGCGCGCGCCGGGCCGTCGTGCCGTGGCCACGGCAACGCGGCGTCGGCGATCCGCAGTCCCGTGGTCTTCGAATCGAATTCCGCTGGGAGGCGGTCGAAGTGGAGACTGCGCGGAATGCGACCACGGGACAGGGCGAGCGCGACCTTCACCAGCCCCGCCAGGCCCGCCGCCGCTTCGGTGTGCCCGATATTGGTCTTGATCGAGCCGACGATGAGCGGCGCTTCGGGAGCGCGGCCGGTGCCGTAGACCTCGGCCAGCGTGGACAACTCGGCGCGGTCACCGACAGCGGTGCCGGTGCCGTGCGCCTCTACGTAGTCGATGGTGGCGGGATCGACCCCGGCGTGCGCGCAGGCGCGCCGCAACAACTGCCGCTGCCCATCGGCGCTGCTGGCGGGCATGGAGCGATGCCTGCCGTTGTTGTTGGTGGCGCTGCCCAATAGCGTGCAGTAGACGCGGTCGCCGTCGCGCAGCGCCTGCCGCAGTGGCTTGAGAATCACGACTGCGCCGCCTTCGCCACGAACGTAGCCGTCGGCGGAGGCGTCGAAGGTGCGCGAGCGGCCGCGCTCGGACAGCACCCCCAGAGCGGACAGCCCGATCGCGGTCTCCGGGATCAGATTCAGCTGCACACCACCGGCGACGGCCAGCGTGCTCTCACCCGCGCGCAGCGCCTGGCAGGCCAGGTGCACCGCGACCAGGGACCCGGCGCAGGAGGCGTTCACGGTCATGCTGGGGCCGTCGAGACCCAGGAAGTACGACACCCGGTTGGCGATCACGCCCTCGACGTCTCCGGTACTGGTGAACGGCGTGATCGCGGTGGCGCCCCTGGCGAGTTTGACGGCGCGGTAGTCGTTGAACTTGTTGGCGAAATACACGCCGGTCCGCGGAATTCGATCGGGCCGGATCGCCGCGTCCTCGAACGCCTCCCACGCCAATTCCAGCGCCAAGCGTTGCTGCGGATCCATATCGGTCGCCTCGCGCGGGGTGATTTCGAAGAACTCGGCATCGAAACCGGCGACGTCCGGCAGATATCCACCGGCGACCGATACCGTTTTGCCCGCGGCGGCGCGGTCACGGTCACGGTAGTCACCCGGCCAGCGACCGGGCGGCGGTTGGTCGGCGACCGCGTCGGTCTCCTCGATCAGCAACCGCCACAACGCTTCCGGGGAATCCGCGCCGCCCGCGAAGCGGCAGCTCATGCCGATCACGGCGATCGGCTCCACGGCGTAGGCGGGGACGTCGGACTCTGCCTGCCGAAGACGGTTGCGCCGCTTGGCCTTTTTCACGCTACTCACCTGCCCGCGATCCACCGACCGTGCACCCGCGGAACATGCGGTGCGGTGAATCCGCCGATCTTGTTGTGGGGTCGGGACATGTGCCGGAGACTTTACCTGTGCTGTTTTCCGAACGCCCCGTTTTCGCTCGGGTGACGTCCGTGCTGGGGGGCGAGGCACGGCGTCGAGAACTATTTCGTTTCGCCTCCGTCGGCCTCGCGGCGTTCACGCTGGACACCGCGGTCTTCCTGACATTGAAGAGCACTGTGCTCGAGTCGCACCCGGTCACGGCGAAGGTGGTCGCGGTGCTGGCGGCGATCACGCTGTCGTACGTGCTCAACAAGCAGTGGTCCTTCGATGCGCGCGGCGGGCGGCGCGGGCATCACGAGGCCGCGCTGTTCTATCTGGTCAGTTTCCTGGCCGTCGCGATCAACACCGCACCGCTGTGGGTGTCGCGGTATGTGCTGCATCTGGAGGTGCCCGAGGTCTCCCGCTTCACTCAGAACGTGGCCGACTTCGTCGCCGCCCAGCTGATCGGCACGGCGCTGGGCATGGTGTTCCGATTCTGGGCGTTCGTGCGGGTGGTGTTCCCGCACGAGGTGGACCGCCCCGGCACGGTGTGAACGCGCGGTTGCGATCACCCTGACCGCAACCCTGTCGCGCGTGATCGCCCACCGTGCGGGTAGCGGCGCCACGTCGCGATACCCCGGTCACACGTTTGCGCCACCGCGCGGGTGGTAGGAAGGGGGACGTGTCCGCAACTGGCGAAGGAATCGACCCGAACAGAAGCTCGCGCGCGGTGTCGGAAGTGGTGGAGCTGGTCAGCACGCTGATCCGCTTCGACACCTCCAATACCGGTGACCTGGCCACCACCAAGGGAGAGCGCGAATGTGCGCAGTGGGTGGCCGACCAACTGCACCAGGCCGGATATGTCACCGAGTACGTCGAGTCCGGAGCGGAAGGTCGCGGCAATGTCTTCGCGCGGCTGGAAGGCGCGGACCCGCGGCGCGGCGCCCTGATGATCCACGGGCATCTGGATGTGGTGCCCGCCGAGGCCGCGGACTGGAGCGTGCATCCGTTCTCCGGCGCGGTGCGCGACGGCTACGTGTGGGGTCGCGGCGCGATCGACATGAAGGACATGGTCGGGATGACGCTGGCGGTGGCCCGCCAGTTCAAGCTCGAGGGCACGGTGCCGCCGCGGGATCTGGTCTTCGCCTTCCTCGCCGATGAGGAGAACGGCGGCAAATGGGGTTCGCAGTGGCTGGTGGACAACCGCCCCGACCTCTTCGACGGCGTCACCGAGGCGGTGGGGGAGGTCGGCGGGTTCTCGCTGACCGTGCCGCGGCCCGACGGCACCGAACGCAGGCTCTACCTGGTGGAGACCGCGGAGAAGGGGCTGGGCTGGATGCGGTTGCGCGCCAAGGCCCGCGCGGGCCACGGCTCGTTCCTGCACGAGGACAATGCCGTCACCATCCTCGCCGACGCGGTGGCCCGGCTGGGCAAACACACCTTCCCGGTGGTGCTGTCGGATTCGGTGGCCGCCTTCCTCGCCGCCGTCGCCGAGGAGACGGGCCTGCAGTTCGATTCGACCAGCCCCGACATCGAGGGACAGCTGGCGAAGTTGGGCACCATTTCCCGGATCATCGGCGCCACACTGCGTGACACGGCGAATCCGACCATGCTGCAAGCCGGCTACAAGGCCAACGTGATCCCGCAGACCGCCGAGGCGGTGGTCGACTGCCGCGTGGTGCCCGGGCGGCAGGCGGCGTTCGAACGTGAGGTCGACGAGTTGATCGGCCCCGACGTCGAACGCGAGTGGATCACCAAGCTCGATTCCTATGAGACGACCTTCGACGGCGATCTGGTCGACGCGATGAACAACGCCGTGCTGGCCCATGATCCGCGGGGCCGCACCGTGCCCTACATGCTCTCCGGCGGCACGGACGCGAAAGCGTTCGCCCGCTTGGGTATTCGCTGCTTCGGTTTCGCGCCGCTGCAGTTGCCGCCGGAGCTGGACTTCACCGCCCTGTTCCACGGCGTCGATGAGCGGGTGCCGGTGGAGGCTCTCGAATTCGGCACTCGCGTGCTGGAACACTTCCTACTGCACAGCTGAACCCGACTCGAAAAGAGGTTCCATGACCTACAACCCCTACGACGCGCTTCCCCAGGTGCCGTCGTTCACCCTCACCTCCACCGACGTCACCGACGGGCAGCCGTTGGGCAACGATCAGGTCAGCGGCATCTTCGGCGCGGGAGGCAAGGACATCTCCCCGCAGCTGTCCTGGTCGGACTTCCCGGCGGAGACCAAGAGCTTCGCGGTGACGGTGTACGACCCCGACGCACCCACCGCCTCCGGTTTCTGGCACTGGGCCGTCGCCGACATCCCCGCGAGCGTGACCTCCCTGCCCGCGGGCGCGGGCAGCGGTGAGGAAGGCGGCGCCATGCCGACCGGCTCGATCACCCTGCGCAACGACGGCGGCTTCCACGGCTTCGTCGGCGCCGCCCCGCCGCCCGGCCACGGCCCCCACCGCTACTTCGTCGTCGTTCACGCCGTCGACGTCGACAGCCTGGGTATCGACGAGAGCGCCACGCCCGCCTACCTCGGCTTCAACCTGTTCTCCCACACGCTGGCGCGCGCCACCCTGATCGGCACCTACGAGCAGAAGTAGGGCACCCTCGCCGGAATGTGGCCTCGAGCGGACGCTCGGGGCCACAATGCGTTCCGCCGCCTACGGGCGGTCATCTGCCGCGAACCGTGCCGCCCCGTCTCCGGAGAGCTGGTCCCACGCTTGGCTGCGACCGGTCACGGTCAGCAGGAGGGCAGCGATCGGGCCCGTGATGATCGCCCCGTCGCCCGCGGCCCAGTCGGCGTCGGTAGCGACGAGACGGTAGCCGGCGAATTTCCTCCGCGCGTGGAAAGGGGCGCCCGTCGTCCAGATTCGCTCCATCGCCACTCGCGCGGCGGCGCTCGGCATCTCCCGGGCGATGCCGAGCGGGATCGCGATGTCCTGGCCGTGCACCAGCAGGTCCATCAGCCGGTCCGCCGGTGTCGTGCCGAGCGCCGTGACCCGCGCGTCGATGCTGCCACGCAGTTCATCGAGCAACTGGCCGGTCGTGACGCGGTCCGCGTGGCGAATGGCGGTATCGCGGATCGCTCGGTCCAGGCTGCCTCGGGCGCGGATCAGATTGACCAGAATCCAGCCGATATCGGCGCGGGCCGACAGGACCAGGTGCGCGACGACCTCACGCACCCGCCAGCCCTCGCACAGCGAAGGGTGGTCCCAGCCGGTTTCGGGCAGTTGTGCCAGCAGCGCGGCCAGACCGGCTCGTTCGGCGGCGACAGCCCGCCAGATCTGCTCGGCGCTCATCGTGGTGTCCTCGGTCATCGGTGTAGCTCCTTGTCGCAGTGGGTGTTCCGGTACGGTAGGAACTCCACTCGGGTGGAGGTTCCAGCGATCGTGACGGAGAACACACGCCGCGACGGCCTGGTGAGTATCGGGGAGCTGTCGCGATCGACCGGCGTCGCGGTGCGCACGCTGCGCTTCTACTGCGACGAAGGGATTCTGGAGTCGCGGCGCAGCGGAGGCGGTCACCGGTTGTTCGATCCGGTGACCGCGGCCGATCGGGTGCTGCTGGTGCGTCGGCTGCGCGCACTCGGTCTGAGCCTGTGCGCGATCACCGACGTTCTCACCGGCGGGATCTCGATCGCCGAAGCAGTCGCCGCCGAGCGTGCCGCGCTCGACACCGAACTCGGCGCACTGGCCTGGCGACGGGCCTCGCTGGTCGCGGTCGAGAACGCTGCCCCCGCCGACCGCGCCGCACGCTTGAAGATGCTTGCCGCCGTGCAGGACCGCAGCCACGCGCACGACGCGCTCGTGCGGTTCTGGCGACGACTGCTCGCACCTCTACCGCCGGCGATGTTCGACGGGTTCGTCGCGATGAACATCCCCGACCTGCCGGCCGACCCGGATCCTCGGCACGTCCTCGCCTACGCCGAACTCGCCATCGGCATCGCCGACCCAGCCCTGAGCGCCGCACTCTCACACCAGCTCTGGCGCACAGATCCCGCCGGAATCGGCGACAAACGCGCCCTGCTGACCGCGGTGGCCGAAGTCTGCGAGAGCGTGGACTCGCTCATCACCACATACCGCGAACCGCACCCCGGTCCCGAACTCGACCGATTCGTCCACGCCCACGCAGCCGCTCGACGCGACCGCGACACCCCGCGCCTGCGGCGCCAACTGCTCGCCGACGCCACCGACACCGACCCTCGCATCCACCGCTACTGGACGCTCACCACTCGGATCACCGGCGCCAGGACCACCGGGGCGGCTCAGTATTGGCTCTACCGAGCACTGGCACGATGGGCCGATCAGGCATCGCTGGATGGTGGCCGACTCGATTGCTGAGGGTATGCCCAGCAGTGGTTGTCGTTGTCGCGCCACGGTCGGCCGAAGGCGGTACTCTGCCGCTGGACGGCCGCCCAAGTGGGTGCGCGATGGAGTGATGAGGGCACGGATTTGATCATTCGCACGGAAACGGCTTGGGTACTGTTCTTCGCTGGGCTCATCTTTCTGTGGGCACTGATTCTCGGCGTATGGAAGTGGCAGGCGATGACCACCTCCCCGGATGGTCTGGCACATCCTTACGTCGACATCGCCCACCGAGCCGCTTTGCTGTATTCGTTCGCGACCGGACTGATCGCACTGTTCGTCGAACTGTCCGGCTGGCCGACCGCGGTGAACGCCACAGCCGCCGGTGCGATAGTCCTGCTGTTCGCAGTCACCATTTCCAACTACATCCGCCTGGGATTGCAGCGCGAAACCGACAACCAGATGCGCAACCCACCGCCCTCGATGCGTTTCGTCCTCGTCGCCCTGATCATCGGCGAGATCGGAGGCTTCGCCGTACTGCTCACCGGCTTCGCCGTAGAGCAGTTGGGCTAGGGGTTCGACGTCACACACAGGTGATTTTCAAGGGTGGGAACGATTCTGGGGTCGTGGCATGGCGCTTCGGCTCGATGATGGTTGGCATGGGCGGCATCGATGACCTCGTTCTGACTGAATGGCTCACTGCGGATCCGGCTGCGGATCGTCGGTGACACGTGCGGGCGTTATTGGTGGCCAGCGGGTCGCGTGGGGACGTCGAGCCGCTGTTGGGGCTCGCGCTGTGGTTGCGGGAGCTCGGCGCCCAAGCGCGTGTGTGCGCGCCGCCGGACATCGCGCCGCGTTGCGCTGAGCTCGGGTTGTCGCTGGTGCCGCTGGGGCCGCTGAAGGCCGGTTCGGGAGGCGGGAGGCTGTCGCGGGTCGAACTGTCGCAGTACGTGACCGATTGGCCCGCGATTCAGTTCGACACGATCCTTCCAGCGGCCGCCGGATGCGACGTGGTCGTCGCATCCGGCGTGACACAGATCGCGGCCCGGTCCGTCGCCGAGAAGCTGGGCATCCACTACCAGTACGTCACCTACCAGCCGACCACCCTGCCCTCGCCACATCACCCGCCGATGCCGCTGCCGGGCGATCGACCCGCACCGGCCGCCATCGGCAACCAGCTGCTGTGGGAAATCGACACCCACGGTTGGAACGCGCAGTTCGGTTACCCGCTCAACACCGGCCGGGCGGCGCTCGGGCTACCGCCGGTAGCCGCGGTACGCGACCACGTCATCACCGAGAGCCCATGGCTGGCCGCGGACCCGGTCCTGGGTCCATGGTCGCCATCGCCGGATCTGAACGTTGTGCAGACCGGTGCCTGGATCGTGCCCGACGAACGCGCATTGCCCCCCGAGTTGTCGGCGTTCTTGGACGCTGGCACACCACCGGTGTACGTCGGGTTCGGCAGTATGCCGATGCGCGCCGGCATCGCCCGGGCGGCGATCGAAGCGATCCGCGCCCACAACCGCCGTGTGCTTCTTTCTCGTGGCTGGGCCGAGTTGGCTTTGACCGATGACCTGCCCGATTGCATGGCCGTCGGCGAGGTCGACCATCAGGCGCTGTTCGCTCGGGTCGCCGCCGTCATCCACCACGGCGGCGCCGGCACGACGACGGCCGCCGCACGGGCGGGCGCGCCTCAAGTGGTGGTACCCCAGATGATGGACCAGCCGTACTGGGCGCGCCGAGTAGCCGATCTCGGCGTCGGCGCGGCATGCGAAGACGCTGACCCCAGCACCGCGTCGTTGTCCGCCGCTTTAGACATCGCCTTGGCATCCACCACCCGAGCGCGCGCGAGCGCGGTGGCCGACATGATCCGCGCGGACGGGGCGGCGGTGGCGGCGAAACTGCTGATCGACGCGATCAGCTGAGACTCCACCCGCACCCGGCCCGATGCGGACACGATCGCGGGTCGCCGGTCTGCGATGGTGTGTGGCTCTGCCACCGGCCCGCACCCCGGCGCCCCGAACGCGAACACCTATGTCTCCCGCCGATTGTGCCCTATCCGTTGTCGCGTCGGAACCCGGTGCTGGGTAGACGATTCAGAACGCGTAGCGGTGGTATTGGGCGATCATCCGCACGGCCGGAACCAGTGATATCAGTTTGCCCATCAACCGGTAGCCGCGGGACACGCCCTGTTCGAACGACTCGGAGTCGAATACCGATATCGCATCCCCGGTCGCAACGGTGGACATTTCTGACACAGCCCGATTTGCCGGAGGACATGACGTTGTTCGCGGAACTGTTCCGGCTCGACGTCTCGGTGGTGCGGGCGGCTGGCACGGTGGCGTTGCCGAGTCCTGCCGATCGGGGGACCGGGTTCCGTGCGTGGGTCGTGTGCCCGCGCAGTGGTTTCCGGATTTCCGGGAGTGTTGTGGTCGCCGCGATTCGTGGCTGTGCCGCCGAGCGCGCCGCTCGCCGGAGGACGGGCCGCGTGTATGCGCAGGGGTGCGAAGGGGCCCTGGATCATGTTGGTGCACTGCGGGTTCGGCACATGCGATACTTGTTTGCTGGCGCGCTACAAGAGCGTAGGGAGCGACAGTGAACCGTGATGAGCGGCGGGAATCTCCGAGGCCTTGCGAGCCGGATGTCCACCTGTCGGTGTTCTGGCACGGTGCCCGGATGGACTTCGTCGCGTGCGTCACCGCCGCGTGCTTGTTCGTGCAGGAGTGGCGTGCCCGGCACTGGCACGAGGCGGTCGAGGTGTCGGCCGACGACACCGACGGGTATCCGCGCTTGCCCTGTGAGCGGCTGTATCTGGAACCGTGAGAGCGCTGTGGCCCTGAGCGTAATACTCAGGGCCACAATGCTTTCGGCGCGCCGCCTACTTGACGTTGATCACCCGATCGGAGGGTTCCTTGGCGTACAGCGCCTCGATCTCGGCCTGGTACTCGGCCGCGATGGGGGCGCGCTTGAGCGACATCTTCGGAGTCAGCTCCTCACCGCCGGGCTCCCACACGGCACCGAGGATGGTGAACCGCTTGATCTGCTCGACCCGCGACAGTTTGGCGTTGCCCGCCTGCACCGCCGCCAGCACCTCGTCGACGATCTGGGGGCGGGTGGCCAGGGCGGCGATGTCCTCGCCGGTGGCGTCGAGTTCCTTGGCGCGGATCGCGGCGACGTCGGGGTCGAGCACGATCAGCGCGGCGATGTAGGGCTTGGCGTCGCCGATCGCGACGGCCTGGCCGATCAGCGAGGAAGCGGCCTTCACCGCGTTCTCGATGTTGCTGGGGGCGATGTTCTTGCCCGCCTCGTTGATGATCAATTCCTTCTTGCGGTCCACGATCCGCAGGTAACCATCCGCGTCGAGAGTGCCGACATCACCGGTGTGCAGCCAGCCGTCGGCGTCGATGGCCTCGGCGGTCTTGTCGGGCATGTTGCGGTAGCCGCGGGTGACGATCGGTCCGCGCACCAGCACCTCGCCGTCGGCGTCCAGCCGCAGTTCCATGCCGTCGACCGGGCGCCCCACCGAGCCGGGGCGGGGCTTGTCCAGCTCGGTGAAGGTGCCCACGCCGGTGGTCTCCGACATGCCCCACACCTCGCTCACAGTGAAGCCGAGACCCAAGAAGTATTCCAACGTCTCCGGCGGGATCGGGGCGGCGCCGGAGGAGGCGACGGTCAGCTGATCCAAGCCGAGTGCGTGGCGCAACTTGGACAACACCAGCGTCTCGGCGATCTTGTGCTGCGCGCTCAGCAGAGGACCGCGACCCTTGCCTGCCAGATCGGCGCGCGCGGCGGCGACTCCGGTGGCGATCGCCCAGTTGGCCAGCGCTTTCTTGACCGGGCTCGACTCTTCGGCGAGCTTGCCCTCCACACCGGCCTTGATCTTCTGCCACACGCGGGGCACGCCGAAGAAGGCGGTCGGGCGCGCGTCGGGCAGCGCCGCGGCGACTTCGCGCGGGTCGGGCACGGTGGTGATCTGGATGCCGGTGAGCAGGTTGATCGCGTGGGCGGAGATCCGGTCGGCGACGTGCGCGGCGGGCAGGTAGGAGACTGCGCGGTCGTCCAGGCCGACCTGTAGCGGGCCGTTGACCAGGGCGATGATCTGGGCGAGCACGTTGCGGTGGGTGATCTCCACACCCTTGGACGGCCCCGTGGTGCCGGAGGTGTAGATCAGGGTGGCCAGATCGTCGGCGCCGACGGCCTGCCATGCGGCGTCGAAATCGAAGTCGGCGGCGGGGGCGGCCTCGACCTGCTCCAGGGTGATGGCGCCCTCGGCGGGACCGTCGACCATGATGATGTGCTCGATCGGCACACCGGAGGCGGTGATGCGGTCGAGGAAGACCTGTTCGGTCACGACGACTTTGTTGCCCGCGTTGGTGAACAGGTGGGTGATCTGGTCGGGGGAGCTGGTGTTGTAGATCGAGAACGGGGTGGCGCCCAGGTGCAGTGCGGCGGTGTCGACGAGGTTGAATTCGGGGCGGTTGGTCAGCATGATGCCGACGGTGTCGCCGTGGCCGATGCCGAGACCGGCCAGGCCCGCGGCGATCGAGCGCACCCGTTCGGCGTACTCGCGCCAGGTGTATTCCTGCGTGCCGCCGACCTTGCGCAAGGCGATCTGCTCCGGGCGCAGCCGCGCGGTCTCCTGGAATGCGGCGGGCACGGTGTACACCGTCTTGCCCGATTGGTGCGCGTATCCGATTTCTGTTGTCGTCATATCCCTGTTCCCGATATCGCTGGGGGTGAACCGGACGCCGGTGTGCGCCGATGCCCGATCCGAAACTCGAAATTTGACGTGATGCGGTGAATGCTCCATCAGTCTCTCACGAGTCGGTGCGCCACGTGTGGCGCGGCTCACTCATCGTAGCCAGACGCGGCAATCCGGGTGGGCCGAACTTCAACAATCCTTCAGGCAATGATCGGGCTCGTCGCCGCACTGCGGACTGCCGGATCACTGCCCTTACGACGAACCGGTGCCGGGCGTCGCCAGGCCGGTCAAGGCTCGTGTACGGCCAGCCGGGAAATCCTGTCGATCTCACTGGGTAGCGGCATGGCTCCGGGAACGTCGCCCACCGATTGGGTCGCCACCATGGCGGCGGTCGCCCAGAGGTAGTCCTCGCGTGCGGCGGGGCGCCGCGATGTGAGCAGACGGTAGACCAGAGCGGCGCAGAAGGCGGCATGAGCGCCGACAGAGCGCTCGAGCGCGGTCGGATAGGGCTGGAATCGGTCGTCGACCTCATCCGACCACACCGCGCACCGGAAATCCCGCAGCGCGCACACCGTGCCCACGCCGAGCGCCCGCAACCGCGTCGCGGTCTGTGCACCGCATGCGGTCGCGCCGTCGGCGACCATCGCCAGCGCCTCCAGGTCCTTGTCGCCGCCGACGAGGTAGTCCACCACGCCGAGATGCCGATACAGGTATTGCGGGCGATCCAGGCGCGGGGCCGGATGCGCGACCACCAGCGGGCGGGCCGGGAGCTTGCGCAGCTGGGCCAAGATCAGCTCGAGCACCCCGGCGGGTTGCTCGAAGGTCAGCAGCAGCGCCTCGGAACCCGCGATCGCCGATGCGATGGCGTGGCCGCGTAAATCCGGGGCGCTCAACCGGATTCGCTCGTCTTTGCAGCCGACTCGGCTGGCCACACCTGTACTCGCGACGATCACGGCCGTGACCGGTGTCGGCGCATGGGGCACCACTTTCACCAGTTCGGTGTCGACACCTTCGCTGCGCAGATACTCCAGGATGCGGTCGCCTGCGCCGTCGTCGCCCACCGCCGAGATCAGCCGCACCCGCAGGCCGAGCCGGGCGGCCGCGACGGCGCGGGTGAGTCCCTTGCCACCGGGATGCTCCTGATAACTGCCGCGCGCGGCGGCACCCGGACCGGGGATCTCGTCGACCACGTACATGTGGTCGATGACCGCGTCGCCGATCACGGTCACCACGCCGCGGCGATCTGACGAATTCCGTTGCGGAGCAAACTCTTTCGATGAGAAATCAGCGTCCACGGCATGTGCTCCGGCGAATACCGAGGCCGTGGCCAACCGCACGGCCAGTTCGGCGAACGCGCGACGCGCGGGAGTCCCGCGCAGGGACCGCACCGTCAGCGTGCGGGGAATCGGTTGCGCCCCGGACGTTTCGTGCAGAACCGACCATTTTTCGGTGAGGTATTCGCGGCGCTCGCCCAGATCATGGGCGTAGAGCCGGGCGGGATCCACATCCGGGGGCGGATTTTCGCGCAACAGTCCCAGCGACAATTCCGCGTCGGTGATGAAACGATCACTGGGCGTCAATCGTCGCGCCAGCTCACGTACCACCGGCAGCACCGCCTCTTCCCGCGGGACGCCCGCCCGTCGCGCGAACTGGCGCACTGCCAGCAGATCCAGTAGCGGCAGCACGTCGATCTCGGTGCTGCGCAACCGATCCGAGCTCAGACCCGAGCGCGTGCACAGCCGGGTGAGGATATCGCGAATGGCAACCATTCCCGGATCGGGCGCGACCATGGCGATGCCACCTCCTCGATCGGCGGGAGACCGACGCGTGTACGCGCCTACGCCGCGCAAATCGGGTTTATCCAGCAGGCGAAATGTCAATTACCAAATTACAACGGCAATTGCACTCGGGGAACGGCAAATGCCACAATGGTTGTGGCGATCCCATCGCTCCACCAGGCGCATCGGGAGGGCTGGTGACGAGAATGCTACTTCAGATCAAGCGGCTCCGACGGCGACGGCGGCACCGCCCCGCCGCACCGGAGATCGACCCGGCGCCGAAGTCGGTGATGGACTGAACGGCCCGTGAGCTACGCTCGCGGCACCGAGCACCGGACATCGACCGGCCTGCGTGCTCTTCATGGCGTTTCCCCGCCGACCACGCCTCCGACGAGGACGGATTCGTTCCAGACGTCGCCGACGCCCGGTATCCCCCTGTCACGGGCGCCGTCGGCCCCGGCAACGTCCCTCACCGGCCGCACCGCACCACGCCGCAGGCGTGGACCGCACAGCTGCGGCGAACTCACCGCCGACCCATCTCGCCGACACACCCGTACATCACCGGACCGCACCGCTGCCGAGCGACGCGCTCGACGGCTTGGGCCGGCCGCGGGCCACTCGGCCCGGGCACGGGCTGCCCGCGCCCACCGACACAGCACACGGCAGGTGCGGCACATCCACCGCGCCGCACCAACAGATGCACGACCGGAGGCATTCGTGATCATCGAACTCGAAGCGCCCTGGAGCCTGCCTCACTCCACCTGTCGCACCGGAGACCGCGATGACCATCCACACCACCGAGTGGACGATGACCAGTGACCTGACCCCGGAATCGGCCTGCCGCGACACCGACGCCACCGACGACTGGCGGCTGAGCTGGCTGCCGGACCGACGGCTCACCCGCAGTCAGGCGCTGGCCGGCATGCACCTGGACGAACTGCTCAGCGACCCGCACCTCGTGCACGACCGCATGGCACAAGCCCGCGTCGACGTCTACGCCGACCAACTGGGCATCTTGCGCGACCACGCGGTGATCCTGCTCGCCAAGCGCATGGCGGCGCGGCTGGGCCGGCAATTGGCAGCGAAGGAGGATCCGGCGCCGCCGGGGCACGATACCCGCGACCGGCGATCGCACAGCCCGGAAACACCGTTCGTGCACGGCTGAACGCCATCGCGCGGGTCAGGCGTGCGCTTTGTGCTCCGCGCCGACTGCCTCGCCGATGCTGCCGTACCCCTCGGCGCGCAACCGCTGCGCCAGGCCGCGATGGATCCTGCGCATCCAGAACGGACCGCCGTAGATGAAACCGGTGTAGCCCTGCAACAGCGTCGCACCGGCGAGGACGCGTTCCCACGCCTGGTCGACGGTTTCGATACCGCCGACCGAGATCAGCACCAGACGATCGCCGACGCGCCGGTACAGCCGCCGCAGCACTTCGAGCGAACGGTCGGCGACCGGCGGACCGGACAGACCACCCGCCCCCATGGCCTCGACCTCACCGACCGGGGTGCGCAGGCCGTCGCGGCGGATGGTGGTGTTGGTGGCCACGATGCCTGCCAGGCCGAGTTCGACGGCCAGTTCGGCGACCGCGTCGATGTCCTCGTCGGACAGATCCGGTGCGATCTTCACCAGCACCGGCACCCGCACGCTGTCCAGCACCGCCCGCAGCAGCGGGCGCAGCGATTCGACCGCCTGCAGATCCCGCAGGCCGGGGGTGTTGGGGGAGCTGACGTTGACGACGATGAAATCGGCCAGCGGCCCCAGCAGCGCCGCGCCGGCGGCGTAGTCCGCGGCCGCGGCATCCGGCTCGACGACCTTCGTCTTGCCGATGTTCGCGCCGATCGGCACCCCGCCACGCCGCCTGCGCAGACGTTCGGCGGCCGCGGCGGCGCCGTGGTTGTTGAAACCCATCCGGTTGATCAGCGCCCGATCGGCGGGAAGCCGGAACAGCCGCGGCGCCGGATTGCCCGGTTGCGCCTGCGCGGTGACGGTGCCGATCTCGGCGAAACCGAACCCCAACGGCGCCCAGGCATCGACGCCGTCGGCGTTCTTGTCGAAACCGGCGGCCAGGCCCAGCGGCGCGGGGAACTCGACCCCGAAGGCCTCGGTGCGCAGGATCGGATCGCGGGTGCGCAGGATCTGACTCATCGCCCAGCGCAGGGGCGGTAACCAGGCGGCGAACCGCATGGCCGCGAACACGAGGTGGTGGATGCGTTCCGGCGCGACCAGGAACATCAGTCGGAGTAGCAGGGCGTACATCGGCTCACATTCCGGGTTCGGGCTGGGGTAGTAGTGCGGATTTTCGCCGCCGCAGCAGCACCCGCCTGCTGCCGTCGGTGTAGGCCCGCACGCGGGAGAGTTCCCAGCCACCGAACTCGGCCTGGATCGCCAGCCGCATGGACGCGGTCACCCGCGTGACATCCGGCGGCAGCCGCAGCGGCACGTACTCGTAGTCGTCGCTCGTGGTTTCCCAGCCCGCGGGCAGCGCGCGCCCGCGCCCCCGATGAGCTGTCGGATCAGCAGATGCCGCGGAATCGTCGCCCGCGCGTGATGTCCGAGCCATCAGTGCCCTCTCTTCCGATCGTCCGCACCGATCCGTTGCAGACCCTCGCCGGTCGCGGACCCTACGAACAGATCGCCGGTGCGTTGCTCGATGGCCACCGAGTTCGGTTGCCGGACGGTGGCGTAGCGGCCCACTTCCTTCGGTATACCAGTCGACAGGTCGAATCCGACGACCTCGTTGCGCTGCGTGCACGTCACCCACACGGTGTCGGACCGCTGATCGTAGGCAAGTGCGTAAGGCGAAGATCCTACCGGGAAACGCTGGCGCAACACGAGCGGTCCGGCGGTGTAGACCAGCAGTTCGCCCCCGGCGGTATCGGTGACCACGAACCGGCCGCGTGTGTCGCCGATCAGCTGCGTGGCCCCGTCACCGGCCCGCAGCGCCAATCCGGGGCGCTGCTGGGCCGGGTCGAACTCGAAGATCGCGGTCTGACGCCGGTCGAGCACGGTGAGCTTGCCGTCGGCTTCGGCGAGTGCGTCGGCGGAGACGAGCCCGGACACGGTGTGGGTCACCTCGCCGCCGGGGGCAAGCTCCAGTACCCGGCCGTCGGCGGTGCCGACGAGCAACCCGCCGTCCCGGCGGGCGCGTACCGACCGCACGTCGCCGTCGACGGCCACCTCACCGACCGCGCCCGAGGTCAGATCCACCCGCAGCACCCGGCCCGGCGCGGCCGCCAGCATCTCACCCGGCCTGCCCGGCGCGAGACCGCCGGCACGCTTCGGCAGCCGCACCGTGCGGACCACGGGCGGGGCGGCGTCAGGGTCGATGACGGTGAGAACGGCGCCGTCCAGGCCCACCAGCAGCCCGCTGGAGGGATCGGCTTCCAGCGCGGTGATCGGGCCCGCGGGCAGTACCCGCCCGGCCGGCGGTGTCGTCGCCGCGGGCGCGTCCGCGGCGGTGGCCGGTTCCCTGGTCGGCAGATCGGGACCGCCGCCGGAGGAGCATCCCGCCAGCAACGCCAGCACCGCCACACCCGCGAATGCCGAGACGACCGAGCCGCGAGGGCGCATCCACCGAACTCCTTCTACCGACGAATCATCCGCAACCTTTCCATCTGACCATGATGACGTAACGAACCGACCGACCGGGTATCGGCTCGAGCGGAATGTCGGTGCTCAGGGTTACGGTGGAGTCTCACACCGTCCGATACAGGGAGATCCGGGTTGGAAACCGACCATCCGTCGGAATTTGCCATCGACGACATCACCGTCGGCCCGTACGCGCACGGATTCGGGTCCACCGCCGATGGCCACCCCTTCGCGTTCCGCACGGTCCGCGCCACCCTGACACTGGAGATCTACCGCCGCGACCTCGGCGAGGTCGTCCCCGGCCCCGACGACGTGCTCGCGGTCGCCGAAGCCAGGGTCACCGACATCGACCTCGACGACGAACGCAGTGTCGCCGCCCTGGTGCGGGATATGATCCCCGACGCCGCGCCGGTCGACGCCGCGGCACGGGACGTCACGACCGTGCGTGCCCTGCTGGGACGGATCAGCTCCGTCATCGAAGGTATGTAGGAAGTGATGACCCACACACGACTCGCCCGCGCCGCGCTCACCGCCGCGGGCCTGCTGCTGGCCGCGGCGGCCGCCGCGTGCGGCAGCGACACCGTCGACGACGCCGCCGTCGACGCCGCCCGCTCGTCGGCCAACGCGTCGCTGTCGTCCTCGATCGCCGCCTCCTCCAGCGCCGCGCACCCGCCGCTGCCCACCGCCGCCGACCTCGACGCCCAGATCAAGCGGGCGCTGGACCCGGCACTGCCCGACAGCGAGCGCACCGCCCTCATCGAGGACGGGGAATCCTTCCGCCAAGCCATCCCCGACATGTACAAGGCGCTGCAGGACAACCCGCGCGCCGTCTACGGCGTGACCGACCCGGTGTTCGACAACCACGACGGCACGCTCACGGCCACCATGCGGCTGGACAAGGACGGCACCGGCACCGCGGTCCGCACCACGGTCGTGCATTTCGTGCTCGTAGACGGCAAGTGGAAGATCTCGCGCACCGACCTGTGCGGCATCCTGCGCTCGGCCGACTACCGCACCCCGGCCTGCGGCTGACCGGGCCGCGACGCGATGCGCCGTTCCGGATCACTGCGGTGGGGACGGTTCGTGCACCGCCACCGCTTCCTCGTCCTCGGCTTCTTCGTGCTGTTCGTGCTGGTCTCCGGCTGGTACGGCCGCGACTTGGCCGGGCGGCTGACGCAAGAAGGCTGGTTCGACGAGAGCAGCGAATCGGTCGCCGCCGCCGAACTGGCCGACGGCACCTTCGGCCGCGACACCGACAGCGACCTCATCCTGCTCTACACCGCGCCCGAAGGCGCCACCGTCGACGACCCGGCCGTCCGCGGCCCGGTCACCCGGCAGCTGGCCGGACTGCTGGCCACCTACCCCGACCGCATCCAGAAGATCGACAGCTACTGGGACAGCCCGTTCTCCGCCCAAGCCACCGACGCCACCCGCACCCACGCGTTCGCCAGCGTCGGATTGCGCGGCTCGGGCACCGCGACGGTGGAGAACTACACCGCGATCAAGGACCATCTCGGCGCCGGACGCGCAGGCGGCGGCCCCGGCGGCACGACGGTGCAACTGGCCGGGTTGCAGCCGATCGTCGAAGGCATCAACACCGGCATGCAACGCGACATCCGGCGCGCGGAGATGATCGCCCTGCCGCTGGTGGCGATCCTGCTGTACTTCGTGTTCGGCGGCGTGATCGGGGCGCTGCTGCCGGTGCTCATCGGCGGCATGACGATCCTGGGCACCCAGGGCGGGCTGCGGCTGCTGACCGACCACATCGACGTCAACGTCTTCGCCAGCGCGGTGATGACCCTGGTCAGCCTGGGGCTGGCGATCGACTACGGCCTGTTCACCGTCACCCGGTTCCGGGAGGAACTCGCCGCAGGCCACACCGTCGAAGACGCCACCGCCCGCACGGTCGCCACCGCCGGGCGCACGGTGCTGTTCTCGGCGGCGATCATCGCCGTCAGCCTGGGCGCGCTGTTCATCTTCCCCAACGGGGTACTGCGCTCGGTGCCGCTGGGCGGCATCAGCTCGGTCCTGCTGGCGGCGCTGCTGTCGGTGACCGCGCTCCCGGCGGCGTTGAGCATCGTCGGACGCCGTATCGACTTCCTGGGCTGGAAACGGTTCTCCCGCAGCAAAACCGAAGCGCAGATCGACGCCGGATTCTTCTCCCGTCTGGCGCTGTGGGCGATGCGCCGCCCGCTGGCGGTGGCCGTGCCCATCGTGCTGGCGCTGCTCGCGCTGAGCATCCCGATGCGCCACATCGAATTCGGCGGGCTCAGCGAACGGTACCTGGCCGACGACAGCCCGGCCCGGGTGGCGCAGGAACGGTTCGACGAACTGTTTCCCAGCTTCCGCACCGAACCTCTGAAACTGGTGGTCGTCGGCGCCGACCCGCGGCAACTGAGCGACATCCGCTACGCCGCCAACCAGGTCCCCGGTCTCACCGGACGCTTCGAGCCCGCAGCGGCTACCAAGGACGGCATCAACGTGCTCGCCGCCGGGCTGGCCGACAAACGCGACGCCGACCGGGTCATCGACGCGTTGCGCGCGATCCCCGACCCACCCGGGGTGCGGGTGATGATCGCCGGTGTGCCCGCACTGGAACGCGACAGCATCAACGGATTGCTCGACGGCCTGCCGACGCTGCTGGCCATCCTGGTGGCGGCGGCGCTGGCGCTGATGTACGCGGCGTTCGGCTCGCTGGTGCTGGCGCTGAAGGCCGTGGCGATGAGCGCGCTCAGTCTCGTGTCCACCCTGGGGGTGCTGACCTGGGTGTTCGTCGAGGGGCACGGCGCGGGGGTTTTCCACTTCACCCCGGGACCGTTGATGTTCGCAGTGCTGGCGCTGATCGTGACGGTGGTGTTCGGGTTGTCCACCGACTACGAGGTGTTTTTGCTGTCGCGGGTGTCGGAGGCCCGCACCGCCGGCGCGGACCCGCCCGAGGCGATCCGCTACGGCATCGCCCACACCGGCGGCGTGATCACCTCTGCGGCCGCGATCCTCATCGTGGTCACCGGCGCGTTCGGGTTCTCGGATCTGGTGCTGATGAAATACATCGCCTACGGCATGATCGCGGCGCTGATCCTGGACGCCACCGTGATCCGCATGCTGCTGACGCCCGCGGTGCTGAAACTGATCTGGCGATAACGCCGTCCGGCCGCAGCCCACCACGGCTCCGGCTGGCAAGCCTGCGGTTGCGGTGGGCGGCGCCACCGCGTGTGCGACCCGGCGTATCGACCCGACGCACACCTCGGTGTGGCATAGAGAACGCGCCCGAAGCGGGGCGGATCGGCGGCGCCCGGCCACGGCGACGACGGCCATCGCAGTGGCTCGAGCTCAGCGGCGCACGGGCAGGACCAGTTGGGCGCCGGTGACCGGGTGGTCGAGCACTTCGACCGGGTGCTGATAGACGCGCGTGAGCAGTTCGGTGGTGAGCACGTCGCGGGGCGGTCCGTCCGCGGCGAGGCGACCGGAATCGAGTACCGCGACGCGGTCGGCATAGGCGGCCGCGATACCGAGATCGTGCAGGACGACCACCACGGCGGCGCCTTCGGCGGCGCGGGCGGCGGCCAAGCCCAGCACGGATTCCTGATGCCCGAGATCCAGAGCCGCGGTGGGCTCGTCCAGCAGCAACGTGGCGGTGTCCTGCGCCAATACCCGCGCCAGCGCGACACGAGCGCGTTCACCGCCGGACAGGGTCGGAAACGACCGGGCGGCGAGGTGTTCGACGTCGGTGGCGGCCATCGCCGCGGCGATCTGTTTCTCGTCGAATTCGCGGCGCTCGGTGCGCACCCAGGGCGCGCGGCCCATCGCCACCACTTCGCGTGCGGTGAAGGGGAAGCCCACGGTATGGGTCTGCGGCAACACCGCTCGCCGCCGCGCCATGTCCAGCGTCGTCCAGTGCGACAACGGCTGCCCGTCCAGTTCCACCGTCCCCGCGCTGAGCGCCAATTCCCCGGCCAACGCGGCCAGCAGCGTCGACTTGCCAGCGCCGTTGGGTCCGACGAGGGCCACGATCCGCCCCGCCACCGCCTCGAAGTCGATACCGTCGAGCACCAGCCGTGACTGCCCGCCACTCCTGCGCCGGACGCTCACCCCGTCCGCCCGCACCGTCGCATCCCCCTTCCGCGGCCACTCCGGCAACTGGTGCACCGTCCGCAACACGCTCACTGCACACCCCCCTGCCCTGAGGGGCACACCATCGTGAGGTCTTCTCGGTGTTCGCGGCAGCCATGTGCCGCTGAAGGAGGGGTCATGCCCAGCCTCCGGAGCGGGCTCGGGTGCGGCGCAGCAGCCAGAAGAAGACAGGCCCGCCGATGAGGGAGGTGAGCATGCCGAGCGGGAGGTCGGCGTTGTCGACCAGGGAGCGGGCACTGACGTCGGCGGCCAGCAGCACCACCGCGCCGACCACGGCGCTGAGGGGGATCAGCACCCGGTGGGCGGGACCGACGAGCATCCGCACCAGGTGCGGGACGATGAGCCCGACGAACAGGATGATGCCGGTGAACGCGACACCGGCGGTCGCCAGGACCGCCACCACCACGATCACGTTGCGGCGCAGCCGCTCCACATCGACCCCGAGATGACGAGCCGCGGACTCCCCGAGCGCCAGCAGATCCAGCCGCGGCGCCAGCAGCACCGCCGCGGCGACTCCGACCGCGGCCAGCGGCGCCACCACACCGACCGACTCCCACGTGGCGCCGTTGAGCGAGCCCAACTGCCAGAACACGATCTGGTCGCGCGCCGCGGGGGAGGCCACGAACAGCAGCAACGCGATCAAACCGCCCGCGAAAGCATTGATCGCGACCCCGGTGAGCACGAGCGTGACGACCTCGGTGCGGCCGCCGGAGCGGGCCAGCAGATACACCAGCAACGTGGTCGCCAACCCCGCGACGAACGCCGCCGCGGCCACCGACCACGCCGCCACGAACGCCCCGCCCACGACGATGACCGTGCCCGCACCGACCGCCGCCCCCGCCGACACCCCGATCACCCCGGGCTCGGCGAGCGGATTGGCGAACACACCCTGCAACAACGCACCCGCTGTCGCCAGCGCCGCACCGACCAGCATCGCCAGCACCACCCGCGGGAACCGCACCTCCCACAGCGTCACCTCACCCGCCGGATGCGCGGGCATCGGCCCGATATCCAGCCCGATCCGGTGCAGCACGCTGCCGGCCACTTCGGCGGGCGTCGTCGGCACCTGCCCGATCGCCGCCGACACCACCGCCAACGCCACCAGACCCGCCACGGCGATCGTGAACGTCAGCAGCACCCGGGAACGGCCCCGCGACCTCGGCACGGACGTCACCGGCGGCCGCGCCGCCCGAGTCCCCGAAAAGCTCATGCCCCGGTGCCGTACACCGCCGCGCTCAGCGCCGCGATCACCCGGCCGGTGTTGGGCCCGAAACTCAGCAGCACCGCATCCGACATGTCCACCACCCGCCGGTCCCGCCCGGCCGGGGTCTGCGCGATACCGGGCACCTTCTGCAACCCCTCCACACCGCCGACGGACTTCAGACCATCCGACATCACCAGCAGCACATCCGGCGCAGCACCGATCATCGCCTCACTGGTGATCGCGGTGAACGGCTCGGTCAACCCGGCCACGGTGCCCGCGTCGCGCGCACCCAGCGCCGCGATCAACGCGTCCGCGCCCGACCCCGGGCCCGCCAGCATCGTGATCGCGGTGGAACGCAGATACAGGAACGCGATGGTCAACTGCGGGTCTTGATCGGGTACCGCGGCGCTCGCCGCGGCGATCTCGTCGCGGGTGCGCTGCGCCAGCGCCTGCCCCCGCTCCGGCACCCCCAGCGCGCCCGCCACCGCCTCGATCTGCGGCGTCACCCCGTTCATCGTGCGCTCCGGGTCGAAATAGACGACCGTGACACCTGCCGCGCGCAACTGCTCGCGCACCGCGGGAGCGGCGCTGGTGGTGTCGGTCAAGAACACCGACGGCCGCAACGCCAGCACCGATTCGATGTTCAGCGACCCGTTGCCACCCGCCACGTTGGGCACCTCGCGCACCGCCGGAAACGCCGCCGAGGTGCTGCGCCCGACCAGCTTGGGACCCAGCCCCAGCGCGTACACGATCTGCGCGAGCGTGCCGTAGCGGTCCACGGCGATGATGCGGGAGGCGTCGGTGACGGTGACCTCCGCGCCGTCGAACGAACGCACCGTCACCGGCAACGCGGGCGTAAGCTCCGGCCCGATCGGCACCGGATCCAGATCGGTCAGCGTCGCCGTGGTGGGCCCGTGCCCGCCGTGCGAGGAACCCGCGTCGCCGCCGCACGCCACCGACCCCGCCAGCAGGCACGCCGCGAGCAGAGCCGCCGCCGCACGCCACCACACGGCTCGGACTCGGTTCCCACGCCCACCCCGGGCCACTGCTGTGCTCATGCAGGCAAGGCTAATCTGTGTCACTCGGCGCGTGCACTGACGTCGTCCAGAGCGGCCGCGATCGCCCGCGGCAGTTCCAAGGTCTCGGCGGCCAGCACGCCGGTGAGCTGCCCGATGTCGCGGGCGCCCACGATCATGCTCGCGATGCCCGGCCGGTCACGGATCCAGGCCAGCGCCACCGCCAGCGGCGAGGTACCCAGCCCGTCGGCCGCGGTCACCAGCGCATCCACCACCCGGGTGGCACGGTCGTCGAGACCATCGCGGATCTCCGCGGCGGTCGCCTCGTCGGCGCCCCGCGAATCCGCCGGGACACCGTCGCGGTACTTCCCGGTCAAGATGCCACCCGCCAGCGGCGCCGAGGCGATCACCCCGACTCCGTGATACCGCGCGGCCGGTACGACATCGTCCTCGGCACCCCGCGCCAGCAGCGAATACGGTGTCTGCGCCGCGGTGACCGGCGCGACCGCCGCCAAGCTCGCCAACTGCCAGGCCCCGAACCCGCGCACCCCCGCGTAACGGACCCGGCCCGACCGCACCGCCTGCTCCACCGTCGATGCGACCTCCTCCAGCGGCGTGCGCGGATCCCACACCGCGACGTTCCAGATGTCGAGGTGATCGGTGCCGAACTCCAGCAGCGTGCGATCCAGCTGCCGCAGCAGCGTCCGCCGCGAGGTGTCCACCGTGACCTGCGCCGCTCCCGGCACCGGCACCCCGGCGGCGGAGAACCCCCACGGCGCGGTCCCCGCGCACCCGCTGAGCACCAGATCGTCGCGGGAGACCAGATCGCCCAGCAGTTCGGCCAGGATCCGCTGCGCGGCGCCACCGGCGTAGGCGGGGGAGGTGTCCACCAGCGTGCCGCCGGCCTCGACGAACGCCACCAGCTGCCCCGCGGCGTCCTCGGCGTCGGTGTGCGAACCCCAGGTATGGGTCGCCAGGCCCATCCGCGATACCCGCAGGCCGCTACGGCCCACCGTCCGCTGTTCCATCACCGTGTCCGCGCATTCGTCACGGCGCCAAGCCTAGAGTGTGGATACGCGACACGGCGCCCACCAGCACAGTGGGTCGCACATCGGTGCGCGGGCAAACCGCCCCACCCTCGCAAACCCGCGCGGTGACCGCAGCGCAGCGGCCGGGCACGCCGCACCGGCCTCGACACTGTACTGTCGCTGCGTGATTGGGGCGGTAACGACGGTGACGCGACCGAGCGCCGCGCCAACGCCCAGGCAGGAACGCGTGTTTCGCGCGGAAGTGGAGGATGGTTTGTGGTTGGCGAGTCGATGACCTGGGTGCAGGCCTTGGTGCTGGGGCTGGTACAGGGACTCACGGAGTTTCTGCCGATCTCCTCCTCGGCGCATCTGCGCATCGTGTCGGCGGTCTTCTACGGCGAAGACGCCGGCGCCTCGTTCACCGCGGTCACCCAACTGGGCACCGAGGCCGCGGTGCTGGTGTTCTTCGCCAAGGACATCTGGCGGATCGTGCTGGCCTGGTTCGCGGGCCTGCGCACGCACGTGACCGCGCGCGGTCGCCAGGAACTGCCGCTGCACGATCAGCCCACCACCAAACTTCCGGTCCTCACCGCCGACCACACACGCGTCCTGGACGAACAGGCCCAGCGCGAACTCGACTACCGCATCGGCTGGTATGTGATCATCGCCACCATCCCGATCGGTGTGCTGGGTTTCGTGTTCAAGGACCAGATCCGCACCGGCGCCCGCAACCTGTGGCTGGTGGCGTTCATGCTGATCTTCTTCGCCCTGGTCATCGCCGCCGGTGAGTACTTCGGCCGCAAGGAGCGCTCGATCGAGCAGCTGACCACCCGCGACGGCCTGGCCATGGGTTTCGCGCAATGCCTGGCGCTGATCCCCGGGGTCTCGCGTTCCGGAGCGACCTCGACCGCGGGCCTGTTCCTGGGATTGGAGCGCGAAGCGGCCGTGCGGTTTTCGTTCCTGCTGGCCATTCCGGCGGTGACCGCCTCGGGACTGTTCAGCCTGCCGGACGCGTTCGAACCCGCTGGTGAGGGACTCAACGCCAGTGGGCCGCAACTGCTGGTGGCCACCGTGCTGGCGTTCGTGGTCGGCTACGCGTCGGTGGCGTGGCTGCTGCGTTTCGTGGCACGGCATTCGCTGTACTGGTTCGTCGGCTACCGCATCGTGCTCGGCGCGATCATCATGGGTCTGCTGGCGGGCGGCGTGGTCTCGGCGACATGATCGCTAGGCTTGCCGCATGACGGTGATCCTGTTGCGGCACGGTGTGTCGACCTCGAACACCGCCCGCACCCTGGCCGGTCGCAGTACCGGCGTCGAGCTCACCGAGCGCGGCGAGGAGCAGGCGAGGACCGTGGCCGAACGATTGGCCGGGCTGCCGATCGAACGCATCGTGCACTCTCCGCTGCTGCGCTGTCAGCGCACGGTCGCACCGCTGGCGGAAAAGTTCGGCCTGGAACCGGTTTTCGACGATCGGCTGCTCGAGGTGGACTACGGCGAGTGGACCGGCCGCCCCCTCGCCGAACTACTGGAGGAGCCGCTGTGGAAAGTCGTGCAGCGACATGCCTCCGGCGCGGTGTTCCCCGGCGGTGAGGGCTTGGCTCAGGTACAGGCCCGTGCGGTGGCCGCGATCCGCGACCACGACCGCGCGCTGGCCGAGCAGCACGGCGGCGACGCACTGTGGGTGGCGTGCACGCACGGCGACGTGATCAAGTCGGTGCTCGCCGACGCGCTGGGCATCCATCTCGACGGCTTCCAGCGGATCGTCGTCGAGCCCGCCTCGCTCAGCGTCGTGCGCTACACCCCGACCGCGCCCTACGTGTGGCGGCTCAACGACACCGGCGCCGATCTGTCCGCCCTCGCAGCGTCCGGCGGGCAACGCCCGGCGGCGGCGTCGGCGGCCCCGGGACCGGAGGTCTCCGGCCCTGTTCCCGGTGGCGAGCTCGGCGCCGCGGGGAGTGCGGATAATGGGAATGCGGAGCGCCGCGATTCCTTGTAAACAACCGAGCGGTCGTTGTATGGAATCCCCGCGCCGCGGGTAGTCGATCAGGGTCACGTATCAGGAGGTGCATGTGTCACGCGCAATCCATGTATTCCGCACCCCCGATCGTTTCGTCGCCGGGACCGTCGGTGAGCCGGGCGATCGCGCGTTCTATCTGCAGGCGGTGCAGGAACCGCGCGTGGTCAGCGTGCTGCTGGAAAAGCAGCAGGTGAAGGTGCTCGCCGACCGGATGGGCCTGCTGCTGGACGAGGTCGCGCGCCGCTTCGGCGCGGAAGTGCCCCCGCAGGCAGAGGACGTCAGCGACAACGCGCCGCTGGTCACCCCGATCGACGCCGAATTCCGGGTCGGCACCATGGGCCTGGGCTGGGACGCCGACGCAGGCGCGGTGGTGGTGGAGCTGCTGGCGATCACCGAGACCGAGGTCGACGAGTCGGTAGTGCTCGACGACACCGAAGAGGGCCCCGACGCGGTGCGGGTGTTCCTCACCCCGATCCAGGCACGCGAATTCGCGCTGCGCTCCACCCGGGTGATCGCGGCGGGCCGCCCACCGTGCCCGCTGTGCGGCGAACCGCTGTCGGCGCGCGGGCACATGTGCGTACGCACCAACGGCTACAAGCGCGGCGACATCTTCGGCGCGGCCGAACTAGAGGAGTGATTCGGTGGCGCAGGCCGGGGACGGATTCCACAGCGGCGAACTGACGGTGATCGGGCGGGTGAACACCGCCAGCAACGTCACCCTGGTCTGCGAGGTGACCGACACCGCCGCCGGCGACGCGCCGCTTCGGGTGGTCTACAAGCCGATCCGCGGCGAACGACCACTGTGGGACTTCCCCGACGGCACCCTGGCCGGGCGTGAGGTGGCCTCCTACCTGATCTCCGAGGCGATCGGGTGGGGCGTGATCCCGGAAACCATTCTGCGCGAAGGGCCTTTCGGCCCCGGCATGGTGCAACGCTGGGTCGTCGGCGTGGACAACCACACCGACCGCGGCGACCGGCTGGACCTGATCGATCTGTGCCCCGCGGGCGCGGTCCCCGACGGATTCCGCGAGGTGCTGCGCGCACAGGACGACGCGGGCAACGAAGTCTCGCTGATCCACGCCGACGATCCGCGGTTGCAGCGCGTGGCCTTGTTGGACGTGCTGCTCAACAACGCCGACCGCAAAGGCGGGCACGCCCTGGAAGGAGTGGACGGGCAGGTCTACGGCGTCGACCACGGCATCTGCCTGCACACCGACCACAAACTGCGCACCGTGTTGTGGGGCTGGGCCGGTCAACCCATCGGCGAGGGTCTGATCGCGGACGTCACCGCGTTCGCCAAACAACTGCCGGGCGAGTTCGCCGACACCCTCAGCCGGCACATCAGCGACGCCGAGATCGACGCGTTGATCGAGCGCACCCAGCAGGTGCTCGACGAGCCGGTGATGCCGCTGCCACGCACCGCACGCCCCATTCCCTGGCCCGCCTTCTGAGCGTGACCGCCGCCGATGCCGCGCGGGAAGATTCCTGGCACAGTTGAAGCTTCCAATGCCCGGCGCGACGAGCAGGAGAACGCGATGACCCACGCGAGCGGAGACCGCGCCGCGCCGGCGGTGCGGATCGTCATCGGCGCCCCGACCTACCGCATCGCGCTGCACTACCTGCGCCTGTATGACAAGAAGCCATATCCCGACACCGACCTGCATCTCTACGACAACGGCGTCTACTGGCTGAGCTCGGAAGGGGAGAACCACTTCGGGGTCTATGTCCTCACCGAGGGCTCGGTGGACTCCGGGCGGTTCACCATGCGGTTCATCTCGTTACCTTCTCCGGACTGGGGCGATACCGTCGCCTATCACGAACTCGAGTTCGACGTCGCCCGCGGCCGATTCACCCAGCTCGCGCTCGCCGACACCGACCCCGACATCCCCGAACTGGACGGAACGTTCGCGATCACCCGCAATCCGATCGCCGATCCCACCCGCCGCGCCGACGGGTGATTCAGCGAAACCGAAATCATTGACATCCCACGATTTGCTGGAAGACGCAGGTCGCGGCGGACGAGGACTACCGGGGGACGAGCGGGGACACCGGGGCGGGAGCGGATGACCTCCACCACACCTTTACCCTCGTAAGCATGCAGTCCTGGTCCGATACCGCCCTCCCGACCGTCCCCGGAGCAGGACCGCCGCTGCGGTTGTACGACACCGCCGACCGTCAGGTGCGCCCGGTCGCCCCCGGCGCCACCGCAACCATGTACGTCTGCGGCATCACCCCCTACGACGCCACCCACCTCGGGCACGCCGCGACCTACCTGACCTTCGACCTGGTCAACCGGCTGTGGCGCGACGCAGGCCACGAGGTGCACTACGTGCAGAACGTCACCGACGTCGATGATCCGCTGTTCGAACGCGCCGCCCGCGACGGCTTGGACTGGCGCGAGCTCGGCGCCTCGGAAACCGATCTGTTCCGCGAGGACATGTCCGCGCTGCGGATCATCCCGCCGCGCGACTACGTCGGCGCCGTCGAATCCGTCGACGAGGTCGTGGAATTCGTGCAGAAACTGCTGGCTTCCGGCGCCGCCTACATCGTCGAGGACGCCGAGTACCCCGACGTCTACTTCCGCGCCGACGCCACCGAACAGTTCGGCTACGAGTCCGGCTACGACCGCGCCACCATGGAGCGGCTGTTCGCCGAACGCGGCGGCGACCCCGACCGTCCCGGCAAACGCGACGCCATCGACGCGCTGCTGTGGCGCTCCGCGCGTCCGGGCGAGCCGTCCTGGCCCGCCCCCTTCGGCCCGGGGCGTCCCGGCTGGCACATCGAGTGTTCGGCGATCGCGCTGAACCGCATCGGCCCGGAGTTCGACATCCAGGGCGGCGGCAGTGACCTGATCTACCCCCACCACGAGTACTCCGCCGCTCACGCCGAGTCGCTCATCGCCGGCCGTCGCTTCGCCCGCCACTACGTGCACGCCGGACTGATCGGGCTGGACGGGGAGAAGATGTCGAAGTCCCGCGGCAACCTCGTGCTGGTGTCGGCGCTGCGCCGCGGCGGCGTCGACCCGGCCGCCATCCGCCTCGGCCTGCTGGCCGGCCACTACCGCCAGGACCGGATGTGGACCGATGCCGTGCTCGAGCAGGCGCAGCGGCGCCTGACCCTCTGGCGCGAGGCCGCCGCCCGCCCGGCGGGCCCTTCGGCCGCCGACACCGTCGCCCGCCTGCGCCAGCACCTGGCCGACGACCTGGACACCCCCAAAGCGCTCGACGCGATCGACAACTGGGCCCGCCGGGCCCTCGACTACGGCGGCCGCGACACCGACGCGCCCACTCTGATCACCACCGCCGTCGACGCCCTGCTCGGCATCCGGCTGTAGTCGAACGCTTGCCCCATCCTCTCGCGCGTGGTGGGGTACCGGTGTGTGCACGCTTCCCGGCTCGGGCCTGTTCGGTCCCGGCGGCAAACTGGCGACTCTCGCGGCCGGACGATTGCGGCCCGCGGCCGATCCCGCCGATCCACGCACGATCGCGGCACGCACCCGATTCTTCGGCGCCGACACCGTCGATCCCGGCAACGGCGCGCTGCGCACGGACCGGGTCGTGCTGTCCTGGGTGGGCTGCACCACCTACGCCCTGGCCATCGGCGGGGCGGTGTTCCTGCTCGACGCGTGGGTGCCGCGGCTGACCAGCACCGGATACGTCCCGGCCACCCCACAGCAGTTGGTGGATCTGGCGCCCGCGGCGATCTTCATCGGTCACGGCCACTTCGACCACGCCGCCGACGCAGGCCGGATCGCCCAGGCCTGCGGCGCAGGCGTGCACGGCACCGCCGAGCACTGCGCGGCGATCGCCGCACAGGTCACCGACCCGGCGTTCCCGACCGTCCGCCACGGTGACGCCGACACCGCGGTCGGCACCCGACACGACTACACCGTCGGCGAGGTCGAGGTGACCGTTGTCCGGCACCTGCACTCCGCACGCACCCCACCCGATACCGTGGACGGCTCGCCACGTTTCTTCCCCCGTCCCGAACCGGGCGTGATGCGCACACACCCGCCGACGCTCGCCGGCCTGCTGCAAGGGCTGCCGCGCTTGCGCGACCCCGAAGGCGGCGTGCTGCTGTATCAGTTCCGGGTGCCCGGCTTCGCGCTGGTCTGGCACGACTCGACCGGACCGCTCACCGAGCGCGCACCTCACGTGTTCGACGTCCTCGCCGCGCTACCGGCCACCGACGTGCAGATCGGCGCGGTGCAGGGCTACAACCAGATCAGCAACGGCCTGCGCGATCCCCGCACCTACATCCAGGCACTCACCCCGGCGCTGTTCGTCCCGGCCCATCACGACAACTGGCTGCCCGGCCTCACCGCGAGCGCGTCACACTACGACGCGCCGCTGCGCACGGAACTGGACAAGATTCCCGCGGCGCGGCGACCGGAACTGCGCGCCCTGCACGATCCCGCCGACTACATCCGCCCGCAGCGCCTCACGTTCCCGCTGTGAGCGCGTCCGCATCACCGACCCGGGATCCTCGCGGCCGCGCTCGGGGTTCGTGCACGGTCTCGGCGAGGGCCTCGGCGTAGAGCAGGGCGATCCGGTCGGCGTATTTGGCCTCGATCGGTTTGCGCCGCAACTTCATCGTCAAGGTCACCTCGTCACCGCCGGGTTCCCAGAAGACCGGCAGCACGGTGAACCGTTTGATCTGCTCGACCCGCGACAAGGTCGCGTTGCCCGCGGACACCCCGTGCCCGATCTGCGCGATGACACCCGCGTCGGCGGCCAGCGCAGCCGCCGACGCGTCCGGCAGCGCATGCCGGGCGGCATACAGTGCCGCGGTTTCGGCATCGAGCACGATCAACGCCGTGTTGTAGGGGCGCGCGTCCCCGATGGTGGCGATGGCGCCGACGAGCGGGGTGGCGGCCTTGATCGCGTTCTCGATGTTGGCCGGCGACATGTTCTTTCCCGCCGAGTTGATGATCAGCTCTTTCTTGCGGTCGACCACCCGCAGGTAGCCATCGGCGTCGACGGACAGGATGTCGCCGGTGTGCAGCCAGCCCTCGGCATCGAGCGCCTCGGCGGTCTGCTGCGGCTGTTTGCGGTATCCCTTCATCACCAGCGGTCCCCGCACCAGGAATTCCCCGTCCTCGGCGATGCGCCACTGCATCCCCGGCAGCATCCGGCCCACCGAGCCCAGCCGCGCCTGCTGTGGCGAACACGCGCTGGCCACGCAGGTCAGCTCGGACATGCCCCAGATCTCGGAGATCGGGATGCCGAGCCCGAAGAAGAACGCGAGGGTCTGCGGGGGAATCGGCGCGGCGCCCGAC
This sequence comes from Nocardia asteroides, assembly GCA_019930625.1. NCBI lineage: Bacteria > Bacillati > Actinomycetota > Actinomycetes > Mycobacteriales > Nocardiaceae > Nocardia > Nocardia asteroides. The sequence continues at coordinate 6,126,864 of CP082844.1, forward strand.
ATCGCCCACTTCAGCTGGTCCAGACCGATCTTCGCGCGCAAACCCGACAAGACCAGTTCGCCGGCCTCCGCCCATTCCTCGGCCAGCGCCGCATCGATCGGCTCCCCGCGCAGTTGCGCGCCGGCCTTGCGCGCCGCCACGCCCAGCGCCCATTCCAGCGCGCCGCGCTTGGTGTCGTCGCGCTCGTCGGCGACGGAGAACTCGATGGCCGCCTTCATCTTCTCCCAGACCCGCGGCACCGCACCCCAGATCGTCGGGTGCACGTCGACCAGCGCGGCGGGCAGCAGTGACCGGTCGGGCACCACGGTGATCTGCGTGCCGTACACCTGCTGCAGATACAGCGAGCAGAACCGGTCGGCCATGTGCGCCGAGGGCAGGTAGGAGGTCTGGCGGTCACCGAACTCGACGGGCAGCACCGCGTGGAACGCGCGCGCCTCGGCCAGCAGATTGGCGTGGGTGATCTCCACGCCCTTCGGGTTGCCGGTGGTGCCGGAGGTGTAGACGAGGGTGAGCACGTCCTCGGGCCGCACCGCCCGCCAGGTCGCCTCGAAGTCGAAATCGGGGCGACCCAGGGCTTTCAGCTCGTCCAGTCCGACCGTCCCGGGAACGGTGGCGTCGATGCAGACGACGGTGTCGACGGTCGCGCCGCAACCGCGGATGCGCTCGAGGTACTGCTGTTCGCAGATCACCACCTTGTTGCCCGCGTTGGCGAACACATAGTTCAACTGTTCGGGGGAGAGGGTGTTGTACACCGAGAACGAGGTCGCGCCGGTGTGCTGCGCGCCGACCTCCAGGGGATAGAACTCCACCCGGTTGCCCATCATCAACGCCACGGTGTCACCGCGGCCGACGCCCAGCGCGGCCAGCCCCGCCGCGACCGCGCGAACCTGTTCGGCGTACTCGCGCCAAGTTAGTGCCCGCTCGCCGCCGATGGACCGCACGGCCACCGCGTCCGGATCGATCGCCGCGGTGTGTTGGAATGCGGCACAGGACGTGTTCGGTTCGTTCATCGCACACCTCGTTCGGTACATCCCTGTGCACCGGACAGTAGGTGCCCGACCCGCCGCGTGGGAGCGTTTCGACCGATTCCGCACGGTGAGTTCATGCCCACGCGACGGTAATTCCCCTGTCCGGCAACAGGTTCGGCGCGTCGAGAGGCTCGATCGTGACGAGTTCGGCCGCAGGCGCGCTCAGGTGATCGTGTGAGTGACTCGACGCTGCCCCGCCACGACATGCGCGGCGGGGGCTCGTCCCGAGCTCAGGCGAACAAAAGGCGCAGCACACCACCGATGGACGAATTGCTTTCATGAATTCGACGACGCATTGCACCGCCGGCATCCGAAAAGCGCGCCGCATCCGATCCGACGCCGCGAAGCACACCGTATCCGCATTCACCGGACTCGGGAAAGTTGCTGTGGCACAGCGTTTCCGCGACCGTGACCGGGAGCGGTGACCGACCTCTCCTAGCCGGTCAGCGCCGCGACGGCGGTGGCGTACATGGTGTGGGCACCGGCAGGGTGTTGGAGTAGAACTTGCCACTGGCCGTGGTGACCAGGCCGTGGGCGCCGTCGGCGAGCGCGGTGTCGAGGTGGGCGCCGACCTGTTCGAGGAAGTCGGGGGAGAAGCGGTTCCCCTCGCCGCCGAGATCGAGCACGGCGATCTTGTCGTGGTAGTCGAGCGTGGGCATGGTGGTTCCTTCCGTGAGGGGGTCGCGGATCGGGGGGGCACCGGGGCGGCGGGCCGACGTCGAGGACGGCGCGTACGGCGCTGCGGAGGTACTCCCGCGCGCGGGGATCCGCCAGCCGGTCACGACGCAACAGCACGGCGGTGGGCAGGTCGACCAGGCACAGGGTCATGACGTCGACGGCGTGGCGGTCACCGCGCTGCCACAGCTGACGCGACAACCGCACCAGCAGCTCCACCGCCACCGCGTCGGTGGCCGCCAGGTCGGCGGCGACACCCTCGGGTACATCGCCCAGCAACTCCTCGCGCCGCACGGCGAGCAATAGCCGGGAGGAGTCGGGGTGGCGTTCGGCGAAGAGCGCGGGCGCCTCGGCGGCCGCGACCACCGCCTCGCCGGCGTCGCGACTGACGAGTGCGTCGGCGACCAGCGCGGTTTGCAGGTCGAGGAACCGGCGCGCGGCGCGCAGCCAGGTGCGGCCGAGCAGCTCCGCGTGGGATCCGAAGGTGTGGTAGATCGCGCCGTTGGAGATGCCGGTGGCGGCCGCGACCGCGCGGGTGGTGACCGCGGCGGGGCCGGAGCGAACGGCCAGTGACTCCGCGGCGTCGAGCACGAGATCAGGATCGTGGATGCGGGGCCGGGGCATGACGACACCATAATAGAGCAATTGCTCTGCTATGTGCCCGGCATCGGATGACCCGAGAGGGCCGGCTATCCACGCAGGTGACAGCTATCGAAGGGTGTGCTGGGGGTACGCATCGGTACTTCCCGAGCTCGGTCCCAGCGACGCTACGATGGGGTACTGTTCGGTCCCTCCCCCCTGACCGAACGAAGAGAACGGCGCGCGTATGTCACGAGTGGTCACCAAGGAGCAGTACTTCGACACCGGCTTGGAAGTGCTCGCCGAACTCGGCTTCAAGGGTCTCAACATCGGCGTGCTGTGCCGGCAGCTCGGCGTCACCAGCGGGTCGTTCTACCACCACTTCGGCAGCTGGCAGGGATTCGTCGACGCCCTGCTCGAGCACTGGGAGAACCGCCAGGTGCGCATCCTGGGCACCATGCCGTTCAACCAGGGCAACCCCGACGATGACATCCGCGCGATGTCCGCCCTGGCCGCCGGGCTGCACCACGCCGCAGAAGCCGCGATCCGCGCCTGGGCGGCCAACGACGAATCGGTCAACCTCGCCCTCAAACGCGTCGACGAATCCCGCAGGCGCACCGTACACAAGGCCGTCAAAGGCGTCGTCGGCGACAACGAGACCGCCGCCGTCGTCACCGCACTGGGTATGGCGATGCTCGTCGGCTACCAGCAGATCGCCGCGGGCGGCGAGGACCTGTCCCTGGATCAGCTGCTGGCCGAATACGCTCGACTGATCTACTCTCACACCCAACGCTGACCCGCGCGGCTACCCCAGCAGCTCGTCCACGTAGCACCACCGCCACGCCTCGCCCGGCTCCACACTGCGCATCACCGCATGGCCGCTGCCGGCGTAATGCTTGGTGGCGTGATTGCCCGGGGAGGAGTCGCAGCAGGCGATGTGCCCGCACGCCAAGCACATCCGCAGATGCACCCACGCCAGTCCCTCCTCGACGCATTCGGCGCATTCGTCGGGTCCGCCGTGCGCCCGCACCAGCGGCGCGGCACGCAGATGCGCGCACGAGTGCTCGGCCACCGGCGCCGCCAGCGGTTCGGCGCGGTCCTCCTCGGCCTCGTCGTAACGATCGATGATCGACTCCTCGAGATCCAACTGCGCCAGCACGTATTGCAGCACCTCGTAGTCGACCGTGCCCGAATCCCGCACCCGCAACACGGTTTCGCGTTCGGCGTGCAACATCTCCAACCGCAGCCGCCGATACTCTCCGGTGGGCGTCACCATCTCCGACTCCGCCCGCCCGAGCCGCTCCCATGCCGCGTTGGTCTTCCACATCACCCGATCGCGCAACGTCTCAACCACCCCCGGCGGCGTATCGGGCCCGGCCTGCCGCTCGAGCACCGCCAAGCCCGCCGCGGTGGCCTGCTGCATCAAGTTGGCCTTCTGCAACGCGTCCTCGGCGCGGCTGGGACCGCGCAACCGCAACCACCGCACCAGCCACGGCAGCGACGTCCCCTGCACCAGCAGCGTCCCCGCCACCACCACCAGCGCCAGCAGCTTCAGCACCGGCAACTGCGGAGTGTCCTGCGGCAGCAGCAGCACCGCCGCCAGCGTCACCACCCCACGCATCCCCGCCCACGACACCACGACCAGATGCCGCGTCGGCGCCGCACCACCGAGCCCGAGACCTCGCGACAGCAGCGAGGAGCCGAATACCCACACCGGACGGGACAGCACCGCCGCCGCCAGCACCGCCAGCACCGCCAACACCAGGGTGCGATGGTCGAGCCCGCTGTGCCAGGCGCCCTCCACGATCCCGCGCACCTGCAACCCGATCAGGGCGAACACCGCGCTCTCCAGCAGGAACTGGATGGTCCGCCAATTGGTGCGCTCGGCGATCCGCGACGCGGCGCTCTGCCACAGCTGCGCGTTGTGCCCGAGAATCATGCCGCACACGACCACCGCGATCACCCCCGAAGCATGAATCCGCTCGGCGGGCAGATACGCCGCGAACGGCGCGAGAAACGACAGCGAGGTGTCCATCACCGGATCGGTGATCCGCCGCCGCAGCATCGCCAGCACGTAGGCCACGACGACCCCGACCGCCGCGCCGCCACCGGCCGCCAGCAGGAAATCGCCCCCGGCCTCCCACACCGACACCGTGCCCGCCGTCGCGGCCAGCGCCGTCCGCAACGCCACCAGCGCGGTCGCGTCGTTGAACAGCGACTCGTCCTCCAGGATCGTCACGATCCGCCGCGGCATCCCGATCCGGCGCGCCACCGCCGTCGCGGCCACCGCGTCCGGCGGAGCCACCACCGCCCCCACCGCGACCGCCACCGCGAACGGCACCGGCAGCAACCACCACACCACCACCGCCACGACGAACGTCGTGAACAACACCAACCCCACCGACAACAACGCGATCGTGCGCATATTCGCCCGGAAATCCACCAGCGACGTGCGGATCGCGGCGGTATACAGCAAAGGAGGCAGGAAACCGAGCAGAATGATCTCCGGTTCCAGGTGGATCTCCGGCACGAACGGCAGATACGACGCCGCCACCCCGCCCACCGTCAGCACCAACGGTTCGGAGACCCCGAACCGGCGCGCCAGCGCCGCCAACGCGGCCGCCGACGCGACGAGAACAACCAGGCCGATCGCGACATCCACGGTGGAATTCTCGCAGAGCGCACGATCGGCAAACGGACCGCGCGGTAGATGACACGTGCGCGACCCACCGAATGGCTGTGCCCGGGCGCACCCACGCGCCATGCTTGTCCACGAACAGGAGGTAGACATGGAGGAATTCGCGTCCTGGCGGGCGAACGGACGACGCCACACGCACCGCGGCCACCAGATCTTCTGGCGCGACGGAGGCCGAGGCGCCGACGGGACGCTGGTATGCATCCACGGATTTCCCACCGCGTCCTGGGACTGGCATCGGATCTGGCCCGGCCTATGCGAGCGTTTCGCCCGGGTCATCGCCCCGGACATGATCGGTTTCGGCTGGTCGGCGAAACCACGCCACTACGACTACCGCATCGCCGACCAAGCCGACATCCACGAGAACCTGCTGCGCGAACATGGAATCAGCCGATTCCACATCCTCGCCCACGACTACGGCGACACCGTCGCCCAGGAACTGCTGGCGCGCGACAGCGAACGCCGCGCCGCCGGCGACGACTCACTGACGGTCGAATCGGTGTTCCTGCTCAACGGCGGCCTGTTCCCCGAGGCGCACCGCCCACGCCCGGTGCAACGTCTGCTGGCGAGCCCGCTGGGCCCGCTGGTCGGCGTGCTCGGCACCGAACACACCTTCCACCGCAGCCTGGCAGCGGTGTTCGGGCCCGACACCAAACCCACCGACGTCGAACTCCACCAATTCTGGCTGCTGTGGTGCAGCAAGCACGGCAAACGCAACGGCCACAAGCTCGTCGGCTACATGGCCGAGCGCCGCAAGCAACGGCAGCGCTGGGTGGGCGCACTGCAACAGGCGCACGTTCCGGTCCGGTTCGTCGACGGAGCGGCCGACCCCGTCTCCGGCGGCCACATGGCACGCCGCTACCGCGAACTGATCCCCGACCCCGACGTGGTGGAACTGCCGAGAATCGGCCACTACCCGCAGGTGGAAGCACCCGAGCAGACGCTCGCGGCGCTGCTGGAATTCCACACCGACCGAGTGCACAAGCCCACGGCCTGACCGGCCGCCCGAGACGTCGTCCGGACCGGCCCACGGCCGGTCCGGACACCGGGAGCACCATGTAGCGCACCGAAGGAGCCGCCGATGTCCGCCGCCGAACTTCCCCTGGAAACCATCGAACTCGAACAAACCGGCCGAGTCCTCACCGCACGGGTCGTCGCCCCACCGTGGAATTTCGTGACCCCCGCCGTCGTCCGCGACCTCGACACCCTCACCGCCGCCGTCGACACCGACGACACGATCGGCGCGGTCGTGCTCACCGGGGGACTGCCCGGCCGCTTCCTCACCCACGCCGACCCCGCCGCCCTCGGCGGCATGATCGAACTCCCACACCCCTTTGTCCCCGCCCGCGCCGCCGCACCGTTCCTGCGCGCCGCCGCGGCCGCGCTGCGCGTACCTGGCGCCACCGGCGTCCTCGAACGCCACGGCGGAGGCCTCGGCGCGGGCCTGGTCTGGGGCTACCGCTGGAAACGCACCACCTTGCGGATGAACCGCTCCGGCGTCGCCTACCTCGCCGCCGTCAACGGACCCGCACTCGGCGGCGGTCACGAGATCGCCCTGGCCTGCGACCTGCGCTACGCCGCCGACGCCGACCACGTTCGCCTCGGCCAGATCGAGACACTGGCCAACCTCATCCCCGGCGGCGGCGCCACCCAACGCCTTACCCGCCTGCTCGGCGCGGCCAAGGCCATCGAGATCACCCTCGAAGGAACGCCCTACACCGCGCAGCAAGCATTGCGCCTCGGCCTGCTCCACCGCGTGCTGCCCGCCGAAGACCTGCTCGCCGAAACGCACGCGACCGCCACGCGACTGGCCGCCCGCAACCCGATCGTCGTCGCCGAACTCAAACGCGCCGTCTACTTCGGCGGCGACAAATCCCTCTCCCGCGGCCTGGACGCCGAACAAGCCGGATTCGTCTCCGTCGGCACCACTGCCGCGGCCGCCCGCACCACCAAAGCCTTCTTCGAAGACCTCGACCGCCTCGCCGACACCCCCTTCCTCGCCGACCCACAACCGTGGCTGGACGGCACCCGAGTCGACCAGGTGAGCAAATGACCACCCCCGCCGTACCCGCCACCACTGCGGCGCGGTAGATCTAGTAATACTAGATTGCCGAGCGATGCTATTATCAGCCTATGACGCCCCAGACGCGACGAGAACGGGAACGCGCCGAACGGCACCGGCTGATCATCGACACCGCTCGGGAGCTGGCCGAGTCGCAGGGCTGGGACGCGGTGACTGTGCGCAGGCTGGCGGAACGGATCGAATACAGCCAGCCCGTGCTGTATTCGCACTTCGCCGGCAAGGACGAGATCGTCACGGCGGTCGCCGAGGAAGGCATCGCGGAGATGGCCGCGTGGAGCCGCGCGGCGTTGGAGTCCGCGGGCGGCGAGCCGCGCGCGGCGTTGGCGGCGGTGGCGCGGTCCTACCTCGACTTCGCGACCGCGCGGCCCGCGCTCTACGACGCGATGTTCCTGATGAAGGTGAACCTCGCGTTCGGCGAGAATGCCTCCCAGCCGCTGCGGGACGCGTTCGCCGTCATGTTCGCCGCCTTCTCACCGTTCGCGGGGGAGCACGATCCGGAGACCTTCACCGAGGTCGGCTGGAGCGCCCTGCACGGCCTGGCGACCTTGGACCGCGGTGGACGTCTGCGGCTGGCTCAGCGAGACGCCCGCCTGGCGGTTCTGGTCGACCAGTGGACCAGGTAGACCTGCGCCGAGACCGACGGATCTAGCGGCGCTTGCCACGTTCGTCGGTCTCGTCCTACATCCGGCGCGCTTCGAGCGCCCGAAACTCGGTCGACGCCGCCGACCGCCCGCGGCCGCGAACGCGAACGGATTCGAGCCCTTCCAGGGCGCCCTCGCCGATGAGGTCGGCGGTCATGTCGTCCATAGCAGCGATGACGTAGCACCACCTGAGCAACAGCAGACCGAAAGATCTGCCGACGTTCGGTGACCAGCATGCCTGCGACAGCGTCCGCTTCGGCCGGAACGGGCATGTGCAGCTTGCTGACAGCGCGATCCCGCGAGAACGATCGGAAATCTAGCAAGGCTAGACAAGGTAGCGTCCGAATGTTACCGTTGCTTCAGTTTCTAACGCTGCTAGAATTTGGAAGGGGAGCCGCCGAAAATGCTCATTCTCACCGGCCAGGCCATTGCCGCCACCGCCGTTCTCTCCAATGCCATCGTCTATGGCACCGACGTCTGCGGGGCCGTGATCACCCGGTCCGTGTACCGCAAGCTCGATGATGCGGCCGTGACCATGAGTGCGGGCTGGGGGCACTATTACGGCGACAAGCGCATGCCGGTTGTCGGTGTGGTCGGTGTGGTCACCGCCGTGCTCACGCTGCTGATCGCGCTGTTGGCCGGACAGCTCGGCGCCGCTGTCGCGGCGGGGATCACCGTGGCGGCACTGCTCACCTGGCTCACCTTCTACGTCCGCATCGCCAAACCGATCAATTCCCAGCAGACCGCCGCTGCGCAGAGCGGCATCATCCCGCCCGATGCCCGCGCACTGCAGGACAAGTGGGACAGCATTCTGAAGTACCGGGTCACCCTGCAGTTCATCGCCATCGCTGGACTGTGCGCGGCGCTGATTCTGTTCTGATCTCATCGAAATCACCGAGGAGTAACCGACATGACCTTCACCAGCAACGAACAGCAGTTTCTCGCCGAGGCCGGGATCGGCCGCCTGGCCACGGTATCGCCCGACGGCGTCGTGCAGAACAACCCGACCAGCTATCGGGTGAACGCCGACGGCACGATCGACATCGGAGGCATGCGAATGCGTGCCAGTCGAAAGTACCGCAACGTCGAGGCGGGCAGCCGGGTGTCGTTCGTGGTCGACCAACAGGTGTCATTGGAGCCATACGTGATCCGCGGCATCGAGATACGCGGCACGGCCGAGGCGCTCGATGACGAGGAGCCACCGTTCCCACCGCAGGAACGCGCGGTCATCCGCATTCACCCCGAACGGGTCATCTCCTGGGGCATCGACGGCGGATCCTTCGACTTCACCAGTCGCCGCGCCGAGTAGTCAGGCCTCGCAGGCAGTTCCACGAGAAAGGCCGTCACCGACCGTCCGGTGATGAGCGGAATGGACCACCGCAGCGAACGCGACCGGGCACCACGACATCGGTACCCGGTCGCAGGTACCCTTCCCGACCAGCACGGCCGCACACACTGACCACCCGTCAGCCGCCCGTAGGCGGGAAATCCGGCTTCGGCCATCGAATCACAGCGCACAGTGAAAAGCGGCACCCCAGGCAAGACGGCACACGCTGCAACCGTCAAGCAGTCGGCGCGGGCTCGCGCTCACCCACCTCGAGGCGCTCATCGGAATCGACAGCCGCCCTGGTCACCGTCACCCAAGTGTTGTTTACCGCCGCAGTCCCCGAAAACGTATCCGTCAACGCCGGATCGTGCAGCAAATTCACATTCGCCCCCGGCAACGACGCCGCCACCGTCCACCCGACACCCGGCTCCTGATGCCCCCACCCGTGCGGAATCGCCACCGTCCCCGCCCGGATATCGTCACTGACCTCCAACGGCACCACGATCGATCCGGTCCGCGAACGCACCGTCACCGGCTCACCATCGCGCAACCCCCGCACCGCGGCGTCCTCCGGGTGCATCAGCGCCGTGCAACGATCCCGCCCCTTCACCATCGACGGCACATTGTGCAGCCACGAATTATTGCTGCGCAGATGACGGCGACCGATCAACTTCAAGTCATAACCATCGACCGGCGCGGTCAACGCCTTTCCTCGCTGCGCGTCGGCCAGCACATCACGCGCGGCCGACACGAAATCCTCCGGCGCCAAATGAACCTTCCGATCCTTGGTGCCCAGCAGCTCACGCAACCGCGGCCGCAACGGCCCCAGATCGATACCGCCGCACGCCGCCCGCGCCTTACCCACGGTCAAGCCCTTGCGGCCCCGCCGCAAAACCCCATACGGCCCCGCAGCCACCCCGAGCGAGGCGATCCGAACCGGACTGACCCGATCGAACAACCCATTGAGCACCCGCGCGGCGAACCGGCGCACAGGCAGCGGCGCCACCTCGGTGATCAACCGCGCCATGATCTGCCAATCCTCCAACCCGCCTGCGGGCGGCTCGAACACCCGCGCGTCGAAACGCAGATTGTTGCGCACACTGAACATCGGGAACAGGATATTGACGTCCTCCCGCTCCAACGGCGAAATAGGAGGCAGGATGATATCCGCGTGCCGCGTCGTCTCCGTGACGTACATGTCCACGGCCACATAGAAATCCAGCGAGTCCAGCGCCGCCCCCAACCGCCCGCGCTGCGGCGTCGACAACACCGGATTGCCCGCATACGTGATCATCGCGCGGATCCGGCCCGGCCCCTCGGTCAGCATCTCCTCCGCCAACGCCGCCACCGGCAACTCCGAACGGAACGACTTGTAGGTCCCCGAACGATCCGTCCACGCCCCGTACCCCATCGGCAGATACTTCCCGTACCGTGGCGCATCGATCGGCGGCGTGGCGAACATCTGACCACCCGCCCGATCCAGATTCCCCGTCACCGCGTTGATCGTGTTCACCAACCAATGCGTCAACGTACCGGTCACCTGCTGACACACCCCGATTCGCGCATACAGCACCGCCGAGGTCGCCGCCGCGTGCTCCCGGGCCAGCCCACGAATCGTCTCCGCGTCCACCCCCGCGTACACTGCCATCTTCTCCGGGGACGCCTCGGCCACCAGCGCACGCACCTGGTCCCAGCCGGTGCTCGACCCACGAATCGCCTTCTCGTCACACAAATTCTCAGCGACCAGCACATGCAGCATCGCCAGCAGCAGATACACATCACCACCCGGAGCCACCGCGACGTGCTGATCGGCCAGCCGCGCCGTCTCCGTGCGCCGCGGGTCGATCACCACGACCTTCCCGCCGCGCTGCCGCACATCCCGAATCCGCTGCTTCGCGTTGGGCATGGTGGTCACCGACCCGTTGGACACCGCGGGATTCGCCCCCAGGATCACCAGCCGCTCGGTCCGATCGATATCGGTCACCGGCATCAGCACATTCGAGCCGAACATCCGCCAGGCGACGAACTCCTGCGGGAACTGGTCGATCGAGGACGCCGAGAAGAAATTCCGGGTCAGCAACACCGCACGCAGCAGCCCCGCGTACAGCACCGACGAGCTGTGCGCGGCCGGATTACCGAGATACATGCCGATCGCGCTGTTCCCGTGCTCACGACGCACCTTCCGCAGCCGCTGCCCGATCTCCAGGAAGGCCTCGTCCCATCCGATCGGCTCGAACGACGAGCCCACTCGCCGCACCGGCGTACGCAGCCGATCCGGATCATGGTGCAACCCGCCCATCGCCGTCGCCTTGGGGCAGATACACCCCTTCGACAACACGTCCTGCGGATTACCCTCGATCCGCGTCACCTGGTCGCCGGAGACCGTCACGAGGATTCCGCAGTGCGCTTCACACAAGGTGCACTGCCGGGCGATGGTGGTAGCACTCATGAATTTCACCTTCTGCCGGATCGCTGCCCACAGACTATCTGGGACAGTACGTTCCGTACAGGGATCTACGTCGCGCGGACGCGCGCATGCACATGCATGTCGTGCCACCCGTCAGCGTGCAATCCGGCGCTGCGCCTGACACTTTCCGCCGCGAACCCCGCCTTCACCGCCGCACGACACGACGGCAGATTGCGCACCGAGTGCAGCACCTCCAGCCGATGGAAACCGACCTCGAATGCCCAGCGAGAGACCGTCTCGACCGCCGCAGGCGTCACCCCGCGCCCACGCCACGCCGGCGCGGTCCAATACGCCAGTTCAGTCAAGCCCTCCGGCGGCGACATCTTCCGCAACCCGATCCGGGCCACGACCACATCATCGACGACGACCGCCCACTGCGGACCGTCCCCGTTCGTCCACCCCGCCCGCCAGCGCGCGATCAGCTCCCGAGCCTCGGCTTCGGAGACCACATCGCGAACATGCCAGCGTCGAATGTCCGGATCTCGGTAAACCGCGTGCACCACGGCCGCGTCGGCATCAACCCACGGCCGCAACAGCAGCGTCTCACTCCTCAACGTGGGTTGGATTCTCGCGGCGAACACTTCGGCGGGCACCACGTCGGGCAGCAGAGCGGACACACCCGAATTGTCCCCGGACATGCCGCCGATCACCACGAATTACCAGCGCCAGGGGACAGGCATGCCGATCGAAGGCGGTGACCGATTGCGCTCCCTCGCAAGCGATTCGATGTCACCTGGAACGAAATGCACCACTGATCCGACCGGACTGAGACTTCTCCCGAGCGACCAACTTCGTCACTGTGACGATAACTAATCCACCAGCGCGGGACCGAACCGATAGGGGAGTCAGCAACCGATCACACCGCGGGGGCCACACCGACAACAGGTTCCAGCTCCGGCTCCGACGGCGCGAAGCCCGGCAGGAAGCCGTTCACGGCGGGAATCATCAGGTGAATCAGCGGGCCGATCCCGAAGGCGTACACCAGCGTTCCGATGCCGACGCCGCCGCCGAGGATCAAGCCCGTTACCCGTACAACCACAATCCGACGTACAACGCGACCAACCGACGAACCAGCACCGACTCAGGGTGCCGCGAACTGGACACCACATCCAGGGCTAATCACCGATCACTGGACCTACCACCGACAGCCACCGCACGCGGCAGCGGGCGAGAACGCCACGAGAATCGTCACTGTGACGTTTACATGCGACCGACACTAACGCCAGAGAGGTCACTCTAGGGAAAACGCAAGATTCACCAAGCAAGCCGATAATCACCGGAAAATTTCCACCAAGCGGACAAAGGGGCCAAGTGGGACCAATCGTCGAGCGCGAACATCCGACCACTCGAGACTCCAAGGGCGGATCCCAGCTGGGGCGTAGGAGCCAAAGGCGTGACACAGCAAGGACATACCGCAGACATCCACTCTCACAACCTGCGCCGGATTTGCGCCGATAATCAACATTATGTCAACTAAAGGTTCTCGGCTCACCGCCCCAACGCCGGAAACATCACCGCCGCCACCTTGATCTTGCGCGGCGAATACGACTTCTGGAGCCGACCCGAAGATATCGAATCGTTGACGCGGCATCTGGTAAGGGCAGAGAAGGTGCGCGCGGTCGAACTCACCGGGGCAACGCATTTCGCACATCTCGACCGCGCCGAACACGGACGTGGCCAGTTGCTCGACGCCCTTACCACCTTTCTCGATGAGTGAATCGAGTGGTGCGAGGACCAGCATCCCTCCCGGCGCAGGGTCTTCCGGCGACCTCGAACCCTACCCCGTCCTACCTCAAGTGAGACGTATCGGCGAGACCGAGCACCGCACGGTTGCGCCAGTAATCGTCATGCCGCAGGTGGGTGATCGCGCCGGGCACGGTCGCGAAGGAGGCGAAACCGGCCGCCTCGACCGGGATCATCATCCATGTGGTGATGACGAATGTCAGCGCGTAACCGTGCGTGACGACGATGTGGTCATGATCGGTGTCGGCCATCAACTCACGCACACACTCATCCACTCGGGTCGCGACCTCACGCCGCGTCTCCGCCTCACGGATGGGACCACGGTGGTCGAGCCGATCGTGGTCGGGTGCGGGCACCTGCCGTTGCGCGAGCCACGCATTCGGTCGGCCGTTCGCATGCCCGAAGCTGATCTCCCGCAACCGCCGATCCGCCGCAACCGGAACAGAGAGTGCCGTGGCGAGAATCCCCGCCGTCTCGGTACAACGAGCGAGGTCGGACGTCGTGATCCGCACCGGCCGCAACGCACCCGCACACCGGCGCGCCAACTCCTCGGCGACAAGGCCGGCGTCACGCCGACCGCGCGCCGTCAGCTTCGAGTCGTACCACCCGCCGACGAGATCACTCTCGGTGTGCTCCGCGTGCGGGTGACTCACTATGTAGAGGTCCTGCAAGCCTCTCCCCCTATTCGCACGCCCGGCGATTTCCAGCGCTCCACCCTATCGGCGTGAGAACGAACCGCTCGGCGCCGGGCCCAACCCCGGAAACATGGCCTGGCGCCGAGGCAGTCGGCTCACGCCAACGTGTCCGCCAGTTCCGCGTGCAGGTCGAACAAGTCCGGGATCTGGTCGGCTGGGCGGCGGCCCATGCCGCACTCGGTGGCGATGCCGAACTCGGGGACCGAGTGGCGGGCAGCTTCGATGCGCTGGAGTGCGCCCGCCCGGCCGTCGGTGGCGTGGACCAGGCCGAGGTACAGGTCCGTCTCAGGCGGAAGGACCAGATCTGCGAGGGGTTCGAAATAGGCGGCGTCGGTGCGCGAACGCGGGACCGGCAGATGGATCCAGTTCACCGGACGCTCCAGCCCGGCCAGGACGCGACCGGCGACGGCGGCGAGCCGGCCGGTGTCGGCGGGTTCGGCGAAGTGACGGTGACCGAAATCGCCGTAGCAGAGGTGGTAGCCGAGCTCGACCGACTCGGGCACCGCGGCGCCCAGCCGGATGAGGCGCTCCCCCACTGCCTCGAGCTGCGTCGGATAGTCGTCCCCGAACCAAGACGGAAAGATGCCCTCGAAGATGGCGAACTCGACGGCGCAATCCCACTGCACCGCAAGGTCCTCCGCCGGGATCGCGGCACAGATGGTGTCCAGCTCGTCGAGCAGACGCGCCTCGTATCGGCGCTCCAACTCCCCCTGCGGACCCGCGACGAAGGCCCCGATCACCGCGATCGGCGTCGGCAGACTGACCTGGAACCGGACCCGCGCCGGAATCGTGCCCTCCGCACGCAGCTGTCGGAACACCTGCCAGGACTCGAGGGCGGCCTCCGCGTAACCCAACGGGCCGAAGTCGACCGACGCCGCGTCCACGCCGGGCTTGGGTTGCACTCGTTCGCTGGGCCCGTATTCCGGGCTCGGCGGTGGCACGGTTTCCAGGTCCGGATTCGCTTGCATCTTGGGCAGTTGCCACACCACCCAGTTGTCCCGCACTCCGGTCTCACCGTCTGGAATGCGCTTCACGTGCGACCCCATGCGCCGTGCTGCCTCTGAGAAGACCGTGCGCGCATCCGCCAGAGGAACGCTGCCGCACAGATGGACTCCGCGACCCTTACCCACCGCAACCTCCCACATATCCCTACCGCTGTTCCAGCCGATCTGGTCGAAACCAGAGAGTTGCCAGGCGTCTCAACGACATTCGCCTTCGCACTCGGCAATCGATCGGTTCGCGCTACGCGATGCAGCGTAGGCGCGTACTACGAACTGGAATCCCCACAATTGGGAAATACCTAGCGACCAGTTCACTGGCAGGTCTCGCGCACCGGGCCCGAAAACATCCGCTCCTCGGCCGCACGATCGAACACACTTGCCGTTCCCGCCGGTCGACTACAAGAATCACGCCATGACGGTCGAGGACAAGCCCCGCAGACGGGATGCCGACGCTTCCGCCGACGCCATCGCGGACGCACTCGACCGGATCGGTGCGGAGTCTCGACCAGCTACTCCACGCCATCCGCTGACCCGGTGCCCGCGGGCCACTCTGGAGGTTTCGTCACATCTGCGAACTACTCATTCTCGTCAACGGACTGCCCGGCTCAGGGAAGAGCACGTTGGCCCCGACACTGGCGCGAGAACTCGGCGCGCACCTGCTCACCAAGGACGTCATCAAAGAGGCACTCGGCTCCGGGCTCGACGGCGCTGCCGTTCTACCGAACATCGGCGCGATAGCGATGGAGGCCGCGTGGACGCTCGCCGCCGCCCTCCCCGGCGTGGTCCTGGTCGACTCTTGGTGGTTCAAACCCCGTGACACGCGGTACGCCGCGGACGGCATCGCGACTTCCGGGGCGACACGAGCCGTCGAGGTCTGGTGCTCGGTTCCGCCGGAACTCGCACGCGCCCGCTACCGTGGCCGTACCCGCGCTGCGCTGTACCACGACGACGCCCACCTCGCGCACGACTGGGACCGCTGGGCGCGGCTGGCCGAACCTCTCGCGCTCACCCCGGTCGTGACCGTCGACACCACCGCGCCGGTCGACTGCCTCGAGCTGGCGCGGCAGGTGATGGCTGCGGCGACAGTTGCCATCGGCGACGTCCTCTAGCACCGAATTACTCGACGGGCACTGGTGCGCGCCCTTGCGCGGAGAAGAATAGGTCCCCGGCGCCAATGGACGGCCCGCCAATGGCCGCCCACCGTGGTCCGCATCCGATCAGTGATTCGGGATCTGTCCCCTCGTCTGCCTCAGGTGCCGCAACTGCGCGCTATTTCTTGGCCTCTGTGCTTTTCGAGCTGTAGAGGATTGGGAGGTGACGTTGTTTTGGGAGGATATATGTATATATACGCAAATGAACGTATCGCAATCATTGGGATGGTGCGCTTCAAGCGAAACCGAATCCGGCGGCATCGAACGATCAGCGAGCCCCTCGCCGCCACTATTCCGACCGTCCGCGCAACACCTTTCGAGCGACCGTGCCCATAGACAGCACTCCCCTACCCCGTCACAGGCCAGGCCCGACATCGAGCGATCAAGATCATCTCGACTCGAGCCTCCCCTACGCAACGGCATTCGCGTGATCACCGGTTGGGCCCGCGACGGCGTGACCGCCGTATGCACCCAAAACGACGAGACCGCGTTCAGCGTCCTACACGGCGTGCGCGAGGCCGGCTTGCACTGCCCCCAGGACATGGCGGCCATCGGCGTCGACGCCATCCCCCTCGGCGCAGTGAGCACCCCACCCCTGACCTCCATCGGCTTGGACGCCGGAACAATCATCGAGCTGTCGGTCTCGGCGATGATGGCCGAACTCGGCTTCGCCCCGCCCCCACCGCACACCCTCGGCACCTCGATCGGCTTACCTCATCGACCGCGCCTCCGCCTGACAAGGAAGCCGGGGCTCTATGCGGAGTGATGCCCTCTACGGGCCATGGCGCGGAGAGGCGGCCGGTGCGGTCAAGCCTGGACCGGCACCTGGTAAATGTTGTCGGCGGGATGTCCCGCGCGCTCGTGAATCCTCTGCACCGCCTCGCCATCGGGTGCTTCGGACAGGCAGAAAACCATCCCCGACTCGGGGTCCGCCCAGGCGTGCTTGAAGTTCACTTGCTCGTCGTCCTGGATCGCGAGGTCGGCGTTGTGGGCTTCAGTGAGGGCTTCGGGAGTAACTCCCTTCATCGTCGTGTGCACATCCATGAACTCAGGCATGACACGTCCCCTTTCTCTGAGACTTCCCACTATCCTCCCTTGTCCGCCGCGCCGCCATGGCGGATCAGATTCGCGACGGTTCAGAATCCGCAGTACATGACGTGCACACCGACCCGGCCGAGCGCGGGATGGTGAAACGCTCCGGGCACGGTACCCAGATCTCCAAGCCCAACCGCTGGTAGACATCAACAGCCCTGCGATTGGAATCGGCCACCGCGTTGAATTGCATAGCGGCGAAGCCTTTTCCTTCGCCCACTCCATCACATGCCGGCACAAAGTTGTACCAATGCCCTGACCGCGCGCCGTGGCGTCGACCATGAAGCTTGTGGTCGATATGTGCGCGCCCGCGCCCGGCCGATCAGCCTCCGCCGCCGCACCCTCCGCCCCCGTCGTCCGCTACAGCCGCGACGCCAGCTTCCAGATCCTGTGCGCCGATACCCGTTTCGTGCTCGTCATGGCCGCCGGGTCGATCGCTGGCACCATCGTTGGAGGGCTGTTACTCGGTGTCGTGCCCAGTGCGGCGCTCATGCAAAGGAGAAGTACCTAAGGCGAGAAGACAACACTTCCCGCCACTTTCAACATATAGCGGACGGGGGGGCTTGCGGCAAGACCCGGGTCGCAGCGCAGAATCACCGGCCGAGAGCCAGAACCTGCGGAGATGGGGAGTTGCGAAGTGCGTGTGTTGTTGACGACGTGGGGGTCACGCGGGGATGTCGAACCGCTGGCGGCGCTCGCGGAGGCGTTGCGGGAACTGGGCGCCGAGGCGCGGGTGTGCGCGCCGCCCGACGAGGAGTTCGCGAAGCTGCTCGAGCGTGTCGGCGTGCCGCTGGTGCCGCTCGGCCCGACGGTGCACTCGGTCGTCGCCAACCCGAAGCCACCGACGGCGCGAGACGCGTTCGCGCTCGCTCCCGCGCTGGTCGCCGCGCGGTTCGACACGCTCACCGCGGTGGCCGAGGGATGTGACGCGCTGTTGGCGACCGGCCTGATGCCGGCCGGCGCACGAGACGTGGCCGAGAAGCTGGGCATGCACTACGTGTTCGCGTGCTTTCACCTGCTCGGGCTGCCGTCGCGACATCTCCCTCCGGGGAGACGGCCGGGCACACCGTCCCCGCCGGATGAGACCGACAACCGGGTGCTGTGGCAGCAGGACGCCCAGCGGGTGAACGCCTTGTACGGCGAGGCGCTCAACAGCCATCGGGCGGCGATCGGCCTGCCGCCGGTGGACAACGTCCGCGACCACGTCTTGACCGGCAGGCCGTGGCTGGCGGCGGACGCGACGCTGTGTCCGTCGCAGGGCATGACGGACCTCGACGTCGTACAGACCGGGGCGTGGATCCTGCCCGACGACCGCCCGCTCCCGAACGGCCTGAAGGCGTTCCTGGACGCCGGCGCGCCACCGGTATATGTGGGCTTCGGCAGTATGGCCGCACACGCACCGAAGGACATCGCCCGGGTGGCCATCGAGGCGGTCCGCGCGCAGGACCGCCGAGTGCTCCTCGCCCGCGGCTGGGCGGAGCTGGCCCCGATCGACGACGTCGACGACTGCTTCGTCGTCGGCGAGGTCAACCAGCAGGCGCTGTTCGGTAGGGTGGCCGCGGTCGTGCACCACGGCGGCGCGGGCACCACCACCACGGCAGCCCGAGCCGGCGCGCCCCAGGTGATCGTGCCCCAGATCGCCGACCAACCGTACTGGGCCACCCGAGTGGCCGAGCTGGGCATCGGTGTGGCACACGAGGGCTCGACGCCGACCGTCGACTCCCTGTCCGCCGCGCTCGCCACGGCCCTGGCCCCCGAGACCCGAACACGAGCCAGGACCGTGGCCGGTGCGATCCGGGCCGACGGGGCGACGGTGGCCGCGAAACTGCTCCTCGAGGCAGCGAGCCGGACGAAGCCACCCGTAACCGTGTGAGCCCGGTCGGTGTCGGACTCGGGGCGTGACGGCGGAACGAGCGGACTGTGAGCTGCCGCTTGATGAATGCACGGCAGCGCTGCCGCGGGTCCGATTCCGGGCCGATCAGTCATGTGGCAATGATCGCCGGAAGGATATCGGCGGTCACAACGCGTTGTATGTCGCGGCCACGAGGTCGTAGGCGCGGCGGTCGCCGGACAGCCAGTCGCGGCGCAGGTTCGGAACGAAACGCGATCGCCGCCCCTCCGGCGTTCCGGCCGCCGGCGAAGCTTGCCTCGAACACATCGCGCACCGGCAGGAAGGCGGGATCCACCTCGCCGTCCGCGCATTTACTCACTGAAAATACATGTTCTAGTTTGTGGGTCCAGTTCAGCCAATCGACACGGTTCAGCCGGTAGCGCGATGGCTCACCGCCGACGAAGCTGCGGTCAGCTCACCCACGGTGATCGAATCAGCCGCACCGGCCGTGTCTGATCAACCGGATCTCGTGCCGTCGTCCCGCAGCAGCGCGGTGTCCACTTCGGTCACTCCTTCGGGGTGGTGTCGACACCGCCGAGCCGATTTCGAACCGCACCGCCCGCGCAGGCGATGACCACGAGTCCGCCCACGAACGTGAGCCAGCCGATGCGTTCCCCGAGCAGCAGGGCCGCCCAGCAGAGGCTCATGATGGGCTGCACGAGCTGGACCTGACTGACCCGGGACATCGGACCGATGGCGAGCCCTCGGTACCAGGCGAAGAAGCCGAGGTACATGCTGACGGCCGAAAGGTAGGCGAAACAAGCCCATTCGACAGCCGACCCCGACGGTGCCTGACGCCCGAACGCGACGACGGTCAGCGTGAGCATCAGCGGCGAGGAGAGAATCAGGGCCCACGACACGGTCTGCCAGGACCCGATTTCGCGCGCGAGTAGGGCACCCTCGGAATACCCCACCGCGGCCGCCAGCACAGCACCGAAGAGAAGCAGGTCGGCCCAGTGGACCCGGCCGATCCCCCCGCTCTGCAGCAGAGCGAACACGACCGTGGCGATCGCGCCCGCGAGTGAGAAGAGCCAGAACGCGCGTGTCGGCTGCTCGCCGGTACGCAGCACCGCCGTCACCGCAGTCGCGGCGGGCAGCAGGGCGACGACGATGGCACCGTGACTCGCTGGTGTCACGCTGAGGGCGTACGACGTGAGAATAGGGAAGCCGACGACGACCCCAGCCGCGACGACAGCGAGACGCAGCCACTGCCTGCTCCCCGGAACCGTCTGCCGCGTGGCCGCCAGGGTCGCTCCCGCCAGCACAGCCGCGACCACCGCGCGACCGGATCCGATGAACAGGGGCGAGAGTCCGCCCACTGCGACACGGGTGAGTGGCATCGTCAACGAGAAGGCCGCGACACCCACGAGTCCCCAGGTCAATCCGGTCGGCCTAGGCGATAGCGGAGTTCTGGATTTGACAGTAGCGCTACTCTGAACTGACATGTCCAACGATAGCAGTAGCCGCTTGGCTGACGGTATTCGCGCCTGGATGGCGACGGCTGCCCCGGGTGCGCGACTACCGTCCACACGACAGCTGGTGACCGACTACGCAGCCAGTCCGGTCACAGTGCAGAAGGCCATCCGGTCACTCGCCGCGGAAGGCCTCATCGAGTGCCGCCCGGGCGTCGGCAACTTCGTCCGGGCTCCGCGTTCCACCCGTCCGCAGGACTACGGCTGGCAGACAGCCGCATTGGGCTCCCCGCGCAGCACCCTGCCGAGCGTGGCAGGCGCCCTGCGCACCGCTGCGCCCGATGCCCAGGAACTCCACTCCGGCTATCCCGAGGCCGACCTGCTGCCAGGGCGGCTGGTCCGCGCGGCCCTCATCCGCGCGGCGAGAGGCGCTTCGGCGACGTCACGCACGGCCCCTGCCGGGCTGCACGATCTCCGGACCTGGTTCGCGGCCGAGTTGGCCGGCCTGACGCCCGCCGGTCTCGCCGTGCCCACGGCCAACGATGTCGTCATCGTCCCAGGAAGCCAGAGCGGGCTCACGTCGATATTCCGTGCACTGGTCGCGCCGGGACAACCGCTGTTGATCGAGTCCCCGACGTACTGGGGCGCGATCCTCGCCGCGCACCAGGCGGGTGCGCGCCTGGTCCCCGTGCCGAGCGACGCCGATGGGCCCGACCCGGACGAACTCGACCGGTTCTTCCGCGAGACTCGGGCGAGAGCCTTGTACGTCCAACCGAACTACGCGAACCCTACCGGGGCTCAGTGGTCGCCGGACCGCGCCGAGGCTGTGCTGGACCTGGTCCGTGCGCACGGTGCGTTCCTCGTCGAGGACGACTGGGCACACGACTTCGGGATCGACACAGAGCCGAGGCCGGTCGCTGCCCACGACACCGCCGGCCATGTCGTCTACCTCCGTTCGCTGACCAAGAGCATGTCACCCGCTATCCGGATCGGCGCGCTCGTTGCCCGTGGGCCCGTCCGCGATCGACTGCTCGCCGACCGATCCGCGGAGTCCATGTACGTGAGCGGGCTTCTGCAACAAGCGGCTCTCGAGGTCGTCACCGATCCCGGCTGGAAGACTCACCTGCGCAGGCTTCGTGTCCAACTCCGGGAACGCAGGGACCTGCTCGTCGCCAGTCTGCGCGAGCACGCCCCCCGGCTCCATGTCGACCACGTTCCCGAGGGGGGACTCCACCTCTGGGCACGGCTGCCCGACGGCACGAATACCGACCGACTCGTGCGCGATTGCGAGACCCGAGGGGTGTACGTCGCATCCGGTCACGAGTGGTTCCCGGCTGAGCCTTCGGGCCCTTTCCTGCGCTTGAACTTCACCGGCCCCAACCCGAATGGCTTCCCGGCAGCAGCCCGGACCATCAGCGCGGCACTCGCCTCCCAATGGTGAAGGAAATCCACCATCTGGCCTATCGCTCCGTCAGAGCCGCCGACTGCGCGTGGCCGAACGATGCCGAGGGCGGCGGTGATCGGTAGGAGAAGTCCGAGCCTGCCGCTGGGCTGATGCTCCTTCAGGTCCACTTGACCAATGCGTCCCGGATTCGGCAACAGTGTTTGTCGGTTTCGGGCGCCATCTCCGATGCTCGTATCGGAGGTGATCGCAATGAACGCAAGCATGTATGAACCGAATATGTCTCTGCCAGAAGATCTTTGGCACGCGATCGTTGTCGGAAGAGATCTGTCCGCTGGTGCCATCCCGGACCGGCTCGATGTCGGAGGTGCCCGCTGATGGTTACCGTCATTTCGGAGTCGCCGCGGGGCGGTCGTCTCGAACGATTGCCCGCCGGGGTGTATCTGCTGGCTTTCAGCCTGTTCGCGATGGGTAGCGCTGAGTTCCTGATGGCTGGGGTCCTGCCCGCGGTCGCCACCGACCTCGATGTCGCGCTCTCCTCGGCCGGAATGCTCATCACCGCGTTCGCATCGGGTGTCGTCGTCGGCGGGCCGCTTTTCGCCGTGATCAGCCTGCGCTGGCCGCGACGCACCGCCTTGGTGGTCACTCAGGTGGTCTTCGCTGTCAGCGTTGTCGTCGGTTTGCTGGGCAACTTCCCGGTGATGTTGCTGTCCAGGCTTGTTTCCGGCCTGGCCTATGCCGGCTTCTTCGCTGTAGCGTCGGTGACCGCGATCAGCTTGGTGACCACCGACCGCAATGCCCGCGCATCCGGCGTCGTGGTCAGCGGTCTCACCATCGCCATGATCGCCGGGGGCCCCTCGGGTACTCTGCTCAGTCACTTCACCGACTGGCGTGGCGGATTCTGGGCTGTCGCGGTGCTGACCCTCGTCGGAGCCATCACCTGCGTGCTCGGTCTCCCCGCCGGCAAGTCGGGCGCCGGCCCGGCGACGGGGACCAGCCTGTCGCGGGAGATCGCCACGATGCGCGAACCCTCCCTGTGGGGGTTATACGGGATCACCATCCTCACTACCGCGGCTTACATGATCTCGTTCAACTACCTTGCCGCCATACTCGCCGACATCACCGGCGTCCCCGAGGTCTGGATTCCGGCGATCCTCGCGCTCTTCGGAGCAGGCGCCTTCATCGGGCTTTCCATCGGCGGCCGGATCTCCGATCAGCGCCCGCACTTCGCGCTGATCATGGGGGTGGTCGGCGTAGTCACACTGTCTGTGGTCAGTGTCATCGTGGTCGAGCGGATCTGGGCAATGGTGGCCGCGGTGTTCCTGACCGGTATCGCGGCGTTCGTGCTCAATCCCGCGATATACGGTCGCGTCTTCACGATCGCAGCCGATGCGCCCACGATCGCGGGTGCCACAACGGTGTCAGCCTTCCAATTGGGCATCAGCATCACTCCCGTGCTGGCGGCGGCGACACTCACCCGCGGTGCCGCTCTCACGTCGGTGTACTGGTTCGGAGCCGTACTCGCCACCCTCGCCGTCCCGCTCATCCTCCTCGACCGAACGCGGCAGGCCCGAGCCACGCCGACGCGCGAGGGTGACTCGCAGACCACGCAGCGTCCGGCGTCCTGATCAGTCCACGCCATCGCCGGCTGGAACGTGGTCAGCGGCGGACCAAGCGCTTGACCTGGTCGTTTGTGTAGGAGATCGCTGAGAGGCAGCGGACCGGCTGCCCCTCAGTCAATTTTCATCGAGCGGATTGGAGACAGTCCGTTCTGGCCCAGCCCCGCTGTCAACTCCGTCGCTGCATACCCCGGCTTGCGCTTCGCCTGGCCATTGGAACAGTGATGTACAAAGGACTTGGCAAAAAGCCGAGCCGGGTATGCCCTGACGAGCGCGTCCATGAAAGACGGGTGTCCGTTCCATGTGAACGTTGCGTTTGGCTAATTCGTTGGCCTGCGATCCGAAATCTGGACGATGTTTCGTTTCCCGGTTTTCCGGATCCAGTTGCCGATTATGTGATCTTCCCTGCCGCCGCCGTCCGCGGCTCATCCGAGCCGGACGGCCGCCGTCGCGGGCTCCCTTCACCGCCGGCTACCGTCGCCACGGAGTACACGGGTATCCTCGGATTAGGCCGCGTGGGAAATGTGGCGAGCAATATATATTAGTCAACGCGGCGGCTTCTGGAGTCCGCCGAAAACGCGTAGACTTCGAGCAGGTCGGGACTGTATCTGGAGCCCTATCATGTTCGAGAGAAAGAATTCACACACGAAGTTGGCCCGGTTGGCGGCCGCCGCCGGTATGGCCGCAGTTGCTGCGATTCCGGTCGTCGCAGCCGCGGCGCAAGCGCCTACCGCGCAAGCAACGACGCCCACGTCCGCAACCCAACTCGTCGACAGCCCCGGCTGGGGTAACAGCCCAGGTTGGGGTTGGGGTCGAGGCCAAGGCTGGGGTCGCGGCCCCGGTTGGGGTGACGGGCGCGGTTGGGGTAATGGCCCTGGTTGGGGATGGAATCCCGGCTGGGGGAATTGGTGGAACCCACCCGGCTGGGGTGGCTGGGGCGGCTGGGGCAGCTTCTAGCGCCGGTGATCGAGCCCGGACACGCACAGCGTGCCGGGCTCGGTTGCATCGAGGACCGATCATGTGAAGCCAGGTTCGACCGACCGTGCTGCAGTTGGTGACGAGATGAAGATCGTGTGTATCGGTGGTGGGCCGGCCGGCTTGTACTTCGCTATCTCGATGAAACGGCGCGACCCAGCCCATGACATCACGGTGATCGACCGCGATCCCCCCGGGTCCACCTATGGCTGGGGCGTCGTGTATTGGGACGACCTGCTCGACATTCTGTATCGGAATGACCCCGACAGCGCCCAGGCGGTGCGTGCCGGGTCCGTCGTCTGGCGTGAACAGGCAATCCACGTGCGCGACAACCAGACCGCGCACTTCGGGGGCTACGGATTCAGCATGGGACGGGCGGCATTGCTCGACGTACTTTCCCGACGGGCGAGCGACCTGGGCGTCGATGTCCAGCACGGGCGAGAGGTCCACGATCTGTCCGGCTTCGACGACACCGATCTCATCGTCGCCTCCGACGGCGCGAACAGCCGGGTACGGCAGCTGGGTGATCATCGTTTCGGCACGTCGGTCACCTTCGGCGAGAACCGGTATCTCTGGCTCGGTACGGACAAGGTCTTCACCCGATTCACCTTCGCCTTCGAACACACCGCGGCCGGTTGGATCTGGTTCCATGCCTACCCGTCGGTCGCCGAAAAGATCAGCACCTGCATCGTCGAGTGCCAACCGCAGACTTGGCATGGACTGGGATTCGATTCGTTGGACAACCTGGAGAACCTGCGTGTCTTGGAGAACATATTCACGCGCCTTCTCGACGGTCACTCGTTGCTCAGCAAGACACGAGGCGAGTTCGCTAGGTGGAGCCGATTTTCCGAGGTAACCAACAAGACCTGGTATCACGACAACGTGGTGCTGCTCGGCGACGCAGCGCACACCACGCACTTCACCATCGGTTCGGGCACCCGGTTGGCGATCATCGACGCCGTCGTCCTCGCACAGAACCTGTACGAGCATGCCGAGGTAGCCGACGCGCTGGAGAACTACGATGCGCAGCGGCGCGCTGCACTGCGCCCGATACAGGCCGCCGCCCGTTCCAGCATGGCCTGGTTCGAACACGCCGACCGGTACCTCGACCGCAGCGCCGTGCAGTTCGCCTATGCGATGGCGGCTCGACACGGGCTGCAAATGCCGTGGCGATATCAGCTACACCTGCTCACGCAGGTATCCGCTGTGCGCAAGATCCGGCGTGGCATCGACTCCGGACAGCGGTGGTGGCGCGCTGCCCGACGGGGGGAACTCGCGATGGCACAGCCGCCGGGGGTGCCTGGCCGGTGACTCGTCCGGTCCGGCTCATCCGAGGAACATCGCGCCCAGACCCACGCCGCAGAACCTCACCAGCCGCCGCAGCGCGGGCCGAGTTCGGCCCACACCGTTTTGCCGCCGTCGTGGTAGTCGACACCCCAGCAGGTTGCGAGCTGGTCGACCAGGAGCAACCCGCGCCCGCCGGTGTGATCGGGCCGACGGATCCGCGCCGGCGCGGGCGAGCGGCTCGAGCAGACGCCGCACCTCCGCCCGGACCTGCCTCAACGGCACGACCCCGAGGTCCAACTCGACAACACCGCGGTCCACGGATCGACCGGCGTGTGCCGGATTCAATATCGAAACGCCCACCCTGCACCCCTCCTCTCACTCGCCCAGTGCCCCGACCTCCGCGGGGACAGCCGTTACTTCGGCGACATACCCCCGCTAGACCCCCGAAAACCGCCGAGAAACCACACATCGGGACCGTCACAGAACGCTTCAGGTGCGGCCCTGTCCTCGGATTAGGATGCCGCCGTGGGATTGCTGTTCGAGACACGTGCGTCGGATTCGCCGTGGATCGCGTCGGTGTGGACCTGCCGGAGCGAGCAGGTCGCTGAGATGACCGCTGTGGCGACCGAGACCTGGGGGCTGGTCTTCTGGGAACAGGAAGGCACAGCGTACGCGTGCGTCACCGGTCCCGAGAGCCGCACCAGCACTGCCCCTGTGCCTGAAGGCGCGACCTTTGTCGGTATCCAGTTCGCGGTCGGCACGTCCCTTCGCGCGGTGGCCGCTCCTTCCCTGCTCGACAGCGGGATCGTCTTGCCCGAGGTGACCGCCCGGACCTTCTGGCTCGACGGTGCTCGCTGGGAGACGCCGCACCCGGACGATGCCGAGGCGCTCGTCGACCGACTCGTCCGAGGCGGAGTCGTAATCCACGATCGCTTGGTAACGGAGGCTCTGCGGGGCCACCGTCCAGCGGTTTCCGATCGGACGCTCGAGCGCCGCTTCCGAGCGGCGACGGGCCTCACCCGAGGCGCGGTGCGGCAAATCGCGCGCGTCCGCACCGCGGCGGCACTGCTGAGCTCAGGTGAGGCCGACAGCGATGTCGTCGGCCTGCTCGGGTATTACGACGAACCCCATCTTGCCCGCGCGCTGCGACGGTACGTCGGGCGCACGGCACGGCAGCTGCGCGGGGGCGTGGGCGGTGCGATCGCGCTCGATCCCGCTTCAGCGAACGACTTTGTAGACGAGTTTGGCCACTCCGTTCGAGTAGGTCGCCGACTCCTCGAGGCGTAGCTGCTGCTTGTCCCGGTCGGCGGTGCTGAACAGGCTTTTGCCCGCCCCCAGCAGCACCGGGAACACGAGCAGGTTGTACCGGTCGATCAGATCGGCGTCCGACAGGCGCCTGGCCAGTTCGGCGCTGCCGTGGATGAAGATCGCGCCGCCGTCGCCCTGCTTCAGTTCGGCGACATCCTCGATCGACCGCAGGATCGTGATCGGACCCCATCCGTCGATCAGGGCGTCGTCGGTGAGGCTGGTCGAGACGATGTACTTGGGGAGTTCCTTGTATGCGACATGATCTTCCGAAGCGGGCCACATCGGGGCGAACGCCTCGTAGCTGCGTCGGCCGAACATCAGCGCTGTGGTCTCGGCGAGTTCCTCCGCCTTGAGCGAGTAGGCCTCGGGCACGAACTCGGTGTCCATCACCCAGCCGCCGCTGCGATGTCCCTCGACCGCGCCGCCTGGCGAGTCGACTACTCCGTCGAGCGACATGAAGCCCGTGTAGACCAGTTCGCGTGTCACAAAATCCTCCAGAGAACGGACGGCGGAGATCGCCGGTGGTCAGTTGATACCGGCTCGGAGCCTACGGGCGGAGAGCTCTGCGGTCTTGGACGAAACCGACACCCACGCCACTCGCGGCATCGACCGCATCGCCGCCTTCCTCCCGTCAGCGGGAGTCATTCCGGGGGTGGCTCGGGGTCCAGCCGAGTTCGACTGACCGGCGGCAGGTGTCGGGGTCGTCGCCGCAGCTGGTGAAAAGAGCGGTGAGCATGGGTGCGCCGTAATCGAGCGCTTCGCGCGGTAAGGGGCCGGTTGCCACGAGGGACACCAGTCCATGGCCGATGGCCCAACTCTGGGTAGCGAGAGCCTGGGGGTCGACGTCGGAGCGGAACCGTCCGATGGTTTTCGCCCGTTCGACGGCGCGCACCAGGCAGTGCAGGGTTTCGTCGGCGGCGGCGGGGTCTTCCAGTGCGAAGTCGGCGTCGAACATGACCCGGTAGAGGTCCGGACCGGCAAGGGCGTTGGAGAGGTACGCGGCCCCGAGGGCGGCGAGGTCTCGGACCGGGTCCGCCGTCAGGGTGACCGCGTTGAGCTCGGCCGCCAGGCGAGTGAACCCTTCCTGGCGCATCGCCTGCCACAGGCCCTCCATCCCCCCGAAGTAGGTGTAGACGGCCATGGTCGACAAACCGGTTCCCGCGACGACCGATCGCAGAGTGATCGGTTCCCGGGCTCGAAGCATGCGCGCCGCCCGCTCGATCAGCTGGGTGCGGACCGCCGGATCTTTCGTTCTGACCACGGCACCACATTACATAGCGATGCTATGTTCAGAATCGTCGATCTTGCGTGAGTGAGGAGGGCGTTATGGCCGTGGAAATGGTCAACCCGGACGGATTGCCGAAACCCGAGGTGTACCGGCAGTTATCGATCGCCACCGGCTCGAGGCTGGTGTTCCTGGCCGGGCAGGTGGCCCGCGACGCTACCGGAAAGCCCGTCGGCGAGGGAGATCTGGCCGCACAGGTCGAGCAGGCCTATCTCAATGTCGGTACGGCCATGGCCGGGATCGGCGGATCGTTCGATGATGTGGCGAAACTGACCATCTATGTAGTCGACTGGTCCCCCGACAAGATGCCGTTGCTCGGCGAAGGCGTGGCCAGGGCGGCCGCGAAGTTGGGTGTCGATCCAGTCAAACCGATCACCCTGCTGGGGGTCGCTGCGCTGGGTGAGCCCGACCTGCTGGTGGAGGTCGAGGCCACCGCTGTTATCGACTGACATGCCACGCACCGCAGGGCGACGTCGGCGGCGGTGAGTCTGCTCGCCGTGCGGAGTTCGAGGCTCCCTCCGAAGCCGGAGAAGACCAGCCCGAGGATCGGATGCCGAGATCGCTTGCCGCTGCGGCCATTACCGTCTGCGGCAGTTGCCACTTCGCCTTGAACAGGTACCCGGTTCCCGCGCGGCGGGAGACCACAACAGGGCGGCCAGGCGCGCCTGATTCAATGATGTCCGTCCGTAGACCACGGTCCCACCGGCGAGAGTCGATCACGAAATGTCCACCGGGAAAACGGTTTCGTGGCGTGGCGCGGTCGGAATCAGCGGAGAATTCCGCTGGTGGCCGACCGGCCACGGTGGCGATGATGGACTCGAGTGGACGGGACAGGCATGGAGATCAGCGAGTTCTTGACGCGCAAGTTGGAACGGCGGTTCGAGACGTTCGATTTCGACGGAGACGGCCGGATCGAGCGCAGCGATTTCGAGAGTTCGGCGCGCGCGGTGGCCGCGGAGTTCGGCCACGAACCGGATTCGCCTGCCGCGCACCAGTTGCTGCAACTGAGCTTGCAGCTGTGGGGCCGCCTGGCATCGGTGGGCGATGTGGACATCGACGGATCGGTCGATCTCGCCGAGTACAAGCAGGCTTTCGCGGAAGGCCTGCTGGTGACCGAGGAATCATTCGACCAGGGCTATCGACCGTTCCTCTCGGCGATCATGGCGATCGCCGACGGCGACGGCGACGGCAAACTGAATGCCGAGGACTACGCCCGCTGGACGGGGGCGCTCATGCACCTGCCTGCCGGCGATGCCCGCGAAATCCACCGCAGGCTCGACACCGACGGCGACGGCTTCGTCACCACCGAGGATCTGCTGCAAGCCATCCACGACTATTACTTCGACGAGAACCCGGAAGGTGTCGGCAGCTGGTTGCTCGGCAAACTTCGCGGCTGACGGCAATTCTCGCCGATCGCCGTCGCCTTCACGTCGTCGATCGGACCGACCGAATCGCGCGGCTTCATCCGCGTTCGCCGCCTCCGGACGCGGGTATGTTGCTCAGATCACACGCGAGGCCCCATCACACCCCGACGGCCCGTCTCGTCTCCAGTTCGGTACCGCGTTCGCGGCCTTAGAAGGAGGCAACCATGAATCGTTCGGTCACCGTCGTCACCCTTGTGGCAGCGGCATCGATGCTGGGTATCGGGATCTGGTGCCGCATCGACCCGGCTGGTTTCGCCGAATGGGCCAACTGGCCGGAGCACGAGCATTTCCTGCACGACGCGGGCGTCTTCCAGATCGGGATCGGGCTGATGATGATCGCGCCTCGTCATCCGCCTGCGGGAACTGCGCACGCGGAATTCAGCCGCCACGGTCTCGAGGTGAAACCATGAGGATCCTGCTCGCCGGCGCGACCGGAACGATCAGCTCCGCTTTGATCCCTCTGTTGCGGTCGGCCGGCCATACCGTGCTCGGCCTCACCCGAACAGCCGCCGGCGGCCATCGCCTCGCCGAGTCCGGTGTTCGTCCGGTGGTCGCGGACATCCTGGACGCCGCTGCGCTACGCAACGCCGTCGCGGGTCTGCGTGCGGACGCGGTGGTCCACCAGGCCACCGCGCTCACCAGGACACCGACCCGGCATCGGGACCTGTACGCCACCGACGAACTGCGTGACAAGGGCACGCGCAATCTGCTGCGGGCGGCGGAAACCGTCGGCGCCCGGCAATTCGTGACACAGTCGTTCTTCCTCGGCTACGGCTGGTGCGACCACGGCCCGGCTCCGCTCAGCGAGGATCATCCTTTCGCGCCCCTCGGTCACGGCCCATTCGAGACCCATATGCGCTCACTGCGCTCCAACGAGGAACAGGTGCTCGGATACGGAGGTATCGCACTGCGCTACGGCTTGTTCTACGGGCCGGAACCGGCCACCTTCGGGATGATGGACAGCCTCCGCCGCCGCAGGCTGCCGGTGCCGCGCGAACCCGGGACCCTGCACCCGATACACATCGCCGACGCCGCTTCCGCGACCCTCGCGGCCTTGGCACGTGGCCGGCCAGGCGAGGCGTACAACATCGCCGACCGGGAGCCGGTCGATATGGGCGACTACCTCGATGCTCTCGCGGCCGTGGCCGATGCCCCGCCGCCACGCCGCATCCCCGGGTGGCTGCTACGAGCGACACCTTATCTGCACGCCCTGCTGGTGAGCAGTCGCATCCGACTGGACACCGCCAAAGCCGAACGCGAACTCGGCTGGTCCCCCGCCTACCCGACGTATCGGGAGGGCCTGCCCCCTCTCGGTGCCGCGCACGCGCCGAACGAACGCTGAATCCAGCACCCCGCGTCACTGCTCGACGATTGCCCGACCGAATCGAACGAGCAATCGATTTGCATTGCTAAGTTAGCATGCTAAGTTATGGAGGTGGAACCGACTCTGAGCTTCGACCTGCACGTGCTCACCGCCCGTCTGGATCGAGCGGCGGACCGCATTCTGCGAGCCGAGCACGGCGTGTCCTACAGCCGCTTTCTGGCATTGACGTTCGTGGGCGAGTTGGGAGCCTCGACGCAGCGGACTCTTGCCGACCGGCTCGGTGTGACGGAACCGTCGGTCAGTCGCATGGCGGCGGTCCTCTCCGCCGACGGGCTGCTCGACGTGCGCCCCGACCCGGGAGGCGGACGAAGCCGCCGGCTCAGTCTCACCGGCAAAGGGCAGGAGCTGGTAGCCGCGGCCCAGCGCGGCCTCGAAGAGCGGTTGGCGGCAGTCGTCGCCGAAAGCGGCGTGCCCTACGACGAATACGCGCGGCACACCGCGCGATTGCTGGCCACCTTCGAGCGCTTGGAGTCCCTCACATGAATGCCGACGTACCGGTCACACCGGCCATGCAGCGCTCGGTCGTCTCGACAGACGGCACACCGATCGGCTACCGAACCATGGGCAGCGGGCCGGGAGTGATCGTGATCGGCGGCTCACTGTTCACCGCGCAGGACTATCTACCGTTGGCATCGGCACTGGCCGAGTCCTGCACGGTGCATCTCCTCGAACGACGCGGACGCGGCGCGAGCGGGCCACTCGGGGAGGACTACCTCTTGCGAAAGGAAGTGGACGACGTGCTCGCCGTGCACGCTGAAACCGGCGCGCGGCTGGCGTTCGGACACAGCTATGGCGGACTCGTCGTTCTCGAGACGGAACGGTCGTCACCGGTGTTCGACCGCGTCGTGCTCTACGAGCCGGGGGTACCCGGCGGCCAGGTAGCCACCGGATGGATGGCCCCCTACCGTGAGCGGCTGGCCGCGGGCGGCCCCTACGCCGCCTTCGCCTACTTCATCCAGGGATCCGGTGGCGCGCCGGGATTCGTTGCCAGGCTGCCCCACTGGTATCTGCGCACCGCGTTACGCATCGGACTCCGCGGGCGGCGATGGCAGCGAATGCGGCCGCTGCTCGCAGCCAACCTGGCCGAACACGAGCAATTGGCCGCGCAGCACGACCGGCTGCACGAGTTCGCCGACCTCACCACCGCGACCTTGATCCTTCGCGGAACTCGCACGCCGTCGACAACGCGTACAGAACTCGACGTCCTTGCCCGCACACTCCCCCACGCCACCGTCGACACCATCGACGGACTCGACCACTTCGGACCGGAGGGCAAGTCGGGATCAATCGTTGCGGAACGGGCGGCGGGCTTCCTCCTCGAACGTTGAGAGACGTCCGAGCGAATCTGTGAACTCGATTTCGGGCGGTCTCGAGCGCAGAATCGCGGAGGCGGTCGCCGCGATCGTCCGGTCGTCGTCGGCAGTCAGCGCTATGAGGGCTTCCCGTGCCGCGGTGCCCGCAACCTCGGCGAGCGCCTGCGTGATCCGCAGACGTGTCGGGGCGTCGACAGTGTTGTCGAGCCGGTCCCGCATCGCCCGGACGATGTCGTCGGCACAGGCCGCGTCCTGCGCCAACAATCCCAGCATCTCGGCGGCCTCGACATCGGACCGCCCCTCGACGACCATCTCGAGCAGGGCAGGCATCGCCTCGGCGACACGCCGGGAGCCCAGAGCCAGGGCAGCGCGGTCTCGCACCGTCGCGTCGCGGTCGTCCAGAGCCCTCCTCAGCAGCATCGTCGCCTCCGCGGCGGGCACTGCCGCTATCGCGACAGTCGCCCGCCGCCGGACCTCGACCGCCCCCGAATCCAGACCGACGGCCAGGTCCTTCAACCCCTCACCGGCCGCCCTCGCCAACGACCACCGCAGCGCTCCGGCGACATTCGGGTCGTCCTCCGACAGCGCCGCCTCGACCAGGGCTTCGACCGGCAGCGACGTGCGCTCGTTCTGCGACAGCACCGCTTGCTGACGGCGGGCTCCGGACTCCGATTCCAGCGCGTGCAACAACGTGACGATGCCAAGGACGTCCCCCCACTGCGCGGGCGCGGCCGCGTCGACGCGCTCGAGCTTCCTGAGCAGTTCCTCCTCGGACGCGATCCGCGCTCGCGTGTGCCGGATGAGCTCTCCCACCAATTCGGCCGGAGCGAAACCGGGTTCGTCCAGCGCCCGCTTGGCTTCGTTCAGCGACAGCCCGAGAGTCCTGAGGCACTCGACGTGGAAGAGGCGACGGATGTCGTCGGCGGAGTATTCACGGTAACCACCGGATGTGCGGAGCGTCGGTTTCACCAGACCCAACGCGTCGTAGTGGCGCAGCATGCGGGTGCTGACGCCGGAACGCCGCGAAACCTCACCGATCAACATCCATCGTCTCCTTTTATACGTCCGGACCGGTCGCGGCGACGCGCTTGGCCATTTCCACCGAGAGGGTGAACCCGCTGTCGGGGTCACGACGCAGCCCCTCGGTGGCCTCCGCATGCGCGCGAACGCGTGGATCCGGATTCGCCATCGCGGCAACCAGAACCGGCGCGGCGGCCTCTCCGAGCGCCGCCAGTGCGCGGCTCAGACTGAGCTGCACATCGTGGTCACCCCGTCCGAGCGCGGTCGCCATATCGGCGGCGAGCTCGCCCTCCTCGCCGGGCGCAACGAGCACCACGCCGGCCCGCCAGGCGCTTTGCGCGACCTCGTCGTGTTCGTCGTGCAGCAGTCTCGACACCGCGGGCCAGGCACTCCGATCGCCGATCTTCGACAGGGTGTGCAGCGCCTGACTGCGGGCCTGGGCGATGCCGGACCCGAGTTCGGCGAGCAGCCTCGGTACCGTGATCTCGGGGGGCAACCGGCACAACGCCCAGGTCAGCATGTCCCGGACGAAGAAATCCGGTTCGACGGCACACCGGGCGACGAGGATCTCCACGAGACGGGGATCGCCCAGCGTGCCTGCCGATAGCGCCGCCCGCAGCCGAGCCGACGAATCAGTGTCGGCGAGAGCGTCGACAAGGCGAGCATCCGGCTCGCCGTGGTTGGTTGTATTCACGACAACCACCTCCTTCGTCGACCACTCAAGTCCTTGTCACAGTGTCAGGGTCAAGCCGTGGAGTCACGCCGAGCCGCGCCGATCCGTCGCGCCGCGCCGATCCGGTTCCGAACGGGCGCGTGGCTCGGTGCGCTCGCGCGGGGATGGACGACGCTTCGGGTGCGAGAGCACCCCTCGGGGAGCTCGGTGTCATGGGGCCACGCCGAGTGCGTCGGGACAATTCGAGCGCGGCCCGGCAGAGCTATCGGCGGGCGTTGAGCCGGGCGGCCTGGCGCGGCAGGTCATCTCGGAGGTCACTCCGTGATGGGCGGCGCGGTCAGGAACGGCCGCGCCTCGAGTCACTCACCATCCAGCCGCCGACGAGGTCCAGGGTCTCGGCGAAAGGGCCGTCGGTGACCGGCGGTCGGCCCTCGCCTTCGCACCGGACTGACATGTCCTCGGGGGCGAGCGTCTGACTGTCGACGTACTCGCGGTCTCCTCGAGCCGGGCCGCGAAGTCGCGCATGTATTGCATGTGAGCCGAGAACTCCTGCGGCGTCCACTGGTCCATGGGCACGTCGTCGACCGCAGCCGGGGCAGTGCTCGAGCAGCAAGTACTTCGCCATTGTGGTCGCATTCGTGTCAGGGGCGGAGCCCCTCCCGAGTTCTCGACCTCACCATCCGGATTTCTCGGTTCTCGTCGACGAATCGGGCGGAGCCGACTGTGGTGACCGGCTCCGCGATTCATTTTCTGATGGAAGCGTTCGAGAATTCCGCGCTTGTTCGTCTGTCGGCGGCACCGGACACAATGATCACCGCACTGCTCGCGTACTGCGATCGGGCCGTCGACCGAACGACCATTTCGCATGGCGAAGCCGAGCGGGTTCGTGGCCCGCTCGGCCGTGTCGACTATCTTGATTCGGTTCTTCCCGATATCGATCAGAACGGGGTGAAGAAGAAGCCGAACCAGGCACCTACCGCAGCACCGACCGCGCAGCCGATGACGGCGCCGACGACGAAGAACCAGATTCCGATGGCGATGCCGATCGCGCAGCCGATCGCCGCACCCAGCAAGGCGCCACCGAGCAGGGCATCGTGCATCAGGCCCTGCACCTCGGGTGTGACCGCGGCGGGTGACGGTGTGCCACCTGCCGGCGTCATCGTCAGCGTCCTACCCGACGGGTCGAGCGACGGTGTGACGCTGAAGTTCTGGCCGGTCTCCATACGCAGTGTCGTCGGGATCGTTCCGACAATCGCACCGTCGTCCGCGACCACGTTGACCGCGTCCGGCGTTACTTCGAATCTGCCGGAAGCGAGATCGACGACTGCGCTGCGGTGATCAGCCGCCAGAGTTGTCGTGTAGGCGATAGGCCCATCCACCCCGTTCATCGTGAGGTTTGCCAGGGTGCCCTCACCGTGTGCCGTTGCCATGGCAATGCCCGTTGACGCGATGGCCATCAGGGCGGTCGCCACTAATTTCTTGAATATCATCGGGAGTCCAATCATCGGGACCGATATGTGTTGGATTCCCCCCGGGCGGGCGACGTTGACCGTCAGGTATGATATTTACTCCTCAACTTGTTCTATGTCGATAGGTATCCGGTAGGGAGAATTTTTCGTACTTCAGGTCGAATATTCTCTCCACCTTTCCCCCTTCTTCTATAACAAGTCAGAACGCTCCGCAGCATTCTGTTATCTATCCGAAGCAGCATTCTGTTATCTATCCGCAGCGTCCGGGGACCGTGTTCACCGGTCCGTGGTCGCGGCAGTCGCAGCGGCCGTGCGGTCGCAAACCGGCAGCAGGTCGGGGCGTTTGGCGGTACGGCCGTCGCCGGAAGACCGCCCGGTCAGCCGTCGCCCCAGCCAAGGGCCGAGGAAAGTCGCCGCCCAGCGCAGCTCGTTCGCCGCCACGGCCAACACACCGCGCTCGGGCAGCGCCGGTTGCAACGGGCTGGTCCAACGGTCGTCGGCGCCGGGCAGCCGCAGCGCGTGGGCGAGAGCGTCGGCGATGCGTTGATGGCCGATCGGGCTCGCGTGCAGCCGATCGGGGCTCCACAGGCGGGGATCGGTGACGACGGCGTGGGGGGTCGTTTCGGCGACGATGACGCCGTGCCGTTGGGCGCATGCGCGGATGCGATGGTTGAGTGCGATGACCCGGCCGCCGATCGGACGCACCAGCGGGGTGATGCGCGTGACGTCGGGGAAGGTCAGCGTGGCCACCACGGCGCCGTGGGCGGTGAGCGCCGCGAACATGGCATCGAGGTGTCCGGCGACCTCGTCGGCGTCGAATCCCGGGCGCAGCAGGTCGTTGATTCCGGCGACCACGGTGACCAGGTCCGGCCGTAATGCGAGGGCGGCCCCGAGCTGTTCTGCGTGGACCTGTCGAGCGAGTTTGCCGCGAACGGCGAGGTTGGCGTAGCGCAAATCCGGATTGATCGCGGCGAGCAGTTCGGCGAAGCGATCGGCCAGACCACGTAAGCCGCCTTGGTCGTCGCGATCGCCGACGCCTTCGGTCTGGCTGTCGCCCATGGCGACGTATCGCGAGTAGGTCGCGGCAGTGCTCGAGCCGGCGTTGCCCGCGCCGATGACCGTCGCGTCGAAGTCGCTCACGCCTGCGCCGCCGGACGCCCGAGCTGCGCGGCGGCCTCGGCCTCGATGCGCTCGAACTGCTCCCCCATCCGCGCGGCCAGGGCGTGCGCGGCCGACAGCGGCCGCACCATGACCATGAAGTCGTCGATCTTCCCGTCCGCGTCGAAGTGCAGAAAGTCGCAGCCGGTCAGCTGCTTGCCGTCCACTCTCGCCTCGAACACGAACGCGTGGTCGCGACCGTTCGCGTCGGCGATCTCACGCACATAACGAAAGTCCTCGAAAACGCGGATCACCGCGCGCAGGATCGCCGCGGTCACGGCCTTGCCCGGATACGGCTTGAACGCCACCGGACTGGTGAACACCACATTGTCGGCCAGCAGCGCCTCGATCGCCGCTTCGTCCCGTGCCTCCACGGCTGCCCGGAAGGGATGCACGCCCACCTCCATAGTAAATTAGTTGAGTAGGTACTCCCAACGCTAGTGCGCATCATCAGCGGTGTCCAGGAGTCGGCGCGCAAATATTTGAATAGTCGCATGCGTGGTAATTTGACTGGATGGCGCTACGTAACGCGGTACTGGCCGCCCTGCTGGAGGGCGAAGCGTCCGGCTACGACCTCGCCAAGGGCTTCGACGCTACGGTGGCCAATTTCTGGATGGCCACGCCTCAGCAGCTCTACAAGGAACTGGAGCGCATGGCTGCCGATGGCCTCATCGAGACCAGGGTCGTGCAGCAGGAGCGCCGCCCCAACAAGCGCCTGCATGCCATCACCGCCGCCGGGCGAGCGGCGCTGCACGAGTTCGTCCGAGCACCCGCCAAGCCCACCGCCATCCGCGACGAGATGATGGTGAAGGTGCAAGGCATGGACGTCGAGGACGCCCCGGCCGTGCGCGCCGCGGTGGCCGACAAGCTGGAGTGGTCGAAGGCGAAACTGGCCCGCTACGAACGCCTTCGCTCGCGGCTGCTGAACGGCCGCAGCGAGCAGGCGTATCTGGTCGAGGCCGAACGCGTCGGCCCCTACCTCACGCTGCTGCGCGGAATCTCGTTCGAGCAGGAGAACATTCGCTGGGCGGAGTTCGCGCTGGCGGTGATCGATCGGCGGATCGCCGCGCACGTATAGCGACTTGTTCCCCGCCCGTTCCACCCTGCCGGTCTCCAGGTCCGCGCAACCGTGGTCCGCGTGTGGCCGAGGCGGTGCGTGACCACAGCGACAGTGCGTCGTGAGAACGTCACACATCGGTGCGGTATCTCGTCGAACCAGTGAAGACGGACGCGACCAGAGGAGCCGGTACACCATGACCACCAGATCCCAGCAGGCAGGCGGCTCGGCGGATCCGAGCCTGGGCGCGATCATGGACGAGCGGCGCCGGCTGATCAATCTCGCGTACCGGCTGCTCGGGTCCCTGGCCGAGGCAGAGGATGTCGTTCAGGAGACCTACGCCCGCTGGTACGCCATGCCCCGCCGACGGCAGGACGCCATCGAATCCCCCGGCGCCTGGCTGACGACGGTCGCCGGCCGCATCTGCCTCGACCTGCTCGGCTCGGCACGCGCCCGGCGAGAGCGCTATGTCGGCGAATGGATCCCCGAGCCGCTGCCGGAGCGTACGGAGTGGATCACCGGATGGTCCAGTGGCGGCATGGACGACCCCGCCGACCGAGTCACCCTCGACGAGTCGGTCAACATGGCATTCCTGGTCGTCCTCGAATCGATGACCCCGGCCGAGCGCGTCGCGTTCGTCCTGCATGACGTCTTCGGTTACGCGTTCGCGGAAGTGGCCGAGATCGTCGGCCGCAGCCCGGCTGCCTGTCGCCAGCTGGCTTCCTCGGCGCGTCGGCGCGTTCGCGCGTCGCAGGGCATCGCGGTTCCGCCGCTCCAACGCGCCGACATCGTCCGGGACTTCAAACGGGCGTGGGAAGCCAAGGACATCGACGCCCTTGTCGCCCTGCTCGACCCCGATGCCACGGCGATCGGCGACGGTGGCGGCCTGGTCAGCGCCGAACTCCACCCGATCGACGGAAGCGAGCGGATCGCGCGGGCCGTTGTCGCCATCGCGGCGAAGGCGCCGGATATGGCGATCCTGGAACGCACTGTGAACGGACAGCCCGGACTCGTGATTCAGCAGGCCGGTGCCACCGTGACGGTGATCGCGTTCGATATTTCCGGTGACCGGATCACCCGCCTCTGGGCGATACGCAATCCCGACAAGCTCCGACCCTGGACAAACGGCTGAGGCATACCCCAACGCAGCGGTGAGCTCACGTCCGCGTCCTGCCGCATCGAGTAAGTCGTCCGTCACGCCACCGCGCCCGAATGACAGCAACTAACCGAACTTACTCGGACACGGTGATCAGGTGTGCGCGGCATAGTCTCGTGACGAGGTCGACCCACACGTCAGGATCGGTCGACCACAGGTTGTGGGCCATGCCGGGTAGTTCCTCGAACCTGCCGTGCGGTACCAATGTGGCGAGCTGCCGCAGCGGCCACGACGGACGGATATCGTGCTGCGGGGCGACGAAAGTCATGACCACATCGGAGTCCGCCAGTCGGCGGAGCAGATCCGGTTCGTGGATCCACTCCACGAACGACGCACTCAGTGCGGCGTGGACGCCTGGGTCCCAGTCGATGTCGATGTCGGCTTCCAGATGCCGCGAGGACTCGTACGCCTGCGACCAGGTGCGGTCCTTGTGCAGGCCGTGCCCGGCGACGCCGACAACGGCCCCGACTCGGTCGGGGTGGTCCAGCGCGTAACGCACCGCCAGGTCCGAGCCCCAGGAATGGCCGAGCACTACCCAGCTGTCGACACCTCCGGCTCGCCGCACCGCTTCGATATCGGCGACTGCCTGGCGGAGGTCGTGCGGCCCACCCTGGGAGCGGCCGACGCCCCTGGGCTCCGGGTACCACGCCCGCATCCCTTGTGGCGCGAGCCCGTCATCCTCGAGGTAATGGACGCCGCCCGGTCCACCGGACAGGACTACGACATCCGGACCGTGTCCCGTGACGCCGACGTGCAGCAAGGCACCGTCGTCGGCGGGCACCATCATCGATCGCACATCGCCCCCTGCCGCCACGAGATCGGAGCACCGATTCGCCGTCTCCACCTTACCTATTGCCCCGCAGGCGACCTGCTGCGCGGACGTCGCTGCGCATCCGTCGCTTCCCCTGCGGCCGGTTCCCCGTCCTCGGCGCCATGGCCGTCAGCAGGCGGACGTTCCCGCCTCTAGTCCGGTGAGGATGATGCGCATCCCGGCTCGGAACTCGGCTTCGGGGGTGCTCGTGACCGCCGCGTGGGCGATTTCGATCAGTTTGGGAAACCGCTCGGATGACAGGGCAGCGACCCGGTCGGTGATCGTGGTGGCATCCTCGCCGCGTGCGAGGGATAAGGGCCCAGCGAGTTCGGCCTGGGCGAATCCGGTGACGAATCCGGACACCGCACGAAATGCCACCAGCAGTTCGGCCCCGGACCTGCCGCTGCGCGCGAGCGCCCGCAGAAGGGCTTCGGCGGGCAGCAGTGCCGCCAGATCGACGCTGCGCCGGGTGAGAATCAGCGGGATGGCGTGCGGGTGGGCGCGCACGGCACGCCACATTCCCTCGGCGACCGCGAGGACCTCCGCACGCCAGTCCTCGGAAGGTGCGTGATCCCAGCGCGTTTCGTTCATCACGGCCTCCGTGACGAGCTGCTCGAGCCCCTCACGGCCGTCGACGTAGTTGTAGATCGTCATCGCGCCGGTGCCCAATGTCGCCGCGAGGCTGCGCATGGTCAAGCCGGCGAGCCCTTGGTCGTCGACGAGGGCGAGCGCGGCGATCTGTAACTGCTCCCGAGTGAATTTCCGGGGGGCGGGCATACTCCTCCTTGATTACGTACGAAGTACGTGTTTAACTCTGCATGTTCACGTACAACGTACCTAAATCGAGGTGTCATGACCATGACCATCCGCACCACCTTCCCCTCCGGCGACGACCAGTGCGCCGCCTGGCTGACCCTGCCGGAGGGCCCCGGGCCGCATCCGGTCGTCGTGCTCGTCCACGGCGGGGGCGCGACCCACGAGATGACGCTCGGCCAGTACGAGAAGTGGTTCTCCGAAGCGGGCCTTGCCGTGGTGGCCTTCGACTTCCGCCACCTCGGTGAATCGGGTGGCCTGCCCCGCCAGCTGGTCAGCCATCGCCGGTATGCCACCGACGTCGACTCGGCGCTGGCGTTCGTCGGAACCCGCCCCGAACTCGATGCCGGCCGAATCGCGCTGTGGGGAACATCGTTCGGCGCGAGCCATGTACTCGCCGCAGCGGCCCGTCACCCCGAACTCGCCGCGGCGGTCGTGCAGTGCCCGGTGTTCAGCGGGCGCGCGGTGGTCGCCAAAGCGGGAGTGCGGCACCTGGCCCGGTTCACTGTGCCGATCATCTCCGACCTGGTGCGCGCCGCGTTGCGGCTCCCCCGGCGATACGTGCCGCTGGTCGGTCTGCCAGGCGAGGCGGCCTTCGTCACCCAGCCCGGCGCTCTGGAAGGGTGGCAGTCAGTTACTCCCCCTGGCTACCGGTTCGACAACCGCATCACAGCCAGTTCCGGGCTGGGTATGTTGTTCTACAACGCCGCGGCGCTCGCCCCACGCGTGCGATGCCCACTGCTGGTGTGCGCTTGCGACCGCGAGAATCTCATCGATCCCGCCATCGCGGCGAAGGTGGCCGCCACAGCACCGCGCGCCGTCGTCGAGCACTACGACGCCGACCATTTCACCGTCTACCACCCACCGATCGTCGAGCGGGTCGTCGCCGATCAGCTCGACTTCCTCACCACACACCTCGAGTCGAAACAGCGCTGAGCAGAACAGCTTTCAACGCGGCCGCGAAGGGCTGCCACCACTGCCGAGGCCGCGACGTGGGCCGAGAGCCCAGCGAGTGCGATCGGGATACCTGCCGATCGCGAGGGCGTTGCTACCAGCGCTTCGTCGCGCCTCTTCCAAATCCACCGCCGGGGGTGATCCCGCGCGAAGGGGGATCGCTCCCGAGTCCTTGACCTCGAGCAAAGTTGAGCTTCTAGCGTCGACGCGACGAGAGGAGTTCGAATGACAACACTGGTCACCGGCGCCACCGGGAACACCGGCCGCCACGTCGTGACAGAGCTGGTTCGCCGCGGCGAGCACGTCCGGGCGCTGACACGCGACCCCGTTGCCGCTGCGAGGCTTTTCGCACCGGAGGTCGAGGTGGTGGCGGGCACGCCCCGAATACGCTGGGCGCGGCCCTCGACGGCGTCGACCGGCTGCACATCACCGTGACGGCGGGGCTCGCCGAGACCGGCCCCGAGCTGGTGCGGCAAGCGGTGGACGCGGGCGTGCGACGAATCACCGTGGTGTGGGGCGGCGGGGTCGGGCCGGTCGAGCAGGCAGTGGCGGACTCCGGTGTGGAGTGGACGCGCCTGGAACCGCAGGAGTTCATGTCCAACACGCTGACCTGGATCGACTCCGTGCGGACCGAGGGCGTAGTGCGCGAACCGTACGACTCGCCCAGCGCACTGGCGCACGAAGCCGACATCGGAGCCGTGGCCGCGGTCGCGCTGCTGCACGACGGCCACGCGGGGCGGGCCTACAACCTCACCGGCCCGGAATCGCTGACGCCGCGGCAACGGATCGCGATCCTGGCCGAGGCCCTGGACAGAGAGATCACCTTCGTCCCGATCACGCACGAACAGGCCGTCGACAGATTGATCGCCACCGGCGTGTCCCGAGCGGACGCCGAGTACGTCATCGGCTGGTACGCCGCGGCCGATGCGGCCGCCACCACGGTCGTCGACACCGTCGAACGGGTGACCGGCCGACCGGCACGCACCTTCGCGCACTGGGTGGCCGAACACGCCGACCGATTCCGGAGCCCGCGGTCGCCGGGAGCCTGAGGATCGCCGAAGAACATTCGGCGAGTTAGGGCACCGGGCATCCCGTGACAGCCCGATGCCCACCGAGCGGAGGGTGCGAAGATCCGCTCGGTGGGCATACCGCCACGTGTCGGGGACGTGCGCGCCGGGCCAGGGGCGGGGTTGAGGGATCCTGTCCGGCGGGCGAAACGCGTGGCGGGCGGTGCTTCCGTCGAGCGAGCGCGCGGAGTCAGGGGCACAGGTCACGCCGCTCGACGCAAGCAAGTCATCCGGCGGTCACAGCGAGCCTCCGCCGCCGAGCAACCACGGGTTAAAGGTGCACTCCAGATTCGGATGCCCGGCCGGGTCCAGCGCACGCAACGCGATGGACAGTGCCCGTGGCGAGTACATGATCGTGAGGTGATCGGAGACGTCCTGCTCGCATCCTTCCTGCAGGGTGATGTTGTGCACCGTCACGCCGGGCGCCGCCTTCAAGAAAGTCAGATCGTAGGGATTGGTGATTTCGTCGTAGCGGGTGCCGACGATGGTGTAGTCCACGCCGGGGATGGTGTCGCCGTTCTCGTTGAGCTTGTTGACGAAGTCCGAGCCGATCGTCTGCTGGATGCCGGCGTGCCCGACGAAGATCTCGATGAAGCCCAGGATGTCGATGCCGAAGTTGTTGATCGCCCGGCCCAGCGCGCCGATGCCGATCAGGCTGGTGCCGTGGTGGGTGGCGCCGTAGGTGACCAGATTCTTGACCTTGGCCGCGCCGCCCTCGAACTTGGTGTACCAGTTCGACATCGAACCGCCCTGCGAATGCGCGACGATGTCCACCTCCGAGGCTCCGGTCGCGGCCAGCACCCGGTCGACGAACGTAGCCAGCTGCTCGGCCGAGTCCTGGATGTACCCGGTGCCCATCACGCCGGGCAGCACCGATCCGAGACCGCCGCCCTCGAGCAGGTTGGACCGCCCGTAATTGAAGGTGAATGTGCAGAAGCCCGCGTCCTTGATGGGCTGACCCATGAAGGCGAAGCCGTTGTAGGCGTTCATCCAGGTGCCGTGCACCATGACGACCGGGCGCGGGCGTTCGGCGGCCGGCTTGCAGTTCCAGTCGTTGGACCCGGGTGGCGCGGCGTCGGGATGGGTCAACCCGTAGCCGAACGCGGCCAGCCACGAGGTCATCGGCGGACCGTAACCCACGGTGTCGCTGGCGTAGCCGCCGGAGGACCCGGAGCTGCTGCCCGAACCGCCGTAGCAGTCACCGGACCCGTTGCCCGACCCCGCGCCACTGCCCGAGGTACACGCCGAGCCGGTACCCGCGCTGCCGGAGTCGGCTACCGGCGCCACTTTCCGTCCCGCCGCGATGTAGTCGGCCAGTTGCTGCTCGGTCGGTTGCGCCTCCGGCGCCGCGTTCGCGCCGGTCGCACCGGCAGCGAGCACCGATACGCTCAGCAGCACCGCCGCCAGGGACGAGCGTCCGTAGGTACTTCGTTTCATTGGTTGCCTTCCTGCAGAACAACGGTGTTCGACGGCCGGCGCCGTTCTTGCCGATCGACGGCGCCGAAGCTGCGCCAACGCTAGAACCGGGGAACGCGACCGCCTACGCGGAACGGCTGGCTCTGGAGACCTCACGAATGCGTTTGTCGCGACTAGGGATTCGGCACAATGAAGCGCGGGAAGCGCAATTCCGGGAATTCGACGAGTAGGTCGAGACGCACAAGCGGTCAGCCCGAAAACGGTGAATTATCCAAATCACCAGACGGTTACGGTTCCGAAACGGCCGATGGGCTCATCATGGACGAAGCTTCACACCAGCCGTCGGTGGCCATCCGATGGCTAACCGCTTGGAGATCCCATGTCCGTCACCATGGTTCCCACCGCCCGCACCGCGGCT
This sequence comes from Nocardia asteroides, assembly GCA_019930625.1. NCBI lineage: Bacteria > Bacillati > Actinomycetota > Actinomycetes > Mycobacteriales > Nocardiaceae > Nocardia > Nocardia asteroides. Next base: position 6,171,353 of record CP082844.1, read on the forward strand.
CGCGTCTTGCTGGGCGCGCTCGCGGTCACCGCCGCGCTGACCCACCTCCCGTACGCCTCGGCGGAGGGCTCGGGCTCCTCCGCCACCCCTTCGGCCCTGGGCCCGCTCGGCACGGCGCCGTCGCCTCCGCCGACGGTGCGCGGGCCCGTGACCGCCATCGTCGTGCTCGGCTACGGACTGCTGCCCGACGGCGGCATGCGCCCGGAGTTGGTCGACCGTCTGCACGCCGGCTACCTGCAGGCCCTGCTGGCGCCCTTCTCGCCGATCATCGTGACCGGCGGCAACGCGCGCAACGGCGTCACCGAGGCACGGGCCATGGCCGACTGGCTGATCGCCCGCGCCATCCCGGCCGCCCGGATCCATCTCGAACCGGAGGCGGGCACGACCGTGCAGAACGCCGCGCACTCGGCCACGATCATGCGCGCGATCGGCGCACGCGACGCCGTGGTGATCACCTCCGCCGACCACGTCGACCGGGCGGTGGACACCTTCCACGACGCCGGAGTGGACGTCGTCGGCACCGTCACTCCCGAGCAGATGCCTGTCCGGATCTGGCGGTTCGGCCCGCTCGCCTGACGCGGGCAGGCCGTGATCCCCCGTTTCGCAACACAGGAGCAATTATGAACGACACCGCGGTGAACGCGGCCGATCAAGCCAGATCCCTGGTCGACCATCGTTACCGTTCCACCCTGCGCTACGAGGTCGAACGGGAAAAGATTCGCGAATTCGCCCGAGCCGTCCAGGATTCGCATCCCGCGCATCGCAGCGAGGCCGCCGCTGCCGAGCTCGGATTTCCCGGACTCGTCGCGCCCGCGACGTTCAGTTCGATAATTCTCACCAGGGTGCAGCGCGAAATTCTGGACACGCTGATCACCGGCTACGATCCGACCCGGATTCTGCACGCGGACCAGGTTTTCGACTTCGGCAGGCCGCTGGTGGCAGGCGACCGCCTGACCTGTGACATCTATTTCGAATCGTTCCGGCACTTCGGCGACTACGACGTCCTCGCGATCAAGAGCGTGCTCATCGACCAGCACGGCGCCGTCGTGCAGACCGGCTCGAGCGCGCTGCTCGCACGCGTCGGCGCACGTCATCCGGGATTGGCCGACGCCGTGCGCAAAATCGCCATGGGACAGGGAGATCCGGGCACACCGCGACCGGCGCGAGGCAACGCCGTCGTTCCGGCCGCCGCCGACTATCTCTCGCCGACGCCCACGCGCCGGGAACCGCGGTCATGCGTCGATTTCGCAGGCCTCTCGGTGGGCTCCGAATTGCCCGTCCGCACCATGCGCCTGTCCCGTGGAGACCTGGTCAACTATGCCGGAGTGACCGGCGAAGCCAATCCCGTGCTGTTCGACGAGCGAATCGCCGTCGCCAGCGGCCTGCCGACCGTGGTCGCGCCGGGCATGCTGAAACTCGGCCTGGCCACCTCGTTCCTGAGTTCCTGGCTCGGCGACCCCGCGGCGATCACCCGTTTCCGCGCGCAGTTCGCGCACAACACGCACTATCTGCGCATACCACCGTTGGGAGCCGGGACGATCCACTTCCGCGGCCGGGTCACCTCGATCGATCCGCGCAGGCGACGGGCCACCCTCGCGGTCGACGCGCGCGCCGACGGGCGCAAGCTGTTCGGCTACGCCGCCGCCGAAGTGCTCTTCGCGTGAGCGGTCGCGGTCACGCGCCGATCAGGCAGCGGTGCCGGATCGCGCATCAGCTCGATCGGGGGCGCCCGCCCGACGACGCGACAGGCCGGTGAGCAGCGCCAGGCGGCGATGGGACGCCAGCCGGGCAGCGCGATCGTAAGTACTGGTGTGTACGAGGATTTCGTCGGCGCCGGTCCTGCTCACCAACTGTTCCAGTTGGTCGGCGACCGAGTCTTCGGTGCCGTACAGATGGCCGCGCAGCCCGTCCTCGAAGAGGCAGCGTTCGCGATCGGTCATGGTGCGTGCCTCGATCTCCGAGGGCGGTGTCAGAGGCGGGAACTCACCGCGGGTGCGCGCGTACGCGGCCGACCACGCCTCCGGCAGCAACAACCGACGCGCCTGCGCGGTGGTGTCGGCGATGACGATCGATCCGGAGACCATCACGTACGGTCGCGCGCCCGGTAAGGCGGGGCGGAACTCGGCGCGATAGCGCTCGATGGCCTCGACCATGTGATCTTCGCCGCCGACCGCGGCGATCACCAGCGGCAACCCGAATCGCGCCGCGCGCTCGGCGCCGGACCCGGTCGCCAGCAGGAAGGCCGGGACCCGCAGCCCCTCGGCGGGCCAGGCGTGCACGCCCTGCCTGCCCTCGGTGAAATACGCCAGCAGTTCGGCCAGCCGGGTGTCGAAGTCTTCCGCGTCACCCTTGTCGTGCCCGAGCGCACGCCGCACGCCGTCGGTGAACCCGACCGAGCGGCCCAAGCCCATGTCGATGCGCCCCGGATAGAGCGATTCGAGCACGCCGAACTGTTCGGCAACCACCAGTGGCTGATGGTTGGGCAGCATCACCCCGCCGGTGCCGATCCGGATACGGGAGGTCGCGGCCGCGGCAGCGGCCGCGAGCACGGTCGGCGCCGAACCTGCCACGCCCGGCACGCTGTGGTGCTCGGAGACCCAGAATCGGTGATAACCCCACTCCTCGGCGAGCCGCGCGAAGTCGACGGTCTCGCGTAGCGCGTCCGGATGGCTCTGGCCGCGCCGGACGCGCGAGCGATCGAGAACGGAGAACCGGACGGAGGACAGCACCGAGGTCATATCGATGTCAACGCGGGCGCGCCGCGCTGATTCCGCCCCCGGCTCAGGAGGTGCCCGCCACTCCGAGCGCCTGCGCCAGCACCTGCCACGCCTTCGGCAATTGCGCCTGGAAATCCGGCCAGGTGTGCATGCCCTCGGCGGTGTACTCCACGGTGGCGGGGATGTTCAGCTCGGACAGGCGGGCGGCGAACCGTTCGGTGCACGAACGGGCGCCCGCCTCCAGCGCGGCGCCGCCGCCCGCCGTCCGCAGCGCGTCCGCGATCGTCGGAGAGTTCGCGACCGCCACCAGATCGGCGCCGGTCGGCAGCCCGGTGGCCGCCGAGAGGTAGATGGCGGTGCCGCGCAGCGATTCCGCGTGCAGCAAGCTGTCGTGCGCGGCCCATTCCGGTGAGGTCGGCGGGCCCCAGAGGTTGTCGACGTTGCCGCCGCGCGAAGCGACCGTGATCGTGGTCACCGCGTGACCGAGCGGGTCGGCCGTGGAATAGCACCCGCTCATCCCGGCCACGGCGCGATACCAGCCGGGATGGCGCTGGGCGAGCATCATCGCGGCCTGCGCTCCCATCGACACTCCGGCGATGGCCCGGCGCCCGTCGGAGCGCAGCAGCGACTCCACGATGGGCGGAAGCTCGGTGGTGAGGAACGTCTCCCAGCGGTTGAGTCCCAGCGCGGTGTCGTGCCGGACCCAGTCGCTGTACATGCTGCCGGTGCCGCCGCCGGTCAGCACCACGTCGACCGGTTTGCCCGCGAAGAACTCCGCGGCCTTGCCCTTCGACAGCCAGGCCGACGTGGCGTCGCCGTCGACGCCGTCGAGCAGATACAACACCGGACGCGGCCCCTCGCCACCGCCGCGCAGCACATCGACCGTGATGATCCTGCGCATCGCCGAGGAGGCGATCGACAGCCGTTCCCGCCCCGCGGCGACCTTCTCGATCGAGAGCAACCCGGTGCGAGTCATGCCGGGATCGACCGCGGGCGGCGCAGTGGGCGGCGCCGGATCGGCGAACACGGGCGCAGCGGCGACCGCGGCGATGAGGACCATCGCCGCCGCGGTAATCGGCACGCGCGACTTCATCCTGCCAGGGCAGCCCGTTCCGCTCGTCTGGCCGCCGCGCGTTCGCGCTGCTCCTCGAACCGCCGCGCCCGGATCTCGAGGTCGTCGAGGTAGGCGTGCAGTTCCTCGCGCGCACGTTCGCCGTCGCCGGTCAGATCGGTCCGTTCGAACACGTGCCAGGCACGCAGCACGGGACGGACCACCACATCCAGATGCCGGCGCAGGTCGTAGATACCGTGCTCGGCCTGCAGCACGGCGTTGCGCCGAAAGTTCGGCTGGGTCAGCCCGGGCATCTGGAAGCGCGTGACCACGTCGGTGATCGCGCGCAGCGCCTCGTTCGGCAACAGGTCGAGGGCCGCGGCGCTGATGTTGCGGTAGAAGATCATATGCAGGTTCTCATCGGCGGCGACACGCTGAAGCATACGCTCGGCGATGGGTTCCTCGCACGCCGCGCTGGCGTTCCGGTGGCTGATCCTGGTCGCCGACTCCTGCGCGGTGAAATAAGCGACCGAACACAGGAACTGTTGTCCTTTCTCGGGTTTCACGACTCCGGCGGTCATGTGCGCCATCCTGGCCTGCTCCAGTAGCACCGGATCGACCGCGCGGGTGACCACCAGATAGTCGCGCAGCACGATGGCGTGCCGGTTCTCCTCGGCCGTCCACCGTCCCACCCAGGTACCCCGGATGCCGTCCAGGGAGAACGACTCCGAGATCTTCCGGTGATACGAGGGAAGATTGTCCTCGGTGAGCAGATTCGTGATCATCGCGGTCTGCGCCACTTCGGAAAGCCGGGATTGTCCCGGCTTCCAATCGATTCCGCCGAGGGCAGCGAAATTGCGCCCCTCGTCCCATGGCACGTAATCGTGCGGATTCCAGGATTTTGCTTTGCGCAGATGATGGTTGAGCAGGCGTTCGGCAGTGGGCTCGAGTTCCCGCAGAATTTCGCGATCGGACAACGCGGTGGTCACTCGCACTCCTCAGCTCACCCCGACAGCAGGGCACACTTCGACGATAGCGGCGAAAGTTCAAGCTGTTCGCCCTATCACGCGATCGTTGGGCGAGTCGACGATGGTCATGTGGCCCGGCTGGGGCGGTTCACAACCCGACGGCTCGCCGGCCTCGCCTACCGGGTACAGCCCCGGTGGCCTGCCCGCCGCCCGCAAGCGGTCCAGCAGATCGTGGGCGCGGCCGGCCAGCTCGGGAATGCGCGCGGTGCGCCCGGTGGTCACCGCGGCGGTCAACGGCACCTCGGCGGCCTCGCCGAGGATGGCCAGCACGTCGTCGGTCATGCTGAACGTTCCGGTTCGGGCAGGCACGTCGTCGATCGGCACCAGCACCGTGCCGCCCGCGGCCGACAGCACCGACAATGCGCGTGAGCCGAGCGGATCGGCCAGCGCAGCCTGGACGCGACGGAGTTTGCGCCGGGCCGCGTCCGCGCCGGTGCCGGGTCTTCGCTCGTCCGGGTGCGCCGGAATGCCCAGCGCCACGACCTGGTACGACCGTGCGATCGGAATACCGGTCTCCCTGGCGAGCTCGCCCACCGCGTGTCCGCCCAGCAGCGCCGAAACCAGCGTCTGGGCCGCAGTCTGATGTTCCCGCGCGACCGCGCGGTGCTCGTCCACATAAGCGGTCGAGGCCGCCACGGTCACCATCTCCAATAGGTGGACCGCCAGCCGCGCACCCGCGAGAAAATGATCGGCCTGGTCATCGGCGACCTCGTCGGCGAGGAATTCCAGTCCGTTGCGGATTTCGTCGTGGTACGCGCCGAGCACCGTTTCCAGCGCTATACCCTCCCGCGCCCAGCGCGAGGCGAAACCGGCGATCTCCGGTGGCCGCACCGCCGCCGGCGCCGGAGGCGGAGCCAGCAGTTCGACGGCGGCCGCCAAACAGTTCCGCGCGGTGGTCGTGACATCGCCGGACACGCCGTGGCCAGGGTGCTCGGCCAGGTGTTCGACGAGTTTCGATGTCAACGTCTCGGTACTCGGTCTCGGCTGCCTGCCCATCATGCCTCCCGAAGGTTAGCGACGGATCGTGATGGAATCGAGATATGTTCGGCCGAATCAGGTAAGTCATCAGCGGCCGTCCTACCCGTTGGGCGGAATCACAAGCGTTTCGAGGCGATTTCGAGACGGAGGCGAGTCCTGCGCGAACAGCGCTACCGGGGCACCGTACTATTCGGATCCAGCCCCTGACCGGGGGCGGACTCACCGATTTCCGGAGTATGCGACCCGGAGTAAGTGACGCAGCGCCGTCCGCGCATTTTCCGGCGCTGCGTCGAGATCACCCTAGATCCGTCCGCCCGCCCTGAGAAGGGCTCGCCGACGCCCTCGGGATGGTTCATCGGCGCCCGTGCCCGGGATTGGGACCTCGCACAACCGTGTCGCCGCGGCGGGCCGAACCCACGCCGTGCTATTAACCGTGAGGCGCACGGGCAAACCTGTGAGCTGTCCCATGACATCCTCCGAACGCCTGTGCGGCAGATCGCACCGCCGATAACATCGAGCGCCGCGCTGCCGTACGGCGTCGCGACGAGTTCGAAGGGCTACACCACATATGAGCGGTACGCGAGAAAAGCTGGATGAGCTGCGGGGGATCCTGGAGCTGGCCGAGGAACCCGCCGGCGAGACCGGCATCGCGAAACGCAAGAACAAGGGCATTCCGAGCGCGCGGGAACGAGTGCGCGCACTACTCGATCCCGGGAGTTTCGTGGAGATGGGCGCTCTGGTGCGCCAGCCCGGCACTCCCGGAGCCATGTACGGCGACGGCGTGGTCACCGGACGCGGCCGGATCGACGGCAGGCCGGTGGTGGTGATCGCGCACGATCAGACCGTCTTCGGCGGCTCGGTCGGTGAGATGTTCGGTCGCAAAGTCGCCCAAGCGCTGGACTTCGCCACCGCCAACGCCTGCCCGGTGGTCGCGATCAACGACTCCGGCGGCGCCCGCATCCAGGACGCGGTCACCTCGCTGGCCTGGTACGCGCTGATGAGCCGCCGTCAGGAAAGGCTGTCGGGTTTCGTACCGCAAGTATCGATCATGCTGGGCAAATGCGCGGCGGGGTCGGTCTACGCCCCGGTGAACACCGACATCCTGATCGCGACCGAGAAGTCGTACATGTTCGTCACCGGCCCCGAGGTGATCAAGGAGGTCACCGGCGAGGAGGTGACCATGGAGGAACTCGGCGGCGCGCAGGTGCAGGCGGCCAACGGCACGATCCACCACGTCGCCGCCACCGAGCAGGACGCGTTCGACTGGGCCAGGACCTATCTGAGCTATCTGCCCTCCAGCTGCCTGGAACAGGGACCGATCGTCAATCCGGGCCTGGAGCCGCAGGTCACGCCGCAGGATCTGGAGCTGGACTCGATCATTCCCGATTCCGATCGGGAGGGTTACGACATGCACGAGATCTTGCTGCGGCTGTTCGACGACGGCGACTTCCACGAGATCAGCGCCGCCACCGCGCAGAACCTGATCACCGGCTTCGCCAGGGTGGACGGACGCAGCGTCGGGGTGATCGCGAATCAGCCCTTGGTGCTCGGCGGCGCCATCGACGCCAGATGCTCGGACAAGGCGACGCACTTCATCCGTCTGTGCAATGTCTTCGGGTTGCCGCTGATCTTCGTCGTGGACACCCCCGGCGTGCTGCCCGGCGTGGAAGAGGAGCGCAGCGGGGTGATCAAGCGCGGCGGGCGGTTCTTCCGCGCGGTGATCGAGGCGACCGTACCTATCGTGACCGTCGTGGTCCGCAAAGCTTACGGCGGCGGCTACGCGGTGATGGGCTGCAAGCAGCTCGGCGCAGACATCAGCCTGGCCTGGCCCACCGCGCGCATCGCCGTGATGGGAGCGGAGAGCGCGGTGAGCATCGTCGGCAAGCGCCAGCTGGCCCAAGTAGCCCCGGAGCAACGCGCGGCCGTGCGGGACTACATGATCGACCAGTACAACGCGACGGTCGCCACGCCGTGGATCGCCGCCGAGCGCGGCTACATCGACGCCGTGATCGAGCCCTCGCAAACCCGGCTGGAGATCCGTAGGGCGCTGCGCCTGCTGCGCGAGAAAGAGGCGAGCGCCGAGCCCAACCCGCGCAAGCACAGCCTCTACCCGGTCTGAGACGACCTCGCGCCTCTGATTATGTTGCCTCACAACGTAACCGGCCATTCGATGGATTCTTCGGTGATCCGCGCCGAATCGGGCCACCCGGCACGCCGATGCCTTACGCTCATCAGCAGTGCCGGGTCCCTTCGTTCGCCGCGTCGTGGCTCGGCACGCGACGTGCCCGCTGCGCCTGTTCCCTACCCTCGCCCGGCGGGCACGCCGCACTAATACTGCAGCCGGTGCGCATGGACCCCGCGACTGGGCGCGGGTGCCGATCCGTATCGGGTGGGAACCCGGGCGCGGGCACTGGCTGGTCGACGTCATCGGCACGGCCCGCGACGGCCAGTGCGCGGTCCGGCCCGCCCAGTGTTTCCACCGGCACAACGGTCAACCGGTGGCCGAAACAGGGCTGCACCCCTCGAAACCCCGTTCAGCCCTGTTCGTGCGCGAAGGGCATCACGAAGCCCCGGCCCATCCGCGCGATGCCCGGCCAACTGCATGGTCATGTCGGTGCTCCTCGGAGCCGACGGCGACGTGGACAACGACGCCACGCTGCGCGCATACACCCGACACGCGATGGCACAGGCCGAAACCGGAGCTGCGTCGTGGCCCTGATCGAGGCCCGTGACCCGAGGGACAACTGTTCTCGATCCGACGGATGGCACGCCTGCTCGGTGTGTCGGCGTGGGGCTGCTACCAGTATGTGAAGCGCAGGGCGGCAACGGTTTCCACGTGCGTCAGCAGCGGCGTGCCGATCTGACAGTGAAGATCGAGCGCGGGGGAGGGTTCACCGCGGGATTGACAGTGCAAGTCCGCCACCGTCACGGGTTGAAAAGATCAATGGGCGATACCGGAATCTATTGGGACAACAGCCCTGCCGAATCATTCCGGCCGACCTGCAACACGAATCGTACTACCGACACGTCTACGCCACCAAAGCCGAACTCGCTGCCGCCGGTTGACAATTGGAACCGAAGATACAACCATGACCAGCGGCACTCCGCCCTCGGGATGCTCAGCCCATACGCTACGAGGAATCCCTGACAGACGCAGCAAAGGCTGCTTGAAACCCTCTCCACCATTCGGGGTGAACCTCAGCCGAGGCGTTCACGCGTCCAGATGGCATGCTCGATCGCATCGAGCGGGGATTCAGCGCACTACCTCTTCTTCCCCCAGGTGGGCATACTGCCGATCTACCGATGCGCGCCGTATACCTATCCCACGAGGATTCTCTCATCACCCCTGCCGGGGGGCAGAAAGTGTCGAGGTTGGCCATGTTCGATGAATGGCATGAGGAATGCGTCAGGAGCCCGCAGTATCCGGCTCCCGAGCCCGGCCAGGGCCTTTGGCTACGGCGAACCTGTCAGATTGCCCGGTGCCTGAATCTGGGTTGGCTATTCTCGACGTGGAGCCTGTCTAAGCTGCGGGATATGCTTGCCCGCAAGGAGAGAGTCGATATCGGCCGGGAAACTCCGCGGCAGATCCTGAAAACCAGAGGGGTGTCGTGGCAGGCTAGCAAGACTGAGGATGCCGGTAACGTCCCGGATTTTGCAGCGAAGATGGGACATGTACTCGATCGCCACCATAATCCACCCACTGACGGGCGAGTGGTGTGTGTCGATGAGTTCGGACCGCTGAACTTGCAGCCGCTTGGCAGCTGGCTTCCGCGGCGCCGCCTGAATCGATTGTGCGCCAGCCACAATCGCACGCAGGGAGTGCGGCACACGTTCGGTGCGGTGGACCCGGCGACCGGCCGGCTCGACTTCCGAATTCGTGACCGGAACCGCTGGATCGAGTTCCTGGCTTTCCCTGAGTTCCCGCGAGCGCGCCGGCCGCAGGAAGATCCCTATCTGATTCTGGACAACGACGCGGCGCACAAGCACCTCGAGGTACGGGAATGGCACCGGCGACGCGGTCGAATCGGTGTTCGCGCTTACCTTTTCTTTCCGGTCAACCCGGATCGAGTCCGAGTTCGCCGCGATCGGCGACCACATCCGCGGGAGCGACCAGCACGCCGGACCGATCCGCAACTTCGCCACCGGCTCAAAGGTCCGGCGCCCGGATTACTTGACCTGTATTTCTCGACGATGTGACCGACCCCAGAATTCACCGACTAATGATGCCGGAATCAGCTGGCGCAGCCAAGAAGATCGAAGCCATAGTGCCGATCGGCGATACGGTACAGCAAAATCCAATGCGGTGAGACCAAAAATCGCGCGGCTTCACCAAGGGAGAATGCGTCGTCACCTGCCCTCTGGCGTTTTCCGATGCCTCCAATCACCGGGAAGTCGAGGAATTGTTTTTGTAGTAGTTAAAAGCTTGACAATGTCGCTTGACTGCGTATATTCAGTATCGTCCTCGACGATGAACACACGGTCGGCAAGTTCGAGGGCGAATAAGGATCGGAAAGGAACTGATCATGATCACCATAACCTCCACCAAGACAAGAAAAGTCGTTGCCTCGGTGGCCGTGGCGCTAGCCGCCTTCGGCACCCTTGGGTTCAGCGCGTCTGCAAATTCCACCACTCACCATCAGCCCGTCGGCAACTACTCCGGCGGCCTTTACGCCGGCTGTTGTTGACAATCCGCTGGCCAGCGGCATGTCCGCTGGCCAGCGGACATCCGCTTCTGTCGCGCCACACTCGGCTCTCTACTCGGTTTCCGCACGTTCGGGCCGAACTGCGCGTTGTTCTACAAATCTCGGTCACCGACGGCGACCTGGGCAGGCACGACCTGAAAACCGCGAAAGTCGAGTCCGTCGGTGCATGTCAGAAATCCTCGCCGAGTCACGCAGGGGATCACCGAGCCCGAGCCCATGCCTTTTAGATCGGAGTATCGGCGATGTACTGGTCTGTCGTCGACGCATTGTGGAGTGCCGTAATTCAGCCATTTCGGCTGCTACTCAGCGCGAACGTCGATGTCGGCATCTTGTTCTACCCATTTCTACTGGTCGCCATGATATGGACATTTCGGCGTCAACCACGCGAGGAGAGCCTGACCAGCTATGTGACCTTCCGGCGTGCACTGCTCAGCCGGTCAGGAAGGCTGGATATCAGATTCTATTTCACCAACATCATCCTGATGACATTGCTGTACACCTACAGCGATCCTTGGTACCGGCAGGTGCCCCATGTGGTGGAATCGGGCTGGGCGTGGCTGCTCCAGGAACCTCGTCTGTACCTGCTCAACGGCGGATTTCTCGCCAGTACGGTGGTGACCGTCCTTGTCTTCATGGCCGCCGATCTCTCCTTTTTTCTTTTCCATATGCTGATGCATCGGGTGTCGTGGTTGTGGGAGTTCCACAAGATCCATCATTCGGCAACCGAGTTGAATCCACTGACGAGCTTTCGCGCCCACCCGGTGCAGCTCTACCTGACCACCACGGCCGGGGTCGTCTTCTCGGGCGTTGTCCTCGGCAGCGCCGGGTACTTCTCCTCGGGCACGGTACAGGTGCTGTCCTGGCTAGGCTCCAATGTCCTGTTCATCGGCAGCGGAGCATTCCTGCTCGCCGCGCTCCGGCACTCCCACGTGTGGATACATTTCGGTCCCCGGCTCAACCGAATCCTCTACAGTCCGGCCCATCATCAGATACACCACAGCGGCGACAGCGCCGACTACAACGCGAACTACGGCGGCCTGCTCGCGCTGTGGGACTGGATGGCGGGAACTCTCATCATTCCCGGACATGAACGCCCGATCTACTACGGGCTGGGCAGTACCGCGCAGAACAACCAGTACACCAGCATCGCAATGCTCTACACGCGGCCGTTCGTCAATCTGTGGCACCGGGCCAGCCGGCGAGACTTCAACAAGAGCGAGTCTGGGAACTCTGGTCAACTCTCAGGCGAGCAGCCGCGATAGCGCGGCGATAATCGCGATGTCGACATGGCCCGTGATGGTAGGTATCGACCGGCTCAACGCCGACCGCACTCCCGCTCCGCACCGCCCCGGCGATCGATCGGCCGGGGCATCGCGCCCTGGAGTATCTGCGCAGCGAACGTGTCGACACCCCACGGGTTGCCGCGGGTGTCGATCCACACCGCTGCCGGCGTCTCGGGCTAGTGTAGCTGGCCTGGATCCGGCGCTGAGACGCAAATTCCGGGCTAATGGTCAGCGGGTTGGCCTACGCGTGGTTTCAAATTGTGAGTTCCAAGAGGACGAATGGGTGGTCTAGATCTGCCGGGCGCGAACAGCCCGGCGGGGATTGCTGGAGACGCTGCCGGTCGGGCTGTACGCGCCTTGACAACCGGTATCTCGAATGTGGTCGGCAACGAGCGAGTACTGATCAGTGAGACCCGGGCATCGGCCGGCATGTTCGTCCGTGCGGACCGTGACGCTGCGATACCGGTCGATACGTCCGCGCGAGCGTTGATCAGTAACGATCAGGTCTACGGCGGGCGGCGGGAGGATGCCTACACCGGGTGGTTACAGGAACTCCACAATCGCGGGGTGGATACCGACCGGGCGATGTCGGACCTGGGGAAACTGTGGGATTACCTGCGCCGCGACCCGAAATGGGAGATCGATCCAGCACGGAACTACGGAGGAATCATCTTCTTCGGCAGCAAAGATATCGGCGGCGCCTCGGTGATCGCGAACCTGGTCCGCGACCGTGGGCTCTACGATGTACCTGTCGTGTTCTCCGGAAGCAATGGCGAAGCAGCCAAATTCCGGCTGGCCGCGGAGAAGAAGAACCTCGACCCCCGCCAGATCATCGAGGAACCCAATGCAGCCAACACCGGGCAAAACGCTGCCTTCTCGACCCAAATGCTCGCCGACCACGGCCGCGATATCTCATCGCTCATCGGGGTATGCACCCCGTTCCACGCACGCCGGGTATGGGCCACGATCATGCAGCAGGGCTTTGCCGACGTGAACGGCAAGCGTGTTTCGGTCGATCATGTCGCCATGTCCACACCCGATGTCTCCCTGGAAAACTACATGAAGTACGGCAACCGGCCCGATGCCGATACAGCACCGCACCCGAAATCGATCGTCGCAGTCACCATGGGAGAGATCAAACGCCTGGACGAGTACCCCGATGAAGGCCATATCGTCCGGCAAGACATCCCCGGCGAGGTCCGCGATGCCTACGAGCGGCTCAGTGAAACCTTCCGTCCCGCCGAGCGGCGATACTGACCACCGAATGCGCAGTCGAACGGGATGCGGCGCCAAGGATTTACCGCAGATAAGACACGTTATCTGCGGTAGTCGCTCATGTGAGCTGGGGTGTGGCAGTCAGGCCCGCGTGACTCGGTGAATTATCTGCGGTAGGGCGATCAAGACATGATCGCACTCACGCTACCGGAGATCCGACGCCTCACCATCGCCCTGCTCCTCCCCACCATCCGCTGCACCCACCGCGTCTGGGCATGGTCGACCTGGCGCCGCCGACGACAACACCAAGCCCGCCTATCCCACTACCGACGACGAGGACACCCACTCACCTGACTGCCGTTGCAGCACTAAGCCCCCACCGAGCCCTCGCAGCGAGACTCAGCCGTGGCCCCAGTTGAGGTCGGCAGCCATCCACTCGGATTCCCACTGTTGCAGCCGCCGCCGATCGAGTCCCCGGCGCACCAGCAGGTAGCTGCCCGCGAGCACGATCGAGACCCCGAGCAGCGCACCCGCGGTGAGCATCACCGCTTTGCTCGCGGGCTGGGACGGCGACGGCGGCTCCACGATCGCGCCGCCGTCGTTCAGCCAGATCGACACGGTGGATCCCGGCTCCACCACCGTCGTCGACTGATAGTCGCCGGTGTGGATCACGCCTTCGGCGTCCTTCCAGGACACCCGCGCGGGTACCACCGGTGCGTACAGCGGCGCCTTGCCGGTCTCGATCACGGTGGCCTCCACTTGACGCAACCGCGCCGTCTCGGCTCGCACCGCGGCCGTCTCCACCTGATACACCCGGCCGCCGACAGTCACGACGAGCACGGGCACGATGATCAGGAACACCAGGGCGAGCAGGACCGCGCACGCGGTCTGCCAGCGGTCCTCCCTGCGACGCAGCGGATTTCGGTCCAGACCGACGCGCCGGCACGTCCGGCGGTACATGTTCACCGATCCGGTAGACATGACGGTGACTCCTCGTGACGGGATTCGGCGGTGAGGGTGACGAGGGTGTCGAAGAACTCTTCGACGAGGCCGGGCAGGCCCATCGGATCCGGGCCCGCCGCCCAACTCTGTAGCGCCGCGAGCAGCATGCCCGCACCGGCGGCGACGGCGACGGCGGGACGTGGATCCGTCAGCGGGTCCACCCCCAGCCGGGCCGCTGTGATCCGGACCGATTCGCGCTGCCCTTCGATACGGATGCGCTGATAGCCGGCGAACAGTTCGGGTTCGTCCTCGAAGCGCTGGAACAGAGCCCAGCGGCGTGCCAGCAGGGCGGCACGGGCGCCGCCATACTCGGTGGCCAGCCAATCGCGCACGGCGTTGCGATAGGCGAGCAACGGCGGCTCGTCGGGAGGGCGGCGGCACAGCGCCTCGTTGAACAGATGGACGTCCTGATCGACATCGCCGAGAATCGCCTCCTCGATGGAGGCGAAATGTCTGCTGAAAGTACGCCGGGTGACGCCGGCCCGCATCGCGATGTCCTCGACGGCCACCGCGTGCAGGCCCCGCTCGGTGAGCAGGTCGAACGCCGCGCGCGACAGTGCCTCGCGGCTACGCCGAGTGCGCAGCCGACGACCGTCCAGACCGACACCGTCGTCGCCCACGAGCACATGATACCGCTTATTGTCCCAATGGGACAATAATTCGCCCATCCCCGGCATCCGCATCACCTCATCACAGGAGATGCCCTGTTCATGCCCGATTCATGCGCGCCGAATCCGCGAGGAAGCCCATTCGGTCACCCCCTCGAGTGGTCCGCGGGTTCGTCGACGGTCGGCGGGACACCGTCACGCAGGACCTGAAGCAACCGGCGGGTGTGCTCCGGTTGCGGCGCCAGCAGCGAAAGTTGGTTCAGCACCGCGTAGTACACGTCCAGATCAGCGATCTTGTCCAGATACAAGGCGCTGGTGAGCTGCTGGAGGTAGACGATGTCGGGCAGATCGGTCTCGGCGAAGCGCAAGACGGTGAAGGCGCCGTCGGTGAGCGCCGGGCCGCCCACGTGGTCGGCCAAGATCTGGATGGTGATGTTCGGCTGCGCCTCGATGCGCAGCAGATGGTCGAGCTGGGCGCGCCAGACGGTCGAACCGCCGATCCTGCGGCGCAGCGCGGCTTCTTCGACGATCATCCACAGCTGAGGCGGGTGCGGGCCGGTGAGAATGTCCTGCCTGCGCATGCGCAGCGCGACCCGACGTTCGATAGACTCCTCCGGCTCGCCCGGATGCGACAGTGTGAGCAGCGAGCGAGCGTACTCCGGCGTCTGCAGCAGCTCGGGTACCGCCCGCGGTTCATAGCCACGGATCCGGCGCGCCGCCTGCTCCAAACCGAGGTAGGTGTCGAACCATTTCGGCAGCCAATCGTTGTCCCGCGCCCACCATCCCGACGCGTTGGCCTGCCGGGCCAGCTCCAGGTACCGCTCCCGCTCCTCCGGATCGGCCACCTCGTAGAAGTCGAGCAGGTCGACCAGATCGCGTTGCCGGCAGCCGGTGCGGCCGAGTTCCAGCCTGCTGATCTTCGAATGCGACCCGCGAATGGCCTCGCCCGCGGCTTCGCGGGTGATGCCGCGATCCTCGCGTAGGCGACGCAGACGACCGCCGAGAACCATGCGTAGCACCGTCGGCCCGCCGCCGGACACCGGATGGGCGCCGAGTCCGGGCGAATCGGGCGCTTGTCGTTCCTTCGAAGCGCGCATGTCCCGAGTCTGCCACGTTCCCCCGGTCGTCATCTATGGTCGAAAGTCCCTGTACGAGCGGGTATTCCTGGTTCCATCAAGGTCATCCGACCGTTCGGTCGGCAATTCACCGACGGCAGGTCCACGATGTCGGGCTCACGCTCGCGCAACGCCGCGACGAGCTCGCGGGTGTACTCGGGTGGCGCGGCGTGCACCGAAAGCAGATTCGCCACCGAGCGGTAGGCCGCGAGATCGGCGTCCTTGTCCAGATACAGGGCGCCGGTGAGCTGCTGGAGATAGACGATGTCGGGCAGATCCGTCTCGGCGAAGCGCAGCATCGTGAACGCGCCGTCGGCCAGCGCGGGGCCGCCGACATGATCGGCGAGCACCTGCACCGTGATGTTCGGCGCGTCCGCGGCCCGCAGCAGGTGCTCGAGCTGAGCCAGCCACACCCGCGAGCCCCCCATCCTGCGGCGCAGCGCGGCCTCCTCGACGATCAGCCACAGTTGGGGTGGGTCCGGCCTGGTCAGGATTTCCTGGCGGCGCATCCGCAAGACCACGCGCCGCTCGATCGACTCCTCGTCCTCGTGCGGATGAGCGAGCACGAACAGCGCTCGGGCGTAGTCGGGAGTCTGCAGCAGCTCCGGGACGACCCGCGGCTCGTAGCAGCGGATCAGCTGGGCGGCCTGTTCCAGCCCGAGGTAGGTGTCGAACCACTTCGGCAGCCAGTCGGCGTCGCGATGCCACCACCCCGAGGTGTTCGCCTGCTTGGCCAGCCGCTTGAACTCGGCGCACTCCTCCTCGTCGGTGACGCCGTACAGCGCGAGCAGGTCGACCAGGTCCCGCTCCCGGAAACCGGTACGCCCCAATTCCAGCCGGCTGATCTTGGAGTGGGAGCCGCGGATCGCCTCGCCCGCCTCCTCGAGGGAGATACCGCGCGCTTCCCGCAGCCGCCGCATCCGTGCGCCGAGAATCATCCGTAGGGCGGTCGGACCGCCCTCGGCGATGGGAGCCGTTCCGCGAGTGATGGATTCGTTCTGAGGCCGCACTACCGAAGCACGCATGCACCGAGTCTCGCATGTGCACGGCCCACACTCCAGCACCGCGCTCCTCGAATCGGAGCGTATGCGCAGGTGTAAGCACATCCGCAAGATCACCGACGTGACCGCTCGGCGCTCGCCCGCCCTGCGGCATTCAGGAGACGAGACGATCCACGCCGGCTCACGCACCGGAACGCTCGGGAGCTGTTCAGCGCAGCAGCACGTCCGCCGTCGCGCGACCGAACAGCTTGCGCTCCCCGCAGATCGCGGTCAACGCGATGGTTGCGGAGCGGGTGTCCGGATTCAATCGCATGACGCGGCCACGGAATTCGATCGCGCTCGCCTCGGTCGCCGGAACCGGCGCGAACCCGGCGAACCGCACCCCGTACCGCGTCACCGCGGCCGGGTCGCCCAGCCACGATGTCAGATACCCGGCTCCAAGACCCATCGTCAGCAGTCCGTGCGACACCACGTCGGGCAGACCGGCACTGCGCGCGACCACGTCGCTGAAATGGATCGGATTCGAATCACCGGACACACCGGCGTAATTCACCAGATCGCCCCGTGAGAGCAGCACCGTTCGCGGGGCGAGTTCCATGCCCACGGACAGGTCCTCGAAAGCGGGGACCGTCCGCGGCGTCCGAGTCTCGTCGGGGGAATCCGGCTGCACCTCCTCGTCGAAGCTCTCGACCAGGCCGCTGTCCTCGCCGAGCTTCCGCGCGGCCGCCGCGTCCGACCGGTCGGTGGCCGACTGCCCGGTCATGATGACGCCCTCGACCGCCGCGCGCAGATCGGTGGCGAGGTCCACCCCGGTCTGCGCCACCGCTGTGGTGTGCGCGGTCTGCAACACTTCCTTGTGCTGGTTGCTCAGCACGTTCCTGGTGACCATGAAGTCCTTGTCACCGAACTGCCGGAACGACTCGATGTAGGAGTCGCATCGCACCTCGTCGCCCGCGACGATCGGACGGTGCACCTGGATCGACTGCTCGGTCTGCAGCACTTGCCCGAGGTCGTAGCCGGTGAGCACGGACTCGAACATCTTGCGCTGCGTCAACATGAGCAAGATCGAGGAGAAGGTCAGCGGCGCGACGAGCCCGTCGAAGCCCAGCGCCATGGCGGCGTCCTCGTGCCGGTGCGCCGGATGGCCGTCCTGCAGCGCTCGCGCGAATTCCCGGATCTTCTCGCGCCCCACCTCGTACGTATCGGTCAGGCGGTAATGCCGTCCCACCAGTGCCTTGGCTTGCTCGGACGCGGTGGTGGTGATGTCGTTCATGTGCCTCTCTCGGGAATTCGGGCGTAACCCCGCCCGGACCGGCCTACCGTACCCAAGCCGCGATGACGCCGCAGGGCGCCCTCGCCAGAGCCGGGCATGCGATCAGTCGGGTCGACGGGAGCCGGTCGCGATTGCGATCCCGGCGGATCGCGTCACCGGAATTCCGCCCGGCGCCGTCGCACGGTCAGCACTCGTCGGGCGCCCGGACCCCGCGCAACCGTTCGTCCAGCCAGAGCATGGCTTCCGGATAGCCGAGCGCACCCGCGATGATGTGCTCACCGAGCACACTACGGTACACCGCGGGCACCCCGAGGCGGCATTGCTCCAGATAGAGATTGCGCGCACCCTCGGCCGGGATCCAGAATTCCTGCTCTCCGTTGTAGATGAACAGCGGCGTCGCCGATTTCATGCCCGCCATCTTGGTCACCCGATAGATGTCCGCGGCCAGCGCCGAATTCAGCGGATCCGGAAAGTTCGCGGCGATATCGATCGGCAGCATGAGCACGCCGATCGCGCCATAGCTGCTGCCGCACATATCCTTCACCGGCGAGGTCGCCACCCACTGGGCGAGATTGTTCATCCTGGCCAGGATCTCCGGCCGTTCGCGGCCGATGCCGAACACCGCGCCCATGAAGATCGCCGACGCGAGGTTGCCGTTCATGCTGCGGGCCAGGATCTCGAAGTCGGCGGGAACCCCGCCCAGCACGGCGCCGACGATCACCTCCGCCAATTCCGGTGCGTATCCGTCGATCAGCTTCACCGCCCCGTGCGTGGCGATCGCGCCGCCGGAATATCCCGCCAGCCCGAACTCGGCGGCGCCGAACTCCTCCGGGAACAGATTTCGCACGGCCCTGATCGAGTCGAGCACGGCGTGCCCGGCCACGATCGGTTCGGCGTAGGCCATCGACGGCCCCTCGTGGTCCGGGATCAGCACGGCGTAACCGCGCAGCGCCGCCACGTGCGTCGTGGGTGGCAGGAAATCGGTGAAGCTGGTGTCGGGGTTGAGCCCGTGCGCGAGAGTGTATCCCGGCGTGCAGGTCCGGCCGAGGGCGTCGATCGGCAGATTGTTCACCACCACCGGCCGCGGGCCCGGGCCCGGCCAGTGCGCGGCGGGGACGATCAGCGTCGCCGTGGCGTACGACGGCGCACCGTGGGCGTCCGTCGTGCGGTACTTCACCAGGAGCGCGCGCTGGATCGGCAACAGCATCAACGGCGCGGCCGTCGCGCGTACGTCGCGGACTTCGATGACCTGCCCCTCGGCCAGTTCGTCCAGGTTCGCAGGCCGCACGTCGAATATCGGGTCGCCGATGGCGGAGGGTAGCGTGGCCAGGCGCAGCGCCGCCAGCGACGGGGACAGCGTAGTCGCCTCGTGCGTGGGCGAATTCGGCTCCGGCAGCGGTGCGATCGGTGGTGGCGGGATCACCTGATCGATGAGTTGCTGGATTCCGGGCAGCAGCCCGCCGGGCGGCGGCTGCGCGGCGGCTGGTACGGCCGAGACCGAGCCGACAGCGAGCAAAGCGACAGCAATGGCACGCGATATTCTCATGGCACACGCCTCTGGGTGCGAACGGCAACGTCGTCTGGCACCCGGGCGCAATGGCCTTCGACCCCCGAAAATCCCCTGTCAGACCGGAAGCCAGGACGTCAGGCTACGTCAGCGGCCGTGACTCGACGCAGAAAAGCGTCCGAGTTGTGTTCTCGCGTATCCATATCGCAACAACCGGCCGAGACCCGTTTCCGGAGAACGGGTCCCGGCTCGGCCGTCCAGGTATCGACGCTCAGCAATTGCTCGGCGCAGGTTCCCCCCTGAATCGGGCGTCCAACCAGTTCAGTGCCGCGGGGATGCCGAGCGCCGCCGCGGTCAGGTGGTCCGGCACCGGGATCTCCTCGGATTGCACCTTGGCGCCCGCCGCACACCATCGCTTGTCGGTGTTGACCACCGCGTCGATCGGGATGAGGCCGTCGATCGGCGAGTGCCACTCGAAGACCGGGGTCTCGGGCACGCCGTCGTAGAGCTCGAGACTGTTCTCCTCGACCACGGCGCGCGCGGTGTCGTCGTTGATCATCGAGGTCGTCTTGGCGAAGTCCAGCGCACCGCGGCCCGCGCCCGTGGAGAGGATGTCGTTGGTACAGCTGTTGGCGATCTGCGCGCGGGCCGCGAGCCCGCGCTCGTTCAGCTGGTCACTGAGCGGGAAGCGCGTCGGATACTCACGCTCCAGCCCGAACCCGGCGGCGAATGCCAGCCCGAACACCGGGTGCGGGTTCAATCCCAGTCCTTCGAGCATCTTCACCAGATTCATCGGCACACCGCCCATGGCCGCGCCCGCGAGGTCCAGTTCCGGTGCGTATCTCGGCTGCAGGGCAGCCGCCCAGGCGGTGGCCATCCCGCCGCCGGAGTATCCGACCATCGCCACCGGGCTGCGCTGCACGCCGAGTTCGGTGACCTGCTTGACGGCGCGGATCCCGTCGAGCGTGATCTGCCCGCCGAGTTTCGCCGCGCCGTAGGCGAAGTTGGGGCCGAGGTGGTCGGGCAGCGCCACGCTCCAGCCACGCGCCAGCAGGATGTTCCAGCCCGGCGCTTCCCGCACGATCAGGTTCGGATCACCGGTGTAGAGCACGCGGGAGACCGAGCACTCCGAGCCGAGACCGTTGATGATGTGCTGGAACGACAGCAGCGGCCCGTCCGGGCGATGCGCCTTGGGCGTGAGCACCGTGGTGGTCGCGGCGATCGGCTTTCCCTCCGAACTCGTCGACCGGAACCTGACCACGGTCACCGTCGTCTCCGGGAAGATCGCCAGCGGGGGCATCACCCGGGTCGCGATCACGTCGCCGGGCTTGCGGTCGGCGATGTCCGCGGGTGTGGCGTAGAAGGGATCTGGATCGGGATCGGGGTACAACGGCGCGCTGGTCGCCGCGCCTGCCATGCTCGCGACGAGCACCAGGCCCGCGGCCATCGCTCCGATCGCACGTGCGAGACGTCTTCGCCCCACTCCCCTACCCAGCGAACGTGGGCCCTGACTCATCGACGTGTGCCTCCTGCATCGTTCAACGCTGTGCTCATCCTCGGCAACATCACGCATACAGGACATCACCCGACGCGAACATGTTGACAAATCACAAGTTTGGGGCGGCCATGCTGTGAGCGCGGCGCGCCCCGGCTGGTGACTGTACCCGACCGCGCGAGGTCCGTTCTGTGACATTTCCAGCCGATGATCTGGAACATGTTCTCAGCAGTGGCGGGCACTTACCGTCGATCTCACCGGCGCGGCTGCCGCGCCGGCCGGAAGGAGACGGTGGCATGGACGGCGCTGCGCGCGGACTCGCGGACCGCGACGACACCCAGGATCCGCCGAACCGGCGGATCACCGTCTACTTCGACGGACCCACCCCCGAGGACGCACTGATCCTCGAGTACGCCGCGACGCGGACCGAGGCGGGGGAATTCACTTCGGCCGCCGTGCACGCCGGGCTCACCGTCACCGTGGACGGCCACGTTCGCCCCGGCCTTCGCAGGCTACCGTGCCGATCGCTCTGGCGCTGAGTACGCGGGCTCAGGGCCGATCGAGCACACCACTCAGGAACGTGAGCGCGTCGGGGAACGCTTCCCTGGCCGCCCCCAGGTGGTCGCCGGGATACCAGCCGACCCGCAGATCGGTCCCGGAGGCGTGCAATTCCGCCACCAGCTCGAGCGTCAGCGGCGCGGGCACCTCGAGGTCGGTCACCCCCTGGCCGAGGTACAGCGGCACCGAATAGCCGCTGGTCGGCACCCTCAGCATCGTGCGCACGGCGGCCAGCAGCGCGGGATCGTCCAACGGCCGCGACAACATGGCGCCGATGCCGATGCCGGACACCTGCGCGTCCGCCTCGGTGGCGCACTCCGTTTCCACGATGCGCAGGACGTCTCGGCCCACCGGTGTCAGGTAGCCGTCGATGTCGAGCTCCGGTGCGCTGTCGCGCAAGCCCGCCAGCAGCATGGCGAAGTAGGTGGTCGTCTTTTGCAGCGGCAGCCGCGGCAGCCAGGGCCCGGCCAGGGGGAAAACCCGATCCAGATTCGACGGCGTCCCGGTCGCGGCCGCGCCGCGCAGATCGAGCTCCGGTGCGTCGCCGGGTGCGAGGTGGGCGGTGAACAGCGCCGCCTGCCCACCCTGCGACTGGCCGAACACCGCCCAGCGCGTGCCGAGCGAGGGGGCGATCGCCCGTGCGGCCCGCACGCCGTCGATGATGCTGCGAGCCTCCGAGGGACCGTCCAGATAGGGGTGAACGCCGGGAGTGCCGAGCCCGACGTAGTCGGAGATCACGACCGCGTATCCCGCGCCGAGCAGAGCCGGGAACACCGAAGTCAGGTAGTAGTCCCGCGGGTGCACCGTGAACGCGCACTCGTCGGCGATCCCGGAGGTGCCGTGCGCGTAGGCGATGATCGGCCAACCGCCCTGCGGCGGAGAGCCTTCGGGCAGGTACAGCACTCCGGTGCTCTGCATCGGTCCGCGCGGGCCCCGCGACCAATACGTCAGCCGCTCGGCGGTCGTCGCCCCCTGTACACGCAGCCGCCCGGCCAGCTCCACCCGATCCGTCACGGTGCCGGGCGCCTCGCCCACCCGCGCGTCCGCGGGCCCGGCCAACGCGACCGTCACCGACACCACGACGCCTGCCGCCCCTACCATGATCCGTCCACACCGCACCGACCGACTATCCCGGGTCGGAGCCGTACCGGCAAGCCACCACAATCGGTGGCGCTGCAGGAGAATCTCGCCGGGGCCGCTCGGGCTCGCTAGGCTCGGGTGAGCACGCCGGAAAGTGGTGCCGAGGAGGACACAGGAGGTTCGACCGTGGCGCAGCGGTACCCGCATCGCCTCCTCGCCCGGCGTCGGGCCGCCGCGCTGTTCTCGGCGGGCCTGCTGCCGTGGACGGTGGCCTGCGGCGCCGATGAATCCCCGCCGGCCACGGCCACAGCCACAGCCACAGCCACAGCCACGACGGCCCCGAGCGCCCCGCCATCGCCGGTGTCGACACCACTCGCCGCCGTACCGTCCGTCGACCCCTATGCGGGACAGCCTCTGGTGGATCACGTCGCCTGGACCGAGACGGTCGACGGGCCGCGGCTGCTCGTCTTCCCCACGCAGGCCGGTCGGCGGACCACCTTTCCCGGCTCGGACGAACGGGCGTGGCAGGAAGTGGTGGCCCGGTCGGCCGACGCCGACGCACCCGGCATGCGCGACCAGTTCGTCTGTCACTGGGCGTGGGCTCGGCTGGTCCAGCCGGACAAGCCGAGCTGGAATCTGGAACCGTGGCGGCCGGCGGTCGGCTACCCGGCCACCGTCGAAGCACGCTGTAATCCCGGCGGTCCCGAGCGCTGAGCGCGGGCGCCGCCCCGACCGGAAGGAGCGATCCATGCGCGTGGTCATCGCAGGCGGACATGGCAAGATCGCGTTGCTGCTGGCCCCCGTGCTCACCACGAACGGCCACGAGGTCGCCGCGCTGATCCGCGATCCAGGGCACGCCGCCGACGTCCGCGCGACCGGCGCCGAGCCGGTGTTCTGCGACCTGGAGAACGCGGGCACCGACGAACTGGCCGAAGTCGTGAAAGGCTGCGACGCGGCGATATTCGCCGCTGGAGCGGGGCCTGGCAGTGGGGTCGAACGGAAATACACCGTCGACCTGGGCGGCTCGGTCCGTTTGGCCGAGGCGGCCGAGCGAACCGGGGTGCGCCGCTTTTTGCAGATCTCCACGATGGGAGCCGGTCGACCCCCTTCTCCCGGCACCGATGAGGTGTGGGCGGCGTATATCGACGCCAAGACCCAGGCCGAGAACGATCTGCGAGGTAGAGAGCTCGACTGGACCATTCTGCGACCCGGCCGGCTGGTCGACTCGCCCGGCACCGGGCTGGTGACCCTCGCCCCGCCCCCGGTCGAGCGCGGCGAGGTCCCCCGCGCCGATGTGGCGGCCGTCCTGGCCGGATTACTGCCCGCCGCGCACACCTTCTCGATGACGCTCGAACTCGTTTCGGGCGGTATTCCGAGTAACCAGGCGATTGCGCAACTGGCCGACTGAGCCGTCGTGAACCTCGCTAGTCCTTGCCGATTGACGCCAACGGTCACGATGGGAGAACAACCGTGTTCAGTCGTATCGTCTCGATGAAGATCCGCCCCGGGTCCCGCGCCGAGTTCCTCGCCGCCATATCACGCAGTGCCGAAGCCTCCGTACGGACCGAGCCGGGCTGTCTGCGCTTCGACATCTGCGCAGATCGGGTGGATCCTCACCGGTTTTTCCTCTATCAGCTCTACACCGACGACGAGGCGGCAGAAGCACACCGTTTCACCGAACATTTTCTGGCCTGGCATGCCGCGGCGGAGCAATTCGTCGAGCCGGGTACACAGATCGACTACAGCACGGACGTCCTCTTCGGACAGGAGTGAAAATTCCTCGCCGTGGCACCGTACCGGCAAACTTTTGGACGTGAAATCCGCACTGCGCACGTGCAATCGATCGTGCAGATGTGCTTGCATCTGAAAGGTACGGCGGCATAAACTCGGTCCCGCAACTCTTTACAGGGGACCACCAGGGGAGGCCGCGTGGGCGAGCCGAAGGCCGAAGCCGCCGTGGGTTTGCCGCCGCCACAAAAGCAGGGGCGTTCGAATGGAACAACCACTTACCGGCGGTCGGTTCGGATCAGCCGACACCGCACTGGCCGACCAGCCAGCGAACGGTAGACATATGAACACATCGTCGGCCCGCAGCGGCCACACCAATACCGCATTCTCCCGAGAAACCGCCGTGGCATACGTCATCCATGCCGTCGAATCCACCGGTGCGGCGACTCGGCACGATTTCGATATCGAACGAATCGTCACCACCGCACACGCGATGGCCGACGACTGGGATCTCGAGGCATTGCAACCCGCGACCTTCTGGCGCATTGCCTCCAGCTTCATCAAGCAGTAGCACCGCCCCGCCGTCCGAGACCGGCTGGTAACGAGTCATCCTGTGCCACGAGCACTTTCGTCGCGTCACCCGACGCCGGTGCACTTCCACCACGATGCCACCGACGCCGGGCGCCGACTTCATGAAGATATTTCCGGCGCGCCGTCGCCATTGATCCGAAGAGCGAACGCCAGATGACCACCTCCGCTTCAGAGGTGGTCATCTGGCGTTTACAGGTCTTCCGGCCGCACGGGATGTTGCCGCAGGACCTCAGTGTGCGTCGGCGTACTTCTCCATGATCTCGATCGACTTGTCCGGACGCTCGGCCTGGACGCTGAGCCGGTCCATGACCGACAGATACAGCGCCAGGTCCTGCCGCCGCTCGAGATACAGCGCGCTGGTCAATTGTTCGAGATACACGATGTCCGGAAGTTCGGACTCGGCGAAGCGCAGGATACTGAAGGAACTACCCGCCGCGGCGTGCTCGCCCGCAGTGAACGGCAGTACCTGGATCGTCACGTTCGGCAGCTTCGCAAGCCTGACGAGGTGCAGCATCTGCTCCCGATGGACCTGCGGTCCACCGACGGGCCGGTGCAGCACCGCTTCATCGATCACTGCCCAGACCACCGGCGGGTCCGAGCGGAACAGGATTTCCTGCCTGCGCTGACGCACCGCGACCCGACGATCCGTGTCGGCGTCCTCGTGCCCGAGCGCCACGACCGCCCTGGCGTATTCGGGCGTTTGCAGCAGGCCGGGAACAAGATGCGACTCATAGGTACGGATCTTGCTCGCGGCCTGTTCCAGACCGAGGTAGGTACCGAACCACTGGGGCAGCAGGTCGCTGTAGCGATGCCACCAGCCGGGCTCGTTGGCCTGCCTGGCCAGCTCGAGGAACGACTCGCGCTCCTCGGGATCGTGGACGCCGTACAGGGTCAGCAGGTCGCGGATGTCGCGTTCCTTGAAGCCGGTACGGCCCAACTCGAGTCGACTGATCTTGGCATGCGAGCCTCGGATCGCATCACCCGCGGCCTCGCGGGTGATGCCCTTCTTGTCCCGAAGCTTGCGCAACTGGCCGCCCAATGCGATGCGTAGCACAGTCGGACCACGTTCCGCGACAACGGATTGCACGTGACCATCGTCATCGGGTTCAGCGATCATCGAGTTCGTCTCCGATACTCCGGGGTTTGCCCACAGTGTGTCACAACCAGCTGACGGGAGACACACCGTACCGACCGCTAATGCTACCGCTCAGCTAGTCAAATAGTCGAACTCTCCGGCCTTCGCGCCACGGACGAACGCATCGATCTCCGGACGCGTGTAAAGGAGGATACCGCCCTCCGGATCCCGCGAGTTGCGCACGGCCACCTGGCCGTTGGCCGCCTCGGCCACCTCGACGCAGTTGCCGCTGGGATTGCTGAAGGAACTCTTGCGCCAAGTTCCGATGATCTCGTTGGTGGATGTATCCGACATCTTCCCCACTCCTCGGTTGCCGCAGTTAGGCGATTCGGTTCGTGCAGATGCACGTTCAAACGTTCTTGCATTTGCACCAACACCGGACGATAGCACGAAGTTCGCGCTCTGTGCGCCCGCAGATTCGGACCATCCGGACGGGATTGTGAAACACGATCACCTCGCCCAGAAACACCGAGATCAGCTCCCCCGTCCGGCCCGCTCGACGAGGGTGAATCTTGTACTGTCGCAGTGCACATCGGATGTACCAGTCATTCGCGACACCTCCACGCGCCCACCCGCACGGCCGTGCCGCGGACAGTTTTTTTGCCGAGGAGTCCAACCCCATGCCCGAAGACCACAGCCCCCTCATCCGGACCGACATCCCCCACTCCGCGCGGATCTGGAACTACTGGATGGGCGGCAAGGACTACTACGAGATCGACCGCATCGCAGGCGACGCCGGCATCGAAGTCGATCCGGACATCACCACCATGGCGATGCAGTCGCGCCAATTCCTCATTCGCGCGGTGCGTTACCTCGCCGGCGAGCAGGGCATCCGCCAGTTTCTCGATATCGGCACCGGCCTGCCCACCATGCAGAACACCCACGAAGTCGCCCAGAGCGTCGCGCCCGAGTCCCGGATCGTCTACGTGGACAACGATCCCCTGGTGCTCACGCACGCGCGAGCGCTACTCACCAGCACCACCCCGGAAGGCGTGACCACCTACATCGACGCCGACTACCACGATCCCGAGCTGATCGTCGCCGACGCCAAGCACGTCCTGAACTTCAACGAGCCGGTCGCCGTGATGTTCATGGGCGTGCTCGGCCACGCCAAGACATACGACGATCTGCTCCGGATCGTGCACACCGTGCTGGACGCCGTTCCGTCGGGCAGCTACCTGGTGATGTGGGACGGCACCGACGACAGCAAGGCGTATGTCACGCTGTGCGAGAACTACACCGGCACCGGCGGCACTCCTTATGTCCCCCGCCCACAGGCGCAGATCAAGGCCGTCTTCGATGGTTTGGAGCTCGTGGAGCCCGGTTTCGTGTCGATTACGCAGTGGCGCTCGGGCGCGACCGAGGTCGGGGAGGCCCGGCCGATCTCCGCCTACGGTGGGGTCGCACGCAAGCCGTAAGACCCCTGGACACGAAATTACAAGCGGCACAGTGGCGGTCGCCGGTTCCATACCGGCGACGGCCACCGCTTTTTCTGCGACCGATCGTGCAGATGTACTTGCATCTGTAAGCGACGGAGGCATAGACTCGAAGACGAAATCAGGGAGATACGCAGGGAGTTCGAGCCCGCGTCGCCAGCACGCCGAGCACTCCCTGCCGCACGTTCGGACGCGAGGGGTAGTCGAATGATCGAGCCATTTCGAACTCCCCACCGGGTTGCCGTCATCGATGGCGCCGGTGCCGAAGCCTTGCGCCAATACCCTGCGCCCGATTTCTCCCTGTCCGACTGCGGGGTGGAGCCCCGTGGCCTCACCTACCGGCAGGCGCGCGACATCCTCTATGCCCACGAAGTCCACGGCCCGCAATGCAGGCAGTGGCTGGCCGCCGCCGCCTACTTGTCAGCCGGGCTGGACGACGAGTAGACGAAGACTTCTTCTGACACGCAAAGACATCCACTCCAGCGCGTACCTCGCTCCAGCACGCTGAGCGGCGTGCGGCGTGCCCAGCGTCGGAGTCACGATCGCCGCATCGCGTAATGCGACGACAACCAATCGATCTCACAGATCACTCCCGGTGTCCACGGCCCTTTCGTATAGTGATCGATCGACTCGGGCGCGATTTCTCACACGCCTGGCGTGGCACTTGGAGCGAACTCGTAATGACATACTCCGCGTTGGATCTGTCCGCCGACTCGTCCGACTCGGTACTGGAAATCGGCGGCCGACCGGCTTCGGCGCCCTTGCAGAACACCGACAGCGTGGCCACGCACATGGTCGGATACCTAGAGAACGTCATGGCTCCGTGCCGCAGCTTGCCCGGCGAACATGTACGCGGCGACGTCACGAAACTCACTCGCAGCTGCCTGAACCTCGCCGCCGAGATGTTCGACCGGCGTACCGTGCCGGACGAGCGACAGCTGGGCCCGGTACGCGCGACGGCCGCCCGCTGGGCCCGCGAGAGCGTGCCGCTGAGCACTATCCTGCGCGCTTACCACGAGGGACTGCGCATCGCCTTCGGCCTGGTCACCGCGCGAGCCGAGGCCGACGACGTCGATGAGGTGCTCGTCGCCGCCGATCTGCTGTTGGAGCTGCTGGAGGCGATCACCGCGGCGGTGTCCGACGCCTACGTCGACGAACAGCGCCTGGTGGCAAAGGAACATCAGACGGCGACACAGACGCTCGCCTCGGCGCTGCTCAGCGGTCGTGGCAGTTCGGCTCTGGCGCGCCAGACCGGCATTCCGATCGCGGAGTCCTATCAGGTTGTCGCGCTGTCGATTCCGGAGCATCCGGACGAGCGCGATCCGCGCGTCGACGGCAACGTCGCCGCGCGCCGCAAGCTACGGCGGCTGCAATCCGAGCTGGCCACCGTGTTCGCCTCGCGTGCGCTGGCCCTGCTCAGCGCCAAGGGCGGCACACTGCTCATCCCGTTCGGTGACGAGACCGATACCGTCCTCACGGAGACGACACTCGCGCTGCTGGCCGACGCCGCCGAGGTTGCGCTCACCGCCACCGTCGTCCCGACCGATACCGAGCAGATCCCCGAATCGGCCGATCAGGCGCACGAGCTGCTCAATCTCGTGCGCGTCGGCGCCCGGCCGCCCGGCCTCTATCAGATGTCCGATCTGGCAGTGGAATATCAGCTCACCCGCAGCGGCCCGGCGACGCGGCGGATCGCGACCATCCTCGACCCGCTCGACGCCCATCCCGAACTGTTCGACACCATGCGCGCCTACCTCGGCAACGACATGAACCGGCAGCTCACCGCGCGCCAACTGTACGTGCATCCCAATACCGTCGACTACCGCCTGCGCCGCATCGCCCAGTTGACCTCGATCGATCTGGCGACCTCGGCGGGCATCTCGCAGGCGGCGATCGCCCTGCTCGCCCGCGACCTGGACCGCAGCGTCGCGCGCCGCCTCTGACGTGAGGCGAACCGTGGCCTGTAATGGATTCGTGCTGGTCACCGGACTACGAACTTGCGATCCTGGTAATGCCGCGACGTCTGGATGGTGAAACATGCGAATTTCGGAGATCCTGCGCAGGAAGGGCAGCGACGTGGCCACGGTCGCACCCGACACGACCGTCCGCAGACTGCTGGCCACCCTGGCCGAACGGAACATCGGTGCGGTCGTCGTCTCTCCCGACGGCGACGCGATCGCGGGGATCGTCTCCGAGCGCGACGTGGTACGCAGTCTGCACGCCCGCGGCGCGGCCCTGCTGGACACGCCGGTCTCGGCGATCATGACCTCCGAAGTACGCACCTGCACACCCGACGACCGGGTCGACGGCCTGCGCCGCACCATGACCGAACACCGCATCCGGCACCTGCCCGTGGTGCACGAGGGCAGGCTGGTCGGCATCGTCAGCATCGGCGACGTGGTGAAGAGCGCGATCTCCGAATTGGCGACCGAACGCGAACACCTCGTCGAGTACCTGCAGGGCAGGTACTAGAACTCGCTCGGGTTCCCCAGGTCGGCCGAGAGCCAGCGCTCCGGCCGCAGGAAGACCGCGACCTGCTCGCCGTAGGCCTCGGCCGCCTTCAGATAGGCGTCGACCGATTCGGCGGGCAGGTACCGCGCCGCCATCTCGCGGTGCTGCTCGTCGGTCATCGGGGTGATCCGGGTGACCGGGCCCTCCACACTCACATACCGCACCGTGGGTTCGACCTGCTGAACCATCAGACCGAACCGGCCGGCCTCCCGGATGTAGCGCATCTTCCGTGACTCCGGGCCGGTCAGGATCCACGCCTCGCCACCGGGGCTGTAGTGATACCAGATCGGGAGGGTGAGCGGGGCACGACCGGAACCCGCGGCCACCGAGAACGCGGCCACATGCGGCTGAGCCAGGAACTCTTGACGCTGTTCGGAGGTCAGAGGCATGTCGTCCAGGCTAGTCGTGAAAGACCTTGTCCGCGAGAAAACTTCGAAGTCCGTACCAAAAATGCGTATCGTGGGTGACGTCCTGGTTACCGGTGAAGGGAGCGTCGCGTTGCGGTCCCCTGCCCCGAGATCGCCGGTGACGCGGGCCGAAGCGGCCACCCGGTTACCGGAGACGCCGCCGTTCGCGCCTACCACGGTCCGGTCGATGTTCCCGGCGCTCACCGCGGCCTCCGAGGTCTACCTCGACAGCGCAGCCACCACCCAGAAGCCGCTGCCGGTGATCGAGGTGATGAACCGCTATCACAGCAACGGCACGGCCAACGTCGGCCGCGGCACCTATCCCTGGGCAACCGGCCTGACCGCCCGGATCGCCCGCGTCCGGGAGCGGACCGCCGCTTTCATCGGCGCGGAACACCCGGACGAGGTGGTCTTCACCGGCGGCGCCACCGCCGCGCTCAACGCTGTCGCGCTGTCCTGGGGCCTGACCGCCCTCGCCGACGGCGACCAGATCCTCTACAACGCCAGCGACCACGCGTCGAACGTGTACCCCTGGCAGCACCTGCGCGGGCTGCTCGCCCGGTTCGGACGCCGCATCGACCTGATCCCCTACCGGGTGACCGGCGCCGGTGAGGCGGACACCGACGACATCCTGGCCAAGATCACGCCGCGCACCAGGCTGATCACGGCCGGGCATCTGCACCACGTCTTCGGCGGTCTCAGCACCCTGGAGGGAGTGCGGGGGCGCATCGATCCGGCCATCCTGCTGTGTTTCGACTGCTCGCAGAGCGGCGGGCACCTACCGGTCGACGTGACAGCGCTCGGCGCGGACTTCGCGATCTTCGCCGCGCACAAGATGTTCGGCGCACCGGGCACCGGAATCCTGTACTGCCGCCGACGCGTGCACGACCAGTTGGTGCCGTTCCTGCCCGGCGGCAATTCCGGTGCCCGGCCCGGCCCGGCCGGGCTGGACTCGGGACCGATGCCCGCGCTGTTGGAAGGCGGTACCCCCAACATTGCCGGCATCCTCGCCCTCGGCAGCGCGCTCGAGGTGCTGGAATCACTCGGCATGGGCGTGATCGCCGCGCACAACCGAGCCCTGACCCTGCGCCTGATCGACGGCCTGCGCCCGGTTCCCGGGTTGGAGTTCCTGCCCGGCCCGGCACACGCCGCGTGTGAAGTCGGCTACGGCATCGTCTCCTTCACCCTGGACGGAATCTCGGCCACCGACGCGGGCTTCGTGTTGAGCGAGCTGGGTTTTCTGGTGCGTACCGGCGCGCACTGCGTCCCCGCCGTGACCGATGGCGCGGACTCGGTGCGAGTCAGCACGCACATCTACAACACTCCCGACGAGATCGACCGATTCGTCGCGTGTGTGCGAACCATTGCCGAGGAGGTCACGTGAGTATCGACATCCCCCGCTACGACCGGCGGTCCGCGTCCAGGGTGCTTGCCGAGTTGGCGCAACCGGGGTTGTTCACCGCACCGGCTCCCGTGCCCCCGCCACGCCGGTTCGAATTCATCTGTACCGCACTACGTCCCGAGACGGACAGTCATCTCACCTATTCGCAGCGGCTGTATCTGGAGCGGTTCATGCGGCCGTGCCGCGCGGATCAGGTGACCAGCGCGACGCACCGGATCGCGTGGACCGACAGCGACGGCATCCCGAATACCGGCCACTTCCGCGCCGACGGTCTCGGCCCCTCGGTACCGATCGCGATGCGTGAGACCGTCCTGGCGCTGTGGCGCCACCTGGACACCGACCCCGGTTTCGCCGCGCGGGTCGCGGCGATCGGACCGGGCGAACACGCCGTGCTGGCGGGCACGACCACCGACCACGATCCGCGCGACATCTTCCGGGTCGGCATCGAGGCGGCGGGGCGCGTGCTGGCACAGCACGCGCTGCTGGCCGCCCAGACCCCGTACCGGGATGCCGCCGAATTCGCCGCGGGGATTCGCGATTCCGGGATCTTCACCGCGGTGGCCACTCGATGGTTCTGGGAGTTGCAGGCTTCGACCTATCGGCGCGGCATGATCCCGGTGACGCTCGTCGCACAACCCGACGGAACCGTCCGCTACACCGCGGAGACCGTGGCGACCCTGCGCGCGATGAAGGACGCCACCATCGCCGACGCGCACGCCGTGATGGAGCGCGCCACCACCGTCGAAGGCCTCACGGTCGCGGAGGCCATCGCCAAGTATCACGACGACCTGGACCTGATCTCCCGGCAATACGCCCTGCTGCCCACCGGAAGCCACCCTTCCTGCCTGGCGGCCACCCCACAGCAGCTCGACAGCGGGCACGTCAGCATCCTCCCGCAGCTGGCCGGCCGGTTCGTCGCGACGTTCACCGAGATCATCGGCCGCTGCGAGATGGTCGAAGTGCGCGCCGAACTGGACGAGACGACCGCCGACCGCGCCGCCACCGCCGAGGACCAGGTGTTCTACGTGCCGGATATGACCTGCAAGCACTGCGTTCGCACGATCGGCGGAGTGCTGGAATCGATGGACATCCGCGTGGTCGAGATCGACCTGGACAGCAAACGGGTGGTGGCCGAGTTCCGGAGCCCGCGCAATCGGGCACGCGCGTTCGAGGCGATCCGGGACAGCGGCTACAATCCGGCCGCGCAGCGTCCCGACGGCGCGGCACGGACTTCGGCCACCGAGCCGTCGGAAGCCGCCGTATGACGCCGTGGCCGCCGGCGCTGCCCGCGAAACTGCATCCGACGGTCCGCGCTTTTCTCGACACGCCGGGCGTCGCGGCGCAGGCGCTGACACGATTCGGGTCGCCTGCGCATCTGCTGTTCCCGCAGATCTACTCGGAGAATCTGCTCCGTCTGCGCACAGTCCTGGAGCGGCACCTTCCCGGATACCGGATCTGCTACGCGCACAAAGTGAACCAGTCCCGGGCGTTCGTCCGCACCGCCGAACGCGAGGGCATCGCCATCGACGTCGCGTCACCGCACGAACTGTCCAGTGCCCTCGGGGCGGGATTCGCGGCGGCGCGCATCGAGGTCACCGGCCCGAAAGGCGAAAGCTTCCTCCACGACCTCGTCGGCCGCGGGGTGACGGTCAACGTGGACAACTCGTGGGAACTGGGCCGCATCGCGGAACTGGCTCCCGGACATCCGAGAATTCCCGTGCTGCTGCGGGTTTCCGGCTTCGACCCGGGCCAGGTGAGCCGGTTCGGGATGCCGCTCGCGCACGTCGGACAGGCCCTCGATCTGCTGGCTGCGCAGCGCGCGCGGATCGCCTTCCTCGGCTTCGCTTTCCACCTCGACTCGGGCGAGCTCGGCGAGCGGGTGCGGGCGATCGAGGCCTGCCTGCGCTTGATCGAGCAAGCCTACGATCGCGGTCTCGCCCCGTCGGTGCTCGACATCGGCGGCGGGTTCCGTCAAGTGTTCACCGCCGATGCCGAGCGGTTCGACGCCTACGTGCTCGCCCTGCGGGAATCGCTGCTGGGCCGGGGTGAGTCGATGACGTGGGGCAGCAACACCTTCGGCTATCACGTCGCGGGCGGCGCCGTGCACGGCACACCGGTTTTCCACAAGTACGCCAACACCGTCGCGGCCGACACCATGCTCGCGGAACTTCTCGCCGCGCCGCTGGAGCGGCACGGCGGGCGCACGGTGGCACAGGTGACGGGCGACAATCTGCTGGAGATGTGGCTGGAGCCGGGCAAGGCGCTGGTCGATCACGCGGGCGTCACGGTCGCCACGGTCGAGTTCGTCAAGGAGGTCGCCGACGGCAGCGTGCTGGTGCACGTCGACCTCAGCCGCGACTCCGTGACGCCCGCCGACCAAGAGGTCATGGTCGACCCCATCCTGCTGCCCCGTGCGGGCGACGGGCTCACACCCACCCACGCCACCGCTGAAAGCGGTGGCGGCACAGGCCCGATCGGCGTCTATTTCGCCGGACGTCTGTGCCTGGAGCGAGACCTCATCACCAATCACAAGGTGTGGTTGCCCACCACGCCCCGGCCGGGCGACGCGGTGGTGTTCCCCAATACCGCCGCCTACCACATGGACCTGTCGGCCGCGCGGGCATCGATGCACCCGCTGCCCGTGAAACTCGCCGTCACCCACGGGCCCGACGGATTCCGGATCGTCCGCGACGCCGAGTACGAACCGGATTTCCCCGTCGAGTCGCCGCGATCACGCCATATCTCGCCGCATACCGCCCACCTTGCGACCAGCCCGGTCCGATCCGTCGAGGCTCCCTGATGCGATACGAGCACATCACCGAACTCATCGGCAACACGCCACTGCTGCGGCTCGACCCCGCGGTGCACGGGCTGGCGAACGTAGAGCTCTACGCGAAGTTGGAGTCGCACAACCCGTTCGGCTCGGTCAAGGACCGGGTGGCCTGGGGGATGCTGCGCGACGACCTGGCGGAGATCCGGGCCGGCGCTCGGACGCTCATCGAGGCATCCAGCGGGAACACGGCCAAGGCGCTGCGCGTCCTCGGCTCGATGTACAGCATCGACCTGCGCGCGGTGACCAACCGGATCAAGGTGGCCGAGGTCCGTGACCTGCTGCAGCTGCTCGGGACGGAGATCGTGGAACTGCCCGGGCTGTCGGAGTGCCCGGACCCGACCACGCCGAACGACGTCTACTCGGTGATCGAGGCGACCATGGCGCAGCACCCCGGCGCGTATCGGCATCTGTCGCAGTACACCAACGAGAAGAACATCGAGGCCCACCACCACGGCACCGGACGGGAGATCCATGAGGACCTGGCGGCCGATGGCATCACCAGGATCGATTATCTGATCGGCGGGCTCGGTACCACCGGGTCCACCCGAGGAACCGCCACCTATCTGCGTAAGTACAACCCCGAATTACGCACTGTCGCCGTGGTTTCCGAACGGTCCGACTTCATTCCCGGCATTCGGTCGGAGACCGAGATGTGGGATGTCGGGCTGTTCCAGCCTGATT
The DNA here is from genome assembly GCA_019930625.1 of Nocardia asteroides. Taxonomy (NCBI): domain Bacteria; kingdom Bacillati; phylum Actinomycetota; class Actinomycetes; order Mycobacteriales; family Nocardiaceae; genus Nocardia; species Nocardia asteroides. Next base: position 6,206,691 of record CP082844.1, read on the forward strand.
TCTACGACCGGATCGTCACCGTGTCGGCGGGCGACGCCGTGGACGCGACGCTGCGCCTGGCGACCGGCTACGGCGTCCTGGCCGGGCCGACCAGCGGCGCGGGGTACGCCGCCGCGCTGGAAACGCTCGGCGCGCTCGATCTCTCGGCGACCGATCCGCAAGACCCGATCGTCGCGGTGTTCATCGTGTGCGACCGGCTCGAGCCCTACCTGTCCTACATCAAGAAGCGAAGGCCGGAACTGTTCGGCCGCGCCGGACGCTCAGCCGAGCCGACCGCGGCCGAGCTGGCCGCGGTACCGCGCCTGTCGCCCGAGCAGCTCGCCGAACTGGACCGGACCGCGCGTCCGACCATCGTGGACAGCCGGGGCGCCATGGCCTACCGCATCGGGCACGTGCCGGGCGCGGTGAACATTCGCGACGACCAACTCGACGAGATGTTCGGTCACGGCATCCCGTTCCCGCGATCGCGTCCTGTCGTCTTCGTCTGCCCGGTCGGCGAGCTGTCGGTGCGCTTCGCCGCACGCGCCCGGCAGGCCGGATACGACGCCGCCGGCTTGGCCGGTGGCGTGGTCGCCTGGCGCGATGCGGGCCTGCCTCTGGAACGAGGCTGACCCTCCGGGGATTCGAGGCGGCCGTCACCGCTGCCCGGCGGGGAAGCCGGACAGCAACGGGGCGATCGGTCCGCGATAGCCGGTGGCGAGCAGTTCGACGGTAGCGGTGAACAGTTCGACGAAGGCGACCGCCGTGTCCTGCGCGAACAATGTGGTGACGTCGGCGCTGTCGGAGAACGCGCCGACCGCCACCGCGAAAGCGGTCTGCAACACCATGAACAGACTGGCCCGGGCGGCGCACGCCCGATCGAGCAGCGCGCGGTGCACGTCGGCGCCGAACGCTACCGGCACGACCGCCCCCGGCGCCTGCCGCCCCGGCGCGGCGGACCGGACGTGGACGAGCACAGGGGAATTCGAGCACCGCGGGCCGACCGGCCAGTGTGTTCGCCCAGTAACGCAACTGCTGGGTGGCGCGGCTCCATTCGTCGGAGTAGTCGCCGAGCTGGGCGTGTTTCCCCAAGGTGTAGTCGGCGTAGTCGATCGGCAGGGGCGTCCAGTCCGGCGCGGCCCCGGCCTGCCTGGCGAGGTATGCCGTGCCGAGATCGCGCAGCAGCGGCCCCACCGAGCGTCCGTCGATCGAGATGTGGTGGACCACCAGCACCACTACGAGGTCGTGCGGACCGAGGGCGAACAGCCGGGCGCGCAACGGCAGGTCGGTCGCCAGATCGAACTCGCCCGCGGCGAAATCCGCGATGCGCTGCCGCAATTCGGTTCCGGTGGCCGCGACGACCTCGGCCTTCGGCCTGGCCTCGTGCACCGGAACGATCACCTGGGCAGGGCCCGAGGCGGTCTTCGGATAGCAGGTGCGCAGCGGTTCGTGTCTGGCGACGACATCGCCGATCGCGGCGACGAGCGCCTCCGGCGACAGCGCGGGCCCGGACAGGCGGACCGCTCGAGCCACAATCCAGTCACTCGAGTTTCCGGCCCGCGCGGCGTGCCACATCCGCTCCTGCGCGGGGGCGAGGGGGATGTGCGCCGGACGTGGCCCGCGTGCGAGCGGCAGCGGGCGCCACGGCGGCGGGAGGTGCCGAACCGCTGGTCTCGCCCCGTGCACCGCCGTACGCCCGCGTCCGTCACCGAGCGCATCGGACATGATCACCGCAGCGGAGTTGTTCACGCGCCATTACCCTCCACTACCGAACCATCGAGAGACCCAGGGTCGGTAACCAGACCGAGTAAACCGACAGTTACCACTCTGTGACGGCACGGGATCCGTTTCGGCAAGACGCCGCAGGCCGTGGCGGGTGAGCGCGGCGTCGAGGTACGCCGCCAGGCATTATCGTTGGGCCGTGCAGACAGGTCAGGAATCAGACGACGACGGGAGCCCGCGGATCTGGGGTGGGACGACGCTCACCGAGCGCAGGGAGACGCGACGGACGGCGCTGCTGGAGGCGGCGCTCGATCTGATCGGCGAGTCGGGTGCGAGTGGCGTCACCATGCGTGCGGTGTGCCGCAAGGCCAACCTCACCGACCGCTACTTCTACGAGAGCTTCGCCGGCCGCGACGAGTTGCTGGACGTGCTCTACCGTCAGGTCGCCGACGAGTTCCTGGAGCCGATGACGGCCTTCGCCGCCACCGACGACCCGTCCCGCGATCGCGCCCTATCGGAGATCCTGGTCGACAAGGTGCTCGCCGACCCGCGCAAATCACGGCTTTTCCTGGTCGAGCCGTATTCCAGCACCGGGCTCGGGCAGACCACCTTCGCGGTGATGCCGGTCTTCACCCGGATCATGCAGGACCATCTGTTCGGTCACATCGAGGACCCGGTCAAGCGCAGGCTGGCGGCCGTGACCATGGCCAGCGGGAACGCGGGCATGTTCTCGGCGTGGCTGAACGGCTCGCTGCGCGCCACCCGCGAGCAGATCATCGAGCACTGCGTGGCGACCCTCACCGTGTACCGCTCGCTCTACCGTTCCTGACCGCACGGCCGAGGCCACCGTCAGTCCACGTACTGGCCCCGCCAGTACGCCAGGGTGTTCCTGGTCCGGATGGTGTGGGCGTGATTGGGGCCCAGAGCGCGCAACTCCGCGACCAGCAGGACCTCCAGCTCCGCGATGGCGCGGGCGAGGTCGCCGTGACGAGCGCGGCAGCACACGAGATCGTGGCGGGTGTCGAAGGTGTCCGGGTGATCGGATCCGAGTACGCGCAACCGGTCGGCGAGCAGTTTCTCCAAGTCGGTGATCGCGCCCGCGAGATCGCCGCTGTCGGCGCGGTAGGAGGCCAGCCTGCCGCGGGTGAGCAGAGTGTCGGGATGGTCCGGGCCGAGTACCCGCAAGCGATCGTCGAGTAAGCGGGTGAATTCAGTGCCCGCCCCGGCCAGGTCACCGCTACGAGCGCGAAATGCCGCGAGGTTGTTGCGCGCGCCGAGTGTGTCGGCATGGTCGGCGCCGAAGACGCGGAGATAGTCGGCCACCAGTTGTTCGAACTCGGCGCGGGCGCCGAGCAGATCGCCGCTGTCGGCACGCCAGTACGCCAGGCTGTTGCGGGTGCGCAAAGTATCCGGGTGGTCGGCCCCCTGCACGCGGGCGCGATCGGCACGCAGCCGTTCGAATCGGGCGATGGCCCCGGCGAAATCGCCGATGTCGCCGCGATTGGACGCCAGATTATTCCTGGTCCGCAGGGTTTCGGGATGGTCGGGACCGAGCAGTCGCAACTGGTCGGTGAGTAGTCGCTCGAACTCCTCGCCCGCGCCCGAGTGATCACCGCAGCGGGCGCGGTAACTGGCCAACCGGTCGCGGGTGTCCAAGGTGTCGGGATCGTCGGGACCGAGGACCCGCAACCGGTCTTCGAGCAGCAGCTCGAAATCGGCGACGGCGCCGACCAGGTCGCCGCTCTCGGCGAGGTGATAGGCGCGCCGCTCGCGCGTGGTGAAGGTATCGGGGTGGTCGGGCCCCAGTGTCCCGACGAAATCGGGCACCCACGCGGCCCACAGATCGCGATCGTCGGCCGACCTGCCGGTCTCCAGCTTCACCAGGAAGTCGACGGCCAAGGCGGAGGCGCCGTAGGCCAGGCAGTGGCGCACGGCCGAGCCGCGGGCGTAGTCCGCGGCCCGGTCGGTGTCGTCGGCCTGGATCGCCGCGACGAGGGCACGGTGCGCGTCCACGAGGCGCACCCCGAGACGATCGCATTCCGCGCCCAGCGCGGGCAGGAACGCGCTATGGCTCACACCGAGCGACTCGCGGACGGTGCCTGGATGGCTGCGGGTGACCAACGCGCCGAGATTCACGGCGACGTCGCGGATCCGGGCCGCACTGAGGTCGACGCCGAGCGACGACAACGCCGCGTCCAGCAACTCCAGCGGCAGCACGGGGCCGACCCCCGCCGCCACCAGCACTCCGAGCAGAGCCGCCGTCGCACTCGCGGTCTCGGGATCGACCCCGCGCAGCGCCGTCTCGACCCGCAGTGCGATGACCCGGTCCAAACCGATTCCGGAGGCGACCGCCCCGTCGGTCAACCTCGACGCGACCTCCAGCAGGATGCGCGCCACCAGCCAGCCGCCGGAGACCACCCGCGAACCGCTCGCGTCGGTCGGCGTCTCGGCCAGCAGCCGCTGGATCCAGCCGATCCAGTCGACGGGGCCGAGCGGGGCCGTCCCGCGCGCGGAGTCCACCACTGCGGCGATGTCGTCGGCAGCCGGTTCGGCGATTTCGATCCGGTGCATGTGCGCCAGCTTCGGATCGTCCTCGACACCGGTCCCTGGCCGGATGCCGACGATCACCCGCACGTGCCGCAGATCCTCGCGCTCGGTCAGATCGACGATCGCGGCCACCAGCAGCCGCCTGGTCCCCTCCTGCGGTTGGTTCAGGCCGTCGAACACCAAGGTGACCCTGCGGCCCGCGGTGGACAGGCGGGCCAGCGGGCGGCGGACCAGGATGTCGAAGATGTCGGACTCGTCTCGGGGCCGATGCGCCCGTGCCGCTCGCGCCGCCTCCCGGAAGCCGGGCAGGCGGGCGTCGAGTTGCACGGCCAGTTCGGCGGCGACCGATTCCACGGAGCTGTTGACCGTCAGGAAAACCGCGGCGGTGATGTAGTCGGGGGTGACGGCGAGTCCGTCGACCAGGCTGGGACGGATCAGCATCGCCAGCAGCGTGGACTTGCCGACACCCGCGGGCCCCAGCACGGCCCGCAGCCGGTGGCTGCCCGCGTCGACGATCGCGTCGAGCCGCTCGCGCACATCGGGCGTCAGCAGCAGACGCCGGGTCAGCTGGTCGACGAACCCGGCCGCGGAACGTCCGCTCACCGCGTCGCGATGACGCGCGGTGTTCGGCACCAGCCACAGCCCCGGGTCGACGCCCTGTGTCGTGGATACCGCGCCGGAACTGAAGGAAAGATGTTGCGGCTGTTGATGCGTGCACTGCACGGCGATCGGATCGACCAGGTCCGAGGGCAGCAGATTCTCCCCGCGCAGCGGCAGGCCGAGGCCGAAGGTGGCGAGCATGGTGCGGGTGAAGCACCCGGAATACGCCGGCCCGTCGCCTGAGGCGACCAGCAGCTCCATCCGGCCGCCCGACTGCGCCAGCAGATCGGTCCACCGGCGGGCGGCGCCCTGCACACCCTGACCCGCCTCGCAGGCGTCGACGAGCATCACCAGCCCGTCGAGGGCGGCGCGGTCGAGCCGCTCCCTGATCGCCTGGGTCAGGTGGAAAGCGTTGTGCGAGTTCGGATCGCCGGGGGAATCGTGGCCGAGCAAGTAGAAGTCCTCGGCGGTCGTGGCCACTCCGTGCCCGATGAAGCCGAGCAGCAGCGTGGCCTGCTGCTCCGATGCCGCCGCGAAGGCCGTGTCGACCGCGGCGAACATCTGCGCCGCGGTCGGATTCAGGACCGGGCCGTCGAGTTCGATCGCCGATCGCCAGCCGCCGGTCTCGGTCAGGCTCCCGTACAGGCCGTTGGCGAGTTCTTCGGTGAAACCCAATTCTCCCAGCGCCGCGCATTCCGACCCCACCACCAGCGCTAGCCGTCCTCCCATGCAAGAAACATACCTGCGCCACCGCCTCCATTCCGCCCCACCGTCGGACCCGTCGATATCGAAAGGCGCTGTGCGAGACGTAGGGTGGCGATCCGAGAGGCGAAAAAGGAGATCGTGGGATGACCGACCCGGTGGTGGGTTTGACGGGTAGGCTCACATCGCCGATCCGGGGCGCCGGGACGCTGGGCGAGGTCCTGGTGGCGATTCGAGGGGGCACCGAGCTGTACATCGCGCAGGCCACCGAACCGATCTCGGCCGGCGCGGCCGTGCTGGTCATCGCGGTCCATCCGGGGCGCGTCGTCGACGTCGTCCCGTGGATTCCGCTCGACCCGGATCGGCCGCAGCAGGCTTGAATTAGCAAGGGAGAAAAGACGTGCTGGGTTACCACGTGCCGGACCCGGACGAGGCGATGCTGGTCAGTGGCGCCAAGAGCCGCGACAACGCGCCGTTCGAAGTGATCATCGGGCGTGGCGCCTGGGTGATCCCGCTGTTTCGCAAGGTGCGCTATCTGTCACTGGCGATGTTCGAGTCCGAGATCAAGGAGCGCTGCGTCACCAAGCAGGCGATCCAGCTCGACGTTCGCGCGGTGATCGCGTTCAAGGTGGCCAACGACACCCAGTCCATCGTGAACGCCGCGCAGCGGTTCCTCTCCGAGCAGGAGCGGGAGATGTCGGTGCTGACCGGGCGGATCTTCTCCGGGCACCTGCGTTCGATCGTGGGCTCGATGACGGTCGAGGAGATCATCCGGGAGCGTCAGAGACTGGCCGACGAGGTGCTGGTCGCCTCGAAAGTCGAGATGAGCAATATCGGTCTGTGGGTCGATTCGTTCCAGATCCAGTCCATCGACGACGGCAACCTCGGCTACATCGCCGCGCTCGCCGCGCCGCACAATGCCGCCGTGCAGCGCGACGCGCAGATCGCGCAATCGCATGCCGCGCAGGCCGCGGCCCAGGCCGAGCAGGAATCCCAGCGCAGGCAGGCGGAATATCAGCGCGAGACGGCGATCCTGCGCGCGCAATACCAGCGCGATATCGACAAGGCCAACGCGGAGGCGGCGCAGGCGGGTCCGCTCGCCGAGGCGCTGGCGTTGCAGGAGGTGCTCACCGCACAGGCCGAGCAGGCGCGCAAGGAGGCCGAGTTGCGCGAGCAGCAGTTGCAGGCCGAGGTCGTGAAACCTGCTCTGGCCGAAGCGGATAGGGTGCGCATCCTGGCCGAGGCCGAAGCCGACCGCACCCGCATCCAGGCCGCGGCGGCCGCGTCGAACAACCGGATCGCGCTGGACCAGATGTTGATCGAACAACTTCCGGAAATCGTGAAGCAGGCGTCGAACGGGTTGGCGAACGCGCATCTCACCGTCCTCAACGGGCCCGAAGGAGTGGGCGAACTGGTGAACGGAATGGTCGGTCAGGGACTGACCGTTTTCCATTCGTTGCAAAAGGCGCTTTCCTCCGACGACGGCGAAAAGGCGGGTTAAAGTTGCCCAGTAGCGACGGCGACGAGGAGCGGGTGTTGGTGTCCATCGGGAAATTGGTGTCGTTCGACAGCTCTCGGGGATTCGGATTCATTCGGCCGGAGGACGGTGGACCCGACGTGTTCGTCCACGTCAACGACATCGGCCTGGACGAAGACGAGTTGCGGCAGGGGCGGGTGTTCGAATTCGAGGTGACCGAGGGCGACCGCGGACCCAAGGCGGTCAACCTCAACGTGGTCGGCGCAGCCCCGGCGCCACCTGCCCGGCACAAGGGTAAGGATCGGCCGACTTCGGGACAGCTCACTGTCGCCGAGCACAAACGCCTGATCACCGAGCTGCTCCTGGACGCGAGCCCCGCGCTCACCGCGGGCGAGATCCTCACCATCCGCGACCGGCTCACCGCCTTCGCCGACCAGCACGGCTGGCTGGAGAGCTGACCGGCGAAGTCCACGTTCGGTGTCGGGGTGGCCGCCTACGATCGAGCCGAGGCCGCGACCACAGACCGATGAGTTCGCTCGGCGCGCGCCGTCGGTATGGGTGAGGATCGAACCCGAGGAGGATCGCGTGGACCTACCGGTGATGCCACCAGTACGGCCGATGCTGGCCAAATCCGCGCCCGTGGTGCCGCGCGAGCCGGGCCTGAGTTACGAGCCCAAATGGGACGGCTTCCGCTGCGTCGTGTTCCGCGACGGCGCCGAGGTGGAACTCGGCTCCCGCAACGACCGGCCGCTGACCAGGTACTTTCCCGAGGTCGCCGAGCTGCTGAAGCAGGCGTTGCCACAGCGCTGCGTGGTGGACGGCGAGATCGTGGTGGTCACCGAGCAGGGTCTGGATTTCGACACTTTGCAGAACCGCCTGCACCCGGCCGCGTCCCGGGTCGCCAAGCTGGCCGCGGAGACACCGGCCAGTTTCGTGGCCTTCGACCTGCTCGCGCTCGGCGACGAGGATCTGACCGGCAAGCCGTTCACCGAACGCAGGCGCCTGCTGGAGACGATCCTGGACACCGCGCTCGCTCGCGTCCACCTCACCCCGATCACCCATGACCCCGACGTGGCCCAGGACTGGTTCACCCGTTTCGAGGGCGCCGGATTCGACGGCGTGATGGTCAAGTCCGATGACCTGGCCTATCTCCAGGACAAGCGGGTCATGCTGAAGATCAAGCACGAGCGCACGGCCGACTGCGTGGTGGCGGGCTTCCGCTGGCACAAGGACGGCGTCGGCGTCGGTTCGCTGCTGCTCGGGCTCTTCGACGACGAGGGCCACCTGCACCACGTCGGCGTGGCCAGCAGCTTCACCGCCGCTCGGCGCAAGGAACTGGTCGAGGAGCTCGCGCCGCTGCGGAAGAACGCGCTAGAGGACCACCCGTGGCGGCAGTGGGCCGATGCCGCGGCACAGGCGGCGGCGGAGGGCAAGATGCCCGGCGGCGTGAGCCGCTGGACCGGAGGCAAGGATCTGTCCTGGGAGGCGCTGCGGCCGGAACTGGTCGCCGAGGTCCGCTACGAGCACGTGCAGTCGGGCAGGCTGCGCCACGGCGGCAGGCTGGTGCGCTTCCGCACCGACCGGACCCCGCGATCGTGTACCTACGCGCAGCTCGACGAAGTCGCGCCCGCGGAACTGAGCACGCTGTTCGGCGAAGGCGCGGCGCGATGACCGAATCCGTCGACATCGAGACCAACGGCCGGACCGTCACGATCAGCCATCCGGACAAGGTCTATTTCACCAAGCGCGGCGAGACGAAACTCGATCTGGTGCGTTACTACCAGGCGATCGCCGAACCGTTCCTGAGTGTGGTCGGTGGGCGGCCGCTGCTGCTGGAGCGGTATCCGGACGGCGCGTCGGGCAAATCCTGGTTCCAGAAGCGGGTGCCGAAATCCGCGCCGGAGTGGCTGCGCACCGTCGAGGTGTCGACGCCGAACGGCACCACCAGTGACGCCCTCGTCGCACACGATCTCGCCCATATCCTGTGGGCGGTGAACCAGGGATGCCTGGGGTTCCACGTCTGGCCCAACCGCGCCGACAATCTGGACATCGCCGACGAGTTGCGCATCGACCTCGATCCCTCCCCCGGCATCACCTTCGCCGATCTCGTACAGGCCGCTTTCCGCACGAGGGACCTGCTCGCCGAACTCGGCATCGAATCATGGATCAAGACCTCCGGGTCACGCGGCTTACACCTCTACTCCGCGCTGGAACCGAAGTGGGACGGTTATCAGGTGCGGGCCGCCGCGGTAGCGCTGGCCCGCGAATTGGAACGCCGCTATCCGGACGACATCACCGCGCAGTGGTGGAAAGAAGAACGCGGAAACCGGGTGTTCATCGATTTCAATCAGAACGCGCCGCACAAAACGGTTTTCGGCGCCTGGTGTGTGCGTCCGAAGGTCGGCGCGCAGGTCTCGACGCCGATCAGCTGGTCGGATCTGGATACGGTGGTGCCCGACGAGTTGACCATCGCGACCGTGCCCGCGCGCTACGCCGAAACAGGCGATCCGTGGGCCGACCGCGCGCCCCAGTCCATCGCCCCGTTATTGGAGATGTCCGACCGGGACATGGCGGCCGGGCTCATGGACGCGCCGTGGCCGCCGCAGTACCCGAAGATGCCCAACGAGCCACCCCGGGTGCAGCCCAGCCGCGCGAAAAAGCACGAATAACGGCGCCCGCTATTCGGTCCACAGCACCCACGTGCCGCCGCGGCCAATGACCTCGCACACCAAGGCTCGGCCGTCGGCGGTGCGGCCGGTCTTGGCGCCCGCGGCGTCGCATTTGGATCCGGCCTGCTGCACCGCGGTCGCCACGGTGTGCGGGCCCGACCACTGATAGCCCCCCGCGGTGGTGAGACAGATGAGGGTGCCGCCGTTGGTGGCGCTGCCGATCTTTCCGAGCTGGGCCTCGGTGCAGGGCGCGCCCTTCGTGACCGGTTCCTGACTCTCCGGCGGCGTGGTCGTCACGGCGGGGCTCGGTGCGGCGGTCGTGGTGGTCACCACCCGAGGTTCGACGGTCGTGGGTACCGAGGCAAGAGGTGTCGGCGCGATCGCGGCTGTGCGGTTGGTCAGGTCGGGCAGCCAGTTGTTCGTCAGCAGGACGAATCCGGCCACCGCGGTGATCTCGGCTACGCCGAGCAGCAGGGCGAACATCGCCATGACCCGGCCACGCGGGTGGCTGAAGGCGATGAATCCGAACACGATGGCCACGGGGAACAGCCCGAGCAGGGCCGCCACCAGCGCGACGATCGCGTACGGGTTGACGATCGGCGGAATCTCCACGCGTAGTCGTCCGGTCCTGCGGCTGCTCGGCGGCTGCTCGGGCCAGCGTTCGTCCTCGTCGTCGGGCCAGGGGCCGTCGGGCTCCGGCTCCGACCAGCGTTCTTCCGATGCCTGCGGCCAGCGATCCGTTTCACGCCGTTCTGCCCGTGTCATCCAGGTCCTTTCACCAACACACCGCGCAGGAACCTCGGATTCGTCCGGACCCGCCCCGATATACCGACCCAGAATAGGACGCGCGAGGCGAGAAGTTGATCCGAAGTATCCGATATTCGTGATCGGGCCGTGATAACGAACTCTCCGCGACTCCGGCGAGCCCGTCAGCCGTGGTGCGTGCCGGTCCGTAAGCGCCCGGCCCGACCGCGACGCATCGGAGGTGGATCCGTTTCCGGCCAAGTGACGTCCGGCGGCCGAAACACCGGCAGTAGGCAGCAAGAGCGGGCAATTCGCTCGAGGACGCCGCACCTTGCCCGGCACCCCGCGACCATCACTGCCTGCGATCGACCTTCGGCAGCGACTCGGTGACCAGCGTCAGCAACATGTCGCACAGCAACTCGTGCACCTGCTCACGGGTGAGCGTGCCACGGGTGATCCATTCCCGGCCCGCCACCTTGACCAACCCGCCGTAGGCGCGCACCATCGCGCGCAGTTCGGCATCGTGTGCCGACTGGGCCAGCCCCACCATCAGCAGCAGACGCTCGGCCGCCGCGTCGTCGGCCGCGTCCAGGATCTGCTGCACCTCCGGATCGTCACCGACCCCCTCGTGACTGGTCACCTTCACCCAGGTGCTGCCGTGCTCGGCGATGGTGTCCAGCAGCCAGCGCACACTCGCCTCGACGCGCTCGCGCCAGGTTCCGGTGGGCACGATCATGTCGTCGAGCTTGGGCAGCGTCACCATCCGCCGTACCACCGCGAGGTAGAGATCGCGCTTGTTGCCGAAATAGTGGTTGATCAGGCCGCGGGCCACACCGGCCCGCTGCGCCAGTTCGGCAGTGGAGACGGCCGCGTACGGACGTTCGCCGAACATGTCGATCGCACAGGCGAGGATCTGCGCGCGCCGCTCGTCGGGTTCGAGCCTGCGGCGGCGCGGTAACGCCGGATCGGCGCCACCGCCTGCGGTCGCGCTCGTGGTGTCAGAGAGACCGGGCAATGAGATCCTTCATCACCTCGTTGCTGCCCGCGAGGATGCGTAGCACGCGAGCGCCGGTGTAGAGCTGGGAAATGGGATACTCCGTCATGTAGCCGTAGCCGCCGAACAGTTGCAGGCAGCGGTCCACCACGATACCGAGCTGATCGGTCAGCCAGTACTTCGACATGGCAGCGCTGGGAATATCGAGTTCGCCGCGCAGGTGCTTGTCGATGCAGTCGTCGAGGAAGGTGCGGGAGACCTTGGTGATGGTCGCGCACTCGGCGAGTTCGAACTTCGTGTTCTGCATGGCGAACAGCGGTTTGCCGAACGCCTCGCGGCCCTTGGTGTAGTCCACGGCGAGCTGCACGGCCTTCTCCATCATGGCGACCGCTATGATCGCGGTGACCAGGCGCTCCTGCGCGAGCATCCGCATCATCTGGTAAAAGCCCTGCCCCTCGGCGCCGCCGAGTAGGTCGGAGGCGGGCACGCGCAGGCCGTCGAAGAAAAGCTCGGCGGTGTCCTGGGCCTTGCCGCCGATCTTGTTCAGGATGCGCCCGCGCTCGAAGCCGGGGGTGTCGTCGCCGACCTCGGCGAAGATCAGCGAGACGCCGGCCGCGCCTTTGGTCGGGTCGGTCTTGGCGGCGATGATGATGCCGTCGCAGAGCCAGCCGTTGGTGATGAAGATCTTCGAGCCGGTGATGACGTACTCGTCGCCCTCCCGCACCGCGCGGGTCTTGATGTTCTGCAGGTCCGACCCGGTTCCCGGCTCTGTCATGCCGATGGACAGCACGATCTCGCCGCTCGCGGCCTTGGGCAGTACACGCCGCTTGAGTTCTTCGGAGCCGAATTCGTACAGGTAGGGCGCGATGATCGAGCTGTGCACGGGAATGCCCATCGATCCGTCGCCCGCGCGCGCCTGCTCCTCGATGATCGCGGCCTCGTGGGCGAAGTTCCCGCCGCCACCTCCGTATTCGGCGGGGATCGCCGGGCACAGCAGGCCGAGTTCGCCCGCCCGGTTGTACAGCGCGCGATCGGGATGCCCTTGGGCGACGAATTTCTCCTCATGGGGCACAACCTCCTTCTCGAAGAAGGTCTTCGCCAGGTCTCGTACCGCCTCGACCTCGTCGTCACTCCACGCCGCGCGTGCCATCGCTGGATCCTTTGCTCGCTCCCGGTCCGGCCTCGTCGCCGGTTACGCCCAGATTCCCGAACTATTGGCGAGATGTCAACAAGAGCAGGAGCCATCCGGAGTCGGTCCGGACAGTCGATGCCGGCCCAGGGATTCCGGCAACCTTTCGAAAGAGAGACCCGGGGACCTCGGCAATGTCGGCGGTGCGCCAACGATGCCGCGCGACCGCGGGTGAGCTGCGCCATATTCGGGCGTTTCACCCCTGCCTCGAGCGGTCAATACTTCGTACTGTCCGTATGGGAATTACTGACATCTGGCACGACGGCGACGTGCCTTCGGATCGGTAGCCGGCAGCGAACGAGGTAAGGACATGACCGAACTGCTCGACACCACCGAAACGCCCCGCCCCGACCGCACCTGGACGGTCGACCGGGACGGCGCCGATCTCGCTGTCTTCGAATGGGGCGACGTTGCCGCGGACCCCTTGGTTCTGGTGCACGGCCTCACCGATACCCATCACGTGTGGGCCACGGTCGCGGCCCTGCTGGCCGACGGATTCCGGGTGATCACCTACGACGTGCGCGGACACGGGCGGTCGGTCGCCTCCGAAGAGCTGTCGGAGTATCGCCTCGGTCGACTGGCGGAGGACTTCTTCGCGGTGATCGAGGCCGCCAGCCCGAACCGTGCGGTGCACGCGTGCGGCCACGGCTGGGGTGCGGTGCAGCTGTGGGAGGCGGTCTGCGACGAGCGCGCCAACACCCGCGTCGCCTCGTTCACCGCGATCGCCGGACCGAACCTCGACCATCTGGGCCTGTGGCTGCGCGCCCTGGCGCCGCGCGCCGGCCGTGAAATCGGCGACCTGGGCTGGTGGCTGCGCGGGGCGCGCTGGGCACTCACCCCCGGCGCGATCGCCCGCAGGCTCTATCCGCCGCGCGTGCGCGGTCTCCTCGTGCGACAGCACGGCGGTGTCTCGCCGTTGCCCGCGCGGGTGGCACGCACGTGGCGCACCGACCTCGTCGCGGGTGCGCGCATCGCGCACGCCAATCTGCTGCACCACCTGGGCAAGCCGCGGGTGCGGCGTACGGCCGTTCCGGTCCAGTTGCTGGTCGACGCCACCGACCCGTTCATCCCCGCCGCCGTATACGACGCCTCCGCCCGGTGGGTCGACAAGCTGTGGCGCCGCGCCGTTCCGGCGGACCACTGGCTGCCGATCACCGAACCTTTGCTGGTCGCCGAGGCGATCGCCAATTTCGTCGACGACCTGCGCGCCGACCGCGCCACGATCACCCCGCGCAGCAACTGAGAGATGGTGGTCCGGCGCGTTCACCGGCGACCGGGCGGCTACCCCGCGGGCGGGTTTGCGACAATGGGCCGGTCGATTGCCCAGCTCGCCGAAGGATGTCCATAGCCGCGATGGCAGAAAGCATGATCGATCCCGAAGACCTCGCGACCTGCCTTCGGGTCCTGGAGCACGCCGGAACGCTGGAAAAGGATCATCCCGACTCGATGGCCGTGCAGCGGGCGGTCGGGCACATGTTCAAGAAGCTCAAGCAACGGCGCCGCTCGCAAGCGCGCGAGGCGGTCTCGGCCGCCGACCGCGCGGTGATCGCCGCAACCGCGACCGGCTCACCCAACCGGATCGACGACGAGACCGCGGGCATCCCGATCAGCTCGGCCACGACCGGGGCCAGCGCGGGGACGCTGACGCGCCCGCGGCCCTGCTACATCTGCAAGCAGCGCTACACCCGGGTCGACGCCTTCTACCACCAGCTGTGCCCGGACTGTGCGGCGAGCAGCCACGCGAAACGAGATGCCCGTGCCGATCTGAGCGGCCGACGAGCACTGCTCACGGGCGGCCGCGCCAAGATCGGCATGTACATCGCGCTGCGGCTGCTGCGCGACGGCGCGCACACCACCATCACCACGCGCTTCCCCAACGACGCCATTCGGCGTTTCGCCGCTATGGACGACAGCGCGGACTGGCTGCACCGGTTGCGGATCGTCGGAATCGACCTGCGCGACCCCGCCCAGGTGGTCGCCCTGGCCGACGACGTCGCCGCCCAGGGCCCGCTGGACATCCTGATCAACAACGCCGCGCAGACCGTGCGCCGCTCCCCCGGCGCCTACAGCGCGCTGGTCGAGGCCGAATCAGGACCGCTGCCGGCCGGCGCGTTGCCGGAAGTGGTGAGCTTCGGCAAGACCATGCAGGCGCACCCCACCGCGCTGACCGCCTCGCTCACCCCGGCCCTGACCGCCGCCGACGTCGCCGAGCTGGCCTTGGTCGCGGGATCGGCGACGCCGGAACGCATTTCGCGCGGCGTGGCGATCGACGCCGGCGGCCTGGTGCCCGACCTCGCACACACCAACAGCTGGGTGCAGACCGTCGCGGAGGTCGATCCCACCGAACTGCTCGAAGTGCAGCTGTGCAACTCGGTGGCGCCGTTCATCCTGGTCTCGCGTCTGCGCCCGGCCATGGCCGCCGCGCGGGCGCGCCGCAAGTACGTCGTGAACGTCTCGGCTATGGAGGGGCAGTTCTCCCGTGCCTACAAGGGCCCCGGGCACCCGCACACCAATATGGCCAAAGCCGCGCTGAACATGTTGACCCGCACCAGCGCGCGGGAAATGTTCGAGCAGGACGGCATTCTGATGACCGCGGTCGACACCGGGTGGATCACCGACGAACGCCCCCACTACACCAAGATGCGCCTGGCCGAGGAGGGGTTCCACGCGCCGCTGGACCTCGTCGACGGCGCGGCGCGGGTCTACGACCCGATCGTGCAGGGTGAGAACGGCACCGATCTGTTCGGCTGCTTCCTCAAGGACTATCAGCCTTCCCCGTGGTAGCCGCCGCTCCAGCGTCCGCCGCGCGGCGAAAGGCTACCCTGGAGAGGTGCTCTATCGGCTGTTGGCCGACGCCGTCGCCGTCACGCATTTCCTGTTCGTGGCCTACGTGGTGATCGGCGGGTTACTCGCGTGGCGCTTTCCGCGCACGATCTGGCTGCACCTGATCGCCGCCGGATGGGGGTTCAGCACGATCGTGGCCGGATTCGACTGCCCCCTGACGCATCTGGAGAACTGGGCGCGCGAGCGCGCCGGCCAGTCGCGGTTGCCGTCGAGCGGGTTCATCGACCACTACATCACCGGTGTGATCTACCCCGAAGACGCGCTCGGATTGGTACGGGCATCGGCGGCCGCGCTGGTGGCGGCGTCCTGGATCGGTTACATGTGGATGATGCGCAGGCGGCCCGCCCCGGCCGTGCGGTAGCACCCGTCCAGCCGATCGAACCGTGCTCCCGCTGTCAGGGGCGGAGGTGGCGTTCGATGAAGTCCGCGACCTGCGCACCGTGCTCGTCCAGGTAGAAGTGCCCGCCGGGGAAGGTCGCCCGGTCGAATTCTCCGCCGGTGTGCGCCCGCCATTCGTCGGCCTGCTCGGGCCGCATCGTCGGATCCTCGGTGCTGACCAGCGCCGCGATGTCTGCGCGCAACGGCTCCCCAGGCTGATAGCGATAGGTCTCGACCGCGCGGTAATCGGCACGCACGGCGGGCAGCACCAGTTCGGCGATGCTCGGCTCGGCACGCAGCATCTCGAGTGGCGCGGGGTCGGAGGCCAGCCGCACCAGGTCGTCGATGAGGTCGTCGTCGGAGGCCAGGTGCAGCCGCTGCGTCTCCTCGAATGTCGGCGCGGGACGGCCGGACACGAACAGCGTGGCCACCGGCTGCCCGGCACGCTCGAGCCTGCGTGCGGTCTCGAACGCCACGGTCGCGCCCATGCTGTGCCCGAACAACGACAGCCGCGCGACCGGTCCCTGCGCGAGCACCTGCTGGGCGATCCGGTCCGCAAGGACGACCAGGTCGGCGATCAAGTCCTCACCCAACCGGTCCTGCCGCCCGGGATACTGCACCGCGAGCACCGCGACACCCGCCCCGAAGCGCTGCGCGAGGTCCCGGTATGCCGTGGCCGATCCGCCACCCGGCGGGAAACACAGCAGGTGTTGCCGCACGACCGCCTCGGATCGCAGGGTCCGCAACCACTCCGAGTCGGTGATGGCGCCAGCCACGTTCGGTCTCCCTTCTTCGTCGTCGGCCCCGGCGCGAGCCGGACCAGACCACGGTAGCGGCCCGGCCACAGGGGGAGGACGATCAGGGCGTGATGGTCTGTAGCTGATCCACGCTGACGAAGGCGCTCCACGGGCTCGCCGCGACCACGGCGGCCCGAAAGATCTACTGCGCCGATGCGGCATCCGTCCCGGGCGGCGCGCACCGCACCGGGGTCACGGGAGCGGGGCGGACAGTTCAGAAACCGCCGGGACGATGCTGTGCCAGCCGCTGTTCGAGCTCGGCGACCCGCCGCCGATAACCGTCCAACTCGCTGAGACGCGAATGCATTTCGTCGGTGAGCTGGGCGATGCGGCCGAGGTAGCGATGGGCGGGCCGATCGGCCCAGTAGGCGCCGTCGCGGCCGTACTCCACCGCACGATCGACGTCGGCGGAGTCGACTCCCGCGGCGAACGCGTCCGCCGTCGCCGCCGCGAGCGCGACCTCGAGTTGCCGCGCGCGCAACCGCGTGGCCTGGTCGTGACCGGCGGTGCCGAGCGCGGCGCGCTCGGCCGCGAGATCCTGGATCTCCCGCAGGTATCCGGCGTTCTGTGCGTCCTGCACGGCCAGCAGTTCGTAGTCGTGGCTGATCGGTGCGCAGCGAACCCGGTCCGGGATCAAGGCAGTGCGCGTCTGCATGTCGTTACCGAAGGCCGGAATGCTTTCCCGCATCGGGAAGCTCTTGGTCCTGGTCGTCGGCACCGTATATTCCGCACTTCCGGCACGGACGTTCGTCATCGTCGCTCGACCTCACATATCGGAGCCGCGCGCTATCCCAGTGCGGCCGGTCATGCTCTGCCTCGATGTCCGCACGCGGCGGACAGGTCATCGGATCAGCGCGGCGTCCCGCGCCGGTTGCTGCGGCGCAGCATTCGAATATCCTGGCCAATTCGGCGGATTCACGCGCGGGTCGCTATCCTCACTGGCGAGAAGCCCGCTCCGGCAGCTTCTTTCAGCCCTGTGGAATCCTAGTGGCTCTGACCGGCAACCGTCAGATAGGAGAAGCCGAAGTCCACTGGATGACACCGCCGACGAGCCGGGGCCCAGCACCTCATCCGCTATCTCGGCGACACACTCGCGCGATCGGACGGCCCGCGCGGCAGCGCCCTCGGCGAAACCACCCGCGCGAGCGCGCTATCGGATCCGTGCACACCCCGCCGTATCGAGCCACAGCGCACCGGCACGGGAGCCGTCCTCATGCGCGAGCCGGAACGCCGCAGGTCGCGTCTCGCAACGGCGGCGCGGCCCCGATATCGCGGTCTTCGCCTGCCGCGGCCGCGACGACCACCGCGGGCGGCGTCTCATAGGGAGCATCTAGGCTGAAGCGAGTGAACACGCACGCACGGCTCGTCCGCGACTACGAGGCCGGTATCGGTGTCACCGCCTCGCCCATCTCCCCCGCGCCCGATCCGGGTAGCAATCTCGCCGCGACGCTACCGGTCTGGGCGCTGGCCGCCGGTTCGATCGCGGCGCTGACGGCGGCCGCGAACCGGATGCGGACCGCGCGCGGTCTCGACCCGGTGGCACACCGCATCGATCCGGCCCGCATCACCGCGGCCTTCTCCAGTGAGCGTCTGCTGCGCATCGGGGGCCGGGCGCCGACGTCGTTCGCCGACCTCTCCGGCTTCTTCCCCACCTTCGACGGGTGGGTTCGCACGCACGCCAACTATCCGCATCACCGGGCGCGGCTTCTGGCCGCGCTCGGGCTGCCCGAGTCCGCGCCGGTCGATCTCGCCGTCGCCCAGATGGCCATGCTCCGCGCCTCGGACCTGGAGGATCAGGCCGCCGCGCACGGCGCCGTCGCGGTCCGCGTGCGCACCGAGGAGGAATGGACCGCCAGCCCGGAAGGACAGGCCGCCGCCGCGGGCCCGCTGGTGGCGATCGCACCGCGCGGCGACCGCGGCGAGACCGGCCTGCCCGCGGGCGCCGCGCCTTTGCGGCCCCTGCGGGGCCTGCGCGTGCTGGACCTGACCAGGGTGATCGCGGGCCCGGTCGCCACACGGGCGTTGGCGTTGCTCGGCGCCGAGGTGTTGCGCGTCGATCCGCCGCGGCTGCCCGAGATTCCCTGGCAATTCACCGACACCTGCCAGGGCAAACGGTCCACATTGGTCGACCTGCGTACCCGCGGCATCGACGACTTGGTCGCCGCCGCCGACGTGCTGGTCACCGGATACCGGCCGGGCGCGCTCGAGCGCGCGGGCGTGCGGGCCGCCGCCCGTCCCGGCCTGGTGCACGGCCGGGTGTCCGCGTGGGGTGAGGCCGGCCCGTGGGGCGGACGGCGCGGCTTCGACAGCATCGTGCAGGCCGCGTCCGGCATCTCGATTCTCGAGGGCGCGCCCGCCGTGCCCGGCGCGCTGCCCGCCCAGGCACTCGACCACGCGTCGGGCTACCTGCTCGCCGCCGGCGTGATCGACGCTTTGGTGGCGCGCCGTGACGACGGCCGAGGACGGGACGTGCGCGTGGCTTTGGCCCGCACCGCGTCCTGGCTGCTCGACGCGCCGGAGCGCACGCCGCGCCACGCCACGGCGGCAGCGCCGAGCGCGGCGGAAGTGGTCCGGCACGGTCAGGTCGTCACCGCGCCGCCCGCGCTCGCCGAATACCCGGATTATTCCTGGCCCGCGCCCGCCTACGGCGCGGATAGTCCCGCCTGGCCACTGCCCGCGCACTGACCCCTCGCGCCGGGGCGCCGCGGAAAATCCTTTGCGGCGCCCCCGGTGCGGGCGATGAAATGGTGCTTCTCGCGTCGTCTGAACCGGCATGACGCTCATCGACACCGTTTCGGAAGGAACCCGCGCCGTGGACACCACGCTCGACCGCGTCGCCGAACCGCTGGCAGGCAAGCGCGAGTGGATCGGCCTCGGTGTGCTGGCGCTGGCCTGCCTGGTCTACGCGATGGACATGACGGTGCTGCACCTGGCCGTGCCGATGATCAGCGCCGAACTGCGTCCGACCAGCTCGCAACTGCTGTGGATCATCGACGTCTACGGGTTCATGGTGGCCGGGTTGCTGGTCACCATGGGCACCCTCGGTGACCGCGTCGGCCGCCGCAAACTGCTCATGGTCGGCGCGGCGGCGTTCGCGGTGGTCTCGGTGGTCGCGGCGTTCGCGCCCAGCGCGGAACTGCTCATCACCTGCCGCGCGCTGCAAGGGGTCGCGGGCGCCACGCTTGCGCCGTCCACACTGTCGCTGCTGTTCAGCATGTTCCGGGACACCAGGCAGCGCTCGGTCGCGGTCGGGGTGTGGGTCGGCGCGTTCTCCGCGGGCGGCGCGGTCGGACCGTTGTTCGGCGGCGTGCTGCTGGAGCGGTTCTGGTGGGGCTCGGTGTTCCTGCTCGCCGTGCCGGTCATGGCGTTGCTGCTGGTCCTGGGGCCGAAAGTGCTGCCGGAGTATCGCGACCCGGATGCCGCGCGACTCGACCCGCTCAGTGCCGCGCTGTGCGTCGCGGCGATGATCGCGCTGGTGTTCGGCATGAAGAAGATCGCCCAGGACGGGCTCGGCGGCGGTGCGGCGCTCGCGATCGCCGGTGGTCTCGCGGTCGGCGTCGTGTTCGTGCGCAGGCAACTCGGCAGCCGGGACCCGATGCTGGATCTGCGGCTGTTCCGGTTGCGCACGTTCCGGATCGCGCTGCTGATCAACGTGGTCGGCGTCTTCGTCGCCTTCGGCTACTTCCTGTTCGTGGCCCAGTACTTCCAGCTCGTGCTCGGCCTGTCCCCGCTGGCCGCGGGCCTGGCGATGGCGCCGTCCGGTCTCGGCTTCATCGTCGGTTCCCAACTGGCCCCCCGCATCGTCCGGGTGGTGCGCCCGGCGTACCTGATCGGCTCGGGCTTGGCGGCCTCGGCTGTCGGGCTGCTGCTGATGACGCGGATCGCCGTGACCGGCGGTGTGCTGCTCGCGCTCATCGCCTCGGTGATCATCGCGCTGGGTCTGGCCCCGGTGTTCGGCATCACCACCGAACTGATCGTCGGCTCGGCGCCACAGGAGCAGGCGGGCGCCGCCGCGGGCGTCTCCGAGACGGGTGCGGAACTCGGTGGCGCGCTCGGTATTTCGATCCTCGGCAGCATCAGCGTCGCGCTCTATCGCGGCGATCTCGCCGACTCGCTGCCCGCCGGTCTGCCCGGCGAGGCCGGGCGCTCGGTGCGCGACACCCTCGGCGGCGCCGTGCACACGGTCGCCGGCTTGCCCGCGGAGCTGGGCGAGGCGGTTCTGCGTGCCGCGCGGGAAGCGTTCTTGCACGGGGTTCATGTGACGGCCTACATCGCTGCCGTGGCGGCCCTCGCGCTTTCGGTGGTCGCCGTGCTTCGTTTGCGCCACATTCCCGCCGGGGAGCTGTCGAGCGAGCACTAACCCTCGATTCCGGCGAGCACGGCGACCGCCTGTGCCAGGCGGTCGCCGTCCGGCAGGTTCGATTCCGGAACGAGGGTCTGCAGCACCCCGAGCCCCTGAACGAGCACGAAGTACAGCTGCGCGAGCGCTCCGGCCTGGTCTTGGCTCAGCTGGGGATGCGCATGCCGCAGCGCTTCCGCGATGTCCCGATAGGCTCCGGGCAGGCTCTGGGCGAAGTACTTCTGCGACTCCGGCGACCGGGCGACGCGCACCAGGTTCTCCATGCTCGCCAGCATGCTGTCACGATTCTCGGTGAACACCGCGGGCATCTCGTTCCACAACGCGGCGAACGCCGCCAGCGGCGCCGTACCGCTGCCCTGGCGAATCTTCGCCTCCATGCTGTCGCCGATCGCGGTGCCCAGCGTGTCGGTCAGCGCCTCGGTGATCAATTGCTCCTTCGAGCCGAAGTGGTATCCGATCGCGGCCAGGCTCACACCGGCCGCCGAGGCGATGTCGCGGGCCGTCGCCTTGGCGACGCCTCGCTCGACGATGACTTTCCGTGCTCCCGCCAGCAGATCCTCGCGATTTCCCATGACCACAGGCTACCGCGTCTCAGACAAACGTACTAGACACATGTACTATCTGGCGCGACCACCTGGTTACCGTGACCTCCGCGCCGCGCCGGGGTCTCGGCTCGCTAGTCTCGTGCCGTGCGGCAGAAGATCATCCTGGACGTCGATACCGGCATCGACGACTCCCTCGCGCTGCTGTACCTGCTCGGTTCCCCCGAGGCCGAGATCGCCGGGATCGCCGCCACGGCGGGCAACGTCGGGGCGGCGCAGGTGGCGGCGAACAATCTGGCTTGGCTCGACCTCTGCGACGCGCCCGAGATCGAAGTGGCGCTGGGCGCCGCCGATCCCTTGGCGATCCCGCTGCGCACCACCGAGGACACGCACGGACCGCAGGGCATCGGCTACGCCGAGCTACCCGTGTCGGCTCGCCGCCTGTCTCCGCGATCGGCCGCGTCGATGTGGGCGGAACTGGCGCGCGCGCATCCCGGCGAGATCGTCGGCCTGTGCACCGGACCGTTGACCAACCTCGCCCTCGCCCTCCGGATCGAACCGGACCTGCCGCTGCTGCTGAACCGTCTGGTGATCATGGCCGGCGCGTTCAACCATCCGGGAAACACGACCCCGACCAACGAGTGGAACGTGCACGTCGACCCGGAGGCCGCCAAAGAGGTCTTCGACGCGTTCGCCGCCGCGCCCGCCGAGCGCAGGCCGATCGTCTGCGCGCTCGACATCACCGAGACCATCGAGATGCGTCCCGAGCACCTGGTCCGCCTCGCCGAACGCGCGAAGAGCTTCCCGGTGGAGATCGTCTCACCGGCCGATCCGCCCTGGAACCGCTCGGCCACGAGCAACCCGATCGTCCGGCACGTCACCGATGCCGTGCGGTTCTACTTCGATTTCCATCACGGCTACGACCTCGGATATCTGGCTCATATGCACGATCCGTTCGCGGCCGCGGTGGCACTGGACCCGGCGCTGGCCCGCACCCGCCCCGCGACAGTGGACGTGGAGTTGGCGGGCGCGATCACCCGCGCCACCACGGTCGCCGACTGGACGGGCATGTGGGGCCGGGAACCCAACGCCGAGATCGTGATCGGCACCGACCCGGAGCTGTTCTTCGACCGCCTGATCGCCCGCGTGGGCGACTTCGCGCGAATGGTGCACCCGCCCGCCGCTCAGGAAGTCCGATGACCGGCGCCGATGACACGGCCTACCTGTCCGCTTTCCGCGCCGGGCTGGGACTGCCCGGCATCATCGACGTTCACACCCATTTCATGCCCGACCGGGTGATGCGGAAAGTGTGGGCGTACTTCGACGCGGCCGGTCCGCTGACCGGCCGCAGCTGGCCGATCACCTACCGCGCCGACGCCCAGGTCCGGTTGAAAACCCTGCGCGACTTCGGTGTTCGCGCGTTCACCGCGCTGGTGTACCCACACAAGCCGGACATGGCGGCGTGGCTCAACGAGTGGACCGCCGACTTCGCCGCACGCACCCCGGATTGCCTGCACACCGCCACGTTCTTTCCCGAGCCGCACGCGGCGAACTATGTCGGGGAGGCGGTCGAAGGCGGAGCCCGCGTGTTCAAAGCGCACGTCCAAGTCGGCGGCTATCATCCGGGCGACCCGCAGCTGGACCCGGTGTGGGGTCTGCTCGAGGACGCGCGCGTTCCGATCGTCATCCATTGTGGTTCCGGCCCCGCCCCCGGAACGCATACCGGGCCGGAGCCCATCGCCGGCGTGCTGCGGCGGTTTCCGCGCTTGCGGCTGATCGTCGCGCACATGGGCACACCCGAGTACTCCGAGTTCCTCGACCTGGCCGAGAACTACCCGGAGGTGCGGCTGGACACCACGATGGTGTGGACCGATTTCTCCGAGGCCGACGCGCCCTTCCCGAGCCACGAACACGGCAGGCTGCGCGACTTCGCCGATCGCATTCTGTTCGGCAGCGATTTCCCCAATATTCCGCATTCCTATAGTCATTCGATCGAGGCGCTGGAACGTCTCGATCTCGGTGACGACTGGTTGCGCCGGGTCTGCCACCACAACGCGGCGGCATTGTTCGGCATCGAATGACCGGCCGATCGGTTCAGGCAGCCGCCGACTCCTCGGCGACACAGTCCGATCGCGACCCGCGCACCAGGCCTCCCGGGCACGAACCGCCGGAACGCTCCGAACCATCGGTGTGTTCGAGTGTGGGTGTGAGATCGAAGGCCGTTCGAGTCGGTGTCGACCTGCTCGCGTGGATTGCCGCACTGACCGGGGCCGCGGGGGTCGCTCTGCACTTCAACGGGTCGTCATCCCGCGTTCTGGCCCTGGCGGCTTCGGGAGCGCCGTATCTGATGAGCTCCACGCTCGTGGGAGCGGCGGCGTTCCTGGCCAGGCGGCACTGGATCGGAGCGGGAGTCGCGATTCTCGTCGGCGCCGCCGCGCTGTGGACACAAGCTCCGCTGTACGCCGGTAGCCCCGGCCACGAGGACGGTCACCCGGTCACGGTGATGCAGGCCAATCTCCTCTTCGACGGAGCTGATCCCAGGGCGCTGGTCGACGAGGTGCGCGCGCGGGACGTCGCCGTGCTCACCGTCAACGAGCTCACCCCCGCGGCGATCGAGGATCTCGGCCGCGCGGGCCTCGACCAGTTGTTGCCCTACCGGTATGTCTCCCCGGCCAGAACCGCTGCCGGGACTGGAATCTGGAGCAGCTACCCCTTGTCGGAGACCGTCGAATACGACGGCTACGTGCTCAACCAGCTCTCGGCGACGGCGCGGATCCCCGGCCTCGGACCGGTCACGGTGTACGCCTTCCATCCGGTGCCGCCGGTGTACGGCACGCGGGTCTGGGCCGACGAGTTGTCCCGGCTGCGCGCGATCCTGGAACGATCGCCCGCGGATCGACCGGCGATCGTCGGTGGCGATTTCAACGCGACCTACGACCACCGGCAGTTCCGCGCGTTGCTGTCCGGCCGCTTCGGCGACGCGGCCGAACAGGCGGGAGCCGGACATCTGGTCACCTATCCGACCGACAAGCGCTGGCCGCCGCTGGTCGGCATCGACCACATCCTGATCGCCGGCGGTCGCGCGGGCACCGTCGACACGGTGGAACTTCCGGGTGCCGACCACCGCGCTGTGGTGGCGCGGGTCTACTTCAACGGCACGCGGCAGTAACCGACACCCGTGCCGCGGGCCCACCGGATCAGCGGCCGTCGAAGGCGCGAAGCAGTTCCTCGGCGGCGAGCGCGGCGGTGAGCGTGCCGTCGCGGACCTGCTTTTCCACCTGCGCCCGAATGGCTTTCACCTCCGGGTTGTCGGCGAGCCTGCGCAGCAACTGGTCGTGCACCATGGTCCAGGTCCAGTCGACCTGCTGGCGGCGGCGCTGCGCATCGAACTCCCCGGCGTCGGTGAGCACCCGGCGGTGTTCGAGCACCGTGTTCCAGAAGCGATCCAGACCGACGCCTTCCAACCCGCTCATGGTCAGCACCGGTGGACGCCACAGCGCGTCGTGCGGGTGGATCAGGCGCAGCGCACCCGCGAGCTCCCGCGCTGCGGCCTTGGCCTCGACCTCGTGTTTGCCGTCGGCCTTGTTCACCGCGACGACGTCGGCCAGTTCGAGCACGCCCTTCTTGATGCCTTGCAGCTGGTCGCCGGTCCGGGCCAGGGTGAGGAAGCAGAACACGTCGACCATGTTCGCGACGGTGACCTCCGACTGACCTACGCCGACGGTCTCCACCAGGATCACGTCGTAACCCGCCGCTTCCAGCAGTGCGATGGTCTCGCGCGTGGCCTTTGCGACGCCGCCGAGCGTGCCCGCGGTGGGCGAAGGCCGGATGTAGGCGTCACGTTCCACCGACAGCCGCGCCATCCTGGTCTTGTCGCCGAGGATGGAGCCGCCGGTCCTGGTCGAGGACGGGTCGACCGCGAGCACGGCCACCCGGTGCCCCTGCGCGATCAGGTACATGCCGAGCGCGTCGATGAAGGTCGATTTGCCGACCCCGGGAACGCCCGTGATGCCGACCCGGTTGGAGGGCGCGGCCGCGGAGCCCGCCTCCGGCGTGAGCTTCAGCAGCAGTTGCTGCGCCAGCGCCCGGTGATCGGCCCTGGTGGACTCCACCAACGTGATCGCCCGCGCCAGGGCGGCCCGCTCGTTGGCGCGGACCGCCGCGGCGAGGGCGTCGACGTCGATCGTCCGGCGCGCGGCCACCCTCGGGGTGTCCCGCGCCGCGGAACCGGCTTCGCTCATTCGGTCGCGGCGGAATCCGCGGCGCCGCTGCCGAGTTCGTGACCGAGTTCGGCGCCGAGCTTCTTCAGCAGGTCGATCGCCGCGTCGGCGATCACCGTGCCGGGCGGGAAGATCGCCGCCGCGCCGGCCTGGTAGAGCTCGTCGAAGTCACCCGGCGGGATGACGCCGCCGACGATGACCATGATGTCGGGGCGCCCGGCATCGGCCAGCGCCTGCCGCAGGGCGGGCACCAGCGTGAGGTGGCCTGCCGCCAGCGACGACACGCCGACGACGTGCACGTCGTTGTCGGCTGCCTGCCGCGCCACCTCTTCCGGGGTCTGGAACAGCGGGCCCACGTCGACGTCGAAGCCCAGGTCGGCGAAGGCCGTGGCGATCACCTTCTGTCCCCGGTCGTGGCCGTCCTGCCCCATCTTCGCGACGAGGATGCGCGGCCTGCGACCCTCCGCTTCGGCGAATTCCTCGACCAGCTCACTCGCCTTCGTGATGTTGCTGACCTTTCCTGCCTCGTCGCGGTACACACCGGAGAGCGTACGGATCTCGGCCTGGTGGCGGCCGAACACCTGCTCGAGCGCGTCGGAGATCTCACCGACGGTGGCCTTGGCCCGCGCCGCGTCGATCGCCAGCGCGAGCAGATTGTTCGCCATGCCGCCCTCGGAAGAGGCCGCTGCGCGAGTCAATTCGGCCAGCGCCCGCCGCACGGCGTCGGGGTCGCGCTCGGCGCGCAGCCGCCGCAGTTTCTCGAGCTGCTCGGCGCGCACCCGCGAGTTCTCGACCTTGAGGACCTCGACTTGCTGGTCTTCCTCGACCTGGTACTTGTTGACGCCGATCACCGGTTGCTGTCCGGTGTCGATACGCGCCTGGGTGCGGGCAGCGGCTTCCTCGATGCGCAGCTTCGGGATTCCCTCGCCGATCGCCTGGGCCATGCCGCCGTGCGCCTCGACCTCGGCGATGTGCGCGCGGGCGCGGTTGGCCAGCTGGTGGGTGAGCCACTCGACGTAATACGAGCCGCCCCACGGGTCGATCGGACGGGTGGTGTTGGACTCCTGCTGGATCAACAGCTGGGTGTTGCGGGCGATGCGGGCGGAGAAGTCCGTCGGCAGCGCCAGCGCCTCGTCGAGCGCGTTGGTGTGCAGCGACTGGGTGTGGCCCTGGGTGGCGGCCATCGCCTCGATGCAGGTGCGGGCGACGTTGTTGTAGGCGTCCTGCGCGGTGAGCGACCAGCCGGAAGTCTGCGAATGGGTGCGCAGCGACAGCGATTTCGCGCTCTTCGGGTTGAACCCCGCGACCAGCTCGCTCCACAGCAGGCGCCCGGCGCGCAGCTTGGCCACCTCCATGAAGAAGTTCATGCCGATGGCCCAGAAGAACGACAGCCGCGGCGCGAACTTGTCGACCTCCATGCCCGCGTCGATGCCGGCGCGAATGTACTCGACGCCGTCGGCGAGGGTGTAGGCCAGCTCCAGGTCGGCGGTCGCGCCCGCCTCCTGGATGTGATAGCCCGAGATGGAGATCGAGTTGAACTTCGGCATCTTCGCGCTGGTAAAGGCGAAGATGTCGGAGATGATCCGCATCGAGGGCTTCGGCGGGTAGATGTAGGTGTTGCGGACCATGAACTCCTTCAGAATGTCGTTCTGAATGGTTCCGGCCAGCTGCTCGGGAGCGACGCCCTGCTCCTCGGCGGCGACGACGTACAGCGCCAGGATCGGCAGTACCGCGCCGTTCATCGTCATCGAGACGCTGACCTGGTCCAGCGGGATGTGGTCGAACAGCTGCCGCATGTCCAGGATCGAGTCGATGGCGACGCCCGCCATGCCGACGTCGCCCTGTACCCGCGGATGATCGGAGTCGTAGCCGCGGTGGGTGGCCAGGTCGAACGCGACCGACAGACCCTTCTGGCCCGCCTGCAGATTGCGCCGGTAGAAGGCGTTCGAGTCCGCGGCGGTGGAGAAGCCCGCGTACTGGCGGATGGTCCACGGCTGGTTGACGTACATCGTGGGGTACGGCCCGCGCACGAACGGCGCGACGCCGGGCACGCTGTCGAGCGGATACCCTTCGGCCGCGATGGCATCCCGGTCGGCCTTGGTGAACACCGGCGGCACATCGATGCCTTCGGGCGTCGACCACACCAGCTGTTGCGGGGCGTACTGGTTGGCCGCCGCGGCGGCGCGCACGTACTCCGTCACCTGGGCCGCGTCGACCGCGGCGGGCTCCGGTGCGCGCTCGGTCAGCGGGACATCGGCGAAACTGCCGATCACGTGCTTGATCTCACGAGTAGTCATCAGGCTCCCACCTTCTCCAGCAGGCCGGACAGCGCGGCGACGGCGTCGATGCGGGCGGCGAGGAATCCGTCCGGCCGCTGCGCGTCCTCGAGTTCGGCGAGGGCTTTCGCCGAGCCGGCCAGCAGCACGGTGGGCACGCCCGCGGCGCGCAGTTGTTCCACCGCCGCACCGGCTTCAGACCCGTAGCGCGTGTCCGATCCGCACAGCACCGCGATCGGCGCCCCGGCTTCGGTTGCCGCGGAAGCGATTGCGCTCACCTCGAGCGGACCGGGGTTGATCGACTCGATGCCGCCCGAGGCCAGCAGGTTCGCGGTGAAAGTGACCCGTACGTTGTGCTCGGCCACCGAACCGAGCGGCACCAGCAGCGCCTTCGGCCGCGCACCGTGTGCGGCGAGGTAGGCGTCGGAGCGGTTGCGCAATTGCTCGAACGCGGCGCCGTAGCGGGCTACCCGTCCGGTCTGCCGCGCCGCCTCCGACAGCGGCTGCTCGGACAGGTTCGGGAATTCGTTCACGCCGGTGACGGCGGTCTTGCGGTGGGCGACATCGCTGTCGCGGGCGGCCTTGGTCGCGGCGACAGGCTCGGCGAGCAGACCGGACTCCAGCGCGGCGAGGTAGCCGCCTGCCGCCTCGATCTCCTGGAGGAACTCCCACGCTTTCGCCGCCAGCGCGGCGGTGAGGTCTTCGATGTACCACGAGCCCGCACCCGGATCCAGCACATGGCCCAGATGCGATTCCTCGAGCAGCAGCAGCTGGGTGTTGCGGGCCATGCGGTCGGCGAACGCCTTCGAGACGCCGAGTTCGCCGGGCGGCAGGGCCGAGTCGAACGGCAGCACGGTCACGGTGTCGGCGCCGCCGATGCCCGCGCCGAACGCGGCGAGCGTGGTGCGCAGCATGTTCACCCAGGGGTCGCGCTGGCTCATCATGGCGGCCGAGGTGACCGCGTGCTGCGGCGCGCCGCCGAAATCCGGTGCGCCGCACACCTGCGCGACCCGCCCCCACAGCTGCCTGGCGGCACGGAACTTGGCGATGGTGGCGAACTGGTCGTCGGTGGCCGCGAACCGGAACTCCAGTTGCCCCAGTGCGTCCGCGATGTCCAGGCTCTCGGTCAGCGACCGGAGGTAGGCCAGGCCCGCGGCGACGGCCGCGCCCAGTTCCTGTGCGTCGGAGGCGCCCGCGTCGTGGAACACGGTGCCGTCCACGGTGATCGCGCGGACCGTCTCCGGCCGCCCTGCCGCCTGCCAGGCGAGCGCGACGGCCTCGGCGAGGCCGATATCGGCGAGGTCGGCGAAGCGGCTGGTCAACGGTGCGGCGCCGAGGGCGATCCGGATGTCTTCGCGCTCGGGTGCCGCGTACTCATCGAGCACGGCGAACACCTGCGCCGCCGCGGCGGCGGCCTCGCCGCCCGCGTCCAGCGTGAGCGGGGCCAATTCGAACAGCAGGCCCGCCAGGGCGGTCGGCAGCTCCGCCACCGGCACGCCGCGCTCCCCCGCGCCGAGCCAGATCGCGCTGATCCCGTTCTCCAGTCCGGCGAGGATCTCGCGATTGGCCGCCGCGGCATCGTGTCGGACGACCCGCGCGCCGACGAACCAGCCCCGGTGCGGGTCGCGGGTGGCGTCCCGGCCGCGGACGAAGGGGAAGGTCCCGGGCAGCGGCTGCTCCGGCAGCTCGTCGCGCCGGGTGTAGAGGGGGGCGACGGTCAGCCCGTCGTAGGTGGTTTCGTCGAGCAGCCGCTCGGGCTCCTCGGGAAGGTCGGTGACATCGACGCGGCGAGCCTTCGCCAGCACCCCGGCTACACCCTTGCGCCATGCGGCGTATTCGGGCACCTGATCCGCACCCGGATCTGAAGCAATCGGCATAGCTTGCTGTTCCTCTTCCTCAACGCGGACGCACCGGCAGTGTGCGCCCGATTCCCTCACATTCGCCCAGCTCAGCGACTACTTCGGTTAACGAGCATTCGTCCCGCTTCCACTGATGCTAGCGGGCGGATTCGCGGCCGGTTGATCCTGCCCGCCACTACCAACCGGTAACCTGTCGCGGGTGACCGAGCGTGGCGAGGGAACAATCGAATACAGCGCCGATGGGCACGACGCCGATGAACACGACACAGCCGAGCGCCGGCGAGGTGGAGTCGTGACGAGGCTGATCCGTGACCCGCGTATCGTCGCGCTGATCGTCGGGGCGGTCGCGTTGTTCGGCGCGGCGCTGCTGGTTCCGCTGCCGTCGCCGCGGCAGGTGCAGGAGTGGGCGACGTCCGTCGGCCCGGTCTTCCCGCTGCTGTTCTTCGTGGTGCACGCCCTGGTGACGGTCGCGCCGATCCCACGCACCGTGTTCACCGTGAGCGCCGGGCTGCTGTTCGGCCCGCTGCTGGGCATCACGCTGGCGGTGGGTGCCACGACTGTCAGCGCGGTGCTGGCGATCCTGCTCGTCCGGGCCCTCGATCGAGATCGAGTCGCCGCACGCCTCACCCATCCCGCGGTCCGCGCCATCGACGACCGTCTCGCGCGCCGGGGCTGGCTGGCGGTGGGCTCGCTGCGGCTGATCGCGGCGGTGCCGTTCTCGGTGATCAACTATTGCTGCGGATTGTCCTCGATCCGGTTCTGGCCGTACCTGGTCGCCACGGTGCTCGGCGTGCTACCCGGCACGATCGGCACCGTCATCCTCGGCGATGCGCTCACCGGGACGACTCATCCGGCGATGCTGGCGCTGTCGGGCGTCTGCCTCGCGGTCGGCATGGCCGGATTGATCTTCGACGCGCGATGGAGAACGGCGCCACCCGCGCCGATGGCCGCCGCCGAGCCCGTCGCCGCGAAGTAGGCCGCGCTCAGTCCGCGGCCAGTTCCACCGGGACCGCGATCACGTCCACCATGGCCCCGTTGCGCAGCACGGTCACGGGCAACTGCACACCGATCGCCTCGGCGAACAATTGACGCTGGATGCCTTGCGCGTCATGCACTTGCGCACGCGCCACGCTCAGCACGAGATCGCCGCGGCGCAGCCCGGCGTGCTCGGCGGGGCCGCCGCGGACCACCTCGACGATGCGCACCCCGGCGCCCTGCCCGGTGCGCGCGGCGACCGGCTCCGGCAGCGGCGCCGGCACACCGACCAAGCCGAGGTACGCGCGCCGGACGCGTCCCTCGGTGTGCAGCGTGCCGATGATCCGGCGCGTCGTCGCGTTGATCGGGATGGCCAGGCCGAGACCGATGCCGGCGACCGCGGTGTTGATGCCGACCACCCGGCCGGCCGAATCCGACAACGCTCCACCGGAATTACCGGGGTTGAGCGCGGCGTCGGTCTGGATCACGTCCTCGATCACCCGCCCGGCGCGGCGGGAGGCGACCGGAACCGCGCGCCCGAGCGCGCTCACCACGCCCGCGGTGACCGAACCGGCCAGGCCGAGCGGGCTGCCGACCGCCACCACCAACTGACCGACCACCAATCGGTCGGCGTCGCCGAGGGTGACCGCGTCCGGGGCGCCGTCGCGTGCGCGCAGCACCGCCAGATCCGACAGCGGATCCACTCCGATCACGTCGAAACGCGACTCCACCCCGTCGGCGAAGACCACCTCGCCCCCGCGCGCCACGCCGATGACGTGCGCGTTGGTCAGCAGATACCCGTCGTCGGTGAAGATCACCGCCGATCCGCTCCCCCGCCTGGTCCGCACACTGGCCACATGCGGCGTCACCGACGCCGCCACCGCGATCACCGTGCGCGAGTAGGCATCCATCGCGGCGTTGTCCACGCCGACCACCACCCTGCTTGCCGGATTGCACTCCTGGGGTCCAGGATGCCTTCAGGGCGCGGGCGACGCACCGTGTTCGCCATAGGCGCAACGGGACCGCTGGGCGCCGGGCGTGTCGTGGTGGCCTGCGCCTGGTGCGCGACCGGCCACCGCCATCTCCGCAGCGGCTTCGCGTTCGGAAGCGACACCGACGCGACTCGGCCCGACCGCGATTCCCGCAGTTCACCACGGACGGATTCGCGCATTCTCCGCTGTCGCTCCCGCACGTGTCGAGCCGAGCCGACGCCCGTCGAGGGGCAGACCCGTCAGGCCGAGGGCAGCCGGTCGAGAAAACCGTGCACATTCGTGATCCGCCCGTCGGCACCCAGGGTGATCACGTCCGACCCCGCGACCGGGGCGCTGCCGTCGGCCGCCGACACCAACTCCCAAGAGAAACGGGCGATGTCGTGGTGGCCGTCGACCTCGCCGAGGCGACGGAACTCGAAGCCGGGGAACTGCGCCTGCGCGCCTGCGATCGCCGCCGCCAACTCGGCGTGCCCGCTCACCTCGGCGAGCGGATCGGTGTACCCGCCGTCCTCGGCCCAGGCAACCGCGACCGCCGCGGCCCTGGTCTGCTCGTCGGTGGCATTCCACGCGGCGAAGTACCGATCGACCGCTTCCTCGTAGCGCGACATGCTGAATCCTCCTGTGCCGTAATGGTTTTCGTCCGCCGACCCGCTCTTCCGTTCGGCTGTCTCCAACCTTGCCGTGCCGCGGGCCGCGCGTCGATTACGCGCGAGGTAATGATCGCCGGAAACGAGTGGCGGCCACGCGGCCCGGACTCAGCGCAGTCGGCCCTTCTTCTCGAGGTAGGCCCACGGGATCGCGGCGGCCAGCAGCGTCATCAGGGTCACCGCCAGAATCTCGTACGGCCAGGACAATGCGGCGACGAGGGCGAAATAGATTCCGGAGCAGGTGACGATCAGCGTGGGCGGCAGGAGGACCGCGGTGATGAAGGTCCAGACCCCGAGGGCCCGGCCACATTGCGCGTCCAACCGGATCTTCACGGCTTGCTGCAGGTAGCGGGCCTTCTCGTGCGCGAAGCCCGCTTGCTGCGCCACCCCTTCGATGTCGGCGGCGAGAATACGGATCGAACCGTTCAGCTCGTGGCCGGGCACCGTGTCGGCCGTCAAGTGGCGCGCGGCACGGGCCAGTTGCAGCTGGGCCTGCCGGGTGCGCGAGACGACCTGTTCGGTCGCGTTCATCCGCGATATGGTGCCGTGCAGGTCGGGAATCCCGATCGCACGCCCGCGCCGATCGTCGCCGTCCGCCGCCGTCTGGATCTCGTCGCTCATCGCCTCCAGCGCGTCGACGGCGTGGTGGATCACCCGCTCCGACTCCTCGTTCAGCGCCCACAGCAGCGCGTACATCACGCCCTGCGCGGAACCGGCGAGGGCGGGATCGCGGCGCATCTTCGTGACCGCTTTGTCGAACGGGAGGAAATGTTCCGACGGCTGCAACGTCACCAGGAACTCACCGCCCAGTGCGAAGACGATCGTCTCGCGTTCGATGGTCTCGCCGCGCCGGTAGGTGGCGGCCACCGGGAAATAGCGGAAGTTGTCGCTCTCCCACACCTGGGTGCGCGCGGCGGTGAAATCGATGCCGAGCCGTTCCCGGAGCACGGCCGCGGTGTCGGCGTCGTCGGCGGCGAGCGGAATCCAATGCTGCTGAAGCACTTCGGTGTCGAAGTGGTCGGCGGTCACGGCATTGAGAAAGGTCGTCATCGGCTACTGCTGCCCCGAGAACCTGTGTGACGAGGAGCAGGAGCTGACCGGCTGCCGCGGATGGCCACAGTGCACGGTCGGCACGCCCGGGCCGGTGGAGAGGGGGCGATCGGTGGTGGACCGGATCGCCTGATGCTCCAGATAGCCTGGGTGAGGCGATATTTCGGCATTTCCGAGCAATGTGGCCATAGTGAGGGCTCCAATACTTACTATCGTTCGGGCTGGCGCGCGCCTCCCCCGGAGAGAGGACGGGCGCGCGGGGACGGGCAGCGTCGAGCCCCGACGAGACCAGACACGGTGACGCCGCGGGCAAAGGACTGCGCATCGGTGGAAATCGGATGCGCCGCCCTTACGCGTCGAAGAACTGAAAGGCGGATTCCGTGCCGCGTCGGGCGATCGGGGCGCCGTTGCCCGGCCGACGGTTACGCACGCAGATCAACAACGCGCCGGCGCAACCCGTTTCACGAGGGCGACCCGGCTGTGGACGTCGATACTGTCATCCGGCATCTGCCGCTCACCTCGCTTCGTTGGTCGACCGGCGCACGAATTGCGCCATCCATCATTAGAAACCCGTCGATCGGGGTACGTCAATCAGTTGCGCAAGTGTTCGACGGCGCGCCACTCGGTGGAAATCTAGCGGCACGCTCCGCCCGGACGACCCTGCACGCCAACCGCTTTCGCCGACGCACCGGACAGGCCGGTCGGCGGCCAGCGGTTGCGCCGGCGAACAGGGTCGTGCCACCCTACCGACAGCTTTGGAGGCGGATGTGACCCAGCACGGCGAGCCGCCGGATCTCATCCCGGCGGACCGACTACAGGACGCCGCGGCGGTTTCGGCATGCTCGCGGCCACCGCCCGCTTGCAGATACTCTGGCTGCTCGCCCAAGGCGAGCACGATGTCGGCGCCCTCGCCGCCGCTGTCGGCCAGTCCCTGCCCGCCGTGAGCCAGCACCTGCCCAAGCTCGAACTCGCCGGACTGGTCCGCGCCCATCGCGACGGCAAGCGCAACATCTACGCGATCGCCGACCCCGACATCGCCGACCTCGTCCGGTTGGCATTCCGCCACCACCGCCGGCGTCCCGACTGACCCACCGTCACCCGCCGGACTCGGGCTCGTGTCTCAACGCCTTCGGTAGTACTCGGCCAGAGCGGTGAACGCGGCTTTGGGCTCCCACGGGAGGTCGGGGTAGGTTTCGCCGTGGCGGTCTTCGAAGACTTTGACCACGCCGTAGCTCGCCAGGTCCAAGTCGTCGCGGGGGTTGCCGCCTGGGCGGTGCACGTGGTCGTAGAGCGCGAGAACGAACACGAACGCGCTGTCGACGCCCTCGGCATCGAAGGTTTCCAGCAGTTCGCGTACGTACCGCGCCTGCCCGGGCTCGTCGCGGGCGTATTCGCCGTTCAATCGGACCGGTCCGTGGGTGTCGTCGTATTCGACGATCTCCAGGCCCTCGCGCCCAGATCGCCCGCGCCCTGGAAGGTCGCCGCGCGGGCCGGCACCAACAAGAACGCCATCTACCGGCGCTGGCCCAACCGCTTGGCGCTCGGCGTCGCCGCCTATCGCCTGCTGGCCACGACGGCGCAGCCGCCCGATACCGGAGACCTGCGCGAAGACGCACTCGAACTACTGCGCCGGGTCAACCGCCATTGGAGTTCGCCACTCGGCGCGATCCTGCGCGAACTCATCGCAGCCGCAGGTGGCGCGGCGGAACTGCTGGTCCAGCTGCCGGACCAATCCGGCGATGCCGCCGCCGCGCCATGGCTCACCGTCCTCCGCCGCGCGGTGGCGCGAGGAGAAGTCGCTCCCGAATCGCTGCATCCGCGGGTCGCCACCGTCGCCCTTGTCCTGCTCCGCAACGAATTCGTCGTGCGCGGCGCGCCGAGCGCGCCCGACGACGTCCTGGTCGAGATCGTGGACGAGGTCTACCTGCCGCTGATCCGCCGGCGCGCTCCGGCGTCGAGCTGAACCCGCCCAGCCACCCCTCGGTGGCCTATGGGCGCCCACCCACCCCAAGCGTTCTCGGCTCTTTCTCGGCAACCCTGCCGCTGTCGGCGCCAGGACGGTGGCACGCGCGCTGAACAGTGCACTCTTGCGCGCCCCTGGCGCTGAGTCGCGCCGCTCTGCCCGGCACGTGAGCACGAGATCAGCACCGAACCCGCCAGTAGGGTTGACCACGGCGTTGCCGGACCTGAATGCTCTGTGTTGACCGCAGCTCGAACGGGGTATGCGAACGATTTCCATCTTCGTATCGCCGAGCTGACGGCGACGACACCGGCGCACTCCTGCTCCGGCGTCCGGACTCGAGGGAGATTCGCGTGACCTACCGCCTGGACGACATCGACTCCGTGAGCGCACGGGGGCATGCCGCGCTAGGGGGGACTCTGGCCATACAGATCGTCTGGCGGTACGACCGTCCGGTGGACATGGCCGCCCTGGAGAGATTCCACGAGGCGTTGCGGCACGGCAGGATGGGGCAGGTGGTCGCGCCCGCGATGCTCTCCGCCGCCGGGGACCGATGGACCACCCGAGCCGAGTTCAGCCCCATCGAGGTCGCGGACGCGCCGATACCCCGTGGCGAACTCGAGGCCTGGATCGCCGAGCAGGGGCGCGCGCGGTTGCGCACCTTCGGCGGGCCGGCGTGGCGGTTGGCCGTGACCGACCTCGACAACGGGGAGAGCGCCGTGTCGCTGCTGGTATCCCACACCATCGCGGACGCCCAAGCATTCTGCGCGGCGATCGCGGAGGCGGTCGCGGGCGAGCGGCTCGATCCGCATTACCGGACCGACGAGTTCGGCAGGCTACGGTTGCTGACCAGCGATCTTCGCGCTGCCACGCGGCGTGCCCGTTTGCTGCCCTCGGCTCTCGGTTTGGCGCTGCGGCTGGCCGTCGCCAGGCGCGGCGCCGAGGCCCGGGATCTCGACGAGCAGGCTCAGGACTTCCGCCTGCCGACGGTCACCGCGACGGTCCCGGCACAGCTCTGGCACGCGGCGGCACGCAACCGAGGTGGAACCGGCACCACGTTGGCGGTGGCGATGATGGCGGCCATCGCCGCCGAGATCGGTCGCACCGACGAGCAAGGCCGGGTCCGCATGATGATGCCGGTCAGCACCCGCACCGCCGGTGATCAGCGCGCGAACGCTCTGACCTCGATCGACTTCGAGGTCGATCTCCGTGACGGCGAACCGGCCGACCTCGCCCCGCTGCGCGCGGTGATGAAGGAAAAGCTCGTCGCGGCCGCTGCCGCGGGTCGCAACGTCCCACCGCTGATCCCGGTCGCGGTGGCGCTGCCGCGCGGCCTCTACGCGAAACTGGCGCGGCAAGCCGCCACCGACGCGGTCTCCACGGTGTGCTCCAGCGTCGGAAAGCTCGACCCCGACGTCCTTCGCATCGATGGCCGCCCGGCCTCGGCGATAACGCTCGGCTTGGTCAATCAGAGCCTGAACGACCGGACCGTGCTGACCGAACGCGGCGGCAACCTCTACGTCGCGCTGGTCGAAACCGCCGACGCGATCACGCTGCGCTTCAACGGTTTCCACCCGCCGAAACTCCTCGACGCCGAGCAGCTCACCGAGCTGGTGCGGCGGGCGCTCGCACAGTACGAACTCACGCCGACCTTCTGGTAGCGGTCCGGGCGGCAGGTCGGCTCAGCGGTTGCCGAGTTTCCGCAGCGCCTGCTCGGACGCCGAACCCGGCTCGGCGGCGAACAGGTCCAGCCCGCAACACAACGGCTCGTCGGGCAGCGCGACGAGTTCGCCGTGCAGGACCAGCTCGCCCACCACCGGGTGGTGCAACGCGTAGGCCCGAGACCGGACCTGCGCGACCGAGCGCTCGTCCCACAGTCGGGCGAAATCGGCGCTCTCCTCCCGCAGGTGATCTATGTGTGCGGTGAGTGCGGCATCCCCTCGATATCGTCCGAGCAGAACGCGCAGATGCGCCACGTGATCGTGCGCCGCCCGCTCCCAACCGGTGCGGTACAGCGCACGTGACCGGGGTTCGCCGAACAGCAGATGCGAGAAGGTGCGGCGGTTCTCCGGCAGCGTGGGAAAGTCACCGAACACCGCCACGGCGAGCTGATTCCAGCCGACGATCTGGGTGTGTCGACCGACCAGCAGGGCGGGGGTCATCACGAACGACTCCAGCAGGCGGAGCAAGCCCGAGGTCACCTCCGGCGCGGCTCGCGTACATGGCCGGGGCCGCCGAGCGAGCCGGTGGAGGTAGGCGAGTTCGTCCCGGTCCAGGCGCAGTGCCGCGCCGACGGCCTCCAGGACCTCGTCCGAGACGCGGTCACCGCTGCCCTGTTCCAAACGTGTGTAGTGGGCGACGCTCACGCCCGCCAGCCGAGCCAGCTCCTCCCGTCTCAGGCCCGCGACCCGGCGTACCGTGCCGTAGTCTCGCAGCCCGACGTCCCGCGGGCGCACGCGGGCACGGCGTGATTTCAAGAACTCGCTCAGCTCGGTCCGGTCGTCCACTCCATAACCCTATGTACGCCGGGACGTCGGAGGGTGCTCACACCGTGAGTACCCAGAACGCGGGGCTGGTCCGGCAGCCGGAACGGCTCGATGCTGTCGGACGAGTCACCGTCGCGAACCGGGCATGGCTTTCCGCGCTCGCTCGCCGCCGGTCTCACGATGTCCCCACGAACGAACGGAGCGAACGCGTGCCCCGAACCCTCGGACTCATCGGCAGCGGAATGATCGGGTCCACCATTGCCCGCCTGGCCCTCGCGGCCGGACTCGAGGTCATCCTCAGTAATTCGCGTGACCCTCGGACACTCGTCGCGCTGGTCGCCGAGCTGGGTGAAGGCGCCCGAGCGGCCACACCAGCGCAAGCGGCACGCGCGGCCGATCTGGTGGTGGCGGCCGTCCCGCTGAAAGCCCACGAACATCTCCCCGCCGAGGCGCTGGCCGGCAAGACCGTGCTGGACACCGCGAACTACTACCCCGAACGAGACGGTCACCTGTCCGAACTGGACGACGGCTCCCTGACCTCGAGCGCACTGCTGCAACGCCACCTCGCGGGCTCTCGAGTGGTCAAGGCATGCAACAACGTCACCCCGCACCAGCTGTTGTGCCTGGCCCGTCCCGCGAGCGCGCCGGATCGCAGCGCGCTGCCCATCGCCGGCGACGACGCGGAGGCGAAGGCGGAGACCACCCGGCTGTTGGACCTCCTCGGCTATGACGCGGTGGACATCGGCACACTCGCCACCAGCTGGCGCAGTGAACCGAACACACCGGTCTACGTCCAGCCCTATCTCGGCGAAGTACCCGCGATGAGCGTCGAGGCATTCCTTCGCTGGACTCTCGGGGCACCCGGGATCGTGGTTCCCGCGGCACGGGTGGCCGAGCTCGCCGAGATCGCGGTTCGCCGACCCGCCGGCGAGGCCAGGTTGCCGAGCGACTGACGCCGAACTGGGGAGGAAGGCACTCGAATCTCACCCGGCCGCCTTGGGGTGATGCCGGGTGGCCGCATCTGGACATGCGCCCGACTCGTCCCCCGGATGTGGCACGATCTGGTAGGTGACCAGCAGACCCGCCGCAGCGCAGCATTTGCACGACCTCGCGCGACTACGCCGCGTACGCGACCGTATCGACCGGGAGTATGCGCAGCCGCTGGACGTCGAGGCGCTCGCCCGGGACGCGCACATGTCGGCCGGACATCTCAGCCGCCAGTTCCGGCTCGCCTACGGCGAGTCGCCGTACTCCTATCTGATGACGCGGCGCATCGAACGCGCGATGGCGCTGCTGCGTCGCGGGGACCTCAGCGTCACCGAGGTCTGTTTCGCGGTCGGCTGCTCGTCGCTGGGCACCTTCAGCACTCGCTTCACCGAGTTGGTCGGCGTGCCGCCCAGCGTCTATCGCAGGCAGGAGGCGGACGCGGCGGCGGGGATGCCCGCGTGCGTGGCCAAACAGGTCACCAGACCGATCAGGAATCGAGAAGCGCCGGTTACCGAGCCGCAATTAGCCTGACTGCCATGGACATCACCATTCACTCGAGCTTCCTGCCGCACAACGACGCGG
Organism: Nocardia asteroides; assembly: GCA_019930625.1. Classification (NCBI taxonomy): domain Bacteria; kingdom Bacillati; phylum Actinomycetota; class Actinomycetes; order Mycobacteriales; family Nocardiaceae; genus Nocardia; species Nocardia asteroides. The sequence goes on from CP082844.1 coordinate 6,246,269, forward strand.
AGGCGGCTCTCGCCTTCTACCGTGACACCCTCGGCTTCGAGGTGCGCAAAGACGTCGGATACGAAGGGCTGCGCTGGCTCACCGTCGGCCCCGTCGGCCAGCCCGAAACGTCCATCGTTCTGCATCCGCCGGGCGTCGACCCCGGCATCACCGACGACGAGCGCCGCACCATCACCGAGATGATGGCCAAGGGCACCTACGGCGGCATTCTCTTGGCAACCAAAGATCTCGATGGCGCCTTCGAGCGGCTGGCGGCCCACGACGCCGAGATCGTCCAGGAGCCGACCGATCAGCCGTACGGAGTTCGCGACTGCGCCGTCCGCGATCCCGCGGGCAACCTGATCCGCATCCAAGAACTGCGCTGAGGCGCAGCGCCCCAGCCACGACACCGGGCGATCACCGTCGCATCCGGCACCGGCACGGCGACGCAGACCAGCCGGCCCGCCCCGACCGAACAGATGGAGACACGATGAGCACGGCCACGAGGACGGACCCGCAGTCGACTGCGCCGCACGCTGCCGACAGCCACGATCTGATTCGCCTGCACGGAGCGCGCGAGAACAATCTGAAGGACGTCAGCATCGAGATCCCGAAACGCCGTTTGACGGTGTTCACCGGTGTCTCCGGATCGGGCAAGAGTTCCTTGGTGTTCAGCACGATCGCCGCGGAGTCGCAGCGGCTGATCAACGAAACCTACAGCGCGTTCGTGCAGGGCTTCATGCCGACGCTGGCACGTCCGGAGGTCGACGTGCTGGAGGGGCTGACGACCGCGATCATCGTGGACCAGCAGCGGATGGGCGCCGATCCCCGCTCCACGGTCGGCACCGCCACCGACGCCAACGCCATGCTGCGCATCCTCTTCAGCCGGCTCGGGAAGCCGCACATCGGCTCCCCACAAGCGTTCTCGTTCAACGTCGCCTCGATCAGCGGAGCGGGCGCGGTGACGGTTGAACGTGCCGGGAAGTCCGTGAAGGAACGTCGCAGCTTCAGCATCACCGGTGGCATGTGCCCGCGCTGCGAGGGCCGGGGATCGGTGTCCGACATCGACCTCACCCAGCTCTACGACGACTCCAAGTCGCTCTCCGACGGCGCGTTCACCATCCCCGGCTGGAAGTCCGACAGTTTCTGGACGGTGCGGGTCTACGCCGAGTCGGGTTTCGTGGACCCGAACAAGCCGATCCGCGAGTTCACCAAACGGGAGATGCAGGACTTCCTCTACAAAGAGCCGACGAAGGTGAAGGTCGAGGGCGTCAACCTCACCTACGAGGGGCTGATTCCCAAGATCCAGAAGTCGTTCCTGTCCAAGGACCGGGAGGCGATGCAGCCGCATATCCGGGCGTTCGTGGACCGGGCGGTCACCTTCGCCGTCTGCCCGGAGTGCGACGGCACCCGGCTCAGCGCGGCGGCTCGATCATCCAAGATCGAAGGGATCAGCATCGCCGACGCTTGTGCGATGCAGATCAGTGACCTGGCCGAATGGGTCGGAGGCCTCGACGAGCCGTCGGTGGCGCCGCTGCTGGCCGCGCTCCGGCACACTCTCGACTCGTTCGTGGAGATCGGGCTGGGCTATCTCTCGCTCGACCGGCCCGCCGGAACGCTGTCGGGCGGTGAGGCGCAGCGCACCAAGATGATCCGCCACCTCGGTTCCTCGCTCACCGACGTCACCTACGTCTTCGACGAGCCGACCATCGGCCTGCACCCCCACGACATCCAGCGGATGAACAACCTGCTGCTGCGGCTGCGGGACAAGGGCAACACAGTGCTCGTCGTGGAGCACAAGCCGGAGACGATCGTGATCGCCGACCATGTCGTCGACCTCGGCCCCGGAGCCGGTACGGCGGGCGGCACCATCTGCTTCGAGGGTACCGTCGAGAGCCTGCGGTCCAGCGGCACCGTCACCGGGCGCCATTTCGACGACCGGGCCACTCTGAAGGAGACGGTGCGCAAGCCCAAAGGCACGCTGGAGATCCGCGGCGCCAAGGCGAACAACTTGCGCGACGTCGACGTCGACATTCCGCTCGGGGTGCTCGTCGCCGTCACCGGTGTGGCCGGGTCCGGCAAGAGCTCGCTCGTGCACGGGTCGATCCCCGCGAGCGAGGGTGTGGTGGCGGTGGACCAGACCCCCATTCGCGGCTCGCGGCGCAGCAACCCGGCGACCTACACCGGGCTGCTCGAACCGATTCGTAAGGCTTTCGCGAAGGCCAACGGCGTGAAACCGGCGCTGTTCAGCGCCAATTCCGAAGGCGCGTGCCCCACCTGCAACGGCGCGGGCGTCATCTACACCGACCTGGCGATGATGGCCGGTGTCGCCAGCACCTGCGAGGAGTGCGAGGGCAAGCGATACCAGGCGTCGGTGCTGGAGTACCACCTCGGCGGCCGCGACATCAGCGAGGTGCTCGCGATGTCGGTGCTCGAGGCCGGGGAGTTCTTCGGAGCGGGTGCGGCGCGCACGCCCGCCGCGCACGCCATCCTCGAGCGCCTCGCCGACGTAGGGCTCGGCTACCTCAGCCTCGGCCAGCCGCTCACCACGCTGTCCGGCGGCGAGCGGCAGCGGCTCAAGCTGGCCACCCACATGGCCGACAAGGGCGGCGTCTACGTCCTCGACGAGCCGACCACCGGCCTGCACCTAGCCGACGTCGAGCAACTGCTCGGCCTGCTCGACCGGCTCGTCGACTCCGGCAAGTCGGTCATCGTCATCGAGCACCACCAAGCGGTCATGGCGCACGCCGACTGGATCATCGATCTCGGTCCCGGCGCGGGCCACGACGGCGGCCTGGTCGTCTTCGAAGGCACACCCGCCGATCTGGTCGCCGCTCGTTCCACCCTCACCGGGGAGCACCTCGCGGCATACGTCGGCGCCTGACCGCGCACACGACAGCACCTCCACCGGTAACGCTTTCCCGTATGACCTTCATGCGTTCACTGCTGGTCCTGCTCGCGCTGGATGGCCTCGGCGATCCGCTTGATACGCCGGAGCCTGGCGTCCCACGCCGCGCCCACCGAGGACAGCTGCGCGATCGCGCGGGCCAGTTGCTCCTCGTCCACCCGATACCTCCGCTCCCGGCCTGCGGGCGTGGCATGCACCAAACCGACGCGGTCGAGCACGCCGAGATGTTTGGCGACCGCCTGCCGGGTCACCGGCAGCCGCTCACTGAGACCGGTGGCCGTGCCGCCACCATCGGCCAGCAGCAGGTCGAGCATCCGCCGACGGGTCGGGTCCCCGACCGCGGACCACAGGTCGTCGTCGACGGCGGCGGTCACGGGGTCGACACCAGCCGAGCCAGGTACTCCCCGAGCCGGGGAACGAAGGTGTCCCACCCCGTGCTGTGTTCGCGGTATTGCTCCGCAAGCTTCGCGGCCTCCCAGCCCATCTCCCGGAACCCGGTCTCGACGAGCCGGATCCTGGTGCCCGTGCCCGACGGGGTGAGCTCGAACGTCACCAGCAGCGCGTTGGCGGAGTCGTCGACCTTGCCCTCCGGATAGCACCAGCGGAACGAGAACAATCGAGGCGGCTCGGCGTTCACCACGGTCATCGGGACCACTTCCGCCCGGTCACCCCAGACGAGCTCACCGACCGCGCCGGGAGTCACGTCGAACGAGGCGTCGTCGGTCCACCATTCCGAGATGTGCTCGGGGCTGCTGACCACCTCGAAGACCACCTCGGGCGAGGCGTCGACGAATATCTCCCGTTCGATGCTGCCGTACTCCATATCGATCACCCTTCTCCATGTGCAACTTTCGGTTGCACATGAAGCTAGTCCACCGCGCGCCATCACGCAACCATTGGTTGCCCTTTTTCGGTGCGCCCCGTGTGATCCGACGGCCGCACCCCTGCACGCCGCTGTGTCGGAAGCCCCATCACCACTCGGTTAGCCGCCGGGGTTGGCGACCTGGTCCGGAATCGCCGGGTTCGGTGTCACGGTGCGGCCGTCGCCGCCGAGCGTGAACGTGATGACGACCGGACCGCCGGAGGGGCAGCAATTCGCATCGCTGCCCGCGAGCCACCGATACTGCACCTGCACACCGCGTTCGGTCGAACCGACCACCTTCGTGTAGGACGTCGCTTTCGCCGTCGCGGTGCCGAGATAGCCGTCGTGGCTGAAGAACATCACATGCCAGGGTGAACTCGCGGTCCCGCGGGGGTGTCGCCACCAGGACCCACAGCAGTGCGGGGCAGGACCCGGCGGGTGCGTCGGTGGCGCTGTCGACGACGTACGACGCGCCGCCCGGCGCGGGCCCGAGCGAGTTCACCGCTTCGGCGACCGCGCTCGAGTCCGGATCGACGCAGCGCCCCTTGCCGCTGGTAACAGGAACTTTCGGGGCGGGCGCCTCGGATGTGTCGCCTCCCTGTGCGGGCGTCGATCGAGTCGCCTCGATGGTGGACCGGCCGGGCTGGTTCGTTCCGGTCGCCGACGTATCCGATTCGCCCTGACATCCCCCCGCAGCGATGCTCACCGCGATCGCCGCCACGACCGCACCGATGATCGTCTTCATTCGCCTCCCTTTCGAATTCCCGACACCTGGGAGTCGGCTCGGGAAGAACGCTGTTACACCCCGGTTTTCGGGGCTTGCGTCCGTAGGACCGGATATGAAGGCGATCACCGCGCCTACCCGGCCGCACAGTTGGCGTCGAAATGTTTCGCGTCACGGTGTTTCGCGACGTTCGCGCGGTGATCGGTAGTGTCGACCGGGTGAGTAGCAGGGTGCGCCGGAAGTTCCACGGCATCGGACGAATCGATCGAGCGATCGGCGGCGTGGTCGCCGAACTGCCTGCCTCGGCGGTCGACCACGGTCTGTTGCGGATGACCGGCAGCGCGAATTTCAGCGGACTGTGGCTGGTCATCGCGGCGCTACTCGCCACCCGCCAGGGCGCGCCGCGGCGGGCGGCGTTCCGCGGTGTCGTCTCCGTCGCCGGCGCGAGTCTCGTCGTCAACGCGGGCCTGAAGCCGCTCGTCGCACGGCGCAGGCCTGCCGCCGAACTGCTGCCCGCGCACCGGCGGCTCACCCCTGCCCCGACGTCCTCCTCGTTCCCTTCGGGACACAGCGCCTGCGCCGCGGCCTTCGCCACGGCCGTGGCTCTGGAAAGTCCGCGCACCGCATTGGTTGTCGCCCCGCTGGCCGCCACCGTCGCGTACTCCCGGGTACACACCGGCGTGCATTGGAGTTCCGACGTGCTCGTCGGAGCGGCCGTCGGTTCCGGTGTCGCCCTGGCCACCCGCCGCTGGTGGCCGGTGCGCGAGTCGGACGAAGCGCAGGCCCGCCCGGTCCGCGAGGTACCCGCGCTGGTCGAGGGCAAAGGCCTTGTGGTCATGGTGAATCCGATCTCCGGCGACCCGAACTACGATCCCACCGACGACGTCGTCGCGGCGTTGCCCGCGGCCACCGTGCTGCGCACGCGACCGGACCTGGACTGTGCCGAACAACTCGAGCAGGCCATCGCCGAACACGGCGAACCGGTCTCGGCGGTCGGCGTCGCGGGCGGTGACGGCACGGTGGCCGCCGTGGCCGCGGTCGCGCTGCGCCACGAGTTGCCGTTGGTCGTCATCCCGACCGGCACACTGAATCATTTCGCCCGCGACCTCGGCGTCTACGACCTGCGCGAGGTCATCGACGCCACCGGTGTCGGCGAGGCGGTCGCGGTCGATATCGCCAGCGTCGAGTGCGAGGACGAAACCGGTTCGCGCACCAGGTACCTGATCAACACCGCCAGCCTCGGCGCCTATCCGGATCTCGTGCAGCTGCGTGAGAAGTGGCAGTCGCGCTGGGGGAAATGGCCCGCATTCGCCGCCGCGCTCGTGGTCACGCTGCGCCGGGCCGAACCGATCGAGATCTGCTTGGACGGGCGCTGGCAGCGGGTGTGGTTCCTGTTCATCGGCAACGGCCCCTACCATCCGCACGGCGCCGTGCCCGCGTTCCGCGACCGGCTCGACGCCGGGCTGCTCGACGTACGCTGGCTGCGCGCCGATCTGCGCTGGTCGCGCACCCGTGCGGTGCTGGCGCTGCTGCTGGCGGCGATCGGCCACAGCAAGGTCTACGGCGAGCGCCAGTTACCCGAACTCTTCGTACAGCTACCCACACCGGAGGCGCTGGCCACCGACGGTGAGGTGGTCGGCAAAGCCACCCGCCTGCACTTCGCCATCGCGGGCCAGCTACCGGTCTACCGTCGCGACGAATCGAACCCGCTGTGGGCCGATCGCAGCCGCCCCCATCACCGCAGAGCCCCTTGGTTGCGGGACGTATTCCGGGCCCGCCCGTATCAGCGCCGAGCGGGCGAAGACTGAGCCGGCACTACAGGGCGCGCTATTCGTGGTGATCGCCATGGCACTTCCGGGCTGCACTGCGACCGCCGTTAAGCTCCTGCACCTATGGCACTCAGCGCGACACTGCACAACTTCGCCGTCCAACTGGCCGACGTCGATCGGGGCGTCTACCAGGAGTTGGAGTTGCGGGTAGCGCGTCACCCGTCCGAAACCGCGGAGTTCATGCTGACGCGAGTGCTGGCCTATTGCCTCGAGTACGAGGAGGGAATCGCCTTCAGCGACGGCGGGGTCTCCTCCACCGACGAGCCCGCGGTGCTGGTGCGCGACCTCACCGGACGCCTCACCGCGTGGATCGAAGTCGGCGCGCCCGACGCCGACCGGCTGCATCGCGGGAGCAAACTCGCCGAACGCGTCGCGGTCTACACCCATCGTGACCCCGCGAAGGTGCTGGCGCAATACACCGGCAAGCGCATCCACCGCGCCGAAACGATTCCGCTCTACAGCTTCGATCGCGACGTCATCGATGCCGCCGTCGCCGCGATCGAACGCCGTAACACGGTCATCCTCTCCGTCACCGAACGCCTGCTGTACTTGGACATCAACGGCACGGGGCTGAGTACATCGATCCATGAGCATCGGCTCGAGTGATCCTTCGCTCGGCGCCTCGGCGATTGTTTGCACCTGGTCGGCGTGCTTTTTCCCCGCACTCCGCGCCGCTCACAGGGTGCACGGCTAGGTGCGCCCATTCGACGTTCCACGCACGTCTGTTTGTTGTGCCTCCCGTATCGCATCCGCGAGCTGCGACGGCTCGTCCACATACAGGCATATCGTGGTGACAGGCCCTGAGCTGCGCCATTTCTCGATGAAAGCGGGCGTGGCGTCAGTTCGCTGCCGGAGCGAAAGCTCGATGTTGGTGCCTTCATGATTCGGGAGGTGCAGACTGCCGCCCTCGATCGCGGGTGCCGTACGCGAATACCGCCGCATGGTCACGACACGCGTTATGTGGTTGACCGGAACCTCGGCGACGACTTTCCCGGTCCGCCGAAGAACGAGCACGCCTCCCGACAAATAGTGCGGATGTACGACGTCGTCGGCGATGAACGCGGCCAGCAGTACGAGGGACGACAGAGAGACCACTGCGAGAACGATCTTCAGCCAGACCCACGGAAGAACCAGATGCAGGACCACGACCTCGATCAGTGTGGCGGCCGCGAAGGCGACAGGCATCGTGAGCACGCCCGCTGACGCCGTGAATACCAGCCCGTTCCCTGGATCGGTCTTCCCTCGGATCCACATCCACACCGACCGATATGCCCTGAGCCGCGAACGAACGAAGCGAAAGATCGGCGACATCATGAAGTCACCGGCTCAGGGTGCGTCGACAAGATCTCGAGAGCACGCAGTACGACCTGGCGCTGAGCATCGTCAGGAATGCATTCGTCGAGCCGGAGACCGCCGATTGTGTCGTCGTCGGGCACAGCGAAGACCGTCCCCGCAGGGAGCGAGCTGCTCAGATGACCGGCGAGCTCATTCGCAGCGAGTTCGATCTGTTCGGCGGCATCCCCGACCCGCCTCCCCTCGAGCTTTCCCCATGCCTGAAGGAGCTGCCGATAGACGACACGCGTGTCAGCGCAGCTCAACATCTGCGCGAACCACGTCAAGACCTGATCCGGCAGAGCGCTCGAAATCGCAAGGACCTCCAGTAGGTCCTTTTCGCGCTCGAGCGTTCGAATCTCTGCCTCGCAGCTTGCTTCCGATCGCACCGTATGGAACGCCGCAACCAGATCCGCTGGAAGAGCGGTCAGCTCCTCTCCTTGGACCGCGGATTGCAGCAGTCGCGTCAATCGCTGTCGCTTCAGTTCCAGCGTAGTGATCTCGCGCTCGCAGCTCGAGATGAGTGCGTGCAGATCGTCACGGAGATCGTCGGCGCCGGTGGTCGATCGTTTCTCGGCCAGGACCGTCGCCACGGAACCAAGCGGTAGGCCGTTCTCGGCAAGCCAGCGGATACGCATCAGTCGCGCAAGGTCTTTGAGCGAGTAATCGCGATAGCCGTTTGCGCTGCGCGTGGGTTCTGCGAGTAGACCGAGCCGGTGGTAGTGGCGCACTGCACGAGGTGTCGTGCCCGCGGCCCTCGCGAGTTCGCTGGTTCTCATGCGACCCAGTCTCAACTATGACCTTGCGTCATGGTCAACGCTCCGAGAGTGGCTCGATTACAGGAAGCCTGTTGGCGTCCGCAGCGGTCCCGAGGCGTCAGACACCGAGTTCGTCGCATAGATCGAGGTAGCGATGGAGGTAGTCGGGCGACGATCTGTGCGCCGACAATCCGACCGTGTCGAACTCGTCCAATCCCGCTGCCGCGGTGACACCCAGAGTCCGCAGCGCCGCATTGATCGTGCTCACGGAGAGCAACGGCCCACCCGCAACGGATACCGTGGCCCACTGCTCTCCGGCACCGGCGAAGTAGTCCGTGAACACCACTGCGAAGGTCGGATCGGGCCTGGCGGACAAGTCGGCGGCGAGTATGCGGAGAACGCCTTCGCGGGGGAACAGCCCAGACGCCTCCGATGGCAACTCGACATAGTCGGCAACCTTCCGCGTCGCTTGCCAAAAGGCCGTGTAGTAGTGCGTGAGATGAAAAAGCGTCAGGCCACCGTGCAGAGGCACCGGCACCAGGTCCCACCGGTCTGCCGCCGCAGTGTCGTGGGTCCCGGGAAGTATGAGCGCGGTAATGGCATGCGGCACAGTGGAATTCTATTGACGGCACGTCCCGGCCGGACCGGCTCGAAGCGTTGTCACGCCGACGTAGCGCGTCTCATCGGATTCGGCGTTCGCACTCTTCGAACGCCGCTCCCGTCTCGAAGCAGTCGTAACGGCCGCTCTGCATGTCACCACTGGTAGGAGGCTCACCACAGAGCAGCCCGCAGCGCTGATAGTTCGGGACGCCGGTGCCGTCGGGCCAGCGACAAGCATCCCTGTCGCAGGTGTAACCACGCGTGTTGGGATCGCGAGGGATCGGATCGCGGCTGTAGGACCACACGAACGCGTCGGCACCCCGCACCTGTGTGCAGTAGGCGGTGCGACCGTCGGCAAGTCGGCCGACCGCCCCGCGCTCCGGGCAGTAGTCGTTCAAGGTGACAGTGGGACCCGATGATTGCGATCCGGACCCACTCCCGGACGGCGGCGCTGCCGCGGAAATCGCGAACATCGCAGTCAGAAGCACCACCACTCCAACGCCCCCCACGGCCAGCCGACGCCTCACCCCTCGCCCCTTCCTGTTTCGGCCACGAGTGGCACACCTGCGAGAGCCCTACTCACAACTCGCCCAGCCGTGTGCCACTCCCGGACCTCGAATCGTGTCAGGCGGTGCACAACTCCCAGCTACCCGCCGGACAGGTCTCGCGATCGCGATTCATCGAAAGCTGTACGCCGAATGGCCGAAGCAATGTCATGGTAGCGCCGCAGATCACCGGCGTGCTCCATGTACAGGTCGGCCTCTGGCGTCTGTCCCGAAGTCGAGAATCCCGAACGCGCCGTGCAGAACACCTCCGTCTCCTGGCCCAGCAGCGCTCCGCCGACATGCGCTCCGACCTGCGCTCGGTCGAATGGCCGACGACCTGGACGGGTGGCGCACCCGTCCAGCCGCTCCCGCTCGCCGAAACACATCTCGCGATGCAGTTGCACCGCGAGCACGGCTGCGCCCGCGAGCGCGCCGCGTTCGCGGCGTTGGTCGCGGCCGGGCGCATCACGCCCGATTCGACCCGAGCACACCGATTTCGGGAGGACCTGATGACTGACAGCGAACGCCACCTGCCGGAAACGGAATGCCTGAGCCTGCGACTCCACCAGCTCACCGCGCGAGCCGGACGAGCGGGCTACCGCCTGCTGCGCGGCGGCTCGGTGCCCTACATCTGGGAACTCGTCGACGCCGACGACGGCGCACCCATCACCGCCGCGATCGACCTCGACCAGATCGAGCAGTGGCTCGACTCGTGAGCGCGATTCAGAAGAGGAAATTCAGAAGAGGAAATATCGCTGCGCCATGGGCAGTTCGGTGGCGGGTTGTTCGCGCCAGACCTCGCCGTCGATGCGCACGGTGAAGGTGTCCGGCTCGACCTCGATGCGCGGCATGGCGTCGTTGTGCGGCATGTCGGTCTTCCGCACGCCACGGACGTTGCGGACCGGCGCCAGTTTGCGCTGGACCCGCAACCGGTCGGCGAGGCCGTCCCCGATCGCCTGCTCGGAGACGAAATGCAGCGAAGTGGCGGCGGCGGTCGCCGGGGCGGCGCCGAACATGGGGCGCGGCAGCACCGGCTGCGGCGTGGGAATGGAGGCGTTGGCGTCGCCCATCGCGGCCCAGGCGATCGCACCGCCCTTGAGCACGGCGTGCGGGCGGACGCCGAAGAACGCGGGCTCCCACAGCACCAGGTCGGCGAGCTTGCCGACCTCCACGGAACCGATCTCGTGGTCGAGGCCGTGCGCGACGGCCGGGCAGATGGTGTATTTCGCGACGTAGCGCCGCACGCGGGCGTTGTCGGCGGGGCCGTCGCCCGGCAGCGGGCCGCGACGGCGCTTCATCACGTGCGCGGTCTGCCAGGTACGCAGCACGACCTCGCCGATGCGGCCCATGGCCTGCGAGTCGCTGCCGATCATCGAGATGGCGCCGAGGTCGTGCAGCAGATCCTCCGCCGCGATGGTGGACGGACGGATGCGGCTCTCCGCGAAGGCCAGATCCTCCGGGATCGAGGCACTCAGGTGGTGGCACACCATGAGCATGTCCAGGTGCTCGTCGAGGGTGTTGATCGTGTGCGGGCGCGTCGGATTGGTCGAGCTGGGCAGCACATTGGGATGGGCGGCGACGGTGATGATGTCGGGCGCGTGCCCGCCGCCCGCGCCCTCGGTGTGGTAGGCGTGGATGCCGCGGCCCGCGATGGCGGCGAGGGTGTCCTCGACGAATCCGGCCTCGTTCAACGTGTCCGAGTGCAGCGCCACCTGCACTCCGGCGGCGTCGGCCACGGTGAGACAGGCATCGATCGCGGCGGGCGTGGAGCCCCAGTCCTCGTGCAGCTTGAAACCCGATGCGCCGCCGCGTAATTGTTCCCACATTGCCTCGGCGCTGACGGTGTTGCCCTTGCCGAGCAGCACGATGTTCACCGGCCAGCCGTCGGTGGCCTCGAGCATCCGCGCCAGATGCCACGCGCCGGGCGTCACGGTGGTCGCCTTGCTGCCCTCGGCCGGGCCGGTGCCCCCGCCGATGAGGGTGGTGATGCCGCCGCCGAGCGCCTCCTCCAGCAGCTGCGGGCAGATGAAGTGCACGTGACAGTCGATGGCGCCCGCGGTGAGGATGCGGCCGTTGCCCGCGATGATCTCGGTGGAGGGGCCGACGACGAGGTCCGGGTGCACCCCGGTCATGGTGTCGGGATTGCCCGCCTTCCCGATGGCGCTGATCCGTCCGTCGCGAATCCCGACGTCGGCCTTGACGATCCCCCAGTGATCGATGATCACCACGCCCGTGATCACGGTGTCGGGAGCGCCGTCGGCGCGGGTCGCGCGGGACTGGCCCATCGACTCGCGCAGTACCTTGCCACCGCCGAACACGGCCTCGTCGCCCGCGCGGCCCGGTCCCCCGCTGCGGTCCTCGGTGATCTCGATCAGCAGGTCGGTGTCCGCCAGGCGGATCCGGTCGCCCGTCGTCGGCCCGAACAGTTCGGCGTACCGCGCCCGGCTCAGCTCACTCATCGCATCCTATCTCCTGAGCCCTCGTACGGCTGACACTCCTCGTCGCCTGCGCCTAGTCATCGAGGCGGCCCGGCGGGGTCAGGGTGATCCCGTGGACCTCACGGGCGCCGCCCAACGGCACGAGCCGAACCCGTTGTGCCAGACCGGGCTCGAAGCGCACCGCCGTCCCGGCCGGGATGTCGAGACGGCGGCCGTGGGCGGCGTCTCGGTCGAAGTCCAGGGCTGCGTTCGCCTGCGGGAAGTGCACATGGCTGCCGACTTGCACGGGGCGATCACCGGTATTGAGCACGTCGAGTTCGATGCCCTCCGCGCCGGAATTCAGCTCGATGACGCCCTCGGCGCAGAAATACTCGCCGGGAATCATGCCCGGCCTCGGCGCGATCCGCAGGCGGCCTCGCTCTGATACCGCATGACGTCCGCCTAGCCGATCGGGTGGTGCACGGTGACGAGTTTGGTGCCGTCCGGGAAGGTCGCCTCCACCTGGACGTCGGGAATCATCTCCGGCACGCCTTCCATCACGTCGGCGCGGGTGAGCACCGTGCGTCCCGAGGACATCAGCTCGGCGACGGTGCGGCCGTCCCGCGCGCCTTCCAGCACGTGGTCGGTGATCAACGCGACCGCCTCCGGATGGTTCAGTTTGAGCCCGCGTGCCTGCCTGCGCCGGGCCAGCTCGGCGGCGTAGCTGAGCAGCAGGCGCTCCTGCTCATGCGGCGACAGTCGCATCCTGGCTCCTCACCGGTTCGCAGTGGCGGGTGACGGACATTCTGGCACGCTCGTTCAGCTGTCGCCGGACGAGCGCTCAGGAAGGCCGCGGCAGATTCTGCAACCGCACCTGACCGCGCGCCACGGTGCGTCCCTGCTCGTCGGTGATCACGACCTGCCACAGCTGTTGCAGCCTGCCGCGATGCAGGGGCGTCGCTTCACCCGACAGCGTGCCCTCGCGCACCGCGCGCAAGAAATCGGTGTTGTTGTTCACGCCGACGACCGTGCCCTGGTCGCCGAACCAGATGCCGCCGGCGATGCTGGCGAGCGTCTCGATGACGGTGCAGTACACGCCGCCGTTCTGGATACCCGCGGGCTGGTAGAGATGCGGTTTCACGACCCATTCGCCGCGCACGCGGTCGGGGGTCAGCTCGGTGTAGCGCAGGCCGATCAGGTCGGCGAAGGTGCCTTCGCTGTAGGCGTTCATCTGCTCCGGTGTGACGCCCGACAGCGAGCCGAACCGCTGCGTCTCCTGCTGTGTCATGCATTCACTGTCGCACAGCTCGCACGGCCCGCCGTCGCGGCCTCACCCGCCGGCAAGCGTGATCGGACGCCCGTTCAACGGCTGAGTCGGCCGATTGCTGTGCGCGAACAGCGTCCGGTACCGCTCCGCGTCGGCGGGGTCCACCGCGACCGGACTGCCGAGCACCGTCCACGAGACGCCCTCGCTGCACGGAGGGGTGGTGAGTGAACCCTCGTACCGGTACTGGTCGACGACGGCCGGCAACAGCGAGCGCAGGTCTATCGGGCCCGGCACGATGGGTCCGACGTCCACCGCTCGCGGCGCGACCGAGAGGATCGGCGCGTAGGCCGAGGGTCCCGGTGTGGCTTGCAGCAGCACGCCCAGCACGGCCAGCTTGCCCGTGGCGCTCTTGTGCACGAAGTGCGCTTCCATCGTGGTGCCCACGCCGTCCACGGTGTGCTCACTGGGCAGATGGAAATGGAACTGCGCGAGTTCGAACGGCACGCCGTCGACCATGACGCGGTTTCCGTTGCCCGGTCGCAGATTCGCCTGCACGGTGTGCCCGTTGTTCCGCAGCGTCACCGCGGGCACCGAGTGATAGTCGATGACGATGTGCTCGGACGACTCGAGCAGGGCGTGACTGGGCAGGTCGACGGGTGACTGCTGATGGCCGCTCTTGCAGGTCAGATAGTCCCGGTCCAGCTCGGCCCAATGGTCGGGCCCCTCGGCGTCGTAGTCCCAGTGCGGCGCGGCGTGCGGAGTCGGCTGGGCTGGACCGGTCCCCTCCCGCTCGCCGGCACCACAGGCGGGCAGGACGAGTACCGCGACAGCGGCCAGCGCGGTCGCGATCGAACGGGGACGGGACGGTCTGATGGTGAGCAAGTCGGTACAACCCCTCGAACTACCGTTGAGCCGCCGCGAACGCCGGTGACTCCGGCGGCGTCATCGGGACTCGGAGATAGGGCGCGCGACGATGCGCGCCGATAGTCGTGACACGGCACCGAGCGCAGCCGCGGCGTGGCGGTGACCTGCCGACGGCGGCCCGGACATCCAATGCTCTTGATGTGCAGGGTGTTCGGCGTTCGTGTCGGCGTCAGCGTAGATCCGAGACATGACGGCACGCCAGAGCCGAGCGGCGCGACATAGTTCACAGCGGGATACAGAGCGGCGGGCCCCACAAGGAGTGGAGCCCGCCGCGGCAAGGGATCGGGGGTCACCGCAGCCCTCGGGACTCTCACGCGATCCGTACGCCGAGAACAAGTATAGGTCAGGCTTACCTAACTAAGCAAGACCCCGACCGGCGCACCGGCAGCCCCCGCTCGGCCATCGCCGCCAGCAGTCCCTGACCGCGCCGCGCACCGGCGGCGGAATCGGTCCGCGCCAGATCCGGCACGTAAGTCGATGCGCCCGCGACGGATTCACCCACCAGCGACCAGAACCGCCGGGCACTCAGCCCCGAGCAGCGCGCCATGTTCTGCTGGACGACGCTCAGCGCGGACTCGCAGCGATGCGCCAGCCAGATGTACATCGCCTCCGCGCAAGGCAGCGTGACCACACCCGGCCCGCCCACCAGCGGATCGCCATCTACCACGCGAATCGTGGTGTCCGACAGGCCTGCCCAGTCGATTCCGCCGTCGTTGTCGGTATGGATCCAGAGATTCTCCAACCCCGGGTCCCACGCCCGCTCCTCCGCGACGAGCAGCGCGACCACCCGTCCCACGATCGCGTGGATGAGTGCTGTGGCAACCACTTCCGCTGCGATGTCGGCGCTGATCATCTCCGCCGCGTGCCGCCGGTACATGAGTTCGACCCGCCCCTCGCGCACTCCGTCCGCCAGCTGCCACCAGCGTCGTTTCCCCTGCTCGGCCATCGCCGCGACCGCGTATACCCGAGGATGTTCCGGTTGCAGCGTGCGAAGCCGGGCGCAGGCGCGTCCGAACGCCGTCATCGATCGATGTGATGGCGTGGTGATGAGCTCGGTCATCGAACCTCCTCCGGGATCGGCTCCGTCGCAGGGCGCGGCGGACACTCGGCCATGCCCGTGTAACGAAAGATAGGTTAGGCTTACCAGACCCAGCAACCGTACCGCTGATTCCAGGAGCAGTTCGACGCCGTGACCCCTCTTGCCACCGTGAGGCGGCGACGTCTTTCCGGACTCCTCGTCTCGACCGTCCTGCTCCTGCTCGCCGTACTCGCCGGTGTCGCGGTCGGCGCGCGCTCCCTCGCGCCGGCAACCGTGTACGACGCCGTGCACCACGCGCTCACCTGCCCCGGCGGACCCTTCACCTGCGCGGCGGGGTCCACCGAAGAGCAGATCGTGCGCGGACTGCGCCTCCCTCGCACCGCGCTGGCGCTCGTCTGCGGGGCCGCCCTCGGCATCGCGGGCGCGCTGATCCAGGGTTACACCCGCAACCCGCTCGCCGACGCCGGATTGCTCGGACTCAACGCGGGCGCGGCGTTTCTCGCGGCGCTGAGCGTGTACCTGTTCGCCTTCACCGCGCCGGAGCAATACATCTGGTTCGCGTTCGCCGGAGCGCTGATCGCCGGGCTGGTGGTGTTCGGGACCTCGTCCGTCGGCGGCGGTAAGGCGAACCCGCTGAGCCTGGTGCTCGCGGGCGCAGCCGTCACCGCGTTCCTCCAGGCGATGACGAACGCGGTAGTGCTGTTCGACGCGTCGGCGCTGGACACCTACCGGTTCTGGGTGATCGGCACGGTCGCAGGCCGCGACGCGGCGGTGTTCTGGCAGGTACTTCCGTTCCTGGCGGCCGGCATGCTGCTGGCTGTGGCGGCAGCGCCGGGACTGAATCTGCTCGGCCTCGGCGACGACGTCGCTCGCGGGCTCGGCGTGCATGTGGGCCGGAGCCGGGCGCTCGGCCTCGCGGCCGTCGTGCTGCTGGCGGGCGCGGCGACGGCGGCGGTCGGGCCGATCGCGTTCCTGGGCTTGGTCGTCCCGCATCTCGCGCGGGTCGTCACCGGACCGGACTATCGCTGGCTGGTCCCCTACTCCGGCATTCTCGGCGCGTTGCTGTTGTTGCTCGCCGACGTGGCCGGTCGGTTGGTGACCCGACCCGGGGAGCTGGAGGTCGGGGTGATGCTGGCCTTGCTCGGCGTGCCGTTGTTCCTCGCGTTCGTGCGGCGGCGAAAGTTGGTGGATCTGTGACGATTTCGCTGCGAAACACGAGCGCGCGGCCCGCACTGCGCGTCGGACCGGTGTCGGCGGTGCTGCGGCCGCGGATGGTGCTGATCGTCGCGGCACTGATCGTGCTGGCGTTCGGACTGTTCTGCCTGGACATCGCGGTGGGCGAGTCCCCTCTGCCGCTCGGGCGCGTGCTGGACGTGCTGACCGGCGGCGGCACCCGGGCACAGCGGTTCATCGTGCTGGAATCCCGGCTGCCGCGCGCGCTGACCGCGCTGGTGGTGGGGCTGGCGCTCGGACTCGCGGGCGCGATCACCCAATCCATCCTGCACAACCCGCTGGCCGCCCCGGACATGCTCGGCATCACCACGGGAGCGAGCCTGGGCGCGGTCGTGGTGCTGGTCGGCACCGGCGGTGCGACCACCGGACTGGCCGCCTCCCTCGGCGCTCCGCTGGCCGCGATGACGGGCGGCCTGCTCACCGCGGTGGCCGTCTACCTGCTCGCCTGGGGACGCACGTCCACCGGCGCGTACGGCGCCACCGGGCTGCGGCTGGTGCTGATCGGCGTCGGCGTCAACGCGCTGCTGATGGCGGGCATCAGCTGGCTGCTCACCCGCGCCAGCCTGATCGACGCGCAGCGCGTGCAACTGTGGTTGAACGGATCGCTCAACGCGGCCGACTCCGCGCACCTGGCGCCCGCCGCGATCGCCGCGGGCGCCGCCGCGCTCGTCGCACTGGGCTCCGCCCGCACACTGGCCGCGTTGCGCCTCGGCTCGGACACGACCCGAGCGCTCGGGGTGCGGATCCAGACCCAGCAGGCCGTCCTGATCGGCGCGGCCGTCGTGGCGGCTTCGGTCGCCACCGCCTCCGTCGGACCGGTCGGGTTCGTCGCCCTCGCCGCGCCGCAGATCGCGCGACGCGTTCTGAGCACTCCGGGCGAACCGCTCGTCGGCTCCGCCGTGGTCGGGGCCATCCTGGTGGTCGGCTCGGATGTCGCCTCCCGGACGCTGTTTCCGGTCGACCTGCCCGTCGGCGTCGTGACCGCGGCATTCGGCGGCCCGTTCCTGCTGTACCTGCTCGTGCGTATGAACCGGAAGGCGACGCTGACATGACGATCGCGGACATCACCACCTCCGAAGCCGAGGCACCGGCGAGCGCGACGGGGCACCGGCTCGGCGCCGAGGGGGTCACCCTCGGTTACGGCGACCGGGTGATCGTCGACGGACTGAGCTTGGCAATCGCCCCGGGCGTGGTCACGACCGTGATCGGGCCCAACGGTTGCGGAAAGTCCACCCTGCTGCGTTCGCTCGGCCGTCTGCTGCGCCCGCGCCACGGCCGGGTCCTGTTGGACGGCAAGGCCATTTCGACGATGAAGACCAAGGACGTCGCCCGCATCGTCGGCATGCTGCCGCAGTCGCCGGTCGCCCCGGAAGGACTCACCGTCGCCGATCTGGTCGCGCGCGGACGCCATCCCCACCAGTCCTGGTTCCGGCAATGGTCGGACACCGACGAATCCGAGGTGACGACGGCACTGGAACAGACCGGGATCGCCGACCTGGCCGACCGCGCGCTCGACGAGCTGTCCGGCGGACAGCGCCAGCGCGCGTGGATCTCGATGGCGCTGGCCCAGGGCACCGACATCCTGTTGCTCGACGAGCCGACCACCTACCTGGATCTGGCGCACTCCATCGAGGTACTCGACCTCGTCGACCGGTTGCACGCCGATCTGGGGCGCACCGTCGTCATGGTGCTGCACGATCTGAATCTCGCGATCCGCTACAGCGACCAGCTCGTCGTCATGCACGACGGACGCGTCGTGGCCACGGGGGCCCCGGGCGAGGTGGTGTCGGTCGAGCTGCTGCGCGAGGTGTTCGAGCTGGACGCCACGGTGCTCGAGGACCCGGTGTCGGGGCGGCCGATGATCGTGCCGATCGGCGCCAGGCACGTGCGCGGGAAGGTCGGTGGACCGGCTGCCGCGACCTCGGAATCCGCGCCCTATGAGAAATGACACACCAGCTATTTCATGGTTACGACACCCTGTAGTACGCATCGGCGTCGTTGAGTACCTAAAATTGTGGGATGGCAGGTCTTGGTGAACTCGAGAAAGCGGTCATGGACCAGTTGTGGTCGGCCGACGAACCACAAACGGTCCGGCAGGTGCACGAGGCGCTCGCCGCACGCCGTGAGCTCGCGTACACCACGGTGATGACCGTGCTGCAACGACTCGCGAAGAAGAACCTCGTGGTCCAGCGGCGCGACGACCGGGCGCACCGCTACGCACCCGTGCACACTCGCGACGAGCTCGTGGCCAGTCTGATGGTCGACGCGCTGCAACAGGCCGACGCGGCGGGCAGCCGCGCCGCCGCGCTGGTGCACTTCGTGGAACAGGTAGGCAAGGACGAGGCTGCCGCTCTCCGCGAAGCACTCGCTAAGCTCGAAGCAACCGAGGACGAGGACTCGGCGCCACCGCCGCAGTAGACGTAGACTCCTCGGGCGCCCTGGCCCCACAACGCAGTGAGCTGAGTCGATGAACGCAACCGCGCCGGTCTTCGCCGGACTGGCATTGCTTCTCGCGGGGCCCGCCCCGGCCTTGCTCAGCCGGGCGAGGTGGACCTATCGGACGCCCCGCGCAGCGCTGGTGCTCTGGCAGGCCATCGCGCTCGCCGCCGTGCTCAGCGCGTTCGGCTCGGGGCTGGCCATCGCCGCCGAACTGCTCGTACCCGGCCCCGACGGCCGCCCGACCACCGCGCCGACCAGGGAGATCGACGCGCTCGGCCTGCCGCTGTGGCTGGCGTACGTGTTCGTCTTCGCGCTCACGCTGCTGATCGGCGCCCGGCTGATCTACGCGATCATCCGGGTCGGCGTGCACACCCGCAGGCGGCGGGCGCGTCACCGCATGCTCGTCGACCTGCTCGACCAGAGCGGTCCGCACCGGCGGGCGGCCGACATCCGGGTCTTGGCCGCCACCGAGCCGATCGCCTACTGCCTGCCCGGCCTGCGCCAGCGCGTGGTGCTCAGCGAAGGCACCCTGACCAACCTCGCCGACGCCGAGATCACCGCCATCGTCAGCCATGAGCGTTCGCACCTGCGCGCCAGGCACGATCTCGTACTGGAAGCGTTCACCGCGGTGCACGAGGCCTTCCCCAGGGTGGTGCGCAGCAAGGCCGCGCTCGGCTCGGTCAAACTGCTCATCGAGTTGCTCGCCGACGACTCGGCCGTCAAGGTCACCGGCCCGAAACCGCTGGCCCGCGCCCTCGTCGCGTGCGCGAAATCCACCGCCCCGCAAGGCGCGCTCGCCGCGGGCGGCCCCACCACGCTGATCCGCATCCAGCGGCTCAGCGAGCGGATCGGCGACATCCGCATCGCCGCGGCCGCCTACCTCGGCTCGGCGGCCATTCTGGTGGTGCCGACGCTGGCCGTGGCCGTACCCTGGCTGGTGGAACTGAGTCGGCTGTTCCACGGCTGATTCGCGGACACGTATCCTGGACGTTCGGCTGACCTTCGGCCGGCCACACCTCTCGCTCCACCCGGCGCGCGTCATCGCCCGCGCCGCAGCGCGATGAACCGCATCGTGCACCGCTCTCCATCCCACCGAACAGCACGTTCGTGTCGAACGCGCTGTGCGACGAAAGGCACACCCACCTCGTGACCTCCTCGACCACCGTCGCCGCGGAGCCCACCGCGACCTTCGCGGATCTGGGCCTGCCCGCCGTGCTCATACAGGCACTGCGACGCGACGGCATCGAGACGCCGTTCCCGATCCAGGCCGCCACGGCGCCGGATGTCCTGGCAGCCAAGGACGTCCTCGGCCGCGGACCCACCGGTTCCGGGAAGACCCTGGCCTTCGGCCTCCCGATGCTCACCCGTCTGTCGGGCGGCGCGGCCAAGCCGGGCCGCCCGCGCGGACTCGTGCTGGTGCCGACCCGCGAACTGGCCGCACAGATCGAGCGGGCGCTCGACGAACCGGCGCTCGCGCTCGGCCTGCGCGTCGCCGCGGTGGTCGGCGGCGCTCCGATCAAGCGCCAAGCCGACCGCCTCGCCCGCGGTGTCGACCTGCTCATCGCCACGCCCGGACGACTCGCCGACCTGATCGCGCAGGGGTCGGCCGACCTGTCCGACGTGATGATCACCGCCCTGGACGAGGCCGACCACATGGCCGATATGGGCTTCCTCCCGCAAGTGACCAAGCTGCTGGACCGCACCCCGCGCGACGGCCAGCGCCTGCTGTTCTCGGCCACCCTGGACGGGGAGGTCGACAAGCTGGTCAAGCGCTACCTGCGCTCGCCCGTGACGCATTCCACCGCGCCGCCCTCGGCGTCGGTCACCACGATGTCGCATCATCTGCTGTACGTCGGCGACAAAGTGGCCAAACGGAACGTCGCCACCGAGATCGCCGCACGCGACGGGCTGACCATCATGTTCGTCCGCACCAAGCACGGCGCCGACCGGCTCGCCAAACAACTGCGCGGCGCGGGCATCGCCGCGGGCGCGCTGCACGGCGGCAAGGCGCAGAACAACCGCACCCGCACCCTCGCGGCGTTCGCCGACGGCTCGGTGCCGGTGCTGGTCACCACCGATGTCGCGGCGCGCGGCATCCACGTCGACGGGATCTCTCTCGTCGTGCACGTCGATCCGCCGCCGGAGCCGAAGGCCTACCTGCACCGGGCCGGGCGCACCGCCCGCGCGGGCGAGGACGGCGTGGTCGTCACGCTGGTGATGGACGAAGAGCGCCGCGAGGTCGAGACGATGGCACGCAAGGCGGGCGTCGAAATCGACGGAGTCGCGGTGCGTCCCGGCGACAGCACACTGATCGCCATCACCGGCGCGCGCCGCCCGTCCGGCGTTCCGGTCGAGGCGGCGGCCGCGCCCGTACCGGTTGCTGCCACGGATCCGGCGAAAACCGCGCGGCGCAAGCCGGGTAGGCGCGCAGAGCACGCGCCGTCCGGTGGCCGCGGCGGGAAACAGTCCCGGGGCCGGTCGGGCGAGACGGGCCGCGCCGAGCCGGTCACCGCGCCCGCGCGCCGCCGTGGCAACGCAAAGGCCGCCACGGGCGGCACCGTGGTCCGCGGTGCGGGCTCGGGCAAGAGCACGCCCGCACGCGGATCGGGCACGACGAGCGGGCTCTCCAGCCGCGCCGCAAGTCCCGCCTCCGGCGACACGCCGGGGCGGACACGGCGACGCGCCGTACGAACCCAGCAGCCCTCAACCCGAGGCAATCGAACAGCAAACTAATCGGGTGTCGAGTCATCCGGCGGCCGCCGTCGTCTGCGCACTGCTCGCGGCGCTGCTGTTCGCGGTCGCCGCGGTCGCGCAACAACGCGCGGCGGCCGCGGTGCCCGAGGGCGAGTCGCTGGTTCGCGCGCTGCTGAGCAACCCGCGCTGGTGGGCAGGCGTCGGCGGCGACACGGGCGGATACGCCATGCAGGTCGCCGCGCTCGCCCTGGGCGCGGTCCTGCTGGTGCAGCCGATCCTGGTGAGCGCACTGGTCTTCGCGCTGCCGCTGTCCGCCCGGCTCAATCGCCGCCGCGTGACGCCGGGCACCTGGGCGACGGCGCTGGCGCTCACCGCCGCGCTGGCCTGCTTCCTGCTCGTCGGCAATCCGACGGCGGGCAATGCCGATGCGCCGCTGCGGGATTGGCTCCTACCGCTGGGCATTCTGCTCGGCCTGATCGCCGCCGCCACCGCGACGGGCGTCACCGCGCACGACGCGGGATGGCGCGCGCTGCTGCTGGGCGCCGCCGCAGGCGCGCTGTACGGGCTCGCCGCCGCCCTCACCTCCTACGTCACCGACCTGTTCGAACACGGTCTCGGCCACGTGCTCGGCGGCTGGCAGACGTGGGCGCTGATCGCGGCCGGCGGCACCGGCGTGTACCTGCAGCAGCGCGCCTACCAAGCCGGGCCGCTGACCGCGTCGCTGCCCGCCCTCACCATCGCCGAGCCGCTGGCCGCGGCGTTCGTCGGTTTCGCGGTGCTGGACGAGCGGTTGCGCGCCGATGCGGCCGGGCTCGTCGTCGCGGCGGGCGCGGTGATCGTCATGTGCGCCGCCACCGTCTCGCTGTCCCGCTCTCAAGCGGCCGCCTGAGGCGGCTCGCGCGGAAGAGCCCGCGTCGATCGGCTCGGCGGATATGATCGGTCGAGTGCGCTTTCTCCCCGGTCATCAGCCGCCGTACGACCTGACCTACGACGACCTCTTCCTCGTCCCGAACCGGACGGACGTGGCGTCGCGCTTCGATGTCGATCTCTCGACCAGCGACGGGTCCGGCACCACCATCCCGATCGTCGTGGCCAACATGACCGCCGTCGCCGGGCGCAGAATGGCCGAGACCGTCGCCCGCCGCGGCGGCATCGTCGTCCTCCCCCAGGACCTGCCGATCACTGCGGCCGCCGACACCATCGCGTTCGTCAAGAGCCGCTCGCTCACCGCCGACACCCCCGTCACCCTCGACCCCGACCGCTCGGTCTCCGAGGCGGTGGCACTCATGCACAAGCGCGCGCACGGCGCGGTCGTGGTGGTCGACGCCGGCCGCCCGGTGGGTGTGGTCACCGAGGCCTCCTGCGCCGACGTCGACCGCTTCGCCCGGCTCCGGGAAGTCGCGGTGACCGATTTCGTGCGAGCCCCCGCGAGCACCACCCCGCGTGACCTGTTCGACCTGTTGCACGCAGAGCACGCCGACTTCGCCGTGCTCACCGCCGAGGACGGCACCCTCGCCGGGATGCTGACCCGCACCGGCGCCCTGCGCGCGGGCATCTACCAGCCCGCCGTCGACGCCGCGGGCAAGCTGCGCGTCGCGGCGGCGGTCGGCATCAACGGCGACGTGGCCGCCAAGGCCAAGTCACTGGTGGATTCGGGCGCCGACCTGCTCGTCATCGACACCGCGCACGGTCACCAGGCGAAAATGCTCGAAACCCTCGCGGCGGTGCGCGATCTCGGGCTCGGCGTTCCGTTGGTCGCGGGCAACGTCGTCTCCGCCGAAGGCACCAGGGATCTCGCGGAGGCGGGCGCGGACATCGTCAAGGTCGGTGTCGGGCCGGGCGCCATGTGCACCACCCGGATGATGACCGGCGTCGGCCGCCCGCAGTTCTCCGCGGTGGCCGAATGCGCCGCCGCCGCCGAGGAACTGGGCGTGCACATCTGGGCCGACGGCGGTGTGCGCCATCCCCGCGACGTGGCGCTCGCGCTGGCCGCGGGCGCGTCCAACGTGATGATCGGCTCCTGGTTCGCCGGTACCTACGAGTCCCCCGGCGATCTGCGCGTCGATCGCGACGGCAACGCGTACAAGGAGAGCTTCGGCATGGCCTCCAAGCGGGCCGTCGCCGCCCGCACCGCCTCCGACAGCGAATTCGACCGCGCGCGCAAGGGGCTGTTCGAGGAGGGAATCTCCAGTTCCCGGATGCGGCTGGACCCCGAGCGTCCCGGCGTCGAGGACCTGCTCGACCACATCTGCTCCGGCGTGCGCAGCGCCTGTACCTACGCGGGCGCCCGGACGCTGGCCGAATTCCACGACAAGGCGGTGCTCGGCGTGCAGTCCGCGGCCGGATTCGCCGAAGGACGCCCGCTGCCCAGCGGTTGGTGAGCGCCGACACGCGCATCACACCGGTACCGGCCCACGCCGCTCGGCACGTGGGCCGGTAGCATGGTGGTTGCCGGACACCGGCACCACGACTCGTTTGCGAAAGGATCCAGTTGTCACCCGCGTCCGAGGGCGCCGTACAGGAGGGCTCCTCTAGCGAGCCGGGTGACGAACCCGGCGTCCCCCTCCCCGCAGTAGTCCTATTCCGCACAGGCCCCGTCCCAGCACCGTTCGGGTGGTGCTGAGGATGTCGATCGCGCTCACCGCGCTCAGCCTGATCGGGTTCATCGCACTCACCGTCGGCACGGCCCTGTTCGTCGCCGCCGAGTTCTCCCTCACCGCGCTGGAACGCAGCACCGTCGAGGCGCACGCCCGCAGCGGCGACGTTCGCGCCCGGATGGTCCGCAAGGCGCATCGCACCCTGTCGTTCCAGCTGTCGGGCGCCCAGCTCGGTATCACCATCACCACGCTGATCACCGGTTACATCGCCGAGCCGGTGCTGGCCAGGCTGCTGAATCCGGTGTTCACCGGCATTGGGCTGAGTGAATCCGCGGCACACGGCATCGCCCTCGCGCTCGCCCTCATCCTGGCCACCTCGCTGTCGATGATCTACGGCGAGCTGGTGCCCAAGAACATCGCCATCGCCAAGCCGCTGGCGACCGCCCGCGTCACCGCCGGACCGATGATCGCCTTCTCGGTGGGGTTCAAGTGGATGATCCACTTCCTCAACGGCACCGCCAACTGGGTGGTCCGCAGGCTCGGCGTCGAGCCCGCCGAAGAGTTGCGCTCGGCCCGCTCCCCGCAGGAACTCGGCTCCCTGGTGCGCACCTCCGCCTTGCGCGGGGCGCTGGACCAGCCCACCGCCCAGGTGATGGACCGCTCACTGCAGTTCGGCGAGCGCAGCGCCGAGGAACTGATGACGCCACGGGTGAAGATCGAATCGCTCGACAAGGACGACACCATCGCCGATCTCATCGACGCGGCGGGCCGCACCGGCTACTCCCGCTTCCCGGTGATCGACGGCGACCTCGACAACACTCTCGGCTTCGTGCACGTCAAGCAGGCGTTCACCCGGCCGGTGCACGCGCGCAGGACCATTCCCCTGCACCGGCTCGCCCAGCCCGTCCCGATCGTGCCCGCCAGCTTGGACGGCGACGAGGTGCTCGAACGCGTCCGCTCCGACGGCATGCAGGTCGCCCTTGTCGTGGACGAGTACGGCGGTACCGCGGGCCTGGTCACCATGGAGGACATCATCGAGGAGATCCTCGGCGACGTCCGGGACGAGCACGACGAGGAGGAGCGCGACGTGCGGCGCGTCTCCGACGGATGGGACTGCTCGGGGCTGCTGCGCATCGACGAGGTCTCCCGGGCGACCGGATACGACGCCCCGGAGGGCGAGTACGAGACGCTGGGCGGCCTCGTCCTGACCAAGCTCGGCCGCATCCCGGTGACGGGCGACGAAGTGGTGCTGCCGAATCCCCGTTCGCAGCAGTGGTCGATGACCGACAGCCACGACGAGGGCGGCTGGATCGCCCGAGTGGAGCGCATGGACGGACGGCGCATCGACCGGGTGCGGCTGATCCCGGTCGACGCAGACGCCCTCGCGACCAAGGAGCACAGCCATGGGTGATGTGTTCGGCGTACTGCTCACCATCGTGCTGCTGGCAGGCAACGCCTTCTTCGTCGCCGCCGAGTTCGCGCTCATCTCCGCCCGCCGCGACCGGCTCGAAGCGCTGGCCGCACAAGGCAAACGCAACGCGAACACCGTCATCCGGGCGGGTGAGAACCTCTCGATCATGCTCGCGGCCGCGCAACTGGGCATCACCATCTGCTCGATCCTGCTCGGCCGCGTCGGCGAACCCGCCGTCGCCCACCTGCTGGAGGGGCCGTTCGAGCTGATCGGCCTGCCCGATCAGCTGCTGCACCCGGTGGCGTTCGCCATCGCGCTGACCATCATCGTCATCCTGCACATCTTGTTCGGCGAGATGATCCCGAAGAACATCGCGCTGGCCGGGCCCGAACGCAGCGCGCTGCTGCTGGTGCCGCTGCACCTGATGTGGCTGCGGCTGGCCCGCCCGCTCATCGCGCTCTACAACCTAGCCGCCAACTTGTCGCTGCGCCTGCTGCGAATCGAGCCGAAGGACGAGCTGGAGGCCACCGTCTCGACGGTCGAGCTGGCCGAAATGATCGGCGAGTCCCGCTCCGAGGGGCTGCTCGACGAGGAAGAGCACCGCCGCCTCACGCAGGCCCTCGGCACCAGCGAGCGGGTGGTGGCCGACGTGATGGTGCCGCTGGACGCGACCCGATCGATCCCGCTGCGCGGCAACGGCACCACGCTCGGCGACATCGAGTTCGCCGTCGCCGAAACCGGGTTCTCGCGCTTCCCCGTACGGGCGAGCGACGGCTCACTGGTCGGCTACCTGCACGTCAAGGACGTCCTGGACAAGGTCGCCGACGAGAGCGCCGGTCCCACAACGCCGATCCCGCGCACCGATATCCGCCCTCTGCCGACAGTGGGCATGGGCACCGCCCTCTACGAGGCGCTGGCGCGATTGCGCCGCACCAACAGCCATCTCGGCCGCGTGGTCGACGCCCGGGGCAACACGACCGGCATCGTCGCCCTGGAGGACTTGGTGGAGGAGTTCGTCGGCACCGTCCGAGACGGGACGCACCGGGTGGGCGAATGACGACCTCGGCACTGCGAGGGGTGGGGTGATGCGGGTGTTGCCCGGCGCGCTGTGGCGAGCATCCGCCGCCGCGCATCGGGCCCGGTTGGACGAGCTGGTCGGGCCTTATCTCGAGCGGCGGGCGCAAGGTTCGTCGCACCCGGTGATCGACTTCTTGTTCACCTACTACGGACACAAACCCGCCCAGTTGCGGCGCTGGCATCCGGGATACGGCATCGGCCTGGCGGATGCGGCCGAATACGACGGCGCTCGGGGATATCATCGCGTCGTCACCGGCAATCCCGCTGCGGACGACGTTTTCACGGCCGACCCCGCTTACCTGGACAAACGCCGCGACACCCTCGCGTTCGTCGCCGACCTGTTACGCGCCACCGCATCCCGGCCCGCGCAGCTGTCCTGCTTCGGCCTGCACGAATGGGCGATGGTGTATCGCACCGATGACATCCGCCACCAGAAGGTGCCGCTGCGACTCGGGCGAGCGGGAACCGACGCCGTGGTCGAATCGATGTCGCTGCGGTGCACCCATTTCGACGCCTACCGCTTCTTCACGCCGGACGCCGTCGGCCGCAACGCCGAACCGCTCACCCGCGCCGACCAGCTCCGCCGCGAACAGCCGGGCTGCCTGCACGCGAACATGGACTTGTACAAGTGGGGCTTCAAGCTGGTCCCGCTGATCTCCTCGGCACTGGTGCTGGACTGTTTCGAGCTGGCCTGCGCCGCTCGCGAACTCGACATGCGCGCCAGCCCTTACGACCTCGCCGAGTTCGGCTACGAACCGGTTCGCATCGAGACCGCGGCGGGACGGGCGGAGTACGTCCGGGCTCAGTCCGCGTTGGCGCAGCGCGCAACCGGATTGCGCCGGACGTTCCTGAGTGTCTGCGACGAGCTTCTGGCGTCGGACGTCGATTCCGCCGCGGTCGAGGGCGCCGGATCAGCTCAACCGCGCTGACAGCGGAAAACTTCGCGAATCCGAACCGGAATCGGCGAAACCCACACCGGAGTTGTTGAGCATCACTACCATTCAGTCAGCTCAGCGGTGACTGTCCCAGTCACTCTGGGTAGTCAACTCGAAAGACGAAGTTGGGGGTCGCGATGATGCGCCCATTGGCCAGTCTGTGCCGTGCCAAACCCTTGGCCCTGCTTACGATCGGCATGGTCACGGCCATGCTGCTGCCCGTGAGCGCCTCGGCGGATCCGCACTCGGAAATCCAGAACACACTGCGGGAATTTCTCGATGTCGGGCGCACCTCGGTGCCCCGCGCCGACTGCGGACCGGGCGCCGCACCCGAGAACGGCCTGCAAGGCGACGTCACCGCCGCCGACCGCGACAGTGGGCGCAGTACCCAGGGCTACCGGTGCAATATCTCCCTCGTCGGCGGCTACGCGGGGCGCGGCGCAGGCATCACTTCCACCAGCTTCGAGCACTGCGCCTACCTGGGCTCGTTCTTTCCCGGCGCCCTGATCAGCGAAGGACGCGGCGTCCAAGTGCTCGACGTGTCCGACCCGGCGACCCCGCGCCCGACGGCCACGCTGACCGAACCCGCCATGCTCGCGGGCACCTGGGAGAGCCTCAAGGTCAATACCAAACGGAAGCTGCTGGTCGGGACCGGTGTTCCGCTGCTCGCGGGCGTGGGCTACCTGTCGGTCTACGACGTCTCCGACTGCGCACATCCGAGGCTGCTCAATCCCGGCCCCGGCACGAATCCGGCGATGCCGCTGCCGATCATCACGCACGAGGGCGGCTTCTCGCCGGACGGCAACACCTACTGGGCCTCGGGGATCGCGCCCGGTTTCGTCAGCGCGGTCGACCTGTCCGACCCCGCCGACCCGCGCGTGGTGTGGCAGGGAGTGACCGGCATCGAGGCGCACGGGTTCGGCATCAGCCCCGACGGCAACCGGATGTATCTCTCCGCCCTCGGCGGGTTCACCGTCCTCGACATCAGCGCGGTGCAACGCCGCGATCCGAACCCGCAGGTGCACCACCTCGGCCGGGTGTTCTGGACCGACGGCTGGGCGACGCAGCACAGTGTTCCGGTCAGCTACGACGGCAAGCCCTACCTCTACACCGTCGACGAAGGCGGCTCCGGGGGCGTCAAACTCGTCGACATCTCCGACGACACCGCGCCCAAGGTAGTCAACAAGATCAAGCTCGAGATCAACCTGCCCCAGCACATCGACAGCAATATCGGCTCCGCCATGGGGGTTCCGCCTTCGCCTACGAAGCGCACTACTGCGCCGCGGACCGGCAGGAGAACCCGACCGCCCTGGCATGCGGATGGGTGTCCTCCGGCATCCGGGTATTCGACGTCCGCGACCCCTACGCCATCCGCGAGATCGCCTACTACAACCCGCCCGCCCGCACCGGGCAGAACCTGAGCCTGTGGAACTCGCCGCACGCGCTCGCCTCCCTCATCGGCGTTCCGCTGATGAGCGCGCCTCCCGCCGTGCGCGCCGCACTGGAAGGACAATTCCACCCGCTGGACGCCACGACCCCGCGCACCGGTCGTCTCGCCTTCGGCGACGTGTCCACCGACTGGTGTTTCTCGCCGCCGGAATGGCGCGGTTCGCAGCTCTACGTCGCGTGCTCGGACAACGGATTCATGGTGCTGCGACTGGACAACGACGTGTATTCGCCTCCGGCGGACCAGCGGTCGATCGTCGGGTCGTAGTGATGCGGCACTGGGCGCGAACCGCGGCCCTGGCTTCGGCGGCCTTCGCGCTGCTCGTGCTCGGCGCCGGGCTGCGGCCACTGATGTTTCCGGAGCATCCCGCCGCGACACCGCTTCTCGACGAGATCGAGATCGGCTTCGTCCAGGATATGACCGTCCATCACCAGCAGGCGCTGCTCATGGCGCAGCGGCTCGACCGCTCGGTCGATCCGGCGATCGCCCGGTTGGCCGAGCAGCTCGACCGCACCCAGCGCATGGAGATCGGCACCATGCTCGGCTGGCTGCGCCTGGCGGACGCGGCCCCGAGCTCCGCGCACCCGATGGCGTGGATGCCCACCGCAGCCGCGCATCGGCACCCGGCAGCGGTCGCACCGACCGCCCCCGCACCGGTCATGCCCGGGATGGCGAGTACCGCGGAGCTGGATGCGTTGGCCGCCGCACGAGGCCGCGACGCGGAAGTCCTCTTCCTCCAGTTGATGTTTCGTCACCACCGAGGCGGAATCGCGATGGCCGAGGCCGCCGACGATCGACTCCACTCCGGACCGGTCAAGGAGATCGCGCGTTCCATGATCCACGGGCAAGGCCAGGAAGCGGGGATGATGGGGCTGATGCTCACCCAGCGCGGGGCGGCCCCACTGCCCTGACCGCCGGGTCACGACGCCACATGCAGCCCGAATCCGGTCGCGCCTCGCCTCTCGCGCCCAGGCTCGAGACGCAAACTCCGGTCGTAGTCGCCCCCGCTCTGCGGGCGGTAGCGGATCGGCTCCAGCTCCGCCAGATCCGTCATCCGCTGCCGAAGGTCGTGGGCGACCTCGTCGAAGCGCGCGGAGCCGAGCCCGATCGTGCCGTGCACCAGAAACGGCGGCAGCACGTCCATGCCGGTGTAGTAGAGAATGCCGTGGTGGATGGGGAACAGCAGATCATCGACCGGGCCGTTGATTCCGCGATCGGAGTACGACGGCTGCTTGCCCCCGACCGAGACCACGAGCATCGCACGCCTGCCCGCCAGTACGCCCGCCCCGTATCTGGGCAGCGCCTTGCCTCCGGCGCCATAAGCGAAATCGCAGGTGAGGACGCGGTCCACCCACCCCTTCATGATCGCGGGCATGCCGAACCACCACAGCGGGAAATGCAGGACGACGGCGTCGGCCCACAGCAGCTTCTCCTGCTCGGCGCGGATGTCGGGACTCAGCGTCCCACCGCGGTAGGCCACGCCCGAGGCCAGCATGAAGTTGGGCTCCTCGACCCCGCCGAAATCGTCGGTGTCGGCGGCGGCCTTCCAGCCCATCGCGTAGAGGTCGGTGATCCGCACCTCGTGTCCGTCCGCCCGCAACTGGCCCACGGCAACGTCTTTCAGCGAGCCGGTGAGTGAGTCCGGCTTCGGGTGGGCGTACACGACCAGTACGTTCATTCCGGCTTTCGTCACGTCTCGGCGCAACAGCATCGAGCGCGCGGGAATTCCGGCCTGCCGCTGACCTGCGCGGACATGACGCGACTCGGCGTGGCCGCGTCGCCCGGCCGGTCGCCCGGCAACAAACCGTTCGTTCCGCGCGGGTATCGTCGGCGCAACGGCCGCAGAGATTGGGCGAGAGATGATTCGGACCGATGCGTTCACGGTGCCCGCGCATGTGCGCGGCTATCCGGGGGTGGCCTTCGGCGGGTACGTGGCAGGGCTGCTGGCCGCGGCGAGTGGCGCCGCGGAGGTGCGCGTCGACTTCCGGCGCAGAATCGCCGTGGACACCCCCGTAATGCTGGCCGCCGACGACTCCGGCGGCGCGAGCCTCACCGACCCGGACGGCGAAGTCCTCGCGCAAGCGTCCGTGTCGACGCTTGCGGTCACGCCGCGGCCCGCGCCTTCCTGGACGCAAGCCCGAGCCGCAGGAGCGACCGCCGATGTGCTGCGCAAGATGAGCCGCTGCTACGGCTGCGGCGCCGCCTGCGCGCCGGGCCGTGGCCTGCGCCTGTCGCCCTGGGCGATGTCCACGCACGACATGGTCGTCGCCGCCTGGACACCCGATCCCGCCCTCGGCGGCCCCGATGGCCTCCTTTCCACCGAGAACGTCTGGGCCGCTCTGGATTGTCCCGGCGGCTGGGCAGCGATGGCTCTGCGTGACATGCAGCCGGGAGCGGTCACCGCCGCCCTCACCGCCACGCAGCTCGAGCCCGTCCGCACCGGCGAGCCCTACCTCTCCTACGGCTGGCCCATCTCCGAGAACGGCCGGAAACACACGGTCGGCGTAGCACTGGCCCGAGCCGACGGCACCCTCTGCGCGCTCGCCGAAGCCCTCTGGATCGAACCGCGCCAACCGCTGCCGTTCGAATGGTGACCCACCTCATCCGAACCTGTCGGTGGCTATCGGTACCGTCCCCGCCATGCCCTCGTCGGTACACGAAGTCCTCATCGAATTGGTCCGGCGCAGACCGACTTTGGTCGCCGAACTCCTGATCTCCACACTCGGGCTATCCCTTCCCGAGTTCGATCACGCACGGGTCGATTCGGGCGACCTACCGGACATCGAACCGACCGAGTATCGCGCGGACCTGGTGGTCACGCTCACCGAGGCCGAGGTCCCTGTCCTCGGCATCGTCGTCGAGGTGCAACTGCAACGCGACGACGACAAAGCGTGGAGCTGGCCGGTCTACCTGACGACTCTGCGAGCTCGCCTGCGCTGCCTGGTCCTGCTCGTCGTCGTGTGCCCGAACGAGCGCGCCGCAGGCCACTGCCGCCGTCCGATCACTGTCGCGCCCGGATTCACCCTGTCGCCGATGGTTCTCAGCCCGGCCAACGTGCCCGTCGTCAGCGATACCTCCACCGCGCTCGCGCGCCCCGACCTGGCCGCCCTGTCCGCCATCGCCCACCGCAACGACCCGGAACGCGATTCGATTCTCACCGCCCTCGCCGCGACAGCGCACGACTCCGCGGACGGCAAAAGGTACATTGACCTGGTACTGGCCGCACTGCCCAAAGCAGCGGCCCGGCACTTCCTGGAGATGCTGATGACGACAGACACGTCCCCGTACTACAGCCAGTACTTCAAGCAGCTGTACGCCGACGGCATAACCGAAGGAATCGCCCAGGGCAAAGCCGAAGGTAAAGCCGAAGGAGAGGCCAAAGCACTGCTGACCGTCCTCGCGGCCCGCGGATTCGACGTCCCCGCAGCGCTGGCCTCCGACATCAACGCCTGCACCGATGACGCCCGCCTCACCGCCTGGATCACCCGCGCCGCCACGGCCAACACGCTCGAGGAGGTTTTCGGCGATCGGGATCAGTGAGTGTCGACGAACCGGTACCACTGGCCGTCGAAGGCGGCGTATTCGATGCCGTTGGTGGCCGGTGGACCGAGATGGGGCGGGGTGGCCGGGTCGCGGAAGTAGGCGAAGCCTTCCGAATTCGAGTCTCCCGCTTGGGTGTAGAACAGGCAGCCGCCGTCGCGGGGCGTGATGAAGGTGATGGTGTAGACACCCAGACGGCCGCGGTGGCCGGGGTGGGCGCAGTCGAGGGCCTGGTCTTCGAGGATGCCGCGCGACAGCCGCCAGCCGGTGTCCTCCGGGACGTCGTAGAGCGTCAGCGCCACGAGTACGCCGATGAGCACGGGCGAGGCGAGACTGTGGAACAGCGCGCGGTAGCGCAGCAGGCCGAGCAGTCCGAACAGGACGGCGATCCCGCCGAGCACACCGAGGACCACCCACAGGACGACGAGGGTCGGAAACGTGCCCTCGGCGGCGAGTTGCCAGAACAGCGCCGCGCAGCAGAGCGCGACCAAGGCGGTCAGCAGCCCCATCCACAAGACGAACCAACGAGGAATACGTGACCGTGTGCGCGACGACCCTGCGGAGTTCACGTGTTCAAGATACGAGGGGTCGCGGTTTCGCGCGCGGGATCGGTGACGAAAGCGCCCGGCCCGTGGCCGGTCACGGCGACGCGGCGGTCAGGACAGCGGCGACGAAAGCCGCGGGACCGGTATACGTCCAATTCCGAAGCAGCGCGCCCGAGTTGGTGTGGTCGGCACCGCGCTGCCCGTTGAATTCACGGCGAGCCGATGAGAACTTGCTGTCACGGCACAGCTGGGCCGGTCAGTGTGAAAACAAACATTCCGGAACGTTTGGGCGAATCCGGCCGAAATCGCCGAAATCCCCCGGCCAGTGTGCCTGGCCAGGGGATTCGCTACTACTCGAAGTCGATCGTGCGCCGCACGCTCACAGTGGCGGGAAGCCCGACGATCCGGTGGCCATCCAATTCCAGAACATCGCCGCGCGGTTGGCGAGCAATGCCACGATGTCGAGCACAACGCTTCCCATAAATCTTCCTCACAAATCGACGATCTCG
This sequence comes from Nocardia asteroides, assembly GCA_019930625.1. Taxonomy (NCBI): domain Bacteria; kingdom Bacillati; phylum Actinomycetota; class Actinomycetes; order Mycobacteriales; family Nocardiaceae; genus Nocardia; species Nocardia asteroides. The sequence continues at coordinate 6,279,880 of CP082844.1, forward strand.
TGCGGCACCCAGGGTAACGGACCGATAAACGGGAGTCGAAACTCCTGATCAGCGGGGAATGCGCGAATCCCCCGGCCGACGGACCGGGGGATTCGCGATGCGCGGTGGCTAGACGCAGGCCAGCGCCTTCGCCTCACGGCGACGGCGGTGCAGGATCGGCTCGGTGTAGCCGTTGGGCTGCTTGGTGCCCTCCAAGATCAGCTCCTTGGCCGCCTGGAAGGCGATGCTGCCCGCGAAGTCCGGGGCCATCGCCCGGTAGTTCGGGTCACCGGCGTTCTGCCGGTCCACGACCGGGGCCATCCGCTCCAAGCTGGCGACCACCTCGTCGGCGGAGACGATGCCGTGGCGCAGCCAGTTGGCCATCAGCTGGCTGGAGATGCGCAGGGTCGCCCGGTCTTCCATGAGCGCGACGTCTTTGATGTCGGGCACCTTGGAGCAGCCGACGCCCTGGTCGATCCAGCGCACCACGTAGCCGAGGATGGACTGCGAGTTGTTGTCCAGCTCCTGGCGCTTCTCCTCGTCGGTCCAGTTCGGCGCGGCGGCCAGCGGGATCTCGAGGATCTCGTCGACGGTGGCGCGCCGGCCGCCCTTGGCGATCTCCTGCTGCCGCTTGAACACGTCGACCGGGTGGTAGTGCGTCGCGTGCAGGGTGGCGGCGGTCGGCGAGGGGACCCACGCGGTGTTGGCGCCCGCGCGCGGGTGGCCGATCTTCTGGGTGAGCATGTCTGCCATCAGGTCCGGCATGGCCCACATGCCCTTGCCGATCTGCGCCTTGCCGGGCAGACCCGCCGCCAGGCCGGTGTCGACGTTCCAGTCCTCGTAGGACAGGATCCACTGCTGGGACTTCATGTCGGCCTTGCGGACCATCGGCCCGGCCTCCATGGAGGTGTGGATCTCGTCGCCGGTGCGGTCCAGGAAGCCGGTGTTGATGAACACCACGCGCTCGGCGGCGGCCTGGATGCAGGCCTTCAGGTTCACCGTGGTCCGGCGCTCCTCGTCCATGATGCCGACCTTGAGGGTGTTGCGCTCGAGCCCGAGCACGTCCTCGATCCGGCCGAACAGCTCGCCTGTGAACGCGACCTCGTCGGGCCCGTGCATCTTCGGCTTCACGATGTAGACCGAGCCGGTGCGGCTGTTCTTCAGCTTCACCTCCTCGGCCAGGCTGTGCTTGGCGATCAGCGAGGTGATCAGCCCGTCCATGATGCCCTCGGGCACCTCGTTGCCCTCGGCGTCGAGGATCGCGTCGGAGGTCATCAGGTGACCGACATTACGCACGAACAGCAGCGAGCGGCCGTGCAGCACCAGTTCGCTACCGTCCAGCGCGGTGTACACGCGGTCGGGGTTCATGGTGCGGGTGAAGGTCTTCTCGCCCTTGGTGACCTTCTCCGCGAGTTCGCCCTTCATCAGGCCGAGCCAGTTGTGGTAGCACAGCACCTTGTCTTCGGCGTCGACCGCGGCGACCGAGTCCTCGAAGTCCATGATCGTGGTGACCGCGGACTCGAGCACGACGTCCTTCACGCCGGCGGTGTCGGTGCTGCCGATCGGGGACTGCGGGTCGATCTGGATCTCGATGTGCAGGCCGTTGTGCTTCAGCAGCACCGACCTCGGCGACTCGGGGTCACCGAGGTAGCCGACCAGCTGGGAAGCGTCGGCCAGACCGATGCTGGTGCCATCCTCCAAACCGACCTCCAGCTCGCCGTCGACGATCTTGTAGGACGTCGAGCCGATGTGCGAGCCGGTGATCAGGGTGACCGAGTCGTCGAGGAAGTTGCGCGCCCACTCGATGACCTTGTCGCCGCGCACCTTGTTGTAGCCGGTGCCCTTCTCCGCGCCGTTGTCCTCGGGGATCGCGTCGGTGCCGTAGAGCGCGTCGTACAGCGAGCCCCAGCGCGCGTTGGCGGCGTTGATCGCGAAGCGGGCGTTCATGACCGGCACGACGAGCTGCGGGCCCGCGGTGACGGCGATCTCGTCGTCCACGTTCTGGGTGGCGATCCGGAAATCGGCGGGCTCGGGGCGCAGGTAGCCGATCTCGGTCAAGAAGTGTTTGTAGGCGGCCTTGTCGTAGTTCGCGCCGGGGTGCTCGGCGTGCCAGGCGTCGACCTTGCCCTGGATCTCGTCGCGTTCGGCCAGCAGAGCGCGGTTGCGCGGAGCGAGATCGTTGATGACCTGCTCGGCGCCGGCCCAGAACGCGGCGGAATCGACGCCGGAACCGGGGAGCGCCTCGTTCTCGACGAACTCGTGGAGAACGCGTGCCACCTGGAGCCCGCCGACCTGAATCCGCTCTGTCATCTACTGCCTCACTTCCGAAAAAGCCGAGTGGGAAAACAGTGCCATGTTACCCGTGGGTAGTGGTGCTACCGCGCGCCGGGTCGTCCGGCCGTCTGCCCATATCCGTCCGCCGCACCGAGGTGAGCTGGTCCTTCACCCGTCGGGTCGTCGAGCCGTCGGCGGTCGGCCGGACCGGCCGCTTGATCGTAACGCCCGCCCGATTTAATGTACTGATCGGAACATTAAGAGACAGGCAGGAGTTCAGGTGCCACTCACCGACAAGGTCGCCGTCGTCACCGGGGGGAGCCGGGGTCTGGGCAAGCAGATGGTTCTCGCGTTCGCCGAGGCGGGCGCGGATGTGGTGATCGCCAGCCGCAAACTGGACGGGTGCGCCGCGCTCGCCGAGGAGGTGACGCGGCGGTTCGGCCGCCGCGCGCTGCCGGTGGCCTGCAACGTCAGCGACTGGTCGCAGTGCGACGCCTTGGTGGAGACCGTCTACGACGCGTTCGGCCGGGTCGACGTGCTGGTCAACAACGCGGGCCTCTCGCCGCTGTACCCGAGCTTGGACCAGGTCACCGAGGCGTTGTTCGACAAGGTCATCGGGGTGAACCTCAAGGGCCCGTTCCGGCTGTCGGCCCTGATCGGCAGCCGCATGGCGGCTGACGGCGGCGGCTCGATCATCAACATCTCCTCGATCGAGGCGACCAGGCCGGAGCCGTTCGCGGTCCCCTACTCCGCGGCGAAGGCGGGTCTCAACGCGCTCACCGGCGGGCTTGCCCAGACGTTCGCTCCCACCGTGCGGGTCAACACCATCCAGTGCGGCCCATTCGCCACCGACATCGCCACGGCGTGGCCCGACGAGCTGCGCGCGGAACTCGCCGAGCACAACGCGTTGCGCCGCGTCGGCGAACCGGAGGAGGTCGTCGGGGCGGCGCTGTTCTTCGCCACCGACGCCTCGGCGTTCTGCACCGGCGCCACCCTCGCGGTCGACGGAGGTTGGCGATGAAGGCGCTGACTTACGAAGGTCCGCAGCATATTTCTTACAGCGATCGACCGGAACCCGCTCTGCCCGGCCCCGACGGCGCGATCGTCCGGGTCACCGCGGCGGGCATCTGCGGCAGCGATCTGCACATCTACGGCGGACACGGATTCGTCGCGGGCGCCGGGTACGGCGTGGGGCACGAAGCGGTCGGCGAGATCGTCGAACTCGGGCCGCACACCCGCGGGTTATCGGTAGGCGACCGCGTGCTGGTCGCGGCCTCGGCAGGCTGCGACAACTGCCCGCAGTGCCGCGCCGGGAAGGTCACCGCCTGCGCTCGCCACCCGCTGCCGGTCGACGCCTGCTACGGGCTCGGCGGCGCGCTGGCGGGGTGTCAGGCCCAGTCGCTGGCCGTCCCGCACGCCGCGGGCAATCTGGCGAAACTGCCCGACGAGGTGAGCGACACCGCCGCCGTAGTGCTCACCGACAACGCGCCCACCGCGTGGTACGGAGCCCGCCGAGCCCGGATCGCGCCGGGCGACACCGTGGTGGTGATCGGGCTCGGGCCGGTCGGTCTCATGGCGGTCCAGTCGGCCTTCGCGATGGGCGCGGCGCGGGTGCTCGGGGTCGACCTGCTGGCCGAACGCCGCGAGCGCGCCGCCGGCCTGGGCGCCGAGCCGGTCGAGTCGGACGACCCGAAACTCGCGATCCGCGAAACACTGCGCGGCGGAGCGGATGTCGCGATCGAGGCGGTCGGGGCGGACGAGACCATCAAGCTGGCGATCAGCGCGGTCGGACACGGCGGCCGGGTCAGCGTGATCGGCGTGAGCCACAATCGCGCCTATCCGTTCCATCTGATGGCGGCGCAGGTGAAGGACCTCGAGTTCCACATCGGATTGTGTTCGATCCAGTACGAACTGCCCGCGCTGCTGAAACTCACCGCGGGCGGCAGGTTGCGGCCGGAAGCCGTGGTCACTCACCACCTCCCGATGTCCGAAGGGCCCGCCGCGTACCGGATGTTCGCCGAGCGCGCCGACGGGGTGGGCAAAATCGTTCTGGATCCGTCGCGATGACCGCTCCGTCGCGCAGGCGCGGCCGCCCGCCCGCCGCCGAATCGACGGCGAGCGATACCAGGGAGCGGATCGTGGGAGCGGCGATCGACCTGTTCGCCGAACAGGGTTTCCACGGCACCGGCGTAGCCGAGATCGGCGAACGTGCCGACGTGCAACGCGGCGCGCTGTACTACCACATCGGTTCCAAAGAGGAACTGCTGTGGCAGATCCTGCGCGACTATATCCAGTTGATGCTGGCCGATGCCGAACAGATCGCCGACGGGCCCGGCGATCCGGTCACCAAGCTGCGCGAACTGATCCACAGTCACGTGCGGCTGATCATCCGTCATCAGCGTGAGGTGGCCATCCAGGTGCGCGACGTCGGCGCGCTCACCGGCGAGCGCGCCGCGCAACTGCAGGACCTGCGCGACCGGGTGCAGCACTGCTGGCAGCGGGTCGTCGACGCCGGTCACGCGGCGGGGCTGCTGCGCACCGACGACCACGTGGTCACCAACAGCGTGCTCGGCATGCTGAACATGGTGTCGTTCTGGTACCGCCCGCACGGTGACCGCTCGCCCGGCGAGATCGCCGACATCCTCGCGACCACTTTGCTCGACGGCGTGGTGACCGGCACCGCGCGGGACACGAAAGGCTGACCATGGCTTGGGATTTCGAGACCGACCCGCAGTACCAGCGCAAGCTGGACTGGGCGGCGGAGTTCGTCCGCACCGAGGTGGAGCCGATGGATCTGCTCTACCTCAATCCGTACGACCGCACCGACACCGAGGCCATGGCGCTGCTGCGGCCGCTGCAGGAGCGGGTCAAGGAGCAGGGCCTGTGGGCCTGCCACCTCGGACCGGAACTGGGCGGCCCCGGCTACGGGCAGATGAAGCTCGCCCTGCTCAACGAGGTGCTCGGCACCTCGGTGTGGGCGCCGTCGGTATTCGGCTGCCAGGCACCGGATTCCGGCAACGCGGAGATCCTCGCCCACTACGGCACACCGGAGCAGAAGAAGACCTATCTCGAGCCGCTGCTGGCCGGCGAGATCGGCTCCTGCTACGTCATGACCGAGCCGACCGGCGGCTCGGACCCGACACTGTTCCGTACCCGCGCGGTGCGCGACGGCGACGACTGGGTGATCAACGGCGAGAAGTGGTTCAACTCCAACGCCCAATTCGCCGCCTTCCACATCGTCATGGTGGTGACCGACCCGGACGTCGGTCCGTACCAGGGCATGTCGATGTTCATCGTGCCCGCCGACACCCCCGGTCTGGAGATCGTGAAGAACTTCCACGTCGCCGGGTTCAGCGAGCACGAGGGCCATCTGCGGTTCACCGACGTCCGCGTTCCCGCCGACCACCTGCTAGGTGCCGAGGGCCAGGGCTTCGTCGTCGCGCAGACGCGACTGGGCGGCGGCCGCGTGCATCACGCGATGCGCACGGTCGCCATGGTCGGCAAGGCGTTCGACATGATGGCCGAGCGGGCGGTGTCGCGCCCGATGCGCGGCGGCACGCTCGCCGGACTGCAGATGACCCAGGAACGCATTGCCGACAGCTGGATCGAGATGGAGCAGTTCCGGTTGCTGGTGCTGCGCACGGCGTGGCGCATCGACAAGGAGCAGGACTACAAGAAGGTGCGCAAGGACATCGCCGCCATCAAGGTCGCCATGCCCAAGGTCATGCACGACATCGCCCAGCGGGCGCTGCACCTGCACGGCGCGCTCGGCGTCAGCCGAGACCTGCCGTTCGTGGACATGCTCACCTACGCCGAGGTGATGGCGCTGGCCGACGGCCCCACGGAGGTGCACAAGATCACCCTCGCGAAAGAGGTCCTGAAGGACTACGCCCCCTGCGACCCGGTGTACCCGAGCGGCTACCGGCCCGCGCTGCGCGAAAAGGCGCGCGAACTGGTCGCCCGGCGTCTGGAGCACGTCGTCGGCAACCTCTGAGCGCAGGGAGGCGTGTTTCCGCTCGGGCACTCCCCGATCGGATGACATGGTTCCGATTCGTCGACGCCGCCACCGCTGGCCCCCATAATGCGATGGGGGGGCGAAAACCTCTGCACAGCGACCTGCACCGGTCGCGCGACCACGCTGCGAGGAGAAGTCATGGTATCCGCACGCAGGATCGCTCGATCGCCGATCACCTGGGCCGTGGCGGTGCTGCTGGTGGCGGGGCTCGGCGTGGGGCTTGCCGCATTCCAGCCGTGGCGGCTGTTCACCGACACCACCGTCCACGAGGCCGCGCCGTCCGCCGCGCCGGCGCGCCCGGGCGATGCGCCGCCGCAGCCGCGGGTCATCGCGCGGGGCGCGTTCGTCTCCCACGAACACGCCACCTCGGGCTCGGTCGTGGTGCTGCGGCTGCCCGATGGCGGCACGGTGCTGCGGCTGGAGAATCTCGACACCTCCGATGGCCCTGACCTGCACGTCTGGCTCACCGACGCGCCGGTGCGTGAGGGTCGCGACGGGTGGTTCGTCTTCGACGACGGCGCGCACACCGACCTGGGCGAGCTCAAAGGCAACCAGGGCGACCAGAACTACACCGTTCCCGCCGACGCCGACCTGGCACAGCTGACCAGCGTCGCGATCTGGTGCGACCGGTTCGACGTCTCCTTCGGCGCGGCCGAACTGCGACCGGTCTGACCGCGGCGCTCCCACCCGGCGGCCCCGGCCGCACCGCCGAAAAATGACCCGACAACGGCGGGTGCGCTGTGCCACCATGTGTTTCGACAACGACCACCGCCTCCAGGTGGTCGCCGAGCAGTGGAGAGGAGGGGCGGCAGTGATTCCGGATACGACGAAGCGAATGGATGCCGAGACGGCGCGACCGTCGGCCGTGGGCTACGCGTTCGGCGAACCGATGCGGGCACCGCACGGCACACCGGGCGACAGCCGCCTCCAGGCCCTCGGCTGATCGCCGCATTCCTCTCCTCCTTCGCTCCATTCCGCACGAAACATGGTGATTCCCATGACGTTCCGCCGTGCCGCCGATCAGGCGGCGATAACCGCCGACAACTGGATACACACCGGGGTCCTCGTCCTGAACGCCTCCTACGAGGCGCTCGACGAGATCAAGGCCGATCGGGCCGTGGTGCTGCTGGTCGCGGGAGCCGCGGAGTCGGTCGCCGACCGCGAGCCGCACTTCCCCATCCGGTCGCGGCACGTGGAACTCGTACTGCCACAGACGATTCGGCTGCTGCGCTACGTGTATCTGGAGCACACCGTGCTGGTACACGACGAGAGCAGGGCCACGCTGGCGGGCGTTCTGCGCCGCGACAGGAACCGCTGCGGTTACTGCGCGGGGTGGGCGCGCACCGTGGACCACATCCGGCCGCGGTCGCGAGGCGGCCCGAACACCTGGAGCAACCTGGTGGCCTGCTGCGCGCCGTGCAACGCGGCCAAGGCGGACCGCACCCCGGAGGAGGCGGGCATGCGCCTGCTCTGGGAGCCGAAGGCCCCCACCCATCAGGTCCGGCAGCAGCGCCGGATCTGGAAGCAACTCGCCGCGACCTGACCACGACCCGAGAAAGGAGAAGATCGCGATGACGCGCACCGAGACCACCGCCGTCGCGGAGCTGACCTTGGCCGACCTGCTCCCGCTCTCGGATTCCCGAGGGTGGCACCGGGCGGCCTGCCGCGGCGACCCCAACCACGAAGCCTGGTTCCCGTACCCCTCGCAGGACTTCGATTACGCGCGGGAGGTCTGCGCGCGCTGCCCCATCCGGGACGCGTGCGGTGACTTCGCCGCGCGCACCGGGCAGTCGGGTGTCTGGGGCGGGCACGAGTTCGACCGCGGACGAGTGATCCGCCACTGAGGTTCCGTCGTCGCGCACCTTCCGGTGCGACGGCGGGCCGGTGCTGCCAACCGGCTCGCTCCCGGTCAGGGGAGCCTTGCCGAGTTCGTCGGGAGCCGGTGACCATACACTGAGGCGCGTGGGCACTCATCGCAGCGGAACCAGGTCCCGGGGCGTCAGCAAAGGTCCGGTTATCGTGGTGGTCGCCGTTGCGTTACTGGCCGCGATCGTCGTCGGCTGGTTTCAGTTGCGCGATCGCGCGGCGAGCCAGGACAGCGCGGCGGCGGCCGAATGCGTAGAGGGGCCCGCGACCCTCTATGTGACGGCCGATCCGAGCATCGCGGCGCAGGTGCGGGCCGTCGCGGACAGCTACAACGCCACCCAACCCAAAGTGCGCGACCACTGCGCTCGGGTCACCGTGACAGCGCAGCCCTCCGAGGCGATCGTCGCCGCGTTCACCAGCGGCAAACCGTGGGATCAGGCGCTCGGGCCGCAACCGGCGCTGTGGATCGCCGATTCGACCCGTTCGATCGAATCCATGCGCGTCCCGGGCCTGATCGAGGGCGCGCCGGTATCGATCGCCGCCAGTCCGATCGTGCTGGCGGTGCCGGAGGAGCTGCACCGCGCACTGGAGCAGGCGGAGGCCTCCTGGGCGGATCTGCCCCGGTTGCAACAGGGTTCGCTCGGCGAGATCGGGCTGAGCGGATGGGGCGGGCTGCGGCTGGGCCTGCCCGCGGGTGACGCCACACTGGCCGCGGCCGCGGCGGTCGGGTCCGCGGTGTCGGGCGCCGAGCCGCTCAGCGAGCAGGCGGCGCAGTCCGGTCAGGTCGTCGCCGCTGTCTCGGGGCTCGCCGCAGACGCACCGCAGGTCTCGGACACCGCCGCCGCGCTGACCGAGATCACGACGCAGGACGCGCCGATGCACGCGATTGTGGCTACCGAACAGCAACTCAGAGGCCTGCCCGGCGTCGTCGCATTCCGCCCCGCCGGATCGGCGCCGGTAGCGGATTATCCGGCCGCCTTGATGTCCGGCGCCTGGGTGGACAAGACGCAGAACCTCATCGCCGGGCGATTCACCGACTACCTGCGCAGGCCCGAGCAGGCCCAGGCCTTCGTCACCGCGGGTTTCGGCGGTGCGCCGCAGACCACGGCCGCCGTCCCGACCCGCGCCGCACTCGACAAGGTACGCGCCACGCTGGCGAATCCCGTTCTCGGCGTGCGGTCCACGGTCCTGGTCGACGTGTCGGCGTCGATGGGGACCGCCGAGGGCGCGACGACGCGACTGGCGAACGTCCTGGCCGCCCTGAACTCCACCATGACGGTCATGCCACCCGATTTCGGCCTCGGGGTATGGACCTTCGGCAAGAACCTCGACGGCAACAACCCGTACCGGGTGGCGGCCGCCACCGCCTCGCTCAGCCCCGACCAGCGGACGAAGATCAGTACCGCGCTGAGCGCAGTGCGGCCCGGTGAGAGCAAATCCGACCAGGCGTACCCGTCCCTGATCGCGGCGTACAAGAGCGCGGCCACCGGGTACACGCCGGGCCGCACCAATTCGGTGCTGCTGATCACCGACGGGCCCGACGACGATTCCACGGTCACCGGCGCCCAGCTGGCCGCCGACATCGCCGCGGCGACCGACCGTGCCCGACCGGTGCGCGTCGACGTCATCGTGCTCGGCGGCAGCGGCACCCAGACACTCCAGGCTGTGGCGCAGCAGACCGGTGGGAGTTACACCCGGCTGGCGAGTACCGACGATATCGCCTTCGGTTCCGCCGTCGTCGAGGCGCTCACCACACCGTAGCCGCCTCCGAGTGCCCCGGAGGCACGGCCGGTGCGGACATCAATTCGCGTACGCCTCCAACGGCGGACAAGCGCACACCAGGTTCCGGTCGCCATAGGCGCCGTCGATCCGGCGCACCGGCGGCCACACTTTCGCCCTGGCATGCCCGAGACCGCGGGGATAGACGGCCACTTCCCGGCTGTAGGGGTGCTCCCAGTCCCCCACCAGCGACGCCGCGGTGTGCGGCGCACCGCGCAGCGGGTTGTCGGTCACCGGCCACACGCCCGCGGCGACCTGGTCGATCTCCGCGCGGATCGCGATCATCGCCTCGATGAAATCATCCAGCTCGGCGAGGTTTTCGCTCTCGGTGGGCTCCACCATCAACGTGCCCGCCACCGGGAAGCTCATGGTGGGCGCGTGGAAACCGTAGTCCGTCAGGCGTTTTGCCACATCGTCGACGGTGACGCCGGTCTGTTTGGTGATCTCGCGCAGGTCGAGGATGCACTCGTGCGCCACCATGCCGTGCTCGCCGGTGTAGAGCACCGGGAAGTACTCGTCCAGCCGCCGCGCGATGTAGTTCGCCGAGGCGATCGCCGACAGCGTGGCCCGGCGCAGTCCGTCGGCGCCCATCATGCGGATGTAGGCCCAGGTGATAGGCAGGATCGACGCCGAGCCGTACTTCGCCGCCGACACCGCGTGCGAGCCCGATTCCAGCGGGTCGCCGGGCAGGTACCGCGCCAGGTGCGCGCGCACGGCGACCGGGCCGACGCCGGGACCGCCGCCGCCGTGCGGGATGCAGAACGTCTTGTGCAGGTTCAAGTGGCTCACGTCGCCACCGAACCGGCCCGGCCTGGCGAGGCCGACCAGCGCGTTCAGATTCGCGCCGTCCACGTACACCTGGCCGCCCGCGTCGTGCACCAACGCGCACAATTCGGCGACCTCGTGCTCGTAGACGCCGTGCGTGGAGGGGTAGGTGATCATGATGCAGGCCAGCCGGTCGGCATGGTCGGCGATCTTGGCCCGCAGGTCGTCGAGGTCGACGTCGCCGTTGGCGCGGCACTTCACCACCTCCACGCGCAGCCCCGCCATGGCCGCCGACGCCGCGTTGGTCCCGTGCGCGCTGGACGGGATCAGGCAGGTGTCGCGGTGGGTGTCACCGCGGTCGAGGTGGTAGCGGCGGATCGCCAGCAGCCCGGCGTACTCACCCTGGCTGCCCGCGTTGGGTTGCAGGCTCACCGAGTCGTAGCCGGTGATGTCGGACAACCAGCGTTCCAGGTCCGCGATCACCTTCAGCAGACCTGGGGCGTCTTCGACCGGCGCGTAGGGGTGCACGCGCGCGAAGCCGGGCCAGGTGATGGCCTCCATCTCCGCGGTGGCGTTGAGCTTCATGGTGCAGGAGCCGAGCGGGATCATGCTGCGGTCCAGCGCGATGTCTTTGTCGGACAGCGTGCGCAGGTACCGCAGCATCGCCGTCTCGGTGTGGTACTTCGTGAACGCGGGGTGGGCCAGGAACTCCGAGGTGCGGTTCTCGATCGCCGCGACGGGCGCGGGCGCCCCCGGGTCCGGCGATACCGCGGTGCCGAAGGACTCGAGCACGGCCGCGACATGCGCGTCGGTGGTCGCCTCGTCGCAGGCGATGCCGACGTGGTCGGCGTCGACCAGCCGGAGATTGATGCCGCGCGACTTCGCTTTCGCGACAACGGCTTCCGCGCTACCGGGCACGTGCGCGAGCACCGTGTCGAAGAAGCTGTCGTGCACGACCGCGCCGTCCAGACCGGCCGCGATCGCCGCCGCGTGCCCGTGCACCCTGCGGGCGATGGCCCGCAGACCGTCGGCGCCGTGGTAGGAGGCGTACATCGCGGCCACGACGGCCAGCAGCACCTGCGCGGTACAGATGTTGGAGGTCGCCTTCTCCCGCCGGATGTGCTGCTCGCGGGTCTGCAAGGCGAGGCGGTAGGCGACCGCGCCGTCGGCGTCCACCGAGACGCCGACCAGGCGGCCGGGCAGTTGCCGGGCCTGCGCCTGCCGCACCGCGAGGTATCCGGCGTGCGGGCCGCCGAAGCCGAGCGGGACGCCGAAGCGCTGGGTGGTGCCGAAGCAGACGTCGGCGCCCTGCTCACCGGGCGGGGTGATCAGCGTCATCGCCAGCAGGTCGGCGCCGATCGCCACCAGCGCGCCGCGTTCGTGCGCCGCCGCGATGAGGCCGGTCCGGTCGAGAATCCGGCCGGAGGCCCCCGGCGTCTGTGCCAGGACACCGAAGAACTTCCCGTCGGGCAGTTCGCCCGTGGACAGATCCGCCTCGACGATCTCCAGGCCCAGCGGCTCGGCCCTGGTGTAGAGCACTGTTCTGGTCTGCGGGAACAGGTCGGTGTCGATCAGTAGCCGGGCGGAAGAGGACCGGCCCGCGCGACGCAGCAGCGTCATCGCCTCGGCGGCGGCGGTGGCCTCGTCCAGCATGGACGCGTTGGCGACGTCCATGCCCGTCAGCTCCGACACCATGGTCTGGAAGTTGAGCAGGGCCTCGAGCCTGCCCTGGCTGATTTCGGGTTGGTAGGGGGTGTAGGCGGTGTACCAGGCCGGGTTCTCCAGGAGGTTGCGCACCAGCACCGGCGGGGTCAGCGTGTCGTAGTAGCCCAGGCCGATCATCGAGGTGGCCACGGTGTTCGACTTCGCGAGCGCCGCGAGTTCGGCGAGCACCTCGTGCTCGGAGCCCGCCGCGGGCAGTCCGGCAAGGCCGTCGCTGTCCAGGATGCTCGCCGGGAGCGCCTCGACGGCCAGCTCGTCGAGCGACGGCACGCCGACGACGTCCAGGATCCGGGCTAGTTCGTCCCGGTCGGGTCCGATATGGCGGTCGGCGAATGAGCGAGTCACAACAGCTCCCAAGGTCGGGCGGGTCGACCGGGCGGTCGACGGGTACCTGCCCTCCCCCTCTGTCGTGGCGCCTGAGAGATTCGGGTGCCGCGACCGGTGGCCGAGCCCCTTTCCCCATGGGCGGGCGGCTCGAAGCCACCGCTTTCCAGAGGCGCCGAAGCCCGCACGGTCCCTGTTGCCTGAGAGATTGACGGGGAGGTGCTGCTCCTTCGGCGCTCGGACTCGTTTCGAGACCGAGACTCTCCCGCACGGCGGCGACGCACCGTCAGTTTATGCCGCCGCCACGCCGGGGCGCGCCACCGGACCCCGCCTGGGCCGTGTCGTCCTGGTCACTCGCCAGACCGAGGGAGAATGACCGTCAGACGGCCAGGCCCGCGCGCAACCTCGTCGCGGCGAGCACGATCGACTCCGCTTGGATGCCCACCAGACGAGCCAGCGGTACCGCGACACCTGGCGCGTTCTGCTCCACGTCGGCGCACCACTGGTCGAATATCGCGGCGAACCGGTCGCGCTCGGCGGCCAGCACCGGTGCGGCGTCGCGAGCGTATTCGTCCTCGAGCAGACGCAGCAGCATGCCGCCCAGCCGCAGGCGCAGCATCGCGGTCCAGTCGTAGCGCCCGACGAATATCTCGCCCCTGGTCGCGATGCGGTTGCGTTCCGGTGCGGCCTGTCTGCTCACCGCGAGACCGGGCAGCCCCGCGACCAGCGCACGGACCGACCGCTCGAACGGGCTGCGGCCGCTCAACCGGCCGTCGACGCGGGCGAGCACCTCGGAGGCCACCTCGGCCATGGCCCGGTAGTCGGCGGCGGTGGCGTCGAGCAACTCGCCCAGTACGCGGTCGCCCGCCGAGGCGTCGCCGATGCGCGCGTCGACCCAGAGCGGCAATTCGCACACCAGGATCGCCGTGCCGTAACGCGCCGCGTAGTCGCGGCAGCCACCCCCGCCCAGCGCGGCGACCGAGTCCAAGCCCTGCGCGGCGAGCAGGTCGGCCATCGCCGCGAAGGATGGCAGTTCGAAGACTCCGGGGGCCAGCGTGCGGGCGCCGGGTGAGTCGGGTTCGCCGTGGTAGATCGGCACGTCGGCGGCGGCGAGGCGAGCGGTCAGCGCCGACCAGTACTCCGGGTCGCCGCCGGATGTGTAGAAGAACCCGCCGCCGAATTCGGCGTTGTGCAGCGAGGCGATCAGTACGGGCCGCGTGCGGTCGATCAGCGACATCATCGCTCTCGTCTCCGGGAGCGGGATGCCCACGCGGCGGCCACGCCACACGGTCGGGAAGCACCATTCCGGTTGCTCGGCCGCGGGTGGGCGGTAGAAGCCGCGTGCGACGCCGGTCCTGGTGTGCGGACCGGCGAACCACCCTTCGTTCAACCGGGTTCCGTCCGGGTCGACGCACAGCACGAAATGCCACGTCGCGCCCACGGTCGCCGTCTCGTCCACGACCATCCGGCCGAGAAGGTGGCGGATCGTGGCCATGCCGATGGGCTCGTTCGGATGCGGATTGCCGAAGACCAAGATGTGCCGGTCACCCGATCCGACCGTCACCTCGCGGATCGGGTCGCCCCCGCGGGAGCGTCCGAGTTCGGTGATGGAGATCCGGTCGGGATGGCCGGCGGCCAGTGCGTCGGCGAATCCGTTCAGTTCGTCGACGGTCGGGAACGCGTCGATCCGGCCGATCGGCCCGACGAGCCCGGTGATGTCGCCCAGTCGCACGGCGGCCCCCCTCTCGCTGCCGCCACGGCCCGGTCACCCCGCCGGACGGCGCTCTCACACACGCACGGCCGGGAGGCTGCCCCGCTCTACCCGGCCGTGTGTGCGCATCACCTGTTTCTTTCCGCGCCGAACGGCGCGGGGTCTAGCCGGTCTTGCGGTTCATCCGCGCCTTGCGGCGGAACGACAGCTCGTCCTCGGGACGTTCGGTGATCGCCGACGCGCGCTCCGCGGGGAAATTCGCGATGGCGCCGGTCAGTTCGCGCATGGCGCCGCTGACGGCTATCCCGAAGACCCCCTGCCCGCCCTGCAGTAAATCGACGACCTCTTCGGCCGAGGTGCACTCGTAGACCGAGGTGCCGTCGGAGAAAAGCGTGATCCCCGCCAGGTCCTGCACGCCACGGCTACGCAGATGATCCACGGCTATCCGGATGTTCTGCAGCGAGATGCCCGCGTCGAGCAACCGCTTGACGATCTTCAGGACCAGAATGTCCTTGAACGAGTACAGCCGCTGACTTCCCGACCCCGCCGCGCTCCGGATGGAAGGCACCACCAGACCGGTGCGCGCCCAGTAGTCGAGCTGCCGGTAGGTGATTCCGGCCACCTGGCATGCACTGGGAACGCGATAGCCGACCAGATCGTCAGGTACCGAGTCGTCGGGGAACAGGCCTGGCTGTACCACATCCTGCGATTGCTCTGCCACTGACCACTCCCTTGCCTCGCCGACGCATTCCCAGCCTCATCAATGACCCGGCTCCGTCACCGACCGAATCGGTGCGGATTCGGCCGAAACGGTCGTGGCCCAACTGTCGAGATTACTCCCCACGATTGTCCAGGGAGCGACGTCATCGAGCCAAACGCGACGCGCGGTAAAAGTCTCGACCTCTACTTCAGCTGTCGGTCGCCTTGAAGTCATCGGGGGACACCGACTCGAGGAACTCCTTGAACTTCTCCACCTCGTCCTCACGCTCGTCCGGCATCACCAGCCCGGCCTCCTCCAGAACCGACTCCTCGGCATGGATCGGGCAACCCACCCGCAAGGCGATCGCAACCGAATCCGACGGCCGCGCCGAGATCCGCAGATCGTTCTCGAAGACCAGATCCGCGTAGAAGGTGCCCTCCTGCAGATCCACGATCCTGACCTCCTTGAGGGTGTGCCCCAGTTCGGTGATCAGGATCTTGATCAAGTCGTGCGTCAGCGGGCGGATCGGCGTCACCCCCTCCTGCTCGAGGACGATCGCAGTCGCCTCGGCTTGCCCGATCCAGATCGGCAGATACCGGTCGCCCGCCACTTCGCGGAGCAACAGCACGGGCTGGTTCTGTGGCTGCTCGACACGGATGCCGATCACGCGCATTTCGCTCATCGCACTGCCTCCCATACTCGCCGCCGGCCCGGCATGACCGCTGCAGAGCTCGCCGTACCACGAGTCTAGGCGAACCCGCACCGGTCCAGCGATCCGTCTGCACAGCCGAAATCACAGTGCCGGTTCGGCGAAACCTCCGAGCCCGGGGCGCGCCGGGGATCAGCCCCCGAGCGACCCCCGGACCGAGGACTTCACCAGACAGGTGTGCAGGGTCAGCGACAGCGCGGCCAGTTCGCGCACCGTCTCCTCCGCGCGGGCGCGCGCACCCGCGTCACGGCTCTTCGCGATCGGGGCGACGATCTGCGCCACGAGCGCGGCTTCGCGGTCGGCGGCGAGTTTGAAGGCACGCAGATGCCGTGCCTCCAAACCGAATTCGGCCATCGCCCGCGCGGTCTTGGCAAGCGTGACCGCATCGGCGTCGAAGTAACCCGCCGGACCGGGCGTGATCAGGTTCGCCCGGATGAGATCGATGAGGAACCTCTCATCGATCCCGGCCTGGTCGAGCAGATCAGCCCGGGTCACCCGGATTTCGTGATCGAACCGCAGATCTTCCGGGGAGACCTCGCTCGGCACGACGCCGAGCCGCCGAGGCGGGGGCACCGGGCGCCCGCCACGGTCGGAACCCGGTACGGCCTGTTCGGCATCGGGTGCGCCGGGTCCGGGCTCCGGCGCCCCGGACCGGACGGAGTGCGCTCGGGCGCGGGCTTCCCGCACGCCGAGCGTCGCCGCACCGCTGTCGATGGCCTCGAGCTGTTCCTTGATCACCTTCAACGGCAGGTACTGATCGCGTTGCGCGGTCAGCACGAACCGGAGCCGTTCGACATCCGCCACGGAGAATCTGCGGTAGCCCGAAGGCGTCCGCTCCGGCCGGATCAAGCCCTCCGCTTCCAGGAAGCGGATCTTGGAGATGGTGACGTCGGGAAAGTCGGGGCGCAGCAGGTCGAGCACGGAGCCGATCGACATCCCTCCGCGTGCCCACTGCGCCGCACCGGTCACAGCGCCAGGTCCTTCATGATCACGAGCCTTTCATGAGGTATACGACCCAGCGCCGACGTTGTCATAGACTCCCCGCGCCCGCCGACGAGTCGGTCACCTGGGCGCGCGGTCCGGTGAGGAACACCAGCCGGAACTTGCCGATCTGCACCTCGTCACCGTTCTGCAGTTCCGAGGAGTCCACCGGCTCCCGGTTCACGTACGTGCCGTTCAGGCTGCCCACGTCGACGACCTGGAACGAGTCGTCGTCCTGACGGAACTCGGCGTGCCGACGGCTGACGGTGACGTCGTCGAGAAAGATGTCACTGTCGGGGTGACGGCCGGCCGACGTGGTCGGCTGATCCAGCAGGAACCGCGAGCCCGCGTTCGGGCCGCGCTTGACGACCAGGAGGGCCGCGCCAACGGGCAGACCCTCGACCCCTTGGACCGGCTGCTCGCCGGTCTGCTCTCCGGAGCGCGACGCGTCGACCTCGTTCAGGAAATCCGCGCGGAAGACCGACGTCGTCTCGGCCGCGGTCTCCCCGTAACCCGGGTCTTTGTTCTCGCTCACCGTTTCTCTCCTCCTCGAACCTGATTATCCCATGCAAGCAGGTGATACCTCTGGCACCACGACCTGCCGTCGAGTCTCTCGGATTCCCGGCGGGGGCGCCGGGGCATCTGTTGGCATTGACCGTACCCTGCCGGGCCGCACCCGTGCAGGTAGAACTGGGAAGGCTGCTTCAGCCCCCGATAACTCCTTGATAACCTGCGGCATCCAGCAGTTCACCGAGTGTCGCGTCGAGGCTCGCCGCATCGCGAACCTCCAACTCGAACAACCACCCCTCACCGTAGGGGTCGGCGTTCAACGTCTCCGGCTCCGAGGTCAGCTTGTCGTTCACCGCAACGACTTTCGCGCTCAGAGGGGCGTAGATGTCCGACACGCTCTTGGTCGACTCCACCTCCGCGATGCTGTCCGCGGCGGCCACGTCCGCGTCCGTCTCGGGCAGCTGCACGAACACAACGTCACCGAGTTGAGACTGGGCGTAGTCGGTGATGCCCACCCGCACCCGGGTCGGGGCGATCCGGCGTACCCACTCGTGCTCCTCGGTGTAGAGCAGATCCTCGGGGGTCTGGGTCACGGGCCGTCCTTTCTTTTGAACGTTGCACGCAAACTCTATCGGCTACGCCGTTCGATGCCCCACAGCCGGTATCGCTCTTGCGACCGCGACGGCTCTAGCGGTGTAGAGCACGCCGGTCCACACATAGACCGCCGTGCCCCAGATCAACAGCGCCCCGCCGAAGGCGCGCCCGAAACCGGCGGCCGCCCAGTCCATCTGCCCGGCCAGCAACCAGGGCAGGGCGGACATCAGCGCGAAGGTGGCCGCCTTGCCCAGGTAGATCACCTCCGGCGGAGGCAGGTCGCGGCGTTTGTACACCGGCAGCGTCGCGGTGAGTACGAGGTCGCGCCCCACCAGGATCGCCGCCACCCACCACGGCATCAGACCGCGGATCACGAAGGCCGCCAGCGTGGTGACCAGATAGAGCCGGTCGACGAACGGGTCCAGCAGCTCCCCCAGCCGCGAGGACTGGTCCAGCAGCCGGGCCAGCTTGCCGTCCAGGAAGTCGGTCAGGCCGCTGGCGACCAACAGCGCGAACGCCCAGCCATCGGCCCGCTCGATCAGCAGCAACCACAGGAACAGTGGCACGCCCAGCAGGCGCAGCACGCTCAGCGCGTTCGGCACGGTCAGGATGCGGTCGGCGAAGACGCCCCGCACTCCGCCGGCGCGTTCCTCCGGTTGCGCTGTGCCCGATTCGGTTGTCACGACCCGTGCATACCCCATCGACCCGGTTCCCCGCCATTTCCACGCGCCGAATTTCCGGCTATCGGCGCGCCGGGCCCGTGCGAGGATGGTTTCCGCCACAACGCGGCGGTGACAGAATGATCGGAAAATTTTCTCATCGTGCGGGCCGCTGTGTGGCGCCCGCAACTCGCTGACCTCGTTCCGCAGGCGTGGGCGGCTGCGCACCAGGCAGGGCACCGGCCAGCCGAACCCCTACCTGGATCCCGCCGGCCCACGACATCGGCCGCCGGTTCGAGGCGAAGGTCGACGGCGACACCCACGGATTGATCATGGACGTGTTCGACATCCCGGCCACCGCGCACTACATCGGTGGATGCGTAATCGGCGACAGCCCGCAGACCGGCGTGGTCGACCCGTACCAGCGGGTCTACGGTCATCCCGGCCTGCATGCGGCGGACGGGTCGGCGGTGACCGCCGACCTCGGCGTGAACCCGTCGTTGACGATCACCGCGCCGGCCGAGCGCGCGATGGCGTTCTGGCCCAACCGTGACGAGCCCGAGACCAGGCCGGAGCTGGGGTCGCCCTACCGGCGCATCGCGCCGGCGTCCCCCGCGCGTCCCGCGGTCCCCGCGTCGGGACCGGGCCGCGCTGCGGCTGCCGATCGAGCCAGTGCCGCCCCGCGCGCCGGTGCGGTGCGGCGACACCACGCGGCGGTGGCGGTCCGCACCGGCTAGCGTGATCCGTTGTGTCAGACAGTGGTATCGACCTGCGCTCCTACGTGCCCGCCGAGGAGGTCCACGCGCGGGGCCGCGCGCTGCGTCAGCGGGTTCCGGTCATCGCCAGGGACAGGGAGGCGACCAGCGTGCGGCGGCCGGGCGTGCTCGACTTCGTCGAGGCGAGCAACGCCGGGCGGCTGCCGCACCTGATACCGCTGCGCATCGGGCGGATGATCAGCTCGCCGTTCACCTTCTACCGGGGCGCGGCGGGTTTGATGGCGGCCGATCTGGCGGGTGGCCCGGACAGTGGGCTCCCGGCCCAGCTGTGCGGTGACGCGCACGCGGCGAACTTCGGCCTGTACGGCACGGCGCGCGGCAAGATCATCATGGACATCAACGACTTCGACGAGACCGTCGAAGGACCGTGGGAATGGGATCTGGAGCGCCTCGCGGCCAGCCTGGTACTGGCCGGGCGCGAGGCGGGCGCCGACGAGGACGAGTGCCGCACCGCGGCGCGCGATGCCGCCCGCTCCTACCGCCTGGCCGTGGACGAGCTGGCCGCGATGCCGTTCATGACGTCCTGGTGCGCGCTTCCGGACGAGTCGGTGATCACCCAGGCCAAGGCCGACGCGCTGCTCGACGATTTCCAGAAGGCCGCCAAGAAGGCGCGCAAGAACACCAGCGCCAAAGTGGTGGCCAAGTGGACCGCGCACCTGGAAGATCACCAGACCGGCATCCGCAAGCACCGCTTCGTCAGCGATCACCCGATTCTCACCACGGTGGACGAGCGCGTCGCCGAGGCGGTGATCGGCGGGCTGGAGCGCTACGCCGACACCCTGCCCGAGTCGCGGCGCAACCTGCTGGCTCGATTCGCCGTGTCCGACATCGCTTTCCGGATCGTCGGGACCGGAAGCGTCGGCCTGCGCACCTATCTCGCGCTGCTGCACGGCAACGACGGCGAAGCGCTTGTCCTGCAGGTGAAGCAGGCCCCTTCCGCGGCACTCGCCCCGTTCCTGCCGACGCCCCCGGTGCGGCACGAGGGTGAGCGAATCGTGCGGGGAGCCAGGCTGGTTCAGTCCGAATCGGACATCCTGCTCGGATGGACGTCTCTCGATCCGGACGGAGGCGGCGCCGAAATGCCGTTCATCGTACGGCAATTCCGCAATCTCAAGGGCAGCATCGATCCCGCCGAGCTGCCCGCGAGCGACCTCGACGACTACGGACGGCTGGCGGGCGCGTTGCTGGCCAGGGCTCACTCCCGCTCGCTGGATCCGCGTCTGCTGTCGGGATATCTGGACGGCGACGAGCGCTTCGACGACGCGGTGGCCGCCTTCGCCGTGCGCTATGCCGACCGCACCGAAGCCGATCACGCCGAGTTGCTCGCGGCCGTGCGGGCGGGCCGGATCCCGGCCGAAGAACCGGCGTAGGAGCCCGCGCGACCGGCGCGGCGCCGACAGCCGACACGCCATGCGTCGGCGTGCGCGCGGCGAACCCGTTGCGCCACCTCGTATCCTGTCCTCTGTCGAGTGTCGACGTGAAGGGCGGTCGCCAATGCTCGTGCGAGTCCAGAACGCCGCAGGCACCAATGCCGAGCGCGCGCTGATCGATTGGTTGCGCACCTGGAAGGACCCCGACAGTCCGCATGGTGTCGCGACGATCACCTGCAGCCTGTTCCACAAGAATCGGCTGCACCAGTTCGACGCTGTGATCTGGACGCCGACCAGCTGCGTGGTGATCGAGGCCGACGCGCTCGTCTCCCGCCAGGACGGTGTGCTGGAGGTCCCGCTGAACGGGCCGTGGTCGATCGACGGCGAGCCGGTCGCGACGGAGAGCCGCGATCGCCGCACACCGGTGGACAAGTCCCGCGAGCACACCTTCGCGTTGCAGGAGTGGCTCGCCGCCCGTGGTCTCGGGCAGCGCGTCGTCCACGGCGTCGCGCTGTTGGTCACGATGCCGGGCGCTCAGCTCCAGCTCGAACAGCGATGGGCCGATCCGAGCTTCGACGTGATCCTCGGCGACGATCCCGGCCGCTTGCGGCACTACTTCGAAGCCCTCGCCGCGCAGGAGAAGCACCTCTGGACGGCCAACGACGTCGCCGTCGCGTTCCGCGGACTCGGCATCCTGCCCTATCTCCCCGCCCCGCAGGACCTGCTCAACGAGGGCTTCCTCGGCCCGATCGACATCACGCTCTGGCACGGCGGTCCCAACCAGGCGCAGGCCGAGGCGTACGCGGAGGAGCTCGCGCAGGCCGAACGGGAGGCGCAGGCGTCCGCCTTCGCCATCCGGGCGCCGTGGTACAGCCCGTGGAAGCTGTATCCCCGAGAGGCCGGTGACCTCGACTTCGGCCGTGCGGTGATGCGTACTGTCCTGGCGATCGGGATGGTGATCGGCTTCGTCTGGATCGTGTGGTTCGTGGTCACCGCGATCACCGCGTACGGGCCGGGCTGACCGGCCGCGGTGTAGCGCGCGGACGGCCTGGCCTGCGCGGGCGCAACCTGACCAGTGCCCGCGGCAGAAACCCGCGGTCCCCGACCAGGGCGTCTGTTACGAGGGCGCCGAGATCGGCTGGTTCCGGTCGAAGACGCTCGCGTCGTCGAGCATGGCGGCGCGCAGCATCGACTCCGGCACACCCATGGCCTCGACCAGCGTCAGAGCGTGCGGCCGCAGCCGGTCGACCAGCTCGTTGACGCCACGGCGGATCGCTTTCGCCCGCTCCACCGACATGAACCGGTGCATGATGAACCAGGCCTGGTTCTCCTCGATGGTGGTGTAGACGAACAGGTCGCACATCCACTCGGCGAGTTCGCGCGCGTCCGGATCCTCGATGTCGGCGATGCCCTCGATGAACGCCTCGAGCACGAGGCGCTCGATATGCGCCGACCCCGCGGCCAGGATGTGGTCCTGGGCGTTGTTGAACGCCTCGAACGGACCGGTCTCCTCGGCCCTCGCGCGCAGCCGGTGCGCCGCCGTGCGGACCAAGTAGTCCTCGCGGTCGGCGAACAACTGCAGCTGCACCGACCGGCGCGACAGATCGCCTTCATCGATGGACTCGCCGCTGCGGTCGCGCAGCGTCTGGATCAGCTGACGCACGCCGGATCGCTTGCGCACCACGTCACCGGCCATGGTCGCGGCGAAGCGCACCCAGCCCAGCGCGTCCAGGTCGCGCACCTCATCGGCATAGGCGGTGAGCAATTCCTTGGCCACCAACTGGGTGAGCACGACGTTGTCGCCCTCGAAGGTGGTGAACACGTCGGTGTCGGCCTTCAAGGTGACCAGCCGGTTCTCCGTGAGATACCCCGCGCCGCCACATGCTTCGCGGCATTCCTGGATGGCGCGAGTGGCGTGCCTGGTCTGCGCGACCTTCAGGCCGGCGGCGCGCTTCTCCAGCGCGCGTTGCGCGCCCGCCTCGAGATTCTGGCCGGTCTGCACCAGGTGCATCCGGCGCACCAGGTCGTTCTGCGCGAAGGCTAGTGCGTAGGACTTCGCGACCAACGGCAGCAGCCTGCGCTGATGGCTGCGGTAGTCCAGCAGCACCGTCTCCACCCCGGTGTCCGGGTCGGAGAACTGGCGGCGCTGCAGCGCGTAGCGCACCGCGATGCTCAGCGCGACCCGCGCGCCGGCCGCGGCCGCGCCACCGACGCTGACCCGGCCGCGCACGAGGGTGCCGAGAGTGGTGAAGAACCGGCGGCTCGGGTTCTCGATCTCGGAGCTGTAGGTGCCGTCCGGCGCGACGTCGGCATAGCGGTTGAGCAGGTTCTCCCGTGGCACTCGCACGTGATCGAAGACGATGCGCCCGTTGTCCACGCCGGGCAGGCCGCCTTTGAGACCGTCGTCATAGGTGGTCACGCCGGGCAGGTCAGCGCCGTTCTCGTCGCGGATCGGCACCAGCAGGCAGTGCACGCCTTTGTTCTCGCCACGGGTGATCAACTGCGCGAACACCGCGGCCATCCTGGCGTGTTCGGCCGCGCCGCCGATGTAGTCCTTGCGGGACGACGGAGTGGGCGAGTGCACGACGAATTCCTGGGTCTGCGGATCGTAGGTCGCCGTCGTCTCCAGGTTCGCGACGTCGCTGCCGTGCCCGGACTCGGTCATGGCGAAGCATCCGAGCAGGTCCAAGGAGATCAGGCGCTCGATGTACTCCCGGTGCCGTTCGGTGCCGAGGTTCTCCACAGCCCCGCCGAACAGCCCCCACTGCACGCCGGCCTTCACCCACAGCGACAGATCGGCGTAGGCCAGCATCTCCATGCCGACCACCGCCGCTCCCGGCTCGCTGGTGCCGCCGTTCTCCCGGCGGAAGCCGCGCTCGGCGAACCCCATCGTGGAAACGGCCTTCATCTGGTCGAGCACCCGGGCCCGAGCGGCCTTGAAGTCGAGGTAGGGGTCGCCGGTGAACTCCTCCCCGGCCAGCAGGATCCGGGCTTCCTCCCGGACGGCCGCCCAGGGTCCGTCGAGTGCCGCGCGTAGGTGGTCCGCCGTCGTTGCCGTGCTGGTAGTCATAACTCGACGATAGCCCCGTACACCGGCGGCAAACCGTGATGCGCGACAAGTCCGCGGGAGGGTCTTGCTAGACCGTTGAACAACTGTTTAATATACTGAACATGTGTTTAATCAACAGCCCGTTCCGCAAGGATCCACCGAGGACCTGACCACCGCGGCCCGCATTCGCGATACCGCGATCGAGGTCTTCGGCGAACACGGATTCCAAGTCGGAGTCCGCAAGATCGCCGCCGCCGCCGGCGTCTCCCCCGGGTTGGTCAACCATCACTTCGGTTCCAAGGACGGCCTGCGCGCCGCCTGCGACGACCGGGTCCTGCAGTTGATCCGCGACGAGAAGGTCAAGGCGATCACCGCGTCGTCCATGAAGGCGGGGATGCTCGAGTCTCTGGCCGAGCTCGAGTCGTACGCGCCGCTGGTCGCCTATATGGTGCGCAGCCTTCAGGCGGGGGGACCGATGGCGGAATCATTGTTCGAGCACATGGTCGCCGACGCCGAGGGGTACCTCGAGCAGGCGGTTCAGGCGGGCACCATCAAGCCGAGTCGCGACCCCGCGGCGCGCGCGCGTTACCTGATGATGCTGAACGTCGGCGCGACCATGCTGTACATGCAGATGCGCCAGCACCGCGACGAAAAGATCGACTATCGCAAGGCGATTCGCGAGCTCAGCGATGAACTCACCCCACCGGCCCTGGAGTTCTACACCCAGGGTCTGCTCACCGATCCCACGATCTTGGACACTTTCACCAAGGAGAAGTGATGTCCGACATCATCGAAGTCCGCGGCCTCCGCAAGACTTTCGGTCACGTCACCGCGCTGGACGGCCTCGACCTCACGGTCGCCGAAGGCGAGATCCACGGCTTCCTCGGCCCCAACGGCGCGGGCAAGTCCACCACCATCCGGGTGCTGCTGGGCATCCTGCGCGCCACCGGAGGACAGGCCCGGCTGTTCGGCCGCGATCCTTGGGCCGACGCGGTCGCCCTGCACCGCGAATTAGCCTACGTGCCGGGCGATGTCACGCTGTGGCCCTCGCTCTCCGGCGGCGAGACCATCGACCTGCTCGGACGGATGCGGGGCGGCATCGACGAGAAACGGCGGGACGAGCTGATCGAGCGCTTCGACCTCGACCCCCGCAAGAAGGCGCGCACCTACTCCAAGGGCAACCGCCAGAAGGTCGCGCTGGTCGCCGCACTGGCCTCGGACGCGCGGCTGCTGCTGCTGGACGAGCCCACCTCGGGCCTGGACCCGCTGATGGAACAGGTCTTCCGGGAGTGCGTGCACGAGGCGCAGCAGCGCGGCGCGACCGTCCTGCTGTCCAGCCACATCCTGTCCGAGGTCGAAGTGCTGTGTGAGCGGGTGACCATCATCCGTGCCGGCCGCACGGTGGAGAGCGGTTCGCTGTCGGAGCTGCGCCATCTGTCCCGCACGTCGATCACCGCCGAATTGACCGGCGACGCGGGCGATCTGAGTCGCATCCCTGGTGTGGCGGACATCGAGTTCGACGACCACACGCTGCGCTGCCAGGTCGACAACGAACACCTCGGCGAGCTGATCCGGGTGCTCGGCGATGCCGGCGTGCGCAGCCTGACCAGCACCCCGCCGACGTTGGAGGAGCTGTTCCTGCGGCATTACCACGTCGACGGCCACAGCACCGAGACCGCGACGGCCACCGGGGAGCAGGTGCGAGCATGACCACCGCCATCGCGGGCCGCGCCGCCGCCGCGCCGGTATTCGGCGTATCCGGCGACTTCGCGGGCACCGGGCGATTGCTACGGCTGTACCTGCGGCGCGATCGGGTCGTGCTGCCGCTGTGGACGCTGCTCATCGGCCTGATGCCCGCCTTGCAGGTCGTCAGTGTGAAAGATCTGTACGACAACCAGGCCGCCCTGGACAGTTTCGCGCGCACCACGGCGGACAGTCCCGCGCTGACCGCCATGTACGGACCGGTCTTCAGCTCCGCGCTCGGATCGATCGGCACCTGGAAAGCCGGCGCGATGTACACCATGATCGCCATCGCCACGGTGCTCACGGTAATCCGGCACACCAGGGTGGAGGAGGAGACCGGGCGCGCGGAACTGGTGGGCGCCACCAGCATCGGACGCTACGCAGGTCTCACCGCCACGCTGATCATGACCTACTCCGGGGCGCTGCTGGCCGGGATCGTGTGCGCTGTGTCGCTGTCCGCCGCCGACCTGCCCGGCGCGGGATCGGTGGCCTTCGGCGCCGCCCTCGCGGCTTCCGGCATCGTCTGGGCGGCCGTCGCGGGAGTCGCCGCCCAGGTGAGCGCCGGTGCGCGAGTGGCTCGCGGCGTAGCGTTCAGCGCCCTCGGCGCGGCCTTCGCCCTGCGGGCCGTCGGCGACGCCGGAAACGGCGTGCTCTCCTGGTTCTCGCCGATCGGTTGGTCGCTGCAGATCCGTCCGTACGCCGACGAACGGTGGTGGGTGCTGATCGCCTCGGCCGCCGTCGCGGTGCTGGGCACCGCTGTCGCGTACGCGTTGCTCGGCAACCGCGACATCGGTTCGGGGCTCATCGCGGAGCGCCCCGGGCCACCCGCCGCCGCGCCCGGCCTGTCCGGCCCGTTCGGTCTGGCCTGGCGGTTGCAGCGTGGCACCCTGCTGGCCTGGATGGTGGGCTTCGCCCTGTACGGCCTGCTGATCGGCGGCGCGGTGAGCAGCGTCGGCGACATGCTCGACGGCAGCGCGTCCATTCGTGACATGGTCACCCGGATGGGTGGCTCCCAGCAGCTGCAGGATTCCTTCGTCACCTACGCGATCACGATGCTGGCCGCGGCCGCGGCCGCCTACTCGGTCTCCGCCGCCCTGCGGCTGCACGACGAGGAGTCCAGCGCGCGGGTGGAGGCCACGTTGTCCGGCGCCATCGGCCGCGGTCGCTACGCGCTGAGCCACATCGGCTTCGCGCTGCTGGGTCCCGCGGCGGCGCTGCTGGTCTCCGGTGTGGCGATCGGCATCGTGTACGGCGCCTCGGACGGCGATCTCGGTACGAAGTTGCCCCAGTCGATCGGCGCCGCGGCTGTGCAGGTGCCCGCGGTCTGGGTCGTCACGGGCATCGCGGTGGCGCTCTACGGTCTGGCGCCGCGGTTCGCTCCGGTCGCGTGGGGTGTGCTCAGCACCATGGTGGTGATCTTCTTCGTCGGTTCGCTGGACGGGCTGCCGCAGTGGATGGTCGATCTGGTGCCGTTCGTCCATCCGCCGAAGGTGCCCGGCGCCGAGTTCCATGCCCAGCCGGTGCTGTGGCTGCTCGCGGTCGCCGCGCTCCTGCTCGGTATCGGCGTCGCGGCGTTCCGCAGACGTGACCTGCGCTGACGACGCCCTCCCGGCCCGCGCGAAGCTTCTTCGCGCGGGCCGCTTCCCGTCAGGGGGCAGTTCGGCTCGCGGCGCGGCAGGATCGGCCAATACGGTCACCGGGACCCGATTTGCCGTGCCGTGCGCCAACGCAGGCGAACCCATCGACGAGGACCATGCCGAGAATCACCCAATTCATCGCCGGGCTCACCACCTGTCTGATCGGCGCGGCACTCGCCGCGCCCGGTGCGGCGGCCCAGCCGGACCGCACCGAACAGCCACCGCGGTACGCCCCGACCATGTTGATCCTGGATGCCTCCGGCTCGATGCTGCGGCCGGATCCGGCGGGCACCATGATGGACGCCGCCAAGAACGCCGTCCGCACCTTCGTCGGGTCCGCCCCCGCCGAGTCGAAGGTCGGGCTCGTGGCATACGGCACGAGCACCGGGAACGCGGAGTCGGACAAGGCCGCCGGATGCCGGGACGTCCACCTGCTGCGGAGGGCCGACCCGCTCGACAAGGTCGCGCTGACCGCCGCCGTCGACGGCATCCGGGCGCGTGGCTGGACGCCCATGGGCCCCGCGCTGCGTACGGCCGCCGACGCTCTGCCCGGCTCCGGTCCGCGCTCGATCGTGCTGGTCTCCGACGGCGAGGACACCTGCGCCCCACCTGACGCGTGCGAAGTGGCGCGGGAAGTGAAGCAGCGCGGGATCGATCTGGTCGTGCACGCGATCGGGTTCGCGGTGGACGCCGCCGCCCGATCCCAGCTGACCTGCATGGCGCAGGCCACCGGCGGCACCTACACCGATGCCGCCGACGGGCGGGCACTGGAGCGGGTCCTGCCGCGCGTGAGCGCCGCGGCCCTGCGCAACTACCGCGCCGCGGGAACGCCCATCACGGGCACGAGCAGTCACGAGACCGCACCGATCGCCGCGCCCGGCCAGTACCTCGACACCATCGGACAGCGCGAGAAGCGGTACTGGTCGGTGGACGTGCCCGCGGGCGCGACCGCCTATTTCAGTGGCACGGTGTCGTTTCCCCGCCTCCGGGACGTCTCCGCCACCGACGACATGAACACACTGCAACTACGCGTCTACGGCGCGAACGGTCAGGACTGCCACGTCTTCGAATCCGAGCTGACCACCAAATCCAGTGACGGCGTGGCGCTCACCATCGCCAAAGCCTTCGACGGCGCGACCAAGGAGCGCGGCGGCAGCGACGACTGCCGCGGCGGCGGCCGCTATTCCTTCGCGCTGACCTGGGACAAGGTTTCCGCCGGAGTACCGGAGCGTTTGCCGATCGAACTGCTGGTGGGCATCGAGCCTGCCGCGGCCGCCGCGGGCACAGCACCCACGACGACGCCGACCGCGTTCACCGAGCCGACCGGAGCGGACACCCCCGTGCCCGGCGGCGGATCGTTCAACGTGGCCGCGCCGCTGACGGGTAGCGGCCGCTACAGCGACACCCTGAGGCAAGGCGAGTTCGTGTTCTACCGTGTCCGGCTGGACTGGGGCCAGGGCCTGGCCTACCGGGTGCGCTTCGGCGGCAACGGCGGGCGCGGGCTGGGCAACCTGTCCAATATCAACACCACGCTCTACAACCCGATCCGCCAGGAGATCGGCTCCGACTTCGCCGCCTACACCGGCACCGACCAGGTGTTGCCGAACCAGGACCCGATGGCGACGGTTCCGATCCGCTACGCCAACCGGACCGCGGGCGACAGCAAGGCGCGCAGGCAGGCGGTGCCGGGCTGGTACTACATCGCGGTGAAGCTCGGCTCCACCTTCGAGGAGGGCGACGCGGCGCCGGTGCCGATCCGGCTGGATCTGAGCGTCACCGGCCATCGGGAACCAGGGCCGACGTACTCCTCCGGCGTCGCCGATGGCGTCTTCGGGGAGAAGGCCGATACGCAGCGGGTCGCGCAGCGCACGGAGGCGGCGGGCGCGGACTCCGGGCCGAGAAGCCGATGGCCTCTGTTCGCGGGACTCGGCGCGACCGCCGTCGTCGTGGTCGGCGTCATCGCGGGTGTGGTGGCGCTGCGCAGACGCGATTAGTGTGCTGAGTTGTCGATTCGCATTTCTATTATCGGCCGTGGCGGTGCCCAGCCCGAATTCATACAGGCCTGCCCTGCCTGAGCCGATCCGACGAGTCAGCCCCGTCCGGGTGTCTGCCGCCCGGTGCGGGCTCGGAAATACTCACCAGGAGACACCCTCAATGAGCACACGGCATCGCTGGATCACCGTCGACGGCATCGAAACTTTCTATCGAGAAGCGGGCCCCGCCGACGGCCCGATCGTCCTACTGCCCCACGGCTACCCCTCGTCGTCATTCGAATTCCGCGACCTGATGCCCGCACTCGCCGATCGTTGGCGGACGATCGCACCGGATCTGCCCGGCTTCGGCTACAGCGATGCCCCGGCGAACTTCGCCTATACCTTCGACAGCTACTCGGTGTACCTGCGCCGCTTCGTCGAGACGCTCGACCTCACCGAATACGTGATCTACCTCCACGACTACGGCTCCCAGTTCGGACTGCGTCTGGCGATCGACGCACCCGAACGAGTCCGCGGCCTCATCGTTCAGAACGGCGATATCTACGAAGACGAACACGGACCGAAATACGCACCTCTCAAGCAGTTCTGGAACGATCCCACCGAGCAGGGCCGGACCGACCTCGCGGCAGCGGTCAGCGAAGCGGGCTTCCGGGGCGAGTTCCTCGGAGAGTTACCCGACCATCTCGCCGATCGGGTGAGCCCGGACCTCTGGAAACTCGCGTGGTCGGTGACGAGCCCACCGCAACGGCAGGCCAACCTCGTGAATCTCCTCGCCGACCAACGCCATACCGTCGCTTGGTTCCCTATCCAACAGGCCTACCTGCGCGAGCATCGCCCACCGACCTTGATCATCTGGGGCCGCAACGACGGCTACATGCCCGAACCAGCTGCCCGCGCCTACCACCGCGACCACCCCGATGCCGAACTCCACGTCTTCGACGGTGGCCATTGGCTGCTCGAAACGCACCTCGACGAGGTCGTCCCACTGATCCGCGATTTCCTCGACCGGTTGTAGGTGATGTTGTCAGGCGAATCTCGCTAGATAGTCAGCAGCCCACAAGGTGTACTGGCGGTGCATGCCGCGTAGTGTCCGAAGTAGGCCGGTACGCACGTGCGCGATCGCGCGCGTAGAAAAACGAGGGGCATCGCCACGTTCACGATCATTGATGACACCGGTTGACATTTTCACTCCCGTCGGCTGTCCGAGTTGGGAATCTACGCACTCTTCCACGAATCCGGCCTTGTGGCCGTAGCAGCAGTGACCCGACATCCCGGCCGGAAGTCAAGCAACCACCCGTACCAACACTCATCAGCCGGATATCGTTGTGATGATTCGTTTCTCGAACCAGTGATGAGCGTATGGCTCGTCATTGAAGGCGGCGGTTTCCGTGAAGCCGCAGGAGCGGTAGAGGTTGATGGCGGGAGTCAAGGCCTTATTGGTGTCCAGGAGGAGCGTGCTGTGCCCGAGTCGGGCGGCCCGCGCTTCGAGTTCGGCGAGAAATCTGCGGGCGAGGCCGAGATTGCGAACATGGGGAGCTACCCACATTCGTTTGATTTCCGGTGGCGTGCAGGGCGGCAGTTTCAGTCCGGCACAACCGACGGGTTGACCGTGGAGGCGAGCGATCAAGAGCAGGCCGTGCGGAGCCGCTAGTTCATTCGCGTCGGGCAGCAGGCTTTTGGCAGGATCGAATCCGGTATCGAAGAGTTCCCGCATTTCGGCGTAGTAGGACTGCAAGCAGTATTCGGCGTCGGGGTGATCGGGAGCGACGGTGTCGAAGGTGACCATGGTAGCGGTCAGCAGTCGGCCCACTTCCTCCATTGCCGTCACAAGTCGGTCACGCTGGGCGGGGTTGAGCGGCTCGAGCAGACGGCCCGCCAGCTCGTCGCTGCGTTGATCGAGAAGATCACGTTCGATCCGGCCGATGGGGGTAAGTCGCACAGTGCGGACTCGTCGGTCATCGGCTTGCGGTTCGACGGTGATCAGGCCATCGGCCTGCATGGAGCGCAGCAGCCGGCTCATGTAGCCGGAGTCCAGGCCGAGCCGTTGCCGCAACCAACGCACGTCACGCCCTGGTTCGTCGATCTCCCAGAGCAGTCTCGCCTCTCCGATGGGTCGGTCCATACCCAGGTAATCGTCTTGGAGTACGCCGACCCGCTCGGTGACGATGCGGTTGAACTGACGCACCTGGTCGATCTGCCCCTTGTTCATTTACCTGACCTTAGTCAGATACTTCAGTCCTTGCCAAGTGGCCTCCAGCTGACTCCCCTGCTGCAGATGACGAGGTGCAGATCAGGTGTGCATCGATAGAACAGCACGGTCTGTCCCTAGGGTTTCGATGGCCCGATACCCCCTAGAGCCGGTTGAAGCAGCCCGCGTCCACGGCAGGTGCGTCGCAGGCGGCGCGCAGCCGGTGATCCGTGACGGTGGCGGCATGCCGCGGATCGGACTGTGGGTGTCGGACGGCATCTGTCGTGGATTGTGGCTTGCCGACAACGCCCGGCGGCACGGTCGATGCGTCACCGGGTGTGCTCGATCCCCAGTTTCCCGGCCAACCGGGTGAGGTAGGCCCGCACGTCCTCCACCGGACGGTCGGGCAACCCGAAAACCGCTTCGGTGACGCCGGATTCGGCCCAGCGCGTCAATTGCTCGGCGTCGTAGCGACCGGCCAGCGCGACGACGTCGGGCCTGCCTGCGCGGTCGTGCTCGTCCCAGATCCGCCGCAACGAAGCGATTTTCTCGTCCAGGCCGTCCTCGGTCGGCGTGGTGATCCAGCCATCGGCGTGTTTCGCCAGCCAGGTGAAGTTCTTCTCGGTGCCCGCCGCACCGAGCAGGACCGGAATGCGCTTCTGCACCGGCTTCGGCCAGGACCAGCTCGCGCCGAAGGTGACGAACTCGCCGTCGAAGCCGGCCTCCTCCTCGGTCCACAGCACCCGCATGGCCTCCAGATGCTCGCGCAGCACGGTCCTGCGCTTGCCCGCGGGAACACCGTGATGGGCGAGTTCGTCGGTATTCCAGCCGAATCCGACGCCGAGGCTGACCCGGCCGCCGGACAGGTGGTCCAGCGAGGCGATGGTCTTGGCCAGCGTGATCGGATGGTGTTCCGCGGGCAGCGCCACCGCGGTGGACAGCCCGATGCGCTCGGTCACCGACGCGGCGGTTCCGAGCGCGACCCACGGGTCGAGGGTGCGCAGATAGCGATCGTCGGGCAGGCTCGCGTCGCCGGTGCGCGGGTGCGCCGCCGCACGGACCACCGGGATATGTGTGTGCTCGGGCACATAGAACGTGTCGAACCCGGCACGCTCCGCGGCCAGCGCCGCATCCGCGGGGGTGATCCCCCGATCGCTGGTGAACAACACGATTCCGTACCGCACCGTACGCGCTCCCATCGCTGAAACTAGAACAAGTTCTACCACGATTCGCCGTTCCGACCAAGGGCGCAGCGCGACCGGCCCGCCCGCCCGCGACCCGCACGGATGCCAAGGGCACGCCGGATGACTAGGTTCGCCTCCATGAGTCCTGACGCATCTTCCGTAGGCGATGTGACCACCGGACGGGTGGATCACCTCGGCTGGCGTCGCGGGCTTCGCCTGCGGCGCGCCCGGCCGATTCCCGTCGTCAGCCAGGCCGTGGGTTTGCTGGTCGCGGACCGGCAGGCGACCGCGGACACCATCGTCACCGCGCCGACGCCGTTGCAGCCGATCGATCTCACCGACGACGCCCGGGTCACCGAAGTCCTCGATCTCGCCGTCCGGGTCGGCGAGGTGGTGCTGTCCTCCGGCACCGGCGTGGTGGACACGACCAACGCGGTGCGCTTCATCGCCGCCACCTACGGGCTGTCACGCTGCAGCATCGACGTCACCTACGACGCCATTCGTATCTGGGCCGACCGCGGGCCCGCGCTGCCACCGGCCAGCACCATGCGGATCGTGCACTACCGCGCCCTGGATTTCACCAGGCTCGCCGCCGTGGACCGCCTGACCCGCCGCATCCGCAACGAAGTGGTCCCGCCGGGCGAGGCTCGCGCCGCGCTCGACGCGATCACGCAGGCGCCGCACCCCTACCACCGGTGGACCGCCACCGCCGCGTGGTCGCTGATGGCGGCGGCGATCGCCGCGCTGCTCGGCGGCGGTGCCGTGGTGGCCGCGGTCAGCTTCGCGACCACCGCGGCGATCGACCGCACCAATCGCGTCCTCAATCGCTATGGTCTGCCGTTCTTCTTCCAGCACATGGTCGGCGGCGCCATCGCGGCGATCCCGGCCATCGTGCTGGCGGGCCTGGCCGCGCGCCTGCGGATCGATGTCGACCCGACCCTGATCATCGCGGCGGGGATCACCGTGCTGCTCAGTGGGTTACAGCTGGTCGGCTCGGTGCAGGACGCGATAACCGGCGCACCCATCACCGCGACGGCCCGCATGCTCGAGGTGATGATGATGACCGGCGGCATCATCGCGGGCATCGCGCTCACCCTGCGCATCGCTGACCTGCTCGACGCCACCGTGCCGCCGGTGTACCTGACTTCCGCCGGCGACATCACCGACCTGCCGGTGAAGATCGTGGCCGGCGCGGTGGCGGCGTTGGCGTTCGCGCTCGCCTGCTACGCCGAACGCCGGGCCCTCGCCGCGGCCGCGGGCAGTGGCGCGGCAGGCACCATCTGTTTCCTGCTCATCCAGCAGGCCGGGTTCGGTCCGGTGATGTCCTCCGGCGTCGCCGCGACGCTCGTCGGCCTGGCGGGTGGTCTGATGGCCCGCCGTGCGCTGACTCCCCCGCTGGTCGTCGCGGTCGCGGGCATCACGCCGCTGCTGCCGGGCCTCAAGGTCTATCGAGGGCTCTACGCACTGCTCAACGACGAACTGCTGATCGGAGCAAACCAGCTGCTGTCGGCCTTCGGCATCGGCTGCGCGCTGGCGGCAGGCGTCACCCTCGGCGAGTGGTTCGACCGCACCGTGCGCAGACCGCGGATTTTGCGCCGCTTCGGCTCGGTGCGGCGCCCGATCGTGCGGCGTCGCCGCCGGTCGGCGCCCGTGCACTGAACCGCGAGGTGCATGCGCGGCCAACGCCCGCCCGGTAACCTCATATCGAACTGGTCAGGGTGGCCTCCTTCGGCGGCGGCCCCGGTGTGAGGTGAGGTGTTTCGGATATGTCGGAAGCAGTGCCGTTCTCGACGCAGATCCGCACCGCCACCGCGCAACAGCATGCGGAGGCGGAGAACTCCCGCTTCATGAGCGACATGCTCGGCGGATCGCTCGGCGTCGATTCGTATCACCGCTACACCGGCCAGCTCTGGTTCATCTATCGCGCGCTCGAGGGCCGGTGGGCGACGCTGGCCGACGACCCGGTGGCCGGACCGTTCATCCGGCCCGAGCTCGCCCGCACCGCGGAACTGGAGCGCGACCTCGCACATCTCATGGGCTCCGACTGGCGTGCCGGCCTGGAACCCCTGCCCGCGACCGCGGCCTACGCCGAACGCATCGATGAGTGCGCGCGCAATTGGCCCGCCGGGTACATCGCCCACCACTACACCCGGTACCTGGGCGATCTGTCCGGCGGACAGGTCATCCGCGGCACTGCGGAGAAGTTGTGGGACCTGCCGCATCGCGGCGACGGCGTCCGTTTCTACGTCTTCGACGGCGTCGGCAATCCCGCGGCGTTCAAGCGGGAGTACCGCAGTCTGCTCGATGGCCTGCCGCTCGACGATCTGGAGCGCCGCCGCATGCTCGATGAGGGGCGGCGTGCCTTCGCGATGAACACCGCGCTCTTCGAGGAGCTCGCCGAGGAATTCCCCGCCGCGCAGTAGCCGGCCGAACGCATCGTGCTGGGCGGAGCGGCATTTCGGCCGTCGTGCGCGAACGACGCGGACGTGCGACAGTCATGGCATGAGAGCGCGCCGTCGCATCGCCGTGGTCCTTGCCGGTCTTGTAGGCGTCGGTCTGGTGGGGGGTTGTGGCACGACATCCGGTCCCGGCTCGTCGACTGCGGCCCGGATAGTGCCGTTGATCTCGACGAACGACTTGCGTCCCGCACAGTCGGACGAAGTGCACCTGTTCGGATTCAACGATCTGCACGGGAATCTGCAGCCGCCGGGGGGGTCCACCGGAAAGATCGCGGGGCACGACGCGGGCGGCGCCGCCTATCTCGCCACTCATCTGGCGCGGCTGAAGGCCGCGTATCCCTCCAGCGCCGTGCTGGCGGCCGGAGACAACATCGGGGCCAGCCCCTTGGTCTCCGGGCTGTTCCACGACGAGCCGACGATCACCTTCCTGAACAACGTCGCTGTGGCGGCGTCGGCGGTCGGCAATCACGAATTCGACGATGGGGTACTGGAATTGGCGCGCTTGCAGCGGGGCGGCTGCGCGGTGGACGGATGCTCTCCCGGCGCGCCGTTCACGGGCGCGCGGTTCCCCTATCTGGCCGCGAACGTCGCGGACGCCCACGGCGACCTTCCGCCCGCGCTGCGGCCGTGGACGTTGCTCGAAGTGGGCGGGCACAAGATCGGCGTCATCGGGACGGTGACGCCGGACACGGCCCAGATCGTCCTGCCCGAGGGGATCCGGGGCTACCACTTCGGTGACCAAGCCGCCGCGATCAACCGTCATGTGCCGGAGATGAAAGCGGCGGGCGCCGAGGCGATCGTGGCGCTGGTGCACGACGGAGGCGCGCAGCGGCCCGAGAGCGACGCACCCCTGGACTACAACGGATGCGCGAACGTCACCCCGAACGTGACCGGGCTGGCCGAGCGGATCGACCCCGCCGTCCGCGCGGTGTTCACCGCCCACAGCCACCAGCCCTACGTATGCACCGTCGGCGGCACGGTGATCACCCAGGCGGCCTCGTACGGCCGGCTCATCACCGATGTCACGCTGCGTTTCGGCGGCGACGGCGTGCAGGCGTCGGCGGTCAACCGAGTCGTGACCCGCGAGGTGACGCTCGATGGCCCCACGACCGCGCTGATCGATTTCTACGCCGAGCAAGCACGGCCCCGCGCGGGCCGCGTCGTGGGCGCGACCGCGGATGCTCTCCCGCACAACCCGCGCCCGGCGGGCACCTCGCCGCTGGGCGACGTGATCGCGGATTCGATGCTGTCGGCCACCGCGGGGCCCGCCGCCGCCGTGGCCGCCTTCATGAATCCCGGCGGTGTCCGCGCCGATCTGAAGCAAGGACCGATCACCTACGGCGACATCTTCACCGTCCAGCCGTTCGGCAACCAGGTCGTCACGCTCACCCTGACCGGCAGTCAGATCCTGCGTTTGCTGGAACAACAGTGGGACGACTCCGGCAATCCGACGGTGCTGTCTCCCGCCGGCATCACCTACGCGTACTCCGACATCGCACCCAAGGGCGCGAAGGTGGTCCCGGACAGTGTCCGGATCGCCGGCGCGACGCTGAACCCGGTCGCCACCTATCGCATCACGACCAACAGCTTCCTCGCTTCCGGAGGAGACGGGTTCACCGTCTTCACCGAGGGCACCGAAACCACGGTGGGTCCGACCGATCTGGACGCCTTCGAGACGTTCCTGCGCGGCAAGCCGCCGCTGCGTACACCGCCCGCCCGCGTGGAGAAGAAATAGCCGGATGGAAGTAGCCGTACCGGACGCTGCCAGATTGCTGGACACTCGACCAGAATGTCGGTAACTGGAAATTCCTGTAACACATACCGTTTGACCTGCACCGACAGGTGATCAGTCCCACAAGCCGAACGGGTCATGATCGCTTGCCGGTGCCGCGCACGGTCGATTACTGTTCAGTAATAAGTCAGGACGAAGGTGTTCCTACTTTCGGCCCGACGTCTGTCGCTGGGGGCCGGATCAACGCTGTCCGCATTCATTGCCGCATGCCGGATGACTTGTGCGACAACATGGTTCGAGTGAACAGCAGGAGAGTGCGATGGCCACTTACATCGTGACGGGCGGAACCGGATTCTTGGGGCGGCGGGTCGTTCAAGACCTTCTGGATCGCGACGCCGAGGCGATCGTCCACGTGCTGGTGCGTGAGACGTCCCTGGCGAAATTCACCGACATCGCGGCGGGCTGGCGCGGCGCCGAACGAGTCTTCGCGCTGATCGGCGATCTCACCGCCGACGGGCTGGGACTGGCGTGCGAGGCGCCGCGGGCCGACCATGTCATACATCTGGGCGCCGTCTACGACATGACCGCCGACGAGGACACCGCGCACGCGGCCAACGTCACCGGCACGCGCTCGGTGCTGGCCTTGGCCCGCGAGCTGGGCGCGGTGCTGCATCACGTCTCCTCCGTGGCGGTCGCGGGCGACCACAAAGGCAAGTTCTTCGAGGAGGATTTCGACCTCGGCCAGCAACTGACCTCGCCATATCACCGCACCAAGTTCGCCGCCGAGAAGCTCGTGCGCGAATCGCGCGGCGTGCGCTGGCGGGTCTACCGGCCCGCGATCATCGTCGGCGATTCCCGCACCGGTGAGATGGACAAGATCGACGGCCCGTACTACTTCTTCAGCGCGATCGCGAAGCTGAGCGCGCTACCGTCCGATCTGCCGTTGCCGCTGCCCGACCTCGGTGCGACGAATATCGTGCCGGTCGACTATGTCTCGGCCGCGATGGTGGAACTGATCCGCCGCCCCGGCCTGGACGGACGCACCTTCCACCTGGTCAACCCGGAGCCGCAGCCGTTCGGTGAGGTGTACGGCGCGCTCGCCGCCGCGGCGGGGGCACCGACCGGCGTGGGCACGGTTCCCGGCAGCGGACTGGCGCTCAGCGGCCTCGCGCAGATCCCGGGTATCGCTTCCGTGCGCGATTTCCTGCTCGAGCAGGTGGGCATCCCCGCCGAAGTCGCTCCGCACACCTCGTTCTCCGCGGAGTTCATCAGCGACTCCACTCGCGCCCAGCTGCGCAGCTCCGGTCTGACCGTGCCGCCGTTCGACAGCTACGCCGAGCGGCTGTGGCAGTACTGGCGCGACCACCTCGACCCGCAGCGTGGACGCGTGTCCATCACCGGTGACCCGCTCGCCGGGCGGATCGTGCTGATCACGGGCGCGTCCTCCGGTATCGGGCTGGCCACCGCGCACGCCGTCGCGCGGCGCGGAGCCACGGTCGTGATGGTCGCCCGCGGTCACGACGACCTGGCGGCCGCCGCCGACGCCGTGCGCGCCGAAGGCGGTGTCGCGCATACCTATCCGTGTGACATCACCGACTCCGAAGCCGTCGAGAAACTCGTGCAGTGTGTCCTCGACGACCACGGTCACGTCGACTACCTGGTGAACAACGCGGGCCGCTCGATCCGCCGCTCCGTGCTCAACTCCACCGACCGGATGCACGATTTCGAGCGCACCATGGCGGTGAACTACTTCGGCGCCGTGCGGCTCATCCTCGGACTGCTGCCGTCCATGCGGGCACGCCGGTTCGGGCACGTGGTCAACATCTCCTCGATCGCGGTGCAGACCAAGGTGCCCCGGTTCGCCGCGTACGTGGCGAGCAAGTCGGCGCTGGACAACTTCAGTGAGATCGCGGCGGTCGAGAACCGGGATGCCGGTGTCACGTTCACCT
This sequence comes from Nocardia asteroides, assembly GCA_019930625.1. Taxonomy (NCBI): domain Bacteria; kingdom Bacillati; phylum Actinomycetota; class Actinomycetes; order Mycobacteriales; family Nocardiaceae; genus Nocardia; species Nocardia asteroides. Next base: position 6,318,549 of record CP082844.1, read on the forward strand.
CGGTGCGGATGCCGCTGGTGCGGACCCCGATGATCGCGCCGACCGATCTGTACCGGTCGCTGCCGGTGCCGGATCCGGAACAGGCCGCCGCGATCGTGGTCCGTGCGCTGGAGGACCGGCCGCACCGCATCGACACCCCGGTCGGCACCTTCGCCCAGGCGGTCGAGTTGCTGATGCCGTCGGTGAAGCGCCAGATCATGCACCAGGGCTTCCGCATGTTCGGGGAATCCAGCGCCGCTCAGGGCGACTCGGACCGCCGTTCCGGCGCCGATTCGCCGACCGCTGCCGCCCCGGCGCCCAGCCGTGGCCCGCTGTCCGCTCTCGCCCCGGTGGTCATGCCGCTCATGGCGTTGCCCGCACCCGCGGCGCGCCTGGCCCGCGTGGTCCCCGGCTTGCAGTGGTAGCTGCGCGACCCACGACCGACGGTGGGGCCGCCCTCGGACGGCCCCACCGCGCGGATTCCCGGTTCCGCGACGTCACACCCGGTCCACCGCGAACTCGACGGCCGGCCACATAGCCCACCGGTAGTCGGTGTGCGCAGCCGGACGGATCCCGCCCTCGCACACCGGATCACCGCTCGCGCAGTAGTTTCCGGTCCGCCAGGCGTAGTGCTGCGGCACATTCCAGCCGATCAGCCGGATGGGATCGCCGAACAGCAGCACCGCGGCCACCCGGGATTGCAGCTGCGCGGGCAGCGAATGGATGCCACCGAGCGCGGTCACCACGCCGGTGCCGAGCACCCCGTGCGTCACGACCGCGCCTTGCGAGAAGCCGACCAGCACGAACCGCTGCCCCGGGCACCTCGCCGCTTGCCACATGATGTGGGCGGTCATGTCCTGGGTGCCGCGGCTGATCGAGGACGGGTCGAGCAGGTCGGCGGGATAGTCCACCCGGTAAGCCTGCGAATCGGCTGGAAGTGCCTGCCACAGTGCGTCATAGAACGGGTCGCCCACCACCGAACCCAGATATCCGGGTTCGTGGGTGCCTCTCGCGACGACGACGTCGACCGACGCGCACGACGTCGCCCATGCGTGCAATCCCGTCGCGGCCCCGAATCCCGCGACGAGCAGTAGCACAGCGAATGCCCTTACTACACGCCACTTCTCGAAGTGAATTACCTTCCGGTTGGCCATCGTACTCACCTACTCACGCCGTTGTGAGACAGCCGATCGACACTTGTCAGTGACAATTACTCGGCTATATCCGCGAAGGTAAGAACGGCGGAAGGGGCCGTCAAGGAACTCCACCCGACCGATACGGAGTCAGCGCCGAATCGTGTTCTACGGATTCCTACGGCACGAGAACCGCTGCGCCCGTGAATCGTCCGTGCGCGAGATCGGTCAACGCTCGATCGGCCCTGTCCAGGGAGTACCCGTGCGTGGTCAGATGTATCCGGTGTTCGCCGGCGAAAGCCAGGAATTCGCGGGCGTCAGCGCGGGTATTCGCGGTGACGGAGCGAATTTCGCGCTCTTGGAACAGATGCCGCTGATAGTTCAGCGCGGGAATGTCGGTGAGATGGATACCGGCGATGGCCAGGATCCCGCCGCGATCCAGTGCCGCCAGCGCGGCCGGCGCCAACTCGCCGACCGGCGCGAACAGGATCGCCGAATCCAGCAGCACCGGAGGCGGTTCCGCCGCGCCCCGCACCGACGCGGCCCCCAGCGCGGTCGCGAGCTCCCGGGCAGCGGGATCGCGTGTCATCACGTGCACCTCCGCTCCTCGGGCGGCGGCTACCTGAGCGGCGATGTGGGCGCTGCCGCCGAAGCCGTAGATGCCCAGCCGCCCGCCCGGCGGCACGGCGGCCCGCAGCAGTGCGCGGTACCCGATGATGCCCGCGCACAGCAGTGGGGCGGTGTCCGCATCGGAGTATCCGGAGGGCAGTCTCAGCGCGTAATCCCATGGCACACAAGCTAATTCGGCATAACCGCCGTCGGCGTCCCAGCCCGTGTAAGCGGAATGCGGACAGAGGTTCTCCGCCCCGCGCAGGCAGAACTTGCATTCCCCGCAGGTGTGCCGCAGCCAGGCGATTCCCACCCGATCCCCCACCGCGAAGCCCTTTCCCTGCGCGTCTCGCCCGACCACGACGACCTCGCCGACCACCTCGTGCCCCGGCACCACCCCGGTGCGGCGCACCGGAAGATCGCCTTCGGCCACATGCAAGTCGGTCCGGCACACACCGCAGGCCAGCACACGCACCATCAGATCGCCGGGTCCGGGTACCGGGACAGGCGTGCGCTCCGCGTCCAGCGGGCCGGTTTCGATCGGGCCGGGCCTGCGCACCCGCCAGCTACGCATGAAGGTGTTACCGCCGTGGAACTCGCTCATCATCGCCTCACCTCACCTCGCCTCACCTCGCATCGCTCGGATCGACCCGGATCACCCATCCCGACCTGGCGGAATACGCCGGAATCACCCTACTCGGCGAAACCCGCCACACCGGACGACGACACCTGATACGTTTCTGTATCGAGTACATTCCTGTATTCGATGCCGGGTCGAGGCCGAACCGAGGAGGTGCCCGATGACGTCCGATGCCGCGCAGGCCGCGCCCGCCCGGGTCACCCGCCGCCGCGCCGAAACCAGGAACCGGCTGCTCGTCGCCGCGTACGAGGCGTTCGCCGAGGAGGGCTTCGGGCGCGCCACCGTGGAGCGGGTGTGCGAGCGCGCCGGATTCACCCGTGGGGCGTTCTACTCGAATTTCAGCTCACTGGACGAACTGTTCCTGGCCATGTGGGAGCAGCGCTCGACGGCGATGCTCACCGAGGCGAGCGCCATCCTCGACGAGATCGCGGCCGAGGGCACCGACGACGTGCGCACCGCGGTCGAGCGCCTGGAACGAGCTGTCCCGGTGGACGAGAGCTGGTACCGGATCACCGCCGAATTCACCGCGCACGCCCTGCGCACTCCCGCGCTGCGCAGGGTGATGGCCGCCCGCGAGGAGGCCATCGTCGCCGCGCTCATGCCCACGATCGTCGCCGCGCTCGCGCGCGGCGGCCGCACCGTGCCGGATCCGGAGGCGTTCGGCCAAGCACTCATCGCCGTCCATGACGGCACCAGCGTGCAGGTGCTGATGGAGCCGGACAGCCACGTCGTGCGCGAGCGCCGCACCGAACTCTTCCACCACGTCGTGCTGGCCTACAGCACCGCAACCGAAGGATCGACATGTCTCACAGCAGTCCCGAAGTGACGCCGGAGGCGGACGTCCTCGTCGTCGGCGCCGGGCTGGCCGGCCTGGTCGCCGCGCACGAATTGGTCAAGGCGGGCCGCACAGTGCACATACTCGACCAGGAGAACCGCAACAACCTCGGCGGCCAGGCGTTCTGGTCGCTCGGCGGGCTGTTCTTCGTCGACAGCCCCGAACAGCGGCGCCTCGGCATCAAGGACTCCTACGATCTCGCCTTGCAGGACTGGCTCGGCTCGGCCGGGTTCGACCGCGACGACGAGGACAAGTGGGCCCGCCAGTGGGCGCAGGCGTACGTGCGGTTCGCGGCCACCGAGAAGCGGGAGTACCTCCGCGAACTCGGCCTGCGCGTGACGCCGCTGGTCGGCTGGGCCGAACGCGGCGGCGACCGCGCCGACGGACACGGCAACTCGGTGCCGCGCTTCCACCTCACCTGGGGCACCGGCCCCGAGGTCGTCCGGGTCTTCGCCGAGCCGGTGCTCGAGGGCGAGCGGCGTGGCTTGGTTCGTTTCAGCTTCCGCCATCAGGTGGACGAATTGGTCGTGGAGGACGGCGCCGTCGTCGGCGTGCGCGGCACGGTGCTCGAGGACACCGATCTGGATCGCGGCCGCGCTTCGTCCCGGACCGGAGTCGGTGAGTTCGAATTCCGCGCCGAGGCCGTCATCGTGGCCTCCGGCGGAATCGGCCACAATCACGAACTGATCCGGCGCAACTGGCCCACCGAGCGGCTCGGCCCCTGCCCGCAGACCATGATCTCCGGCGTGCCCGCACACGTCGACGGCCGGATGCTCGGTATCACCGAGACCGCGGGCGGCGCCATCGTCAACCGGGACCGCATGTGGCACTACACCGAGGGCATCGTCAACTGGGACCCGATCTGGCCCGACCACGCCATCCGCATCATCCCCGGACCGTCCTCGCTGTGGTTCGACGCGAACGGGAAGCGTCTGCCCGCGCCGTGCTTCCCCGGATTCGACACCAACACGACGATGAAGGAGATCTTGAAGACCGGCTACGACTATTCGTGGTTCGTGCTCACCCAGTCGATCATCGAGAAGGAGTTCGCGCTGTCGGGCTCCGAGCAGAACCCGGATATCACCGGCAAGGATCTCAAACTCACTCTGAAAAGCCGCGTGGCCAAGGGCGCCCCTGGCCCGGTGGAAGCCTTCAAACAGCACGGTGTCGATTTCGTCGTTGCGGATACGCTGCGGGAACTTGTCGCGGGCATGAACAAGATCGCTCGCGGTCCTGAGCTGGACTACGACGACCTGGAACGCCAGATCGTGGCGCGCGACCGGGAAGTGGCGAACAAGTACAGCAAGGACAGCCAGCTGATGGCGATGGCCAACGCACGCCGGTACATCGGCGACAAGGCCGGCCGGGTCGCCAAACCCCACCGCATCCTCGACCCGGCCGCGGGTCCGCTGATCGCCGTTCGGCTCAACATCCTCACCCGGAAAACGCTGGGCGGCTTGCAGACCGACCTGAATTCCCAGGTGATCAGGCCGGACGGTACGCCGTTCCCGGGTCTGTACGCCGCGGGCGAGGTCGCCGGTTTCGGCGGCGGCGGCGTGCACGGGTACAACGCGCTGGAGGGCACCTTCCTCGGCGGGTGCATCTTCTCCGGCCGGGCCGCGGGTCGTGCGCTGGCCACGAAACTCGCCTGAGCGCTACGCCCCGCAGCGGGAGGCGACCCTGGCAGGTCCCGTCGAGGTGGCCAGGGATGGTGCCGACGACGCGAACGACGGCGCGCCGGCGTAGAGCCGGGCACCCGCCGAGTAGCGCCCCGGTTCCCCCGTGACACCGGGGATCTCGGCCTCGTTGCCGAAGACGTCGGTCACCCGAGCCGTGAACGGGCCGAGCCCCGCTCCGGAAATCGTCCAGTAGTTGTCGGCCCGGCGGGTGAGCGGTCGCCACGGTCCGCCCGCCGCCGGGCGAACGGCCGCCTCGCGCAAGGGGTTTCCGGTGCCGCCGAACAGGATGCCGAACCAGGTCCTGGTCGAGTCCGGTCTCACCTCGTAGGTCAGTTCCCCAGCAGGCTGCGGGTCGCGAACCAGCCGGTAGCGGACTTGCGTCACGCCAGCGGCGGGATCGGCGATCTGCTCGAACGCCGCCGCGCTCAAATCCAGTTGTCCCGCGGCGCATGCCGCGCAGCGATCGACCACCAGTGCCCGGACCGACCCGTATGGACTCTGGATGTCCAGATACGCCCCGCAGAGATCGGCGCGCCCGTAGTCGGAGGTGGAGAGCCCGGCATAGTAGCCGTCCGGCGGCAGCTCGCGGAAGGAACACGACACCTGCTCGCCGAACACATAGTAGCGCGCCTCGACGGCCACGTCCGGGCCGATCGGGGCGAAAGTCACGGCGGACACCGGAAAACGCGAAGGCGCGGACGCCTCGTTCGGCGAGTTCTCGGCAACGCAGGTCGGCGCCGACGGCCGCACCAGCCAGACGACCACCGCGACGGTGGCCAGCACGCCTGCCGCAAACCACAGCCATTCGGAACGCAATGGCCGCTCTTGAATGGGTACCCGGTGCATCGCTTCCCCGACTCCGGCTCACCTGCTCGCGAACTGTTCATCCTGACTGCACCAGGAAAGCAGCCCGACCGCTCGTGCACCTGGCGAACGAAAATTCTTCACTGTGAAAGATTCCCAGTTCAGCAACAACCCGGCTATTGCAGCTGTCGCGGGCGCAGCGGCGCCGGCCGATCGGAAATGATCCGGCGCTTTCGGCGAACGACGCCGGGCCTGCGCGGTGCCGCTAGCGTCGGCGCGCGTGCCGGGGAAAGAGGTCTTGCCCCGCCTCGTGGGCCACGTCGACCAGCGCGCGGGCCAATCGCGCGGTATCCGGCACCGCTCGGTCGGCGCCGATCCGGATCGACAGCGACACCGCGGCCACCGCCGCGCCGCGACCACGGATCGGCACCGCCACGCACGTGATGCCGGACACGGTCTCCTCGTTGTCGACCGCGACACCCCGCCGGTTACGGATGCGGCCGAGTTCGCGATGCAGTTCGGCGCGGTCGGCGAGCGTGCGCGCGGTCAGCTGCGGCAGGCGATCCCGGAAGGATGCCTCCACGATGCTCGGCTCCAACGTGGCCAGCAGCGATTTGCCGAGAGCCGTGCTGTGCGCGGGCATCCGGCCGCCCAACCGTGTGGGCACGGTCGCGGCGAACCGGCCGCCGACCTTGTCGAGATACAGCACGTCGCGCCCGTCCAGGACGCCGACGTGGCCGACCATGCCGGTCTGCTGGCACAGATCGTGCAGCAGCGGACTCACCGCGTCCCGGATCTCGTTGTGGTCGGCGGCGAGGCCGCCCAACTCCAGCGTGCGCAGGCCGAGCCGGTAGCCGCCGGGCGCGTGCGCGAGCCAGCGCAGCCGGATCAACTGGTCGAGGATGCGGTGCACGGTGGACCGTGGCAGCCCGGTGCGTTCGGCGAGTTCGACAAGAGTGAGCGTCGGCGTCGCGGCGTCGAATGCCTCCAGTATCAGCGTCATCCGCTCGATCATCGACACCGGTGGCCGGCCCGGCCGTGCTGCCTGCCCGGAACCGGGCCATAACTCCCCGGGTTCGGGATCGGTCATCACCTCGACCGTCATTGCCAACCTCCACGCGTGTTCGCGTAGAGCTTAGGAGTATTACCACCAGACATGGGTGATTCGAGCATCCTTTCGGCGCGGCGGCGCCGACCGGGCGCGGCGCGGCGCGGCGCGGACGAGCGCCTCCCGCGCCGATCACCTGTGCACACGTGGCCGCGCCGGTGCAACCGCTACGCGGGCCCGTGTGCGGCATCCGCGAGGCTGAACAGCCACTCACGGGTGTACCGTTCGGCCAGCAGCGGCAAGTAGTTCGTGACGGTGGCGTGGTCGGCGAAACGGTCGTACGACGAGTACAGATGATCCTCGATCGCGGCTTCGCTGACGCCGTCGAATTCGTCCTCCAAGCGCTGTGCGGCCGCTTTCAAGGCGATTTCCTGGTCGAGAAGGCTTTCGTGGTTCGAGTGGTGGGTGGCTGGACGGTCGGTCATCGCGAATTCCCCTGGTCGTGACGAGATCGGTGCCTGGGACGCCGTCGTAGCAGCACGATTGCGCCCGTCACGCGGGTACCCGGTCGTGCCGGTTCGACACCCCATCCGCCATCCGGTTCCGCAGACGAGGCCTGAATCGAGCCTCCACGCCGACACCGGCGGTCGTTCTCACAGCCGGCCGTAGCCTACCGGTGCGCCGCTCCCACACCGGCGAAGTAGAACACGTTCTTGTCCGAATGGCCCGCGCGTGCCAGGCTCTACAGATGGATCTCGACGCCATCGAAGCCGTCCGCCGACTGAAGTACCGCTACTTCCGGACCCTCGACCTCAAAGAGTGGGACGAGTTCGCCGACACCCTCGCCGTCGACGCGAAAGGACGCTACGGCACCCATGCCATGGGTGAGCCGCTGCACCTCGACGGCCGCGACGCCATCACCGCGTTCATGCGGGAGAACCTCGGTCCCTCGGTCGTCACGGTCCACATCGCCAACCATCCGGAGATCGGCGTCGACGGCGAAACGGCCACGGGATCCTGGGCATTCGAGGACACCGTGATCGCCACCGAGTACGGAGTGCTGATCCGAGGGGCCGGCTACTACACCGACACCTACCGCCGCGACGCCGACGGCGAGTGGCGCATCGCCTCCACCGGTTACCGGAGAATCTACGAATCCATGCAGTCGCTGGCGGACACGCCCAGCTTCCAGCTGCTGTCCAACATGTGGGCGCCGAAGCCCTGACCGCCGGGCGTAAATCGGTCCACTATTCGCCCGGTGGCGCTGGACGGTCCACCCGCGCCCGGCGGATGCTGCGGATATGCCCTCCCTAGCGCCTGGCGAGTTCGCCCCCGAAACCACCTACCTGAACACCGCCTCCTATGGCCTGCCGTCCACCCGCGCCCTGACCGCGGTGCGCGACGCGAGCGCGATCTGGGCGACCGGCCGGGGTGGGCCGACAGCCTCGCTGGATCAACTGGTCCCCGGCCTGCGCGCGGGTTTCGCCCGGCTGCTCGACGGCGCGACGGCCGACGACATAGCGCTCGGCAGTGGTGTCGCGGGCCTCATCGCCCCCGTGGCCGCCGCGCTGCCCGCGGGTGCGGAGGTGCTGCTGCCGGAAGGCGAATTCGCTTCGGTTTCCATGCCTTTCGTCTATCGGGGTGATCTCGTCGTGCGCTTCGTCCCCTTGGCGGAGCTGGCCGCACAGGTGCGGCCGGAGACCGCGCTGGTGGCCGTGAGCGTGGTGCAGTCCGCAGACGGCCGCGTCACCGATCTGGCCGAGCTGCGCGCTGCCACCCGGGCCGCCGGCGCGCGCCTGCTCGTGGACGCCACCCAGGCCGCCGGCTGGTTGCCCTTGCGCTTCGCCGACGCGGACTACTGGGTCTGCGCCAGCTTCAAATGGCTGATCGGCGCGCGCAGCGTCGCGTTCCTGGCCACGACGCCCGAACTCGTCCCGCAGCTGCGTCCGATCGGGTCCAGCTGGTACGCCGCCGAGGACCGCTGGGCCGAGCTCTACCATCCGACCGCACTGCCCGCGACGGCGCGGCGGTTCGACACGACACCCGATTGGCTCGGCGTCGTGGCGGCGGCGGCCGGGCTGTCCCTGATCGAGGAACTCACCGTCGACAAGATCGGCGCGCACAACGTCGAACTCGCCGACCGGTTCCGCGCGGGGCTGCGACAGCTGGGTTTCAAGCCCGTCACGGAACGTTCCCCGATCGTTTCCGTCCCCGGCGCGGGAAACATGGCGGCCCGGCTCGAACAGGCCGATGTGATCGTCTCGGCGCGTGGGGGCGGTCTGCGGTTCGCCTTCCACCTCTACAACAGCGACGACGACGTCGAACGCGCGCTGTCCGCGCTGCGGGCCGGATAGTCCGGCGCGCAGCGGGGCAGCGCGACCCCCGGCGTTCGGTCAGTGACCAGAGCGCTGTGCCGGCGCGGTGATCAGCGGGAGATCGAGCGCGGTGAGGATGCCTGCGGGGGCGGCGACCACCGCGGGGACGGCGTTGACGATGCGCATGCCGGTCGCCAGCAGGGTCGCGTGGTTGTGATCGCCGTTGCCGCTCGAGGTCACCAGGTCCATCGCGTAGCTGGGCTCGCCGGTGATCTCCACGCGGTAGGAGCCCTCGGGGTGCGCGGGCTGCGGCCAGTCGGGGCACAGATCCGGCCGCAGCCGGGTCACGTGCTCGAGCACGGTGACGGGCACGTCACCGACCATGCCACGAACCTCGAATCGCAACGCGGCCGCGGTTCCCTCGGCGATGTGTCCCGTCGCGATGTCGAACGACTCAGGAGCCGGAATCCGTTCGTAGGTCTCGGTGACTGCGTCGAGGGTGACCCCGATCCCGGCCGCGAGTTGACGGACCGTGCCGCCCCAGGCCAGCGACAGCACCCCGGGTTGCAACAGCATGGGAATCTCGTCGACGGGCTTGCCGAAGCCCATGATGTCGACCATCACCGCACGATTGTCGTAGCTGGCGTAATCGACGATCTCGAGGCAGCGCACCTGGTCGACACGCAGGCAGGTCCCCGCGAGCGCGAGCGGCAGCAGATCGTTGGCGAAGCCGGGATCGATGCCGTTCACCCACAGCGACGAGTTCCCTTGCGCGGCGGCCTCCCGCACCGGCTGAAGCAGCTCGTCGGGCAGCACGCCGTAGGGGTACTGGAAGAACACCGGCGCGCACGCGACGACGTTGATTCCGGCGGCCAGGATGCGCTGGAGGTCCTGCACGGCCTCCACCAGCCGGTTGTCGGTCATGGAGCAGTAGACGACGCAGTCCGGACGCGACGCGAGCAATGACTCGGCGTCGGTCGTCGCGGTGACCCCGACCGCACGGTCGAGTCCCGCGAGCAGGCCCGCGTCGGCTCCGTCTTTGGCGGGCCCGGAGACCCACACGCCGGTCAATTCCAGTTCGGGATGGGCGATGACGCCGGCCAGGGCATGTCTGCCCACATTGCCGGTGCCCCACTGCACTACGCGATATGTCATGTCACAGATCCGGGATCGGGAGGTCGAGGTTCGGGACGATCAAGCCGCCGTCGGGCTCGAGGATCTTGCCGGTGAGGTACTTCCCTGCGGGCGATACCAGATAGAGCGCGGCCGCGGCGATGTCTTCGGGTTCACCGATGCGGTGCAGGGGCGTCTTGGCCTCCAATTCGGTGCGCATGGCGTCATTGCTCGCGACGATCTCCAGCGCGGAGGTCAGGATCGAGCCGGGTGCGATGGCATTCACCCGGATACGGGGGTTCAGGTCCAGGGCGGCGAGCTTGGTGTAGTGGGCGAGAGCGGCCTTGGCGGTGCCGTATGCCGCGAACGCACGCCCCGGCAGCCGCCCCATCGTGGAGGTGATGTTCAGAATGGAACCGCCTCCCGCGGTTTCGAGCATGCGCGGCACGGCGGCCCTGACCAGTGCGTGCGCATTGACGACGTTGAAGTCGAAGGCCTGCGCCAGCGCCTGCGGCGTGGTGTCCAGCAGCGGGCACGGCAGTGCCCCGCCCACGTTGTTGACCACGATGTCCAGCCGCCCGAAGCGTTCGACCGCCGACGCGGCGAGGGCCGCCGTGGCATCGGCGTCGCTCAGGTCCGCAGGCACCACATGGGCCTGTCGCCCGGCAGTGGCGATCCGCTCGGCGACCTCCTCGAGCTGGCTCTCCGTGCGTGCGGCGATGACGACGTCCGCGCCCGCCTCCGCGAACGCGACCGCAATCGCCGCGCCCAGACCGCGGCCCGCACCCGTCACTATGGCGACCTGATCGTCGATTCGGAACCAATCCAGGATCATGCGCACTCCCTACTGTCGAATATTCGACAGGACAATGATCTAATATTCGTCATAGTAAGTCGCTCGCTCGATAGAGAACAAGAGGTTGTGCCGATGCCGGACCGGTCCGCCTCGCCACCGACGCGTCGCGTCGTCGACATCGTGTCGCTGCTGGCGACTTCCGGGGAGCCGATCAGCGTCGCGGGCATCGCCGAGCGTCTCGGCATCGCCCGCGCGACCGCGACCGCGATCCTGGCCGAACTGGACGCGGCCGGTTGGGTGGCTCGCGACCAGGCTCGCGGCTACGTAATCGGGCCAGCCCTGGCCGGGTTGCACGGTGCCGCCCTCCCGCACGGCGTCGGCGATCTCCTCGCCGGCCTCGCCGCCCGGACCGGGTACGGCGCCACGTTCAGCCGCATCGAACCAGACCGGCTGACGGTGCTCGACGTGCGGCACGGCGTCGACCGTGTCGTTCCCGGAATCCCGGTGGGCCAGCGCATTCCGCTCCAGTTCCCGGCCGGTGCCAGCGTGATGCCGTGGCGGCCTGCGAGCGAGCAGAACGCCTGGCTGCGCACCGCCACCGATGACGATCAACGGACCGCCGGTGCGCTACTGACGCTGGTACGCGATCGTGGGGTGGCCGTCTTCCGGCCACGCGCCGACGACGCGGGGATGGTCGATCTGCTCGCCGATCTGCTCGGCGCGGTGGGATCCGAACTGCTGCAACCTCATTTGCGCACTCGCGCGCTTCGGCAGCTCGCCGCGCTCACGTCACGGCCCTTCACCCGGGCAGAGCTGGATTCGGAGGAGATATTGCCGCTGAGTTATCTGGCGGCGCCGGTTTTCGACGCTCGCGGCACCGCGGCCTACGAAGTGCAGCTGGGACCGTTGCGCGCCGCGACAACGCAAGCCGAACGCGAGCATTTCATTGATGCGACACGCAGCGCGGCGAATGAATTGACGAACGCACTCGCCGTCGATCGGTAAGAAAGTAATTCCGGGATAAACGACGAAAGGCCCTCAACAGTGTTGAGGGCCTTTCGTGAAGGATGTTCCGGCGGTGTCCTACTCTCCCACACCCTGTCGAGTGCAGTACCATCGGCGCTGGCAGGCTTAGCTTCCGGGTTCGGAATGGGACCGGGCGTTTCCCTACCGCTATGGCCGCCGTAACTCTATGAAACTATCCACACACCCCGCGCGCTCCCACCCACCAACCCCACCCCGGTAAAGAAGGGGGGTTCATGGGAAAAAGCCGGGGTATCTGTGTGTTGTTTCAGATACCGCACAGTGGACGCGTAGCAACCTTTGTCAGTAAGTCCTCGGCCGATTAGTACCGGTCACCTCCACACGTTACCGTGCTTCCAGTTCCGGCCTATCAACCCCATGGTCTATAGGGGGCCTTAACCACTCGAAGGTGGTGAGAAACCTCATCTTGGAACAGGCTTCCCGCTTAGATGCTTTCAGCGGTTATCCCTTCCGAACGTAGCCAACCAGCAGTGCCCTTGGCAGGACAACTGGCACACCAGAGGTTCGTCCGTCCCGGTCCTCTCGTACTAGGGACAGCCTTCCTCAAGTTTCTGACGCGCGCGGCGGATAGAGACCGAACTGTCTCACGACGTTCTAAACCCAGCTCGCGTGCCGCTTTAATGGGCGAACAGCCCAACCCTTGGGACCTACTCCAGCCCCAGGATGCGACGAGCCGACATCGAGGTGCCAAACCATCCCGTCGATATGGACTCTTGGGGAAGATCAGCCTGTTATCCCCGGGGTACCTTTTATCCGTTGAGCGACACCGCTTCCACATGCCGGTGCCGGATCACTAGTCCCGACTTTCGTCCCTGCTCGACCCGTCAGTCTCACAGTCAAGCTCCCTTGTGCACTTGCACTCGACACCTGATTGCCAACCAGGCTGAGGGAACCTTTGGGCGCCTCCGTTACATTTTGGGAGGCAACCGCCCCAGTTAAACTACCCACCAGGCACTGTCCCTGAACCCGATCAGGGTCCGAGGTTAGAAGTCCAATACGACCAGAGTGGTATTTCAACGACGACTCCACGAACACTGGCGTGCCCGCTTCACAGTCTCCCACCTATCCTACACAAACCGTACCGAACACCAATACCAAGCTATAGTGAAGGTCCCGGGGTCTTTTCGTCCTGCCGCGCGTAACGAGCATCTTTACTCGTAATGCAATTTCGCCGAGTCTGTGGTTGAGACAGCAGAGAAGTCGTTACGCCATTCGTGCAGGTCGGAACTTACCCGACAAGGAATTTCGCTACCTTAGGATGGTTATAGTTACCACCGCCGTTTACCGGGGCTTAAATTCTCAGCTTCGCGTCCGAAAACGCTAACCGGTCCTCTTAACCTTCCGGCACCGGGCAGGCGTCAGTCCGTATACATCGTCTTACGACTTCGCACGGACCTGTGTTTTTAGTAAACAGTCGCTTCTCTCTGGTCTCTGCGACCACACCCAGCTCGGAGAGCAAATCTCGTCACCAGACGTGGTCCCCCTTCTCCCGAAGTTACGGGGGCATTTTGCCGAGTTCCTTAACCACAGTTCTCTCGATCGCCTCGGTATTCTCTACCTGACCACCTGTGTCGGTTTGGGGTACGGGCCGTGTACCAACTCACTAGAGGCTTTTCTCGGCAGCATAGGATCACTGAATTCGCCTCAATCGGCTACGCATCACCTCTCAGGCACATGAATGGCGGATTTGCCTACCACTCGCCCTACAGGCTTACACCAGGTACTCCATCACCTGGCCCAGCTACCTTCCTGCGTCACCCCATCGCTTGACTACTACACCCAGGGTCTCGTGCATCCCCTTCCGGCTTCCCGAAGGAAGTCCATCCAGTTCAGGACGATTAGCACAGATGACTCGCCATTGGGCGCGGATACACGGGTACGGGAATATCAACCCGTTGTCCATCGACTACGCCTGTCGGCCTCGCCTTAGGTCCCGACTCACCCTGGGCGGATTAACCTGGCCCAGGAACCCTTGGTCATTCGGCGGACGAGTTTCTCACTCGTCTTTCGCTACTCATGCCTGCATTCTCACTCGCACAGCCTCCACAACTAGTTCACACTGCTGCTTCCACGGCTGCACGACGCTCCCCTACCCATCCCAGCTCCTGGCTCGAAAGCAAGATAATACTGGAATGCCGCGGCTTCGGCGGTGTACTTGAGCCCCGCTACATTGTCGGCGCAGGATCACTTGACCAGTGAGCTATTACGCACTCTTTCAAGGGTGGCTGCTTCTAAGCCAACCTCCTGGTTGTCTTCGCGACCCCACATCCTTTTCCACTTAGTACACGCTTAGGGGCCTTAGCCGGCGATCTGGGCTGTTTCCCTCTCGACTACGAAGCTTATCCCCCGCAGTCTCACTGCCACGCTCTCACACACCGGCATTCGGAGTTTGGCTGACTTCGGTAAGCTTGTAGGCCCCCTAGGCCATCCAGTAGCTCTACCTCCGGCGTGAAACACGTGACGCTGCACCTAAATGCATTTCGGGGAGAACCAGCTATCACGGAGTTTGATTGGCCTTTCACCCCTACCCACAGCTCATCCCCTCAGTTTTCAACCTAAGTGGGTTCGGGCCTCCACGACGTCTTACCGTCGCTTCACCCTGGCCATGGGTAGATCACTCCGCTTCGGGTCCATGATGTGCGACTCAACCGCCCTATTCGGACTCGCTTTCGCTACGGCTACCCCACACGGGTTAACCTCGCCACACACCGATGACTCGCAGGCTCATTCTTCAAAAGGCACGCCATCACCCCACCCCGAAGGGAAGGCTCTGACGGATTGTAAGCGTCCGGTTTCAGGTACTATTTCACTCCCCTCCCGGGGTACTTTTCACCTTTCCCTCACGGTACTAGTCCGCTATCGGTCACCAGGGAGTATTCAGGCTTACCGGGTGGTCCCGGCAGATTCACAGCAGATTTCACGGGCCCGCTGCTACTCGGGCACCCACTACAACAGAGCACGCATTTTCGCCTACGGGACTCTCACCCTCTACGACAGGCCGTTCCAGACCACTTCGACTAACACGCACTTTTCTGACTGTTGCCCACCACGGCAGTGATAGGAAAATGGGCCCCACTACCCCGTCCAGACAACCCCTGCCGGGTATCACATCTGAACGGTTTAGCCTCATCCGCTTTCGCTCGCCACTACTCACGGAATCACAATTGTTTTCTCTTCCTGTGGGTACTGAGATGTTTCACTTCCCCACGTTCCCTCCACACCGCCTATATATTCAGCGGCAGGTGACACGACATCACTCGTGCCGGGTTTCCCCATTCGGAAATCCTCGGATCTCAGCTCGGTTGACAGCTCCCCGAGGCTTATCGCAGCCTCCTACGTCCTTCATCGGCTCCTGGTGCCAAGGCATCCACCGAACGCTCTTCAACACTTACAAAACAAAGATGCTCGCGTCCACTGTGCAGTTCTCAAACAACACACCCACTCGAACCCGAACCCGACACCAGCCGAAGCAACAAAGCCCCGCGGTATGAACCGGAGATCCGAACGGATCGTATTTTTTGCCTGGAAAGAACGTCTGTTCTTTCAGGACCCAACAGTGTGTCGACTACATCCGACCCTCATCATCACAAAGACTCCGAGAACGATCGGCCCATGTCAGCGTTCCACCCATGAGCTCCGCAGTCCCACATTCGGGGACATAAGCGGCTCTGCCAGAAGCGATCCCGACTCCACGGGACACTCACTGGAGATGCTCCTTAGAAAGGAGGTGATCCAGCCGCACCTTCCGGTACGGCTACCTTGTTACGACTTCGTCCCAATCGCCGATCCCACCTTCGACGGCTCCCTCCCACAAGGGGTTAGGCCACCGGCTTCGGGTGTTACCGACTTTCATGACGTGACGGGCGGTGTGTACAAGGCCCGGGAACGTATTCACCGCAGCGTTGCTGATCTGCGATTACTAGCGACTCCAACTTCACGGGGTCGAGTTGCAGACCCCGATCCGAACTGAGACCGGCTTTAAGGGATTCGCTCCACCTCACGGTATCGCAGCCCTCTGTACCGGCCATTGTAGCATGTGTGAAGCCCTGGACATAAGGGGCATGATGACTTGACGTCGTCCCCACCTTCCTCCGAGTTGACCCCGGCAGTCTCCTGCGAGTCCCCGGCATAATCCGCTGGCAACACAGGACAAGGGTTGCGCTCGTTGCGGGACTTAACCCAACATCTCACGACACGAGCTGACGACAGCCATGCACCACCTGTACACCGACCACAAGGGGGCCTACATCTCTGCAGGTTTCCGGTGTATGTCAAACCCAGGTAAGGTTCTTCGCGTTGCATCGAATTAATCCACATGCTCCGCCGCTTGTGCGGGCCCCCGTCAATTCCTTTGAGTTTTAGCCTTGCGGCCGTACTCCCCAGGCGGGGCGCTTAATGCGTTAGCTACGGCACGGATCCCGTGGAAGGAAACCCACACCTAGCGCCCACCGTTTACGGCGTGGACTACCAGGGTATCTAATCCTGTTCGCTACCCACGCTTTCGCTTCTCAGCGTCAGTTACTGCCCAGAGACCCGCCTTCGCCACCGGTGTTCCTCCTGATATCTGCGCATTTCACCGCTACACCAGGAATTCCAGTCTCCCCTGCAGTACTCAAGTCTGCCCGTATCGCCTGCAAGCTCACAGTTGAGCTGTGAGTTTTCACAGACGACGCGACAAACCGCCTACAAGCTCTTTACGCCCAGTAATTCCGGACAACGCTCGCACCCTACGTATTACCGCGGCTGCTGGCACGTAGTTGGCCGGTGCTTCTTCTACAGGTACCGTCACTTACGCTTCGTCCCTGTCGAAAGAGGTTTACAACCCGAAGGCCGTCATCCCTCACGCGGCGTCGCTGCATCAGGCTTTCGCCCATTGTGCAATATTCCCCACTGCTGCCTCCCGTAGGAGTCTGGGCCGTGTCTCAGTCCCAGTGTGGCCGGTCGCCCTCTCAGGCCGGCTACCCGTCGTCGCCTTGGTAGGCCATTACCCCACCAACAAGCTGATAGGCCGCGGGCCCATCTCGCACCGATAAATCTTTCCACCCCCAGCCATGCGACCAGAAGTCATATCCGGTATTAGACCCAGTTTCCCAGGCTTATCCCGAAGTGCGAGGCAGATCACCCACGTGTTACTCACCCGTTCGCCGCTCGTGTACCCCGAAGGGCCTTACCGCTCGACTTGCATGTGTTAAGCACGCCGCCAGCGTTCGTCCTGAGCCAGGATCAAACTCTCCGTTGAAGACTCACAACCACACCCCCGAAAGGGTGCAATCAGATCAAAAACTAGAGTCCGAAAACCTAGCAAAACAATCGCCAGCAAAAAGCTGACAAAAAATGCCCGACCCTCCACACGGGGAGTGTAAGAGCCGGAACCAAAAATATTTGGCACTGACATTCATCGACACACTATTGAGTTCTCAAAGAACACACGCACACACCATCACCCGGTGTGAACCGATTGATCGGTGAAGCAACTTTTCCAGCTTAGCTCATTTGTTAACCCGATCAAAATCGGGCTCCCGATCGAGCCAGTGCGATCGCCAGGCGCTCCTCGTCCTACCTCGTTTCCCGGTCCATCCGCTCAGCGTCTCCGCTTCGCTTCTCGGCTCCGGGTCGGTGTCCGTGTCGCTCTGACCTGGAATAAGTTACGCGGCGTCGAACGCTTCGTCAAATCGCCTGCGCAACGCACGATTTCGCAGGTCAGAGGCGTGCACTCACCCCGGTTCGACACCGAATGACACAAATGTGATTCAAGCCACCCGAGATCGACTTCGGAAGCTCACCGGGCTGCGCGACCACTCCATGAATCGAGTTCTCCCGTTGCCCACCAGGCGGGCGTGTCGGGCGATCCAGCGATGACGTCATGCGCCGCACCGTAGCGCCGCTTCCGACGGGGGTCTGGCGAATATCGGCTTGGGTGGTCAGCCCGTATTCCTGGCCGCACGGAGTAATTTCGCGCCGAGATCACCGAGCAGAGCTTTCATTTCGGTGGGTTCGACGACCTCGAACTCCAGGTCCAGGTGGGCGATGCGGAGGGCGGTCCACTCCAAGGAATCCGCCGAGGTGCGCAGAAGACAGGTCCGCGCGTCCACCGGTTCGATCTCCTCCGCGCGAACCCGGAACGCTTCGACGAGAGTGTCGGCGCGGGCGTGGACCCGCAGGATCACTTCTCGGACCGGCCTGGTCCGGGCCAACTGGCTGGTCACGAAACTCGCCGCGTCCTCGGCGGGCAGCGCTCGGGGTGCGCAGCGTATTCCGGTGGGCTGCGGCGCGGTCAAGCGGTCCACGCGGAAAGTGCGCCAGTCACCGCGACCGACATCCCAGGCCACCAGATACCAGCGACGGCCCGCGGAAACGAGGCTGTGGGGTTCGGCGAGGCGGCTGGTCTCCGCGTCGGCCTTGTCCCGGTAGCGGAAGCGGATTCTTTCGTTGTCGCGTGCGGCGGCGGCCAAGGCGACGAGAACTTCCGGATCGATCCTCGGACCGGCGGCGGGTCCGCCGAGCGACACGGTGGTGGTGTCTATGGCGTCGACCCGGCGGCGCAACCGCGACGGCAGCACTTGCTGCAGTTTCACCAGGGCGCGGGCGGCCGATTCCTCGATACCGACGACCGCGCCTTGTGCCGCGCCGCGCAGTCCGAGGGTGATCGCGACCGCCTCCTCGTCGTCGAGCAGCAGAGGCGGCAGCGCCGCGCCCGCCTCCAGCCGGTATCCACCGATCGCGCCGAGGCTCGCGACCACCGGATATTCCAGCTCACGCAGGCGCTCCACGTCCCGGCGCACCGTCCGCACCGTGACCCCGAGACGCGCCGCCAATTCCGGGCCGCTCCATTCCCGGCGGGTCTGCAGCAGCGACAGCAGCTGGAGCAGTCGCGCGGCGGTCTGGGTCACGCGCTCTAGTATGGCCGCGAATAAGGACAGAAACCGACCTCATCGGCTCCTAGCGTGGCCTTCGTGCATGCTCATCGAGACACCATCAAGATCGTCGGGGCCCGCGAGAACAACCTGCGCGACGTCTCGCTGACGATCCCCAAGGGCAAGATCGTGGTCTTCACCGGCGTCTCCGGTTCGGGTAAGTCGTCGATCGTCTTCGGCACCGTCGCGGTCGAATCGCAGCGACAGCTCAACGAGACGTTCACCTGGTTCATCCGCAACCGGCTGCCGAAATACGAGCGGCCGGAGGCGGACGCTATCGACAACCTGGCCCCCGCCGTGGTTGTCGACCAGAAGCCGATCGGCGGCAATTCCCGTTCCACGGTGGGGACCATGACCGACATCCAGTCGATCATCCGTGTGCTGTTCTCCCGGCACAGCGTGCCGAGCGCCGGCGAGGCCACCCGCTATTCGTTCAACGACCCGCTGGGTATGTGTCCTGCGTGTGGCGGGCTGGGCCAGGTGGTGCGCCCGGATCTGGACAAGCTCATCGATACGGGCAAGTCGCTCAACGAGGGCGCCATCACCTTCGGGCCCTTCGCGGTGGGAACGTTTCAGTGGCAGCTCTATGCCGAGTCGGGACTCTTCGACGCGGACAAGCCACTGCGGGAGTTCACCCCGGAAGAATGGGAATTGTTCCTCCACGGCAGAGGCTTCCGGGTGCCGCGCAAGAATCGGAACGGCTCGGCGGGTAACAACGCCTACGAAGGCCTGCTGGAGCGGTTCGACCGTCTCTATGTCAAGCGTGATCTCACCGCGCTTTCGGACAAGAATCGCGCGGCCGCCCGAGCGGTGGTCACCGAGGAGGTCTGCCCGGAGTGCGGTGGCGCCCGGCTCAACGCCGCCGCGCTGGCGAGCCGCATCGATGGGCTCGGCATCGCCGACTACGGCAGGCTGGAGATCACCGAACTCATCGAGGTGCTCGAAGGCCTGGACGATCCGGTCGCCGCACCGATCGCGCGGGCCACCGTCGCCCGGTTGCGCCGGATCCATGAGGTCGGGCTCGGCTATCTGTCGCTCGATCGGGAAACCGCGACCCTGTCCGGCGGGGAGGCGCAGCGCCTGAAAGTCGTCCGGCATCTGGGCTCCAGCCTCACCGGCATGACCTACATCTTCGACGAGCCGAGTGTCGGCATGCATCCCCGAGACGTGGGCCGGCTGAACAACCTGCTGATCCAGCTGCGCGACAAGGGCAACACCGTCCTGGTCGTCGAGCACTCCCCCGACGTCATCGCCGTCGCCGACCATGTAGTCGACATGGGGCCGGGCGCTGGAGGACGCGGCGGACAGGTCGTCTTCCAGGGGACGGTCGATCAACTGCGGGCCGCACGGACGCCGACCGGGGAACGACTGCGCCGGGCGCGGCGGGTCAAGGAAGACGTCCGCGAGCCGGACGGATGGCTCACCGTCACCGGCGCCGACACCTACAACCTGAAGAATCTCACCGCGCGCTTTCCGACGGGCGTGCTCACGGCGGTGACCGGAGTGGCGGGCTCCGGGAAGAGCACACTGGTGTCCGGCGCGTTCGTCGCGGCACATCCGCAGGTCATCGTGGTCGACCAGTCCGCAATCGCCGCCTCCCGCCGCTCGAGCCCCGCCACATATCTCGGCATCATGGATCCGCTGCGTCAGCTTTTCGCCAAGCAGCACGGGGTCCGGCCAGGCCTGTTCAGTTTCAACTCGGATGGCGCCTGCGGCGAATGCGATGGCGCCGGGGTGATCTTCACCGACCTGGCCTACATGGATCCGGTCACCACGGTTTGCCGGTCCTGCCACGGACGCAGATTCCGGCCGGAGGCGCTGGCCTACGAGATTCGCGGCGCGTCCATCGCCGACGTGCTGGAGATGCCCGCCGAACAGGCGCTGGACTTCTGGGCCGAGGAGGGCGACCGGAGGATTCGCACGCCGTTGCGGGCACTGCTCGACGTCGGGCTCGGCTACCTCGCCCTCGGCCGCTCGCTCACGTCGCTGTCCGGCGGGGAGCGCCAGCGCGTCAAGCTGGCCGACCATCTCCAGCGTCGCGACGGAGCCGGCGTCTACGTGCTGGACGAGCCCACCACCGGGCTGCACATGGCCGACGTCGACACCCTGGTGGCGCTGCTGGACCGGCTGGTCGACGCGGGCAACACGGTGATCGTCATCGAACACGACCTGGACGTGGTCGCGCGCGCCGACTGGGTGATCGATCTCGGACCCGACGGCGGAAAGCACGGCGGCGACATAGTTTTCGCCGGGACGCCGGCGGCCTTGCTGCGGGACGATCGGTCCCTCACCGCGGAGTACCTGCGGCGCAGCGTCGCCGCCTGAGCATTTCCGCATGCCGAGGACGCGGACCCGAGAGCTCAGGACGGCACGCGACGACCGCCGCGGCGGCATCATGAACCTATGACGACGCGGCAGGTGGTTCGAGCGGGGGCATTCGCGCGGATCTACGATCCGAGCGTCGGCGAGCCGGAAGCCTGGTACATCAACGACCACACGATGGTTCGCGACGACGCCGGGCGGTGGCATCTGTTCGGAATCACCCACCCGGAGCCCGCGGATCCGTTCGACGAGGTCGAGTTCGCCCATGCCAGCGCCGACCGGCTGCTCGGGCCGTGGACCAAGCACGACGCCGCGCTGCGGGTGAATCGGGACTACGGCGAAACGCATCTCTGGGCGCCCTATGTGATCGGCGTCCACGGGCAGTACCACATGTTCTACGCGGCGGGCGGCGCGGACCGCACCCGCGCCGCGATGAACTCGGCGACCTCGCCGGACCTGTTCCGCTGGACCAGGTCGCCGGCGGGTCCGCTGTTCCGCGACGGATACGACGCTCGTGACCCGATGGTGGCACGTGTCGGCGACCAATGGGTGATGTACTACTGCGCGACCAGCGCCCCGGCCGGTGGTCATCACGTCGTCGCCTATCGAACCAGCACCGACCTCGTGCACTGGGGCGAGCGGCATGTCGCTTACACGGACCCGACCAAAGGCACGGAAGCGGGCAATACCGAATCTCCTTACGTCCTGCGGCACGACGGATGGTGGTATCTGTTCATCGGTCCGCGTCCGCATTACGTCGGCACCGACGTGTTCCGCAGTGACAGTCCATTCCGGTTCCGCATCGGGGACAAGGTCGGTCACATTCCGGCGCACGCCGCCGAAGCGGTCCACGACGACGGCCGCTGGTGGATCACCAGCGCGGGCTGGGGCCAGGGCGGCGTGCATCTGGCGCCGCTCACCTTCCCGCACTCACGCGTGGCCAAAACGGTTCCGAGATAAGCGAAGCGGTCCGAAGCGCCGAGCCGGGCTCGATTTCGGCGAAACGCCAACGGGCTCGGTCGTGACTGGTATCTGTTGATCGAGTCGAACTCTCCGATCACCCACCTACGGGAGGGACCGGCATGGCCCGTATCGGCGTTATCAGTATTTCCGATGGCCGCGATTACGTGCATGCGGGCATCGCCGACTTCATCGCCTCCACCGAGGATCGGCTGGTGGGCGCGCTCGCCGCGGCGGGACACGACGTCGTTCGCGGCGCTGCCCCGGTCAGCGACAACGCGCTGGCGAGTTCGGTGGCGCGCACGGTCGCGGGCGCGGGCGTGGATCTCACCGTTCTGCACTATGCGGTCTGGGCGTTCCCGCACTTCACCATGCTCGCGGCGGGCGCGATCCCCGGGCCGCTGCTGTTGCTGTCGAACGTCGACCCGGTGCAACCCGGCATGGTGGGCATGCTCGCCGCAGGCGGCGCACTGGACCAGATCGGACGCAAGCACAGCAGGCTGTGGGGCGATCCGTCCGATCCCGAACTCATCGATGCCATCGGTGTGCGCGCGCGTGCCGCCGCGGCCGTCTCCGGCCTGCGGGGTACGACATTCGGGCGCTTCGGCGGGCGGCCGATGGGGATGAACACCGCGGTCGCCAACACCGATCAGTGGCAGCGGCAATTCGGCATCGACGTCGAGGAGATCGACCAGTGGGAGATCGTGCGGCGCGCCGAACTCGCCGACGCGGGCGAGGCCAGGGCCGCGCGCGAGTGGCTGGAGCGGCACACCGCGGGCGTGCACTACGACGGCGCCAAACTCACCCCCGAGCTGCTGGAACGCCAGATCCGCTCCTATCTGGCGGTGCGCGAGCTGATCGCTGAATGGCGCTTGGATTTCTCGGGGATCAAGGGACAGCCCGAACTCACCCAGTACTTCGCCACCATGGACGTCACCGAGGCGTTCCTCAACGATCCCTACGACTGGAACGGCCCCAAAGAGCCGCACGTCTGCGCCACCGAGGCGGACATGGACGGCGCGCTGACCATGCAGCTGCTCAAGCGGATCGCCGGCACCCCGGTGCTGTTCGCCGACGTCCGCCACTATCACGCCGACCGCGACATCTGGGATCTCTGCAATTCCGGCCAGCACGCCACCTGGTTCGCCGCGCGCAGCGCCGATCCCGCGGAGAATCTGGCGAAGGTGCACCTGTACCCGGAGGTGTTCTTCTTCCCCGCGGGCGGCGCCTCGGTGCACCACTTGGCCGCGCCGGGCCGGATGACGCTCGCGCGGCTGACCCGCCTCGACGGCCGCTACCGCATGCAACTGATGCTCGGCGAGTTCGAGAACTACGACCAGCGGACCAACGAGGCGCTGATGAAGCAATCGACCTGGGAGTGGCCGCACGCGTTCGCCCGGCTGGACGCGCGCGCCGAGGACTTCTTGAACCGCTTCGGCGCCAACCACATCCACGCGGTGCCCGGTGATCACCGGGCATCGATCCGCGCGACGTGCGAACTGCTCGACGTCACGCTGGACGAGTTCACGCGGTGACGATGTTCCTCGGCATCGACATCGGAACCTCGAGCTCCAAAGGCGTCCTCACCGATGCCCGCGGCACGATCGTCGCCAGAGCCGAACGAGCGCACGACGTTTCCATGCCGCACCCGGGCTGGGTCGAGCACGACGCGGAAGCGGTGTGGTGGGGCGATTTCGTGGCGCTCGCCCGCGACCTCGTCGACGCGGCGGGCGGCGCCCCGCTCGACGGTCTGGCGGTATCCGGCATCGGCCCGTGCCTCCTGCCCGCCGATGCGCAGGGCACGCCGCTGCGTCCGGCCATCCTCTACGGCGTCGACACCAGGGCGAGCGCCGAGATCACGGAACTGAACGACGAATTCGGCGCGCGGGCCGTGCTCGACCGCGCCGGATCGCCGCTGACCAGCCAGGCCGTCGGTCCGAAGGCCCGGTGGCTGGTCCGGCACGAACCGGAGGTCGCCGCACGCACCGAAATGCTGCTGATGGCGAGTTCTTTCCTGGTGTACCGGCTCACCGGCCGGTACGTTCTCGACCACCAATCGGCCAGTCAGTGCGTACCCCTGTACGACTTGCGTGCCCGCGCGTGGGCGACGGATTGGGCCGAGCGGATCGTGCCGGGATGGTCGCTGCCCGAACTGGCCTGGCCCACGCAGATCGTGGGCCGGGTGACCGCGGACGCGGCGGCCGCCACGGGTCTTCCGGCGGGCCTGCCGGTCACCACCGGCACCATCGATGCGTGGGCCGAGGCGGCCAGCGTCGGCGTCCGCGCGCCGGGCGACGCGATGATCATGTACGGCACCACGATGTTCCTGGTGCAGGTGCTCACCGACCCCCGCCCGCATCCCGGCCTGTGGGGCACCTGCGGCACCTGGCCGGACACGTACACGCTCGCCGCGGGCATGGCCACCTCCGGCGCGGTCACCGACTGGCTGCGCAAGCTCGTCGGCGGCGAGTTCGCCGACCTGGTCGCCGCGGCCGCGGACGTGCCGCCCGGCAGCAGAGGGCTGCTCGCGCTGCCCTATTTCGCCGGGGAGCGCACTCCCCTGTTCGACCCGGACGCCCGCGGCATCGTCGCGGGACTGACCCTCGGGCACGGAAAAGCCGAGCTCTACCGCGCGGTCCTGGAAGGCATCGCCTACGGGGTGCGGCACAATCTCGAGGCCATGACCGAAGCCGGTGGGCGGGCCGGGCGTCTGGTCGCGGTGGGCGGTGGCACCAAAGGCGGCCTATGGACCCGGATCGTCTCCGATGTCACCGGCCTGCCACAGCAGTTGCCCGCCGACACCGTCGGCGCGAGTCTCGGCGACGCGCTGCTCGCGGCCGAAGCCGCCGGCGTCGATACCTCCGCGTGGAATCCCGTCGTAGACACGGTGCGGCCTCATCCCGCGCGCACCGCGAAATACGAAGAGTATTACCGTCATTACCGCGATCTGTACGACCACACGACGAATATCGCGCATTTCCTGGCGGCCGAACAGCATCGTGCCGGTGCGCCTTCATGATCGCGGATATCCATGCGACGATGCAGAGTTGCTTCGCAGAACGATACGAGGATTCCATGCCCACGATCACCTTGACCCAGCACGATTTCGAGTCCGTCGTCGCGTCCCACGCCATAGTGCTCGTGGATTGGTGGGCGGGCTGGTGTGGGCCGTGCCAGCGATTCGCTCCCGTGTACGAGGCGTCGGCGGATCGGCATCCGGAGATCGTGCACGGCAAGGTCGACACCGAAGCAGAGGTCGCATTGAGCGCGCGTGCCCAGGTCACCCAGTATCCGACGCTGATGGCGTTCCGGGAGGGTGTGCTGGTCTACTGCGAGGCGGGGGCGTTGGCGGCGGACGCGCTGGAGGACCTCGTGCAGCAGATCCTCTGGCTCGACATGGACCAGGTCCGGCGGGAGCAGGCCGAAGCCCGGCAGCTCGCCACGACCGGCGGGTCCGGCGCCTCCCGCAGAGCCGGACTCGCGCCGACCGCACCCCGATACGGCTGGCCGGGACTGTGACCGCGCCGGGCGGTGACCTGTGGCGGCTGGACGGCACGCGCACGCGGTCGGTCAGCGCCGAGAATCCGACCGGAGCGCCCGGCGCGGGCGCCCGAGCGACCGACGGCACCGGAGCGCGCGCGGCCAGGCTGCTGGGGGCGGGGTGGAAGGTTTCCCCGTCCATCGCGCTCGCCGATGGGGAAAACGCCACGTTGGCCGATGTTTCCGGGCCCGGCGTGTTCCGGCATTTCTGGTTGACCACCGAACGTTCCGTCTTGCGCGGGCTGACGTTGCGGATGTCCTGGGACGACGCGGCGCGGCCCGCGATCGAGCTGCCACTCGGTGACTTCTTCTGCAACGGCTGGGGCGAGCTGGCCTTGCTGAGTTCGGAGATGGTGGTCGTGGCGCCCGCCGGAGGACTCAACAGCTACTGGCCCATGCCGTTCCGGCATCGAGCGCGCATCACGCTCGAGAACGGCTGCGGCCGTGAGGTTCCGGTGTACTACCAAGCGACCTATTCCGAAGAGGACGTGCCGGACGGCGCCGGGTATCTGCACACTCGGTGGACGCACACCACCGGAGTGGGCAATCCGGCCGTACACACGATTCTCGACACGACACCGGGACCGGGCCGCTACGTCGGCACCTATCTAGCCATTCGCCCGGGTGCGCCGGGATGGTGGGGCGAAGGTGAAGTCAAGTTCTTCCTCGACGGAGACACCGATCATCCCACTATTTGCGGGACAGGCACCGAGGACTATTTCGGCGGCGCCTGGAATTTCGATCTCGACGGGACCTACCGGACATATTGCACGCCCTATCTCGGGCTGCACCAAGTGCTGCCGCCGGAAGAAATCTATCGACCGGATCAGCGATTCGGGATGTACCGCTGGCATGTGCGCGACCCGATCTGTTTCGAGCGCGAATTGCGCGTCACCGTGCAGGCCCTCGGATGGCGGGACGTGGAGACCTATCTTCCGCTGGAGGACGCCGACGTCGCGACCACCGCATGGTGGTATCAGGCCTGATCAGGGTCGTCCGCGTCCGATGCCGCGAAGTCCGGTGCCAGCAGTTCGTCAGCGCGTGCCAGCGCCGCGTCCAGGTCCGCGGTGACACCGTCCAGGACGGTCAGCCCGTCCAGCAGTCCGGCGAGTTCGTCCTGCACGGCTCGCAGTTCCGCGAACGCCGGGTCGACGGGGAACCACGCGACCGAGTCGTGCCACCACGGATCACCGGAGAGCCAAGCCCACAGCACGTCGCGCACGAGCACCGGGTCGGAGGTGTACATCTGGAAGGTTTCCGTCGCCGACCCGGCCCGGTGCTCCAGTTCGTAGACGCCGTCGGGCAGCAACCTGGCACGGATGTCGTGCAGGTCGGCCCGGCTGAGCTCCAGAATGGCGTGTTCCGGACCTGCGGATTCGTCGAGCAGGTCGCCGAGCGCGTCCTCGGTCAGTTCCGGCAGCGGCGTCCCGTCTCCCGTGCGGATGCGCACGTCGGTGGGGTCGATGCTCATCGCGCCAGTCTGCCCGATACGGCGGTCGGATACGTGAAAGGGGCCGGTGCGGGGCGGTCGGGGTGCAAGGTGGTCGGTATGCGTGTGCTCGAGACGATCGAAAGGTTCGTGGTGCGGCAGGCGCGTGACGCGTCGTACCGTTCCAGCGGCCGCGCTACGCCCGGGTTCGGTCAGCGGTGGGCAGCAGGGGGTCCGGGCAAGGCCGTCCGCCTCGGATCACGCGGCGGATTCGTCCTCGGGATTCGACCGGATTCGTCCGGGGTCGTGCCGATCGCCCCGCGCCGGGGATGCCGCGTCGGCGGCGCGAGCGGAATTCGATGGGGGTGGGCAGGATGACGACGGTCGCGGGAATCGACAGCTCTACCCAGTCGTGCAAAGTCGTCGTCTGTGACGCCGACAGCGGTGAAATCCTCGGTCGAGGTCAGGCGCCCCACCCCGAGGGGACGGAGGTCGCACCGGCCGCGTGGTGGGACGCACTGTGTACGGCGGGCGCGGGATTGCTCGAGCACGTCGACGCGATCGCCGTCGCGGGACAGCAGCACGGCCTGGTCGCTCTGGACGCGGCAGGTCGTCCGGTGCGGGACGCGCTGTTGTGGAACGACCTGCGCTCCGCGGACGCGGCCGAGGAATTGATCGCCGACCTCGGCGGAGCGCGGGCGTGGGCCGATGCGGTGGGCAGCGTGCCGGTGGCGGCCTTCACCGTCGCCAAGTTGCGCTGGTTGGCCGACCACGAGCCCGAACTCGCCGACCGCACCGCGCACGTCCTGCTGCCCCACGACTACGTGACCTGGCGACTCCGGGACGGTGGCGCCGGCCATATGCCCGAGCCGACCACCGACCGGGGCGACGCGTCCGGCACCGGTTACTGGTCGCCCGCCGATGGCGGCTATCGCGAAGACCTACTGGCCATGGCCTTTCGCGGACGTAGGCCATTCCTGCCTCGCGTCCTTCGCCCGGACGAGCCCGCAGGCCGGACGCCGTCGGGTGTACTCGTCGCCGCGGGAACGGGCGACAACGCCGGGGCCGCGCTCGGTTTGGGCATCACGGAAGGCGACGTGGTGGTCTCCCTGGGCACCAGCGGGACGGTCTTCGCTCGTTCCGGTCGCCCCGGCGCCGACCCGAGCGGCGCGGTGGCCGGATTCGCCGACGCCACCGGCGCGTTCCTGCCGCTGGTCTGCACGCTCAACGCCGCGCGCGTCCTGACCTCGACCGCCGACCTGCTCGGCGTGGATCTGCCCACGCTGGAATCGCTGGCCGCGCCGGAACCGCCGGGCGCCGACGGCGTGGTCCTGTTGCCCTACCTCGCCGGTGAACGCACACCCAACCTTCCGCACGCGACGGGCAGTCTGCACGGTCTGCGGCCGGGCGCCATGCGTCCCGGCACCGTGGCCCGTGCCGCCTTCGAAGGCTTGCTGTGCCATCTCGCCGACGCGCTCGACCACCTCACCGGTTCCGGGGTGACGCCCCGGCGCGTCCTGCTCATCGGCGGCGCGGCACGCTCGCGGCTGGTCGCGGAGGTGGCCGCGCAGGTCTTCGGCGTCACGGTGACGGTGCCGGAACCGGCCGAGTACGTCGCGCTCGGCGCCGCTCGCCAGGCAGCCTGGGCACTGAGCGGTGCATCCCGGCCGCCGGGCTGGCCCGCGCGGACGGTCGCGGAGATTCCCGCGCCTACCGATGCCGCTGCCGGGCGACGGATCCGCGCCGAGTACGAGCGGGCACGCCGGGCGCTGCACGGCTGACCACGAGCTTCGCGTGCCCTGCCAGGCCGGGTCCGCCGGTGCCGGGACCCGAAGCCGCGCGTGCACCGCTGTTCCGGTCGCCGATTTCCATCGCTGGGGTGGCGTCTCGACGGCCGGAGGGGTTTGATCACCCTCGTCGAAGAGAGGTGGACGAATGACCGATACCCAGGTGCGAAGGGCGGTGACGGCGGAACGGACGGAACTCGCCGAACTGTTGGCCGGGCTGGATGCCGCGAGCTGGGACGCGCCGACGCTGTGCGCGGGCTGGCGGGTACGCGAAGTGGTCGCGCACATCACCATGCCGTATCGGCTGTCGAGTGCCCGCTTCGCGCTGGGGATGCTGGCGGCGTTCGGCAACTTCAATCGCATGGCCGACCGCACCGCCCGGGTGGACGCCGCCACGCTCAGCGCGTCGGATCTGCTGAAATCGCTGTGGGACAACGTCGATCATCCCTGGCGGCCACCGGGCGGCGGACTGTCCAACGCGTTGAGTCACGACGTGATCCACGGCCTGGACATCACCGTCGCGCTCGGCCTGGACCGCCGGGTGCCGGATGATCGGATGCGCTTGGTCCTGGACACGATCGATCCGAAGACCGTCAAGCTGTTCGGAGCTGAACTCGGCGGTGTCGAACTGCGCGCCGACGACCTGGACTTCAGCTACGGCTCCGGCACGGTGCTGTCGGGTTCGGCTCAGGATCTGCTGCTCGTACTCTGCGGCCGCAAGCTGCCCGCCGGACATCTGCGCGGCTCGACCGCGCCGCGATTCACCGCGCCGGGATGACCCGACTGTGCGCTATCGGGCGGCGTCGGCAAGCCCGCGCAGATAGGCGGCTGTTTCGTCGTCGGCAGGGAAGTACGCTTCGACCGCGACCTCGTCGAGCGTAATGTCGAAAGCCGCGCCGAAGGTGGTGATCGTGCTGAAGAACGAGAGTTCGGCGTCGCGGTGGCGCAGCCGGATCGGCAACATGATGTCCGCGGGGTCGCTGTCGGCACTCCCCGGGGCGCCGCAGCCCCACAGTTCCTCCTGCAGAGCCGCGAGTTCGGCATCTCCGGTCGCCGTGACCTGGCGCGCCAGGCGGGGCAGCAGGAAGGCCCGGACCTGTTCGAGATTGCGCAGCCGGGAGGCGAATCCCCGTGGGTGCAGACCGAGCCGCATCATGTTGACCGGAGGTTCGAGCAGATCCGGATCGACGTCGTCGAAGAAGACACCGACGCAGTCGTTGGCCTGTACGAGATTCCAGCGCTGGTCCACGGCCAGCGCTGGAAAGGGTTTGTGCAGATGCAGGACTCGCTGTACGGCGGAACGGGCGCGCCGTAGCGCGGGATCGGTCCAATCGCGGCGCTGGAACTCGGGAGCGTGTCCGGCGGCGAGCAGCACTCGGTTGCGTTCGCGCAGCGGGATGTCGAGCTGTTCGGCCAGGTGCAGCACCATGGATCGGCTGGGAATCGTGCGGCCGGTCTCGACGAAACTGACGTGCCGGGCGGACACGTCCGCCTGAATGGCCAGATCGAGCTGACTCAACTTCCGCCGGTGCCGCCACTCGCGCAGCAGCTCGCCTACCGGTCGGTCACCGTTCATCGGCCCAGTATCGCGACGGCGGGGTCGTACCGCCATTACATGGCAGGTAATCGACACTTCTGTCGGCCCGCTGCCAGTCTCGGCGGCATGACGAACGACAACAACGTGGCACCACGCAACAAGGAACTGGTCCTGCGATGCTTCAGGGAATTCGCGGCGGGCAACATCGACGTGCTGCGAACGCTGCTGCACGAAGACTTCCTCGAGCACAGCCCCGGAAACCCCTCCGGGAAGGACGCCTTCATCGAGTTCATCGCGCAGGCGCCCGTGGCCGCGTCCCGGCTCGAGCTGGCGCGGGTGATCGCCGACGACGAGTACGTGGTCACGCACTACCGCATGATCCCGCCGGATGAGCCCGCCGAAGCGGTCGTCGACATCTGGCGGTTCGTCGACGGGAAGATCGTGGAGCATTGGGATGTCGTCCAACCGGTGCCCGAACCCGATCGAATACCGCACGGCATGTTCTGAGGCGGAAATTCGTGTGCTCGATGGATCCGGGCGAGGCTATGGTCGAGCGCGTGAGGTGGATCGCGCCCGACATCGAACGCACCGAAGCGCCACTGGTCGCCGACGAGCGCACCATGCTGCGGGCATGGCTCGACCGGCACCGCGACACACTGCTGTGGAAGTGCGCCGGGCTCGACGGCGACCAGCTTCGCGCGCGCTCCGTCGAGCCGTCGACCATGTCGCTGCTCGGCCTCGTCCGGCACCTGACCGAGGTCGAGCGCGGCTGGTTCCGGCGTGCCGCGGCGGGCCGGGAACTCGGATACGTATATTGCTCCGAGGACAATCCGGACGGCGACTTCGTCGACATCGCCGACGCCGACCCGGAGGCGGCCTTCGCTGCCTTCCGGGCCGAGATCGCTGAAGCGGACGCGGCCGTCGCGGCCTTGCCGCTGGACCACACCTTCCGCCATCGCTGGAGCGACGACGTCTACACCTTGCGCTGGGTATACCTGCACATGATCGAGGAATACGCCCGGCACAACGGTCACGCGGACCTGTTGCGGCAGCGGATCGACGGTCTCACCGGCGACTGACGGGCCACCGGCCGCTTCCACCCGTATTCATCGGATCCGGTTTCGATCGCGAACCGGACCCGGCCCGATCGAGGTGCCGGCCCGCCCGAGCACCCCGATCGGGTCCACCGGCCGCTGAACGCCGCTGGACCGGTCGCGTCAGACGATCATCGTCGCGCCGAGCGCCCAGCGGCACGCACCACGGCGGCCAATGATGCCGCCAGTACGGAATCGCTCCGGCCGCAGGACCATCCGGTGTGTTCGCCGCTGCGATATTCCAGATAGGTGATCGCGGCGCTGTCGTTGCCTCGCTCGATCGACTGCTGGGTCAGGCCGAGCACTTCGATGGGGTATCCGGCTGCGGCCAGCGCTTCGGTCAGCACCGCGACAGGACCGCCGCCGCGGCGGCGTATATGGTGGGCGACCCCGTCGACGGTCAGCGTCATCTCGGTGAGCGCCGCCGCACCATCGCCGCTGGTGCGCCACTCCTTCAAGTCCAGCCACGACTGGTCCTCGCAGTAGATCGCCTCGAACAGCTCGAGCAGTTCGGCGGCGGTGATCTCGACCCCCGTGTCGTCGGCGAGCCCCTGGACGTGTCCGGCGAAATCGATCTGCAAGCGCCGCGGCAGGTCCATGCCGTACTCGGTGTGCAGCAGATAGGCGATGCCGCCCTTGCCGGATTGGGAGTTGACCCGGATCACCCCGTCGTAGCCGCGGCCGAGGTCGGTGGGGTCGATCGGCAGATACGGCACGTGCCAGTCGAGTTCCCGCTCCTCGATGCCCGTCGCGGCGGCGCGGGCGCGATGCTCTGCCATTCCCTTCTTGATGGCGTCTTGATGCGTGCCGGAGAACGCGGTGTGCACCAGGTCGCCGACGTACGGGTGACGTTCGTGAATCGGCATGCGCGTGCAGTATTCGACGGTGCGGCGGATCTCGTCGATGTCGGAGAAGTCGATCATCGGGTCCACACCTTGGGCATGCAGGTTCAGCGCCAGCGTGGCGATGTCGACGTTGCCGGTGCGTTCACCGTTGCCGAAGACGCAGCCCTCGACGCGTTGCGCGCCCGCGAGCACCGCCAGCTCGGCGCACGCGATGCCGGTGCCGCGATCGTTGTGCGGGTGCACCGACAGGATCACGCTGTCGCGGCGGGCCAGATTGCGGTGCATGTATTCGATCTGATCGGCATAGACGTTCGGGGTGGCGACCTCGACGGTGGCGGGCAGGTTCAAGATGACCGGCCGCCGCACGGTGGCGTCCCACAACGTGGTCATCCGGTCGCAGATGTCGAGCACGTAATCGGGCTCGGTCAGATTGAACACCTCGGGTGAGAACTCGAATCGCACGTTCGGCAGGTCCCCGGCGCCGGCCAGCACGGCACGGCCGCCGTCGAGGATCAGCTCGCGCAGCGCCGCGCGGTCCTTGCCGAGCACGATGTCGCGCCAAGCGGGAGCCGTGGCGGTGTACATGTGGATCACGACGTGGTTGGGTATGCCCCGGATGGAGGCCACGGTGCGCGCGATGAGATCGCGACGCGCCGGGGTGAAGACGACGATCGTCACGTCCTCGGGTGCGAGATCGTCCTCGGCGATGAGCCGGACGAAGTCGAAGTCGGTTTGGGAGGCCGAGGGATAGCCCACCTCGATCTCCTTGTAACCCATGGCGATCATGAGTTCGAAGAAGCGCCGCTTGCGCGCCGGGTCCATCGGCTCGGCGAGGGCTTGGTTGCCGTCGCGCAAGTCGACCGGCACCCACAGGGGCGCCCGGGTGATCCTGGCGTCGGGCCAATGCCTCTGCGTGAGCGGCACTTCCACGCGCTGGTAGATGTCACGGTAGCGATGCGAGGGCATGTGGGAATGCCGCTGACGATTCCACGCCGGAGCCTGATCCGGTACGTCGCCCACGGGTGTGTCGATGCTGGGGAATGCGGTGGTCATGGGTCTGCTTCCTGGCCGTTGCGGCCGTCACGACGAAGTGACCGGCCACGACGAAGCCCCACGGCGGGGGGCCGGTCGTTCAGGCCCCGCCGTGGCGGCTAAGCAGGAGCATGGTGCGCATGATGGCAGACTGTAACACGACTCCTCAGACAAGTAGAGAGGTACTGGTTCTGATGATCTCGCAGGTACGGCGCCATCCCCTGGCCGCCCAGGCGGCCGAGTTGCTGCTCACCCGGATCCGGGCGGGCGAATGGCCGCTTGGTCACCGCCTGCCGGGCGAGACGACACTGGCCGCGCAGCTGGGGGTCGGACGCTCGACGCTGCGCGAGGCGATCCGCGAGCTGGCGGGCAAGGGCGTGCTGGACAGCCGCCAAGGCGCGGGCGTCTTCGTGACCGCACTGGACGTGCCCGAGGAGTGGGACGCCGTGCTGCGCCGCGCCACCATCGCCTCGGTGATCGAGGCGCGCATCGCCATCGAGGCCGAGGCCGCCGCACTGGCCGCGCGGCGGCGGACTCCCGCCGACCTACGGGCGATCCGCCGGGCACTGGCCGCGCGTGCGGCGCACGGGGAGTCGGCGCCCGAGCACGTCGACGCCGATATGGCATTTCACCGGGCCGTCATCGTCGCCGCTCACAACGACGTGCTCACCCAGCTGTTCGACAGCTTTCTGCCCCGGCTGCGGCTGGCGATGATCGACATGCTGAAGATCCGCCCGGTGCCGTCGGAGTCCGCGGACCACGCCGCGCACGAGCGGCTGGCCGACGCGATCGCCGCCCGCGACCCCGCCGCCGCGGCCGAGCACAGCCGCGCGCACCTGATCACCCTGAGAGAGGCTTTCGTGTGACCACTCCGGTGCTCGAACTGTCCGACGTGACCTTCCGCCGCGACGGCAAGAAGATCATCAACGGGATCTCGCTGACAGTGCGCGCCGACGAACGCTGGGCGCTGCTGGGTCCCAACGGCGCGGGAAAGAGCACGTTGCTCGGCTTCTGCGGTGCGGTGACCTTCCCGACCTCGGGGTCGGTCCGCGTGCTCGGGGCGGAACTCGGCCGCGTCGAATTGCAGCGGCTGCGCCGCGACATCGGCCAGGTCGACCCCCGCCATCCGCTGCGCTCTCCGCTGACCATTCGCGAGGTGGTGCTGACCGGCCTGACCGCGACGATCGACACCCCGATGCGCTGGGCGCCGACGGCCGGCCAGCTCGACCGAGCCGACGCGATCATCGACACCGTCGGTTTGACGGGAAAGGCGGACGAAATCTGGCCCACGCTGAGCCAAGGTGAACGCGGCCGCACGCTCATCGCTCGCGCGCTGATCGCGCGACCCCGGCTGCTGCTGTTCGACGAGCCGTCCACCGGTTTGGACGTGGCCGCGCGCGAGCAACTGCTGGACACCCTCGACACACTGGACCGCACCCATCCCGACGTCGCCTCCATCCTGGTCACCCACCATTTGGAGGAACTTCCCAGCACGACTACCCACGCGCTGCTCATCGCCGACGGCCACACCGTCGCGGCAGGCCCGGCGCCGGAGACGATCACCACCGAGAACGTCAGCGCCGCGTTCGCGCACCCGGTCGAGGTCCGCTACGACGAGGGCCGCTGGACCGCACGCGCGGCGCGCAGAACCACCGCGTGGCCCTCGCATGTCGATTCGGACGGTGCTCGTTCGATGCAGTGATGTGAGGATCGACCGATCCTGACGACACATCGACCGAGGATGCCCAGATGCGATACATGATGCTCATCCACGTGGACCCCGCCACCGCGCCGCAGCCGGACGAGGCGCTGTTCGAGCAGGTTGGAAAGGTGATCGAGGAGATGACCAAGGCGGGCGTGCTGCTGGACACCAACGGCCTGCGCCCGATCACCGAGGCCACCAAGGTCAGGCAGTCCGGTGGCAGGCAGACCGTGCTGGACGGCCCCTTCACCGAATCCAAGGAGGTAGTCGGCGGATACTCCCTTCTGCAGGTCAAGTCGAAGGAGGAGGCGGTGGAATGGACCTCGCGTTTCCTCGGTGCGCACGGCCCGCAATGGGACATCGAGGTCGAGTTGCGGCGCATCGACGAGCCCGCCTGATCGAGTCCGGCGGATGAGCGGGCAGCGGTCAGCGGAGTCGGCGCGACGCGCCGTCGAGGCGGTGACCCGGATGGAGTGGCCCCGGTTGGTCGCCGGGCTCACTCGAATGGTCGGCGACCTGGGCGCTGCCGAAGAGCTGGCACAGGATGCCTTGGTCGCGGCACTGGAGCAGTGGCCGAGCGCGGGCGTGCCGCCGAATCCGGGCGGCTGGCTCATGCTCACCGCCAAGCACCGGGCGATCGATCTGGTGCGCCGCAACCGGACCCTCGCCCGCAAGCTGGAGCTGCTCGGTCGCGATATCGTGACCGAGCAGCCGCCGCCATCCGGCGCGGACCATCACCCGGTGGAGGACGACCTGCTGCGGATGATGTTCACCGCCTGCCATCCGGCGCTACCCGAGCCGGCCCGGGTGGCGCTGACGCTGCGGCTGCTCGGTGGGCTGACCACCGGAGAGATCGCCAGGGCGTTCCTCGTGCCGGAATCGACGGTGGCGCAACGAATCGTGCGCGCGAAACGCACCATCGCCGACAAGCGGATTCCCTACGAGGTCCCGGGCGAGCCGGAGCTGGGTGAACGGTTGGCCTCGGTGCTGGCGGTGGTCTATCTCGTCTTCAACGAGGGGTATGCCGCGACGGCGGGCGAGGACTGGATGCGGGTGGAGCTGTGCCAGGACGCGTTGCGTCTGGCCCGCATGCTCGCCGAGTTGTTGCCCGCCGAGCCGGAAACGCACGGTCTGGCAGCGCTATTGGAGCTGCAGGCTTCCCGCCTGCCCGCGCGCACCGGCCCCACCGAGGTCATCGTCCTGCTCGACGAGCAGGACCGCTCCCGCTGGGATCGTCTGCTGATCCGGCGCGGACTGGCCGCCCTCGGACGGGCGAACAGTTCGGCGCGCGAGCGCAGGCGGCCGCCGGGCCGGTACGCTCTGCAAGCCGCGATCGCCGCGGTGCATGCGATGGCCGCGACGCCGGAAGAGACCGATTGGCGGCGCATCGCTGGATTGTATGCCGTTCTCGCGCAACGCTTTCCCTCTCCTGTCATCGAGCTCAACCGCGCCGTGGCGGTGAGCCGGATACACGGCCCCGCAGCGGGGTTGGAGCTGGTGGACGCACTCACCGCTACGGGCGCCCTGGACAACTATCACCTTCGCTACGCCGTGCGCGGTGATCTGCTCGCCCGGCTGGGCCGGTACGCCCAGGCACGCACCGAATTCGCTCGCGCGGCCGAACTCACCGGCAACGCTTCGGAGCGAGCCCTTCTGCTCCACCGTGCTTCGGCGTGCGCGGAGGCCGACTAGCCGCACCACGGTGGTAACGCCGTTGTAATCGCCACACCGCAAACGCGTGTGAGCATGCAACGAAATCGACTACCACCGAAGGGAATACGGTTACGTGTGGCAGCTGTATCGAGCAGTGCTCCGCACCGGCGACCACCGCCTGCTCGGCTATGTGGACGTCGGCGCCAGGCTGATGGAACACGCCAGGATCGGCAACCACCTCGTTCAAGGAATCGAACGACTGCTCTGGCAGCCCACCAGGGTCGTTTGGGCGGGACGGGACGCGCCACGGCGCGGGCAGGACAACGAAAACACTTACCGGACAGCAAGTTCCGTTGCGGCGCTGGTGCCCCCGGAACACGGCGCGGTCGGCCGCTACCTGCTCAATCACGACCTTCGGATCTTCATGGACAAAGCCACGGTGCTGGAGAACCAGGCCCGCCACCGCATCCACCCGCTTCCCTTGCTCACCGCCGAACCCGCGCCGGAGCAATGCCACACCTCCGGCGACCACACCCTCCTCGGCGCTTGGGCGGACGCTCTGATCTCGGTGCGCGACACCGTGCCGGAAGGTTTCGAGCAGCGGAAGTTCGACCTGGTGGAACGTCGCCGCTGAGCGCGAGGTTCTGTCCTCGGATCATCCCTCGCGCTCGAATCGACATCGGCGCGGCTGCGCACCGAGTCACAGCCGGACGCGGGCGCCGGCTGCCAGTGTGTCGCCGGGCATCGCGATGACTCGATGCCGACGTGGCGCGTCAACGTTGCGGTGGCTCCGGGGAGGCCGCCGAACCGGTGCGGTGTTCGGCTTCGGCGAGTTCCTTCAGCGTCAGCAGTTGCTTGCGCATCATGAGCACGTCACCGAGGGCCAGCGCCGCCGCGAGCAGTTTCGGCCCGCCGAAGCGTATCCGCACCACGAGCCGGGTTCCCCCACCTTCGGGACGCACCGCGTAGGTGACGCATATCTTGTCCGCGACCAGGGTGATGTGTCTGCCCAGGACGAAGGAGACCAGCTCGAACTGGGACATGAACCGTTGGCCCACTTCCAGTTCGGTGAGCATCGGGTCGCGCAGGCGCGGACTGCGTCTGCCGAAGTTGTCCAGCAGGTCGTAGCTGTACGGACCGACGCGCAACTGGCACAGCCAGGCGTAGACGAGGGTGGGCGGCGCGTCGATGCTGATCGCCCGGTCGGCCTGAACCCCGCCGGGCTGCCGGTCGTCGCACGGCAGGGGTGCTTCGCGCTCGGCCTCGGTGGCGCCCCACACCGTTCCCGGGATCATGCCGCCGCCGCGATTCGGCGCAGCATCTGCCGCACCACCACCCGGTGGCATCCGGTCCCGATGACCAGCGCGCGGTAGATCCGGCCGTGCAGGCCGGGGAAGTCCCCGTAGCTGCGGGCGCGAACGCGGGTGCGGCTGGGTCCTTCCTCGTCCAGTTCGAAGATCAGCGCGTATTTCGAGAACCAGTGTTGCCCGCGCAGCGCCAACCGGCGCGGTTCCTCGGCGGAATCCAGCACGAAGCCGGTCGGCGCCGCGGCGGGATCGTGCGGGTCTTTACACACCACTTTCACCACCGCCTTCCACGCCCGATCACGATTCGCCTCGACCGATCTGGCATGCTCATCTATATAGGACAAACGCTCCATATAGAAGGAACGTACTAGTACATGGCCCCACCCCGCAAGCACGACACCGACGTGATCCTCGACGCAGCGCGCACCCTGGCGCTGGCCGAGGGACCGCGCGCGACCAGCGTGTCGGCCATCGCCGAGGCCAGCGGCGCGCCGGTCGGCACCCTGTATCACCGGTTCGGCAACCGCAACGGCGTGCTCACCGCGGCGTGGTTGCGCGCGCTGCGCCGCTTTCAGGACGGCACCCTCGCCGTGGCGGACGAACCGGACCCGGTCGAGGCCGGTGTCGCGATGG
This sequence comes from Nocardia asteroides, assembly GCA_019930625.1. Lineage (NCBI taxonomy): Bacteria > Bacillati > Actinomycetota > Actinomycetes > Mycobacteriales > Nocardiaceae > Nocardia > Nocardia asteroides. The sequence continues at coordinate 6,357,299 of CP082844.1, forward strand.
CGCGGGCGGCCCTGCGGTTCGGGCGCGAACTACCCGAGGACGCCAAGCTCCTGCTCGAGCTGCGTCCCAGCGATCTCCTCGACGGCGGACCGGACGCCGAGTTCCGCGCCACCCTGGCCACGATGAACGCCCCGTTGATCGAGCATCTGCGCCGCATCGCCGCCGCGCTGTTCGGCCGCGACGGTGACCGCGAGCTCGACGCGATCTCCCGGGCGGTCGTCGATCTCCCCTACGCGGCGCTGCGCCGCCACGCCCACACTCCGTCACTGCCCGGCTGGCTGGAGGACGACCTGACCGCCGCCGTCCGGACCCTGCTGATCTCCTACCGTCCTTGACCTGCGCGGGTGCCCGGTCCGCGGATCAGCCGGTGATCAGCGCGGGGGTGAGTTCGTCGAGCGAGGAGATGACTCGGGAGGCCAGTCCCAGCGCGTCGGAAGCAGGCGGATACTCCGGGCGCGGCGCGGCGATGACTCGCATGCCCGCCGCATGGGCCGAGCGCAGGCCGTTGCTGGAATCCTCCACTGCCACACAGTCGGTCGGCCGTTGACGCAGGAACGTCGCGACCGTCGAATAGACGTCCGGAGCGGGCTTGCCGCGGTCGACCTCCTCGGTGGAGAAGGTGACGGTGAAATACTCGATCAGGCCGGTCCGGCCGAGCACGGTGTCGATCAGGGCGCGCGGCGACGAACTGGCCAGCCCGAGCGGCCAGTGCTCGCTGATCCGCTGTACGGCCTCGACGGCCCCGGCCAGCAACGGCACGCCGTCGTCATAGCGCTCGGCCATCCGCTCGATCACTTCCCGCGCCACGATCTCCGGCGGCTCGCCGACGCCGAGGTCGCCGCTCAGATAGGCCGACCACTCACCGGTGCTCATCCCCATCAGCCGCTGCTGGGTGTCGGGCAGCCACCGGCCGCCCTTCTCCGCGACATAGCCGCGCCGCACCAGTTCCCAGACCGGCTCGGAGTCGATCAGTACGCCGTCCATGTCGAAGACGACCGCGGTGATACCCATGCACACAGAGCCTTTCGCCAGCCGGAGCGGTCAGAGGTCGATCGCGGCCGAGTCGCACTGCCCACCCGCCCGAATCGTGCCGGTACCACCCGCGAAAACGCGATACCCGGCCGCGCATCAGCCTAGGCGGTGCGCGCGTGCGGCGACGCACGCGGCACCCGCCCGGCGAGCATTCCCCGGGCAACCGATAACTTGTTCTTATGAACGAACCGCAGGCCGGCGACTCGCTGCCGAGCAAGGAACACCACGAGGGCGGGTTCCGGCCGATGACCGAGCTGATCGCCGCGCACGAAGCCGCCAAGGACGACATCTCCCGCGGCGGGCCGCACTACGGACAGTTCATCGAGCAGGTGCGCGGCCTGATGGACCGGGTCCGGCTGACCTCCCCCTCCGACGAACTGGCGGTGGAGGCCATCGGCATCCTCAAAGAGCTCAACGACAAGCTCGACGCGGCCGTGGTGGACGAGTGGTCGACGCCCAACTGGACCCGCTTCGACCTGCCCGCCCGCGGCAACATCACGCTGCCGCCGTTCGTCATCGACCACGTCGACCGGCAGGGCGTCGACGCGCGCCTCACCTTCCGCACCTTCCACCTCGGCGGCAACAGCGCCGCCCACGGCGGCCAGATCGCCATCGCCTTCGACGACCTGCTCGGCATGGCGGCCGCGGTGCACTCCGGCTCGGTCACCAGAACCGCCTCGCTCACCGTCGACTACCGCTCGATCACCCCGTTGAACACCGAGCTGAAGGTGCGCGCGTGGGCCGAGCGGCAGGAGGGTCGCAAAGTCTACGTGCGGGCCACCCTGCACAACGGCGACCGGCTGTGCGCGGAGGCGAACGGCTTGTTCATCGTGCTCGAGCCCGGACAGCCCTGACGCGCCACGGCACGACGCGCGGTCGCGGACCGGGATCGTCGGCTTCCTGGCCGCCCATGTTCCGTCCGTGTCACTCACGCATGGTGAAGCGACCCGGTTACCGGTCGACACGCGCAGACCTACGCGCTGACGCGACTACCCGCCCGCAGCGGCCGGACCATCGCCGAGAGTAATTGCGGCCCAGGTCTTCCCCCGAGCGTTGGCGATGGACTCCCGCCCCACGAGTGCGGTCGCGAATGGCGCACCGTGCACCAATGCATGAATTGCCCTGTCCCAGCCGGAAATCCGGATCGATCGAAAGAGTGCAGGTAGAGGCAAGGCGCACGACCCCGGAGTCGCCGCGTGTGCATTCATTGCAAATACGCGTGAAATGCATGCGCCGCAAGCACGTTCAGCGCGCGCCGGTCGTGCCGGACGACCGGCGGGCGCCGAGTGATCACGGCCCGGGGAAATGCGCTTCCCGGTACGCGGCGAACCGCGCGTCCACCTGCTCGGCGGTCAGCCCGAAGTCGCCGAGGGTGTAGCGGTGCGCCGGACGCGCCGCGCCCGTGGTGCTCTGCGCGTGCAGCGCGGTCATCGCGGCGCTCGCCTCCTCGGTCAGCGGTAGCTCGAAGCGCCGGTAGATCGACTCGACGGTGCCGATCGGGTCGGCGACGAACTCGTCGTAGTCGACGTCGCAGAACTGCCCCGCGGCGAAGCGCTCGCGGTCGGCGAGGAATCGCTCCGCGCCCCGCGCCCACAGATCCAGTTGTGCCGTGCCCACCACCGGACCACGGAATTTCTCCGACCAGCCCGCCGACGCCTGCTCGTTCAAGCTGCACACCGACGCGATGATGGTGCGCGGATCGCGGTGCATCTGGATGACCAGCGCGTCCGGATAGACCTCGAAGATGGCGTCCAGCGCGAACAGGTGGCTCGGGTTCTTCAGCACCCACCGTTTGCCCGCGTCCGGCAAGCCGATCAGCTGGAGGTTGCGCCGGTGCCTGCGGTAGGCGGGCGTCCAATCCCGGTCGCGCAACCACTCGGAGTAGGTGGGCAGGTAGGCCAGGCACTCGTAGGACACCGACATGGCCGATTGCCGCAACAGCTGCCAGCACTCCTCGACCTGGTCGGCCGAAATGTGATGGACGCCCATGAATTCCGGGTGTTCGACGTGGTGCTTGTCGTAGGCGGCCGCCAGGCGCTGGTACACCGGGTTACTCGCCCACGTCTCCCGCGGCGGGCGCGGTTGCGGCATCTCGGTCAGCCACATCTCCAGCCCTTGGTGCGCGGGGTCGGCGTTGAGCAGACGGTGCACCGCCGTCGTGCCCGAGCGCGGCAGACCGGTCACGAAGATCGGCCGTTCGATCGCCACGTCGGCGTGCTGCGGGTGCTGCCGCCAGGCCGCCTCGCTGAGCAGGCGGGCGATCAGGGCGCCGCGCAGGAAGGCGCGGTTGACCTTGTTGCCGAACGGGGTGAGTGCGGCGTCCTTCGCATACGACTCGAGCAGCACCTCGAGCCCCTCGCGATAGTCATCGGTCCCGAAGTCGTCCAGCCCGACCACCTTGGTCGCGGAAGCATGCAGGTCATCGACGGTGCCGACATCGTCCCTACCGATCACGGTCATCTCCTAGTGGTGGTATTCGCCGGCGTTGACGTCCAGGCACGCGCCGGTGATCGCGCGGGCCATGTCGGACGCGAAGAACACGACAGCGTCGGCGATCTCGTCGGGTTCGGGGAGCTTGCGCAGGTCGGTGGTCTTCGCGGTCTCGTCGTAGACCTCCTCTGGGGTGATCCCCCGCTGCTGCGCCAGGTAGTTGAAGTACCACTTCAGGTTGTCGGCCCAGATATAGCCGGGCGCGACGGAATTCACCCGGATACCTTTCGGCCCGAGTTCGGTGGCCAGGCTCTGCGCCAGCGCGAGCAGGCTGGCCTTCGCCATCTTGTACGGCCCGAAGGTCCGCCGCGAGTGGCGCAGCACAGCCGAGTTGATCATCACGACCGAACCCTTGGTCTCGGTGAGGGCGGGCACGAACAGCCTGGTCAGGCGCAATGCGGCCAGCACGTTCGTCTCGAAGCCCGCCCGCACCTGGTCCAAGTCGACATCGGCGAGATCGACGATGGGCGGGATGGCGAACGCGTTGTTCACCAGCGTGTCCACCTTGCCGAACGCGCTGCGCGCGGTCTCCACCAGATCGGCCGCGGCGGCCTCGTCGTTGATGTCGGTGGGCGCGACCACCGCGCGCCTGCCCAGTGCGGTGATCTCCGCGGCCACCTCGGTCAGCCGCGACTCGGTCCGGGAGGCCAGCACCACGTCCGCGCCCGCTTTCGCGCTCTGCACGGCGATCGCGCGCCCCAATCCCGGCCCTACGCCGGAGACGACGACCACTTTGTCCCGCAACAGCATCAGCCGAGCATCCTTTCCGCGACGGCGACTTGCCGCGCCGCGATCCGCGTACGCCACTGCTCCGGCGTGACCCGGGCCTGCTCGTAGAAGGGCAGGCGATTCGGCAGATCGGCGACCGAGACCAGCTCCACGGTGGGCCCGTCGTCCGGTTTCATCTCCCTCGACAGCCGCTGCCAGCGGAATTGCAGATAACCCCTGGCGTGCCCGGTGCGCTCGATCCAGTTGGCCAGACCGGGATCGCGCTCGCTGACCACCAGCCGGATCATCCCGTCCGGGTCCACGTGCGCCTGGTCGGCGGTGAGGCTGGTCTGGTGGTTGATGTAGTCCAGCGACAGGTACCACATGCTGCCGAGCTGGAAGCCCTGGTAGGGCGCGTCGGACTTCGGCACCGTGATGATCATGGCCTGGTCGTCGTCCAGGTCGTAGTGACCCACCGAGGAGAACTGTGTGCTGAGCCCGCCCGGCGTCGGCCTCGGCTCGGTCAGCGTGTTCACCGGCAGGTTCAGGTAGAACCACTCCGGGAAGGCGAGGAAGGTCTTCAGCCGCGACACCAGCATCTTGCCCGCGACGCCGTACCGCTTGGTCAGCACGTCCTTGGTCAGCGGCGGCGGCGCGTCACCGATGCGGTCGACCCGCTGGATGCGGATCGTGCCCGCCTTCTCGGTGGCCCAATCGCTGTGGACCTCGCGCACCACCAGCATCGCCGCGTCGGCGCCGAGATGAACGTATCCCGGGCCCGCTTCGCCCGGTCCGAAGCGGAGCTCGTAGCTGCCGTCAGGGCGGATGTCGAGCTCGCGGTCGTCGAAGGCGGTGAGGCTGTCGGGCACGTCCACCGGCGAGTAGTTGCCATTGAGCACCTGGAAGCTCAGGTCGCGGGTGGTGCCGCGGGTTCCGGTCACCACGTATTCCGCGTCTGGCCGCAGATAGGCGTGGAAATAGAGGGTATCGGGGTTGTCCAATCCCATCTTGGTGTAGGGCCCGGTGGACATCACGAAGAACGGGAAGTCCAGCTCGTACGCCCAGGCCATCTGCAACGACGCGCGGATGCTGCCCGCCAGGTAGTCGTAGCCCTCGACGAGGTCCTGTTCGGTGCGGATGTGCGCGGCTCCGGTGATGATCTGCTCGGCGGCGGCGATGGCGTCCGCGAACGGCTGTGTCAGCAAGAGGCTCTCTCCGGTGTTCCATATATGTACCGCTCTGGTACATTTCGATCAAGGCAAGATTAGAACGTGTTCTAGGAGTGGTCAATGGTCGGCCGTCGGTCCGCACCCACCGCGCGGGTGGTTCAGGTCCTCGATTTCTTCGTCGAGCAGCGCGGGAAACGCTTCGGGCTCTCCGAGCTCGCCCGCGAACTCGACTTGGCCAAACCGACCTGCCTGGGCATCCTGACCGAACTCACCGCGGGCGGCTACCTGACGCGCGACGCCGATACCCGCACCTACGGGCTCGGACCGGCGCTGATCGCGGCCGGACGGGCGGCGCAGGACAGCTTCGCCATCTCCGCGCTCGCGCGCGTCGAGCTGGAGAAACTCTCCGCGCGGTACCACACGACCTGCACGGCGTCGGCGGTGGTCGGCGAGCAGATCATGGTGCTGGAGAGCACCGGTCCCGGCTTGGTGAAGGTGGGCGCGGCCTACCATTTCGCGCCACCGGTCGGCCTGATGTACGTGCTCTGGGACATCGACGCGGCCTTCGACGCCTGGCTGGCCAAGCCGTCGGCGGTGCCGTTGCGACAGGACGAGGCGCGCCTGCGCCAGGTCGTCGCCGAGTGCCGCGAGCGCGGGTTCCTCGTGGAGAGCATGACCACGGCCGGACGGCGGCTGTACTCGCTGCTGGCCGGGGTCGCCGACCGCGATCTGCCGCCCGAGCTGCGCGAACTGGTCGGCGAGCTGGTGACGAGCCTCGGCGAGCGGGTGTATCTGGGCGCGGATCTGCGCCCCCGCAAGGAGCACGCGGTGAGCCTGCTGGCGGCCCCGACCTACGACGGCGACGGCAGGCAGAACATGGTGCTCACGATGTACGTCGGCCGGTCGGTCACCGGGGCCGAGATCGCCAGGCGAGGCGCCGCGCTGGTGGCCGCCGCCGACGCGGTGACGGCGAACTCCGGCGGGCACAAGCCGGGCACAAGCCATTGACCAAAGACCGAAACGTGTTCTAGTTTTGCGGTGTGAGCCAGTACGCGAAGTCGACGGCGAGCACCTACGAGCTGCCCCATCTGGACGCGCTCGAGGCCGAGTCGGCGCACATATTCCGTGAAGTGGCAGCGACATTCGAACGCCCGGTGTTGCTGTTCTCCGGCGGCAAGGACTCGGTGGTGATGCTGCATCTGGCGGCCAAGGCCTTCTGGCCCGCGCCGCTGCCGTTCCCGGTGCTGCACATCGACACCGGGCACAACTTCGACGAGGTGATCGCCTACCGTGACGCGACGGTGGCCCGCTTGGGGCTGCGTCTGGTCGTAGGACGAGTGCAGGACGACATCGACGCGGGACGGGTGGTCGAGGAGACCGGGCCGCGCGCCTCTCGCAACCGGCTACAGACCACGACGCTGCTGCGCTCGATCCAGGAAGGATCGTTCGACGCGGTCTTCGGCGGCGCGCGCCGCGACGAGGAGAAGGCCCGCGCCAAGGAGCGGGTGTTCAGCTTCCGCGACGAGTACGGCCAGTGGGATCCGCGCAGGCAGCGCCCCGAACTGTGGAACCTCTACAACGGCAGGCACCGCGCGGGCGAGCACATCCGGGTGTTCCCGCTGTCGAACTGGACCGAACTCGACATCTGGAGCTACATCGCCGCCGAGGATATCGAGCTGCCCCCGCTGTACTACGCCCACCGCAGGCCGGTGGTGCAGCGCGACGGAATGCTGCTGGCGCACACCCGTTTCCTCGAACTGCTCGACGGCGAGCAGCCCTACGAGGCCACCGTGCGCTTCCGCACCGTCGGCGACGCGACCTGCACCGGCTGCGTCGAATCCACCGCGGCCACCCCCGCGGAGGTGGTCGCCGAGGTCGCCGCGGCACGGGTCACCGAGCGCGGCGCCACCCGCGCCGACGACCGCATCTCCGAGGCAGGCATGGAAGACCGCAAACGCGAAGGCTACTTCTGATGACGACCACACTGTTGCGCCTCGCCACCGCGGGCAGCGTCGACGACGGCAAATCGACCCTGATCGGCCGGCTGCTGTTCGACTCCAAGACCCTCTTCACCGACCAGCTCGCCGCGGTGGAGCGCACCAGCCGCGACCGCGGCGACGACTATCCGAACCTCGCCCTGCTCACCGACGGCCTGCGCGCCGAACGCGAACAGGGCATCACCATCGACGTGGCACACCGCTACTTCGCCACGCCCAGAAGAAAATTCATCATCGCCGACACCCCCGGCCACGTCCAGTACACCCGCAACATGGTGACCGGCGCCTCCACCGCCGACCTGGCGCTGATCCTGGTGGACGCCCGCAAAGGCGTGGTGGAGCAGACCCGTCGGCACGCGTTCCTGGCCGGCCTGCTCGGCATCCCGCACCTGGTGCTGTGCGTGAACAAGATGGACCTGGTGGACTGGTCGCAGGAGCGATTCGAGGAGATCCGCGAGGAGTTCGCGCGGTGGGCCTCCAAACTCGACGTCTCCGATCTGACCTTCGTGCCGGTGTCGGCGCTGCACGGCGACAACATCGTGCATCGCGGCGCGAGCATGCCGTGGTATGAGGGCACTCCCCTGCTGCACCATCTCGAAGAGGTGCACATCGCCTCCGACCGCAACCTGATCGACGCGCGCTTCCCGGTGCAGTACGTCACCCGCAGGCACGCGCAGGACTTCCGTGGCTACGCGGGCACCGTGTCGGGCGGCGTCTTCAAGCCGGGCGACGAAGTGGCCGTGCTGCCTTCGGGTTTCACCACCACCGTGGAGGCGATCTGGGGACCGGGCGGCGCACCGGTCGCGGAAGCCTTCCCGCCGCAGGCGGTCACCATCCAGCTCGCCGACGAGCTGGACATCTCCCGCGGCGATCTGATCTGCCGCCCGAACAACCGCCCGAACACCGACCGCGATATCGACGCGATGGTGTGCTGGTTCGCCGAGGACGCCCAGCTCACCCCGGGCGCGACCTACACCATCCGGCACACCACCCGTGCCGTCACAGCCGAGGTCCGCTCCCTGGACTACCGGCTGGACGTCAACACGCTGCATCGCGACGAGCGCGCGGAGTCGTTGACGCTCAACGAGATCGGCCGTGTCCAGTTGCGCACTCGCCAGCCTCTGCTGTTCGACCCGTACCGGCGCAACCGCGCCACCGGCAGCTTCATCCTCGTCGACGACACCACCAACAACACCGTCGCCGCGGGCATGATCACCGGCCCGAGCCTGCCCTCCTCCCGCGTGGTCTGGCATTCCACCGCCGTCGAGCGCGACGAGCGCGCCACCCGTGGCCTGACGGTCTGGTTGACCGGCCTGTCCGGCTCCGGGAAATCGACCGTCGCGGTGGAACTGGAGCGCCGATTGGTCGCCGCGGGGCGTCCGGCGTTCCTCCTCGACGGCGACAACCTGCGGCACGGGCTGAATTCGGATCTCGGGTTCAGCGCGGCGGACCGGGAAGAGAACGTCCGGCGCGTCGGCGAAGTGGCGAAACTGTTCGCCGAAGCCGGTGTGGTCGCGGTGGTGTCCCTGATCAGCCCCTACCGCGCCGACCGCGACCGGGTGCGCGCCGCGCACGAGGCAGCGGGAATCCCGTTCCTGGAGGTGTTCGTCGACACCCCGCTGGCGGTCTGCGAAGCCCGCGACCCCAAGGGAATGTACGCCAAGGCCCGCGCGGGCGAGATCCGCGGCTTCACCGGCATCGATGACCCGTACGAAGCACCCACCGAAGCCGATATCGTTCTCCGCCCCGACCATGGGGACCCGGCATCGATGGCCGCCACGATCATCGCGAGGTTGACGCGATTGGACTGACAACGTGTGTGGGCAACCGCCGGATTTCTCCGCGCGATCGGTCGGATCCCGCGAACTCACCTTGGGGGTGCCGAGCCGTTGATCGAGCCCCACGGCCGCGACCGGCTGCCACGGGTCAGAGCCGCAGATCGGCCGCTGACACTTTGGGAGGCTGCCGCACCGATCCCGGCCGATAGGTCGCTTGCGCTATCGGGCGACGCGTCCGGGTGTAGGACTCCAGCGCCATGGCAATGGAGTTCGCACCACGCAAGGTCTTCGCCAAGACGATGGCGTCCTCGATCGCCGAGGTCGCTCCTCGCCCCGCCGCCGGCGAAACGACGTGTGCCGCATCACCTATCAGCACGGTGTCAGCGCTGTGCCAGAGGCCATCGGGGTCGAGTTCGTACAGGGCGATCGGCGCACTCACCTCCGAGTGCTCCAGTACCTGCGCCACTTGCGTCGCCCGCAGCATTTCGAGAAACACGTCGGCGTCGATAGCCGCGGCCGGAGACTCCGCTTTTCGCCTGCTGAACCAGAAGGAACCATCGCGCTCGTCCCCCACGTACCCCGCGACCCCCTCCGAGTGCGCCCAGAAGTGCAGGACGTTCGTCGGTAGCCCTCGCACCGGAACCGGGCAATGTCCGTACCGGATCACTTGCCCGGTGTATGCGGGCTCCTGGGAACTGCCGAGCATGCGCCGGGTTTCCGAACGAGCGCCATCGGCGCCGACGAGCAGGTCACCTGTGCGCTTGCCGGGATCGGCCCGAGTTCCGTAGGCGCAGGGAATATTCGCCCCGTCCAAGCCTTCACGCAGTACGGCCAACAGATCCCTGCGCCACACATGGATACTCGACCAGCGATGACCGGGCTCGGTCCGAGCGAAGGACTTCGTGCGCCCCGTCAGCGTGTCGGCCGAACTGACACCGACAACCGGAAACCCGGCCGCCCTGACCTTCTCACCCAGACCGATCTGATCGAGCGCGGTCGATGCCGCAGGACCGAGCGTCACCCAACCGCCGACATCGGCCGCGCGCTCCGACCTCTCGTAGACCGTGACGGCGGCACCGACTTTCGCCAGCGCCAGCGCCGCGCACGCCCCTCCGATACCGCAACCGATGACCTCCGCTCGAAACACCAGGGCACCCCTTCGCTGTAGGCCGGGCCGATCGATGACACGCCCGGATCATGCTCTCCCCCGGACCGGCCACCATGTGCACGTGCGGTTTTACAGTCCGCATCGAACGTATCAGCCTGTTGCGCAATGCCTATCGGTCCTGTCGGTCGTCAAGGCCGATTCGATCGGCGCGGGTACTTGCTCGGTCGCATGCGCCCGGTGGTCCGCAGGGTCTCGACAGCGGCGCTTTTCCACGAGCACTCGTCCGCGTCGCACTCCCGATGCACCTGCATGAGCGCGTGGGCATCGCCGGTGCTGAGCTCTGGGCCGTCCACCGGATCTACCGCAGGCCAGCCCAGCGGCGGCCAGCCCAGAAGGCACAACTGCTCATGGCCCACACGTTCGGCGATGTGATAGACACTCGGCCCGCGCAAGGGCCTTCGCCACCATCTGCCGGCCGCGAAGAAGACCCCGAGCAGCACCATCACCATCGCCGACGCCACGACAAAAGCCGTGCCGTACTCGTGCCAGCCGGTCATCAATACCGCACCGCGCCGTCAGGTGAACCGAACGGCGTCCACCGATGGCCACGCTCCCATATCGCCTCGGGCGCAACGACGATCAGAGTCACTTCCTCGGTGAGACCGCGTCTGCTGGTCCAGACGTGCTCCCGGGTCGGTGCGATGACAACCGAAGCGCCGACCCTGCGGATGGCCTGCATCAGCAGGAGCGTCGGCATCAGTGCGTCGCGATCGACCACCAGCACTTCCGGGTCGGGGTAACCCCTCCGCTCGGCTAGAGCCCGGATCGCGCGCTCCTCACCTGCGTAATCACTGCCGGACCGATCCAGCCGGATGTAGCCGAGCGCGATTTCTGCCATGTCCACCCCTTGTTCGGTTGATGTGGTGTGGCACCCGGCGCCGGGGACTCTCGCATCTCCAGCGGTGTAAGCAACGCCGGAGATGTGGCGCGATCCGGAAGGGCTTCACCCGCCGCCGGGGCCGGAACATGACTTTGAAGGACGAACAACACAGCGAACCGGCAAAAGATTTGTCACCCTGGGCATGAGGAAACGTGTCGAATGGAACCCGTGATGACGATGACCCAGGAATCCGGTGTCGGCGAGAAAGTCCGCACAGCCAGGAAGCTTGCGGGCTGGAGCCAGGAAAGACTCGCGCGGGAAGCCAACTTCTCGGCGAGTCTGGTCCGCAAAGTCGAGCGTGGCCGTGCGCCGGCATCACCGGCATTCGTCGCGGCATGCGCCCGCGCCCTGCGAGTGAACGTGGTCGATCTGCTCGAGCAGCCCTATCCCCGGCAGACCCGCGACGAACAGCGAGTGCACGCCGGTGTACCCGAGATTCGCCGGGAACTGGCCGCGTACAAGATCGAGCCCGACGGGTCCATGGACCCTCGTCCCGAACGCGACCTCGCCGCCGACGTCGCGAAAGCTTCCGCATTGCGGCACTCGGTCAACCTCGGTGACCTCGGCACGCTCCTTCCCGGCTTGCTCGCCGACCTGCGCATCGCGTGGAATGCCGCGACGGGAGCCAAGCGTGAGCGCGTCTTCGGACTTCTCGCCGAAGCGTTCGCCGCAACCGGGCAAGTCGTGTATAAGCTGGGCTATATCGACCTTTCTTCTTTGTGTGTCGAGCGGTACGAGTGGGCAGCCGCACAGTCCGGCGACCCGCTGGCCGTCCTGGCGGGCGATTACCAGCGCGCGGGGGAACTGATCTGCGCGGCCGACTGGTCCACGGCCCTTCGGTTTCTCGAATCAAGTCGTGCCGCCATCGAATCCGATATCAGCGGTGACGATCCGGCCGTCCTCAGCATATGGGGCAGCCTGCACCTGAAATCGGGCCTCGCCGCCGCCCGAGCAGGTCGCCGCGACCTCGCCGATGAACATCTCGCCGAAGCGCGGGACACCGCCCAACGCGTCGGTGTCGACCGTGACGATTACCGGCTGTGCTTCGGCGTCACCAATGTCGACATCTGGTCGGTCGGCCTGGCTGTCGAGATGATGGACGGCACCGAGGCCGTAAAGCGCGCCGAGCGCGTGCATCTCCCGGCGACCACGCCACGGGAGCGTGCGGGCCACCACTACATCGACTTGGCCAGAGGCTATCTGCTTCACGGCAATCGCACGAAAGCCCTCGGCTCTCTGCGAAAGGCCAAGGAGATCGCGCCCACCCAAACCCGATACCACCCAATGGTGCACGAGACCATTCGCGTCCTCGCCCGCGACGATGCACGAAGCAACGAAAGCGTGCGCGGGTTCGCCGCGTGGTGTGGCATCGACCGCACCTGATCAGCTCGCCTGCACTCGCATCCCGCTTGGCCTTCAAGGAGGATGGGTCGGCTTTACCCGGCACTGCCGTTCGACCGTCGCGAAGTCACGACAACAGGCGCTGTGACGCACTAAGCGGGCAGAGCGATCACCCGATAGACCGCGACCACCATAGCCGCTCCGAGGATTTCGCCGCGCTCGATCATTCGCACCGCCTCGTCGAGCGAGAACCAGCGCATGCCCTCCGCCTCGTGGACATCCGGCCGATTGTCTGTCAAGTCCGCGCCACGAGCGAGGTATATCTCCTGCGGATGATCCAGCGGGCCAATAGCTGGTTGATACGTGACCAGATGCTCCATTCTTCTCGGCCGCCAACCGGTCTCCTCCTCGACCTCTCGTGCGGCCGCGATCACGACATCTTCCGCTCTATCGACATAACCGCCGGGAAGCTCCCACACCCAGCGGTCGATGACGAATCGATGTCGGTACTTCAACAGCGCTTCACTTTTCTCGTTGAGTACCAATGTCATTGCGCATCGAGGCATCCGCGCGACGTACTGCGTGAATCTGACGCCGTCAGGTAGCTCCACATCCACAGTCGACAGCCGGATATGGCGATTCTCGCCCACGAGACGCTCACCGTGGATCGTCTACCGAGTGCGGTTCACCTGCTCGACGGTATCGCAGGCTGAAGCGCCAGACTCCGATCGTGGTCGCCAGCTATCTGCGATCGACAAACGGGGGTGAGGCCGAAGATGTCCGCCCCCCTTCATTGCGCGCTCGACCGGATACGACACCGTCTCGGCGACGGCGAGGGGCAGGTGGAGATGAGCGCCCGCCCCTCGGGTCCTGCCGGTTCAACCGAGCGTGCGGAAGAACTCGCGGATATCGCCGACCAGCAGCTCCGGCACCTCCAGTGCCGGGAAATGCCCGCCGGAGTAGAACTCCGACCAGTGGGTGATGTGGTGGGCGCGTTCGGCGTAGCGGCGGATGGCGTAGTCGCCGTCCTTGAATACCGCGACGCCGGTCGGCACGGTGCCCTTCGGCTTCGGGGCGAACATGGTCGCATCGTGGAAGCGTTCGTAGTAGAGGTCGGCGACGCTGCGGGCGGTGTCGGTGAACCAGTAGATGCTCACCGTGGTCAGCAGGCGATCGAGGTCGACGGCCTGTTCGGGCAGGTCGTGGGACTGGTCGGTCCACTCGCGGTACTTCTCCACGATCCAGCCGAGCTGGCCGGTCGGGGAATCGGCGAGCAATTGCGCGATGGTGTTCGGGCGTGAGCCCTTCAGGTTCATGTAGGCCGAGCCGTCGTCCTGGAACTTCTTCATCCCGCCGAGGCGCGCCTTCTCCGCGTCGGTGAGCGCGGCCATGTCGGCGGGATCGCCGGTCGGGAAGGTGACCAGCGCGTTGACGTGCACGCCGACGACATGTTCCGTGTCGATCCGCCCCAGTGCGGGGGCGATGAAAGCGCCGTGGTCACCGCCCTGCACGCCGTAGCGGTGGTAGTCCAGCCGGGCCATGAGTTCGGCGAGGGCCGCCGCGATCCGGCCGTCGTTCCACCCCGCCTCGGTGATCGGGCCGGAGAACCCGTGGCCGGGCAGCGACGGGACGACGAGGTGGAAGGCGGGAGCCTGGGGTGCGCCGTGGGCGGCGGGGTCGGTGAGCGGGCCGATCATGTCGAGGAAGTCGGCCACCGAACTGGGCCAACCGTGCAGGAGCAGCAAGGGGGTGGCGTCCTCCCGGGCCGAACGAATGTGGAGGAAGTGCACGTTCTGACCGGCGATCGTGGTGGTGAACTGCGGGTGGGCGTTCAGCTCGGTCTCGGCGGCGCGCCAGTCGAACTTCTCGGCCCAGTAGCCGGCCAGGTTCTTCAGGTAGGCGGTCGGCACGCCACGTTCCCATCCGGTACCGGGCAGGTCGTCGATCCAGCGGGTGCGGGCCAGGCGCAGGCGCAGGTCGTCCAGGTCGGCCTGGGGGACGTCGATGCGGAAGGGGCGGATCTCGGTGTTCGTCATGCCATTGATGCTTCGGGTAACGAGGGGGTGAGCGAATCACGAGAATCCGTTATTTCGCGCGTTCGGTGTGCGGGCTCATCTCTCACCCCGGGTGCGGCGCGGGCCCTCGCCCGACCTCCGCAGTTGTCGCCGAGGCGCGGTACGGGCATGATCGCGCCGTGGTCAGCCTTCCCGTAAGCGGCGCCTTCGTGGGGCGGGCCGCCGAGCTCGCAGCATTGCAGGACGCCTACCGTGATCCAGCGGTGCACACCGTACTGATCGGCGGCGAAGCGGGCATCGGCAAGTCGCGGCTGGTAGCGGAGTTCACGACGCGGCTCGGCGGACGCACGGCGGTGTTGTCCGGACGGTGTCCGGAGTTCGGCGCGACGGGCGTGCCGTTCACGCCTTTCGTCGCGGTCATGCGCGCGGTCCTGCGTGAATTGGGGGTGGAGGGCCTAGCGGCGCTGCTTCCGGTGCCCGAGCCGGCGGTGGCGCGCTGGCTTCCCGAGCTGGCCGCGCGGTCCGGCACGGCGGGCGCCGAGACCGATCGAACCCGGTTGTTCGGCGAGATCCTGACCGTGCTGGAACAGTTCGCGCTGACCAGGCCCCTGGTGGTGGTGCTGGAGGACCTGCACTGGGCCGACGACGCCAGCTTGGCATTGCTCGCTTTCCTGGTGGCCAACCTGGCCGAGGGCGATCTGGTGCTGGTCGGCACCTACCGGCCCGCCGACTCCGAACCGCTGCGCAAGCTGGTCACGGGCCTGCGCCGCGACCCGCGTGTGCGACTGCTGACTCCGCCGCCGCTGACCAAGCACGAAGTGGGCAGGCAGCTGGCCGCACTGCACGCCAGAGAACCGGAGCCAGGGACGATCGCGAGGGTCTTCGAGCGCAGCAGGGGAATTCCGCTGTTCGTGGAAGCGCTCGGCCCCGCGCCCGAGGACACGCCCGCCGAGCTGTCGGAGCTGTTGCTCGGCTATCTGTCCGACCTGCCCGAGCAGACCGCTTCGGTGCTGAGCCTCGCGGCGGCGGCCGGGTCTTCGGTCCCGCACACGCTGCTGGAGGCCGCCACCGACCTCACACCGGCCGCGCTCACCACTGCCCTGCACCAACTGATCGATCGGCAACTGCTGGTCACCACCGACACCGGCTACGAGTTCCGGCACGTCCTCATCCGTGAAGCGGTCTACGACGATCTTTTACCCGTCGAACGAAAGCGGTTGCACGCCAGAATTTCTCAGGTACTCCTCGAGCACAGGAAACAGGACCCGCACCAGTTCCCCTCCGCCGAGCTGGCCTACCACGCGTATGCCGCCGGAGAGCTGCCGCCCGCCCTCGAGGCCGCGTGGGAATCGGCGTCGGAGGCCGAGAGCATCGGCGCGCATCGTGATCAGGTGCGCCATCTGGACCGGGTGCTCGAACTGTGGGATCACGTGCCGGACGCGGCGAGCAGGGTGGAGGTCGAGCGGCTCGATGTCGTGGAAGCGGTCGTGGCGGCGTGTCATCGCGGCGGTGTCGTCGAGCGCGGGATCGCCGCAGCCGACGCGGCGCTGGCCGCCATCGATGCGGCGACCGAACCGGAGCGCGCCGCCCGGCTGCACCACTATCGCGCCGGACTGCGGAATCAGAGCAGCAGCGGCGGCGAGGACGACCTGCTCGCGGCCCTGGCACTGCTTCCCGCGCACCCGCCGACCCGGCTGCGCGGCGAGGTGCTCGCCGAACTCGCCGCGGCGCGCGTGTTCAGCGGTGCGGCGGCTGCCGCCGAGAACGACGCGCGCTCCGCCGCCGAGGTGGCCGAACAGCTCGACGACCTACCGCTGGCCGCGCGCGCCCACGCCTATCTCGGACTGGCCACCGCGGATCGCTCGGAGGTCGCCACGGCGCATTTCGACCGTGCGCATGCCGCGGCGAAGGCAGCGGGAGATCCGGGAACCCTGCTGACGGTGGTGCTGTGGGAGTCAGCGCTGCTGGTGTCGGCAGGCGCCAACGAGAAGGCCATCGCCGCCATCCAACAGGGTCTGCGAGCCGCGCACGAGACCTACCGGTTCGCCGAAGCCGCGCCGATTCTGCTGGTCAAATGGGCTCAGGCACTCACAGCCCTGGGTCGATGGAACGAGGCGCTCGATCTGGTCGACGAATCGCTCACCGAGCGGTTGCCGCCGTTGAGCACCGCCGCGCTGCTGCTGTGTCACGCCAGGATCATGCTGGCGCGCGGCGACGCGAACGCCACGGCGACGAGCGCGAGAACCGCGCAGCCGTTGCTCGGCGACAGTCGATGGGCCAGGCAATACCAAATTCAGCTGTACACGGTGCAATCCGAGATCGCGCACGCGGCGGGCGACCCGCAGCGCGCCGCTGAGATCGGCGCGGCGACGCTGATCGCGGACGATCTGGCCGCACATCATCACGAGGCGTGGGCGCTGGCCGATACGGTCGCCCGGACGCGCTGCGCTCCCATGGTTCTGCATTCGGTCACGGAAAAGCTGCCCGTGACCAGCGCGGTCGACGCCGCGTACCGGAATTCCTGCCACGCCGTGCGCAGTGGCCGTCCCGCCGACTGGGACGCGGTGGTCGCCTCCTGGCGGGCCCTTCGTCAGCCGTACGAGCTGGCGCGCAGCCTGCTGGACTCCGGGGCAGCCGAACTGGCCGCGGGCGATCGCCCGGCAGCGCGCGACGCACTGCGGTCGGTGCTCGAGCTGGCCGACGAACTGGCGGCGCCTCCCCTCGCCGAGCAAGCCAGACAGTTGGCCGAGCGCGCCGGAATCGTTCTCGCCGAATCCTCCGACCGGTCCTCCCCAGCGCGGCGGCCGAGCACCGCGGGCCTGACGCCCCGGGAACTCGACGTGCTGCGGCTGGTAGCCACGGGCGCGAGCAACCGCCGGATCGCGGCCGAACTGTTCATCAGCGCCAACACCGCCGGTGTGCACGTCTCGCGCATCCTCGCCAAACTCGGCGCGGCCACCCGCACCGAGGCCGCGGCGATGGCGCACGCCCGCGGCCTGCTCAGCCCCTCGACCGACGGGTGAGCGGCGCATGGCGGGGCCGTTCGGCACTGGTGAGTGGCGCGGCGATTCCGACGCCGACTTTCCGTCGGGGCGGGACCCGGTCCCATCCCGGTCCGTAAGATACAGTGAGTCGAACATGTCTCGAAAGGACGGGCTGATGCGGTCGACCTTGCTGTCCCGGCGCGATCTCGATTTCCTGCTCTACGAGTGGCTGGACGTCGAGAACCTCACCAAACGCGAGCGGTACGCCGAGCACTCGCGGGAGACCTTCGACGCCGTGCTGGAACTCAGCGAGCAACTGGCCGCCAAGTACTTCGCACCGCACAACAAGCTCAACGACGCCAACGAACCCACCTTCGACGGCGAACGCGTGACCATCATCCCCGAAGTCGGCCAGGCGCTGGCCGCCTTCGCCAAAGCCGGGCTGCCCTCGGCCGCGATGGACTACGAACTCGGCGGCGCACAGCTGCCCGCGACCGTCGCGCAGGCGAGCTACGCCTGGTTCCAGGCGGCCAATCCGGGCACCGCGGGTTACCCGTTCCTCACTGTGGCCAACGCGAATCTGCTTGTCGCCCACGGTGGTCCGGAGCACGTGGAGAAGTTCGTCAAGCCGATGCTCGCGGGCCGTTTCTTCGGCACCATGTGCCTGTCGGAGCCCCAAGCCGGTTCGTCGCTGGCCGACACCGTCACCCGCGCCGAACCACAGGACGACGGCACGTATCGCCTGTTCGGCACCAAGATGTGGATTTCCGGCGGCGATCACGAACTCGGCGAGAACATCGTGCACCTGGTGCTGGCCAAGATCCCCGGCGGACCGGCGGGCACCAAGGGCATCTCACTGTTCGTGGTGCCGCGATTCCTGGTCGGCGACGACGGCGCGATCGGCGAACGCAACGACGTCGCCCTGGCCGGGCTCAACCACAAGATGGGCTTCCGCGGCACGGTCAACACCGTGCTCAACTTCGGCGAGGGCCGCTGGACGCCCGGCGGCGCGCCCGGTGCGATCGGCTACCTGGTCGGCGAACCGCATCGCGGGCTGACCTACATGTTCCACATGATGAACGAGGCCCGCATCGGCGTCGGCCTGGTCGCCACCGCGCTCGGCTACACCGGATACCTCGAGTCGCTCGACTACGCCCGCACCCGCGCGCAGGGCCGGGCCAAGCTGCCCGCCGACCCGTCCGCGCCGCAGCGTCCGATCATCGAGCACGCCGACGTCAAGCGGATGCTGCTGGCACAGAAGGCCTATGCCGAGGGCGCGCTGGCGCTGGTGCTGTACTGCGCGCGGCTGGTCGACGAGCAGCGCACCGCCGAATCCGACGAGGAGCGCCGCGCGGTCACCCTGCTACTGGACATCCTGACCCCGATCGCCAAGAGCTGGCCCTCGCAGTGGTGCCTGGAGGCCAACAGCCTCGCCATCCAGGTGCTCGGCGGCTACGGCTACACCCGCGAGTACAACGTCGAGCAGCACTACCGGGACAACCGGCTCAACCCCATCCACGAGGGCACGCACGGCATCCAAGGGCTGGATCTGCTCGGGCGCAAGGTGACTCAGCAGGGCGGCGCCAGCCTGCTCGCACTCGGCTCCCGCGTCGACGCGACCATCACCGCCGCGCGGGCGGCGGGCGGCGAGGCGGCGGAGCTTGCCGCACACCTGGATTCGGCGTGGCGGCGGCTGGTCGAGGTGACGGCGGGACTGTTCGCCTCCGGTGACATAGAGGCCGCGCTGGCCAACAGCTCGGTGTACCTGGAGGCATTCGGGCACACCGTCCTGGCCTGGATCTGGCTCGAACAGTTCCTCGCCGCCGCGGACCGGTCCGGCGACTTCTACGATGGCAAGCGGCATGCCGCCCGGTTCTTCTACCGTTTCGAATTGCCCAAGACCGCACCGGCACTGGACCTGCTCGCCAGGTTGGACACGACTACCCTGCAGATGCGGGACGCCTGGTTCTGAACTCAGCCCATTTCGATACACGTCTTAGACGATGTATCATTCCGCGGTGATCGATTCCAGTCAGCGGACCACCCGCCCTCCCGGCCGCCCGGCCTCCGCGACCAGGGAACAGGTCATAGAACTCGCTCGCCGCGCGTTCCTGTCCGGGGAGCGCGTGGACATCCAGGCGATCGCCGGGCAACTCGGGCTCAGCCGCGCCTCGGTGTACCGCTGGTTCGGCTCCCGCGACGGAGTGCTCGGCGCGGTCCTGGCCGGGGAGTTCGAGGCGCTGCTCAGGCATGCGGACGCCCGCCGCCGCTCCAGCGGCGCGCGCCGCATCCTGGACGTGCTGTACCGGGTCAACCGCTGGATGCGTGACAACGAACCGTTCCGGCGCTACTTCGAGAACGAGCCACTGTCCGGGTTGCGCATCCTCACCGCGAGCGACGGACCGGTACAGCCACTGGTCGTCGGCACCGTCCAGGAACTGATCGTCCGCGCCACCGAAGAGGACGGATACCGTCCTCCGCTGGAACCGGCGTTGCTGGCCTACGCGCTGGTCCGGCTCGGCGAGGCGTTCCTGTACAACGACAACGTCGCGGGCATCCGCGGCGACGTCGACCGCCTGCACGAGGTCCAGGCGGCGCTGCTGGGCATCCCCGAGGCGATCACCCCCTGACCGCCGCACGACCACGGTCCCGCAATCACCGGCACGTTGCCGTTCGTGCGGCTCGGCACCGCCCTGACGCCCGCACCCTCGCCGCCGCCTCCTAGCTGTGGTGCGAGGACGACGGCGTCTACGGCGACGGCCACCACCGCTCGGCCCCGGATACGCCCGCACCACCGGCCCCGGCTGCCCGACACCGAAAACGCCGGACTGCGGCTGAAGATCGTTTACACCGCCGAAGCGCTCGCCGCACTGCTCGACCTAGACAGTGCGGCGACTTCGGAGATTCGCCGGTCGATTCCTAGGTACCTACGGTGCGCGACAGTAAACAAGGGCCGCTCAGCCCCCGCGTTCCCCTTTTCGAATCGCCGTGATCGGAATTCGACGCACGGCGCACTACGTGGCGTATTCCCCGAACAGCGGCGCATATCGCCAGGTCGGACCGGGCGGAGCCCGGCGCAATAACATCCCCTGAATTCCGCGGGCGCGAACACCGGCACGGCCCCGCCCGCAACCCCCGTTATCGTCGCTATTCGTGCAGGTCAGCGACGGAAAGGCGGAGAAAGTGGCAGCGGAACCCACGCCGGTGCGGCAGTTGCGCGCCGATCAAGCGCGGCGGGTGGCCGACATCTTGCGCCATCAACTGCACGCGGGCGCGTTCGACGGCGCGCTGCCGAGCGAACAGCAGCTCGCCGCCGAATACGGCGCTTCCCGCAATACCGTCCGCGACGCCCTGACGCTGCTGAAGGACGAGGGCTTGATCGACCGGGCGCCCAAAGTGGGCACCCGGGTGGCCACCCGCAAGTACGACCACGGGCTCGACGCGCTGCTGGGGTTGCAGGAGACCTTCAAAGGCCACGGCACCGTGCGCAACGAGGTGCGCGCGGCGATGCACGTCGCCGCGCCGCCCGCCGTCGCGCGCAGGCTCGGTCTGGCGCCGGGCGAGCGCGTGGTCTACCTCGAGCGGCTGCGCTACCTGGCGGATCTGCCGCTGAGCCTCGACCTCACCTATCTGACGCCCGACATCGGCACCGAGGTGCTCGGCCACGACCTCGAGCACACCGATGTCTTCGTGCTGCTGGAACGCATCAGCGGCCACTCCCTCGGCTCCGCCGACCTCGCTGTGGAGGCCGTTCCCGCCGACCCGCACACCGCCTCCACCCTCGACGTCCCCGGCGGTGCGCCGCTGCTGATGCTGGAGCGACTGACGCGCCTGGACGACGGCCGCCCGGTCGACCTGGAATACATCCGGATGCGCGGCGACCGAATCACCATGCGCGGCAGCCTGACCCGCAGCACCCCCGAATGGAAGGTCCTTTAGATGGCACTCGTGAACCAGCGCGCCGACATCCCCGTCACCATCGACGAATCCCTCTGCATCCAGGGATGCACCCTCTGTGTGGAGATCTGCCCGCTCGACTCGCTGGCCATCAACCCCGACAACGGCAAGGCCTTCATGCACGTGGACGAGTGCTGGTACTGCGGCCCCTGCGCGGCCCGCTGCCCCACCGGAGCCGTGACCGTCAACATGCCCTACCTGCTCCGCTGATCTGGAAGACCGATGAAAGTGAAACTCGTCCCCGTCCTGCTCGCCGCCGCGCTCGCGCTGACCGGGTGCTCGCTCGAGCAGTCCGACGACACCCCGGCCGGCACCGTCAAGGTGGTCGTCGGCTACCAGTCCAAAACAATCAACACCGTCACCGCGGGCACGTTGCTGCGCGCGCAGGGCTACCTCGAGCAGCGGCTACAGAAGATCACCGACAACGGCGGGGCGAAATACCAGGTCGAATGGCAGGATTACGACACCGGCGCGCCGATCACCGCGCAAATGGTGGCCGAGAAGATCGACATCGGTTCGATGGGCGATTACCCCCTGCTGATCAACGGCTCCCGCACCCAGGCCAACGAGCGGGCGCGCACCGCACTGGTGTCGGTCACCGGGTACAACCCCAAAGGCGCGCTGAACATGGTCGTGGTGCCGAACGACTCGGCGGCAACCAGCATCACCGACCTGGCGGGGCAGAAGATCTCGGCCAGCGTCGGCTCGGCCGGACACGGCACTCTGGTGCAGGCGCTGTCGCGGGCCGGAATCGATCCGGCCAAGGGCGTGGAGGTGCTCAACCAGCAGCCGCAGGTCGGCGCGACCGCGCTGGAATCGCGCCAGGTGGGCGCGCTGTCGCAGTTCGTCGCATGGCCCGGCCTGGTCGTCTTCCAGAACAAGGCCAAACTGCTCTACGACGGCGCCGAACTCGGCGTGCCGACCTTCCACGGCGTGGTGGCCCGGCGCTCCTACGCCGCCGATCACCCGGAAGTGCTCCAGGCGTTCCTCGCCGCGCAACTGGACGCCACCCAGTTCCTGCGGGAGAAGCCGTTCGAAGCCGCGAAGATCGTCGCCGACGGCTCCGGTCTGCCTCACGAGGTGGTGTATCTCTACAACGGTCCCGGCGGAACGAGTTTCGACACCACGCTCGAGCCGAGCCTGATCGCGGCGCTCAAAGGCGATGTGGCCTACCTGAAGTCGATCGGAGATTTCGCCGACCTGGACATCGACCGGTTCGTCGACGACGCGCCGCTGCGCAAAGCGTTCGCCGACACCGGACGCGACTACGACCGGGAATCGACCGACACCGCCAACCCGACGCGGGTCACCGGCAGCGATCCCGTCTGCGGCATCGCGGCCGAGAATCCCGCACTGGCAGGTGAACTGTGGCTGGACGGGGAACCGAAACCCCAACCGGCCGCCGACCCGACCTGCCTGCTGCGCGCGATCCAGGCCGCGAAGGCGCAGGGCAAAACGATCCGCGCCGCCTACATCCCGGACACCGAACTCGGCACGCGCTGGTTCGCCGACAAGTCGATCTGGTTGCGCGACGGCGCCCGCTACCTGCCCTTCACCACCGCCGCCGCCGCGCAGCGCTACCGGCAGGCGCATCCGTCCGCCGCACCGGTCACCTACGACCAGGCCGTCACGGAAGTACGCGGATGACCAGCGAACTCGCCGTCCCAGCGGTGCGGGCGGGCGCGGCGGAGGCCGCCGCGACCCGCCCGGACACCGCCCCCGCACCGCGCTCGGCATGGCGCTCCCGGCTGCTGCGGGTCGCCTCGGTCGCCGTCGCGGTGGGTCTGTGGCAACTGCTCACGGTCACCAACGTGCGGGCGGGCCTGCGCTTCGACACCCTGCCCACCGTCACCGAGATCGTCGCCGAATTCGGCACGCAACTGCGCGCCGAGCAGTACTACCTGGATATCGCCCAATCGCTGCTGCGGATCGTCACCGGATTCGGACTGGCCGCGGTGGTCGGCGTGATCGCGGGCATCGGCCTGGGCCGGTCGCGGCTGTTCGCCGACACCATCGGCCCGCTGGCCGAACTGATCCGGCCGATCCCGGCCATCGCCCTTGTCCCGGTAGCGATCCTGCTGTTCCCCAGCGACGAGTCGGGCATCGTGTTCATCACCTTCACCGCGTCGCTGTTCCCGGTGCTGGTCAGCACCCGGCACGCGGTGCGCGCCCTGCCCACGATCTGGGAGGACGCGGTCCGCACGCTCGGCGCGTCACGGCTGGACGTGCTGGCGCGGGTAGTGTTCCCCGGCATCCTGCCCGGTGTCTTCAGTGGACTGTCTGTCGGCGTCGGCGTGGCATGGATCTGCCTCATCTCCGCGGAGATGATCTCCGGACGCCTCGGCGTCGGCTACCGCACCTGGCAGGCCTACACCATCGTGGACTATCCGGCGGTGTTCGTCGGCATGATCACCATCGGCGTCCTCGGTTTCGCGACATCGGGGCTGGTCGAGCTGGCCGGCCGCCGTATCACCCGCTGGCTGCCCAGAGAGGTCGAAGCATGACCACAGTGATCGACGCCCCGGCCTCGACCGGAATGCGCCTGAGCCTCACCGATGTCCGGATCGCCTACGGCGGCGAACCGGTGCTCCACGGACTCGACTTGTCGATCGCGCCGGGGGAAATTCTGGTCGTGGTCGGCAAATCCGGCTGCGGCAAGTCGACCCTGCTACGCGCGGTCGCCGGGCTGCGCACCCCGGAAGGCGGTACCATCCTCGCCGACGGCGCCCCCGTTACCGGCCCCGCCGCCGACCGCGCCTTGGTGTTCCAGGACGACGCGTTGCTGCCGTGGCGCACCGTGCGACAGAACATCGAACTCGCGCTGCGCCTGCGCGGCGCGCCCCGCGCCCAGCGGCGAGCCGCCGCCCTGCACTGGGTGGACGAGGTCGGGCTCACCGGATACGCCGACTATCTGCCCCGCGACCTGTCCGGCGGCATGCGCCAGCGCGTTCAGCTGGCGCGCAGCCTGGCCGCCGCGCCGCGCGCCGTGCTGATGGACGAGCCCTTCGGCGCGCTGGACACTCAGACCAGAGAAACCATGCAGCGCCTGCTGATCCAGACCTGGCGCGCCCACCCCACCACCATCGTCTTCGTCACCCACGATCTCGACGAGGCCCTGCTGCTCGGCGACCGCATCGCCGTGCTCGGCGGCGGCACCCTGCGGGCGGTGGTACCGGTGCCCAGCCCGCGGGAAGCGATCGACCGGGCCGCGACGAAGGCCGAGATCCTGGAGAAGCTGTGAACATTCCGCAACTGTCCGAACGCATCCGGATGGACTGCGACGTGCTCGTGATCGGCGGCGGCACGGCGGGCACCATGGCCGCGCTCACCGCCGCCGAGCAGGGCGCGAACGTGCTGCTGCTGGAGAAGGCGCACGTGCGGCACTCCGGTGCGCTTGCCATGGGCATGGACGGCGTGAACAACGCCGTGATCCCGGGCAAGGCCGAACCGGAGGACTACGTTGCCGAGATCACCAGGGCCAACGACGGAATCGTGAACCAGCGCACCGTGTACCAGACCGCGACGCGCGGCTTCGCCATGGTGCAGCGGCTCGAGCGCTACGGCGTGAAGTTCGAGAAGGACGAGTACGGCGAGTACGCGGTGCGCCGCGTCCACCGCTCCGGCTCCTACGTGCTGCCGATGCCCGAGGGCAAGGACGTCAAGAAGGCGCTGTATCGGGTACTGCGCCAGCGCAAGATGCGCGAGAGGATCCGCATCGAGAACCGGCTCATGCCGGTGCGCGTTCTCACCGACAACGGACGCGCCGTCGGCGCCGCCGCACTGCACACCCGCACCGGCGAATTCGTCGCCGTCGGCGCGAAGGCGGTCATCCTGGCCACCGGACCGTGCGGCAGGCTCGGACTGCCCGCGAGCGGGTACCTGTACGGCACCTACGAGAACCCGACCAACGCCGGGGACGGCTACGCGATGGCCTATCACGCGGGCGCCGAACTCAGCGGCATCGAATGCTTTCAGATCAACCCGCTGATCAAGGACTACAACGGCCCCGCCTGCGCCTACGTCGCCAACCCCTTCGGCGGCTACCAGGTCAACGCCGACGGCGAGCGCTTCGTCGACTCCGACTATTGGTCCGGCCAGATGATGGCCGAGGTCAAGCGCGAGATCGAGTCCGCGCGCGGCCCCATCTATCTCAAGGTGTCGCACCTACCCGACGAGACGCTCAGCACGCTCGAGGGCATCCTGCACACCACCGAGCGGCCGACCCGCGGCACCTTCCACGCCAACCGCGGCCACGACTACCGCACCCACGACATCGAGATGCACATCTCCGAGATCGGCCTGTGCGGTGGACACTCCGCCTCCGGCGTGTGGGTCGACGAGCACGCCCGCACCACGGTGCCCGGCTTGTACGCCGCGGGCGATCTGGCGTGCGTGCCGCACAACTATATGATCGGCGCCTTCGTCTTCGGCGATCTCGCCGGTGCGCATGCCGCGTCCACCCTGGAGGACCTCGCCGCGCCCGCCGAGCTGCCCGAAGACCAGCTGGCCGCGGCGCACGAGCTGATCTACCGGCCGCTGCGCCACCCGGACGGGCCGCCGCAGCCGCAGGTCGAATACAAGCTGCGCCGATTCGTGAACGACTATGTGGCGCCGCCCAAGACAGCCACCAAGCTGGCCATCGCGGTGGAGACCTTCGACCGGATGCGCGAAGAGGTCGAGGGCATCGGCGCGCGCACCCCGCACGAGCTGATGCGCGCGGTGGAGGTGTCGTTCATCCGCGACTGCGCCGAAATGGCCGCCCGCAGCTCACTGACCAGAACCGAATCCCGCTGGGGCCTCTACCACGAGCGCGCCGACCTACCCGAACGCGACGATGTCGAATGGCGATACCACCTGAACCTGCGCAAGAACCCCGACGGAACCATGGCGTTCCTGAAGCGGCCGGTGGCGCCGTATCTGGTTCCGGTTCCCGGGCTCGACGACCTGCCCTCGGCCGATGCCGACGCCGTCCCGGTGCACCAACCGCACCTGATCGCAGGCCGTGCGCCGCACACCGCCGCCGTTGAGCAGGATCGCGCCGGATCCGGCACTTCGGCGCAGCCCGCCACTCCCCCGTCGCCGAGAATCGTCGCGCTGCTCGCGCTCGACGAACCCACCGTGGCGCATCTGTCGTCCTATCTGACGGATCCGGACGCGGGCGTTCGGGCCGCGGCGATCTCGGTGCTGACCGAGCACACACCGGAGGGCTTCGCGACCGCCTTGGCCGACGCCCTGGATGACGAGGCGGCCTCGGTGCGGCGTGTCGCCGCGGCAGGCCTGCGTGAACTCGTGGAGGTCCTGCCCTCGGCGGCCGGGCTCGCCGACCGGCTCGATTCGAGTGATCCCGTCGTGCGGGCCACCGTGATCGACCTGTTGCGCACGCTGCGGGCGGGCGATGCCGCGCGGTATCGCGCGGCCCTGGCCGACGTGGATCATCGCGTCCGCATCGAGGCGGTCCGCGCGCTGGTCTCGCTGAACGATCGCACCGGAGTGGCCACGCTCGCCGCGGACGACAACCGGGAAGTGCGGATCGCGGTCGCCCACGGCCTTGCCGCCATCGGCGACGGCGGAACAGAGGTGATCCGCCGTCTCGCCGCCGACCCGGATCCGCTGGTGCGCGCCGCGGCTCTGACCGCGTTCGCACAGCTGGGCGCCGAGCCAATCGACGTCACGGCGCTGGAGACCGCGGTTGGCCACTCGGCCTGGCAGATCCGGGTGGGCGCGGCGCGCGGGCTCGCCGGCGCCGACCCGGATCTCGCGGTGGCTGTCCTGGCCGCGGCCCTGCACGATCCGCATCTCGACGTCCGCAAGGCGGCGGTGCTGTCGCTGTCGGCGTGGCCGGACCTACCGGCAGCGCACGACGCGCTGCGCACCGCGATGGATGACACCGACGCCGATGTGCGCGCGTATGCCCGGCGGGCGCTGGCGACCCAGCCCACGGCCTAGCGCGACGTGGTTGCCGCAGCTCGAATCGCTGATTAGATTAGCGGCTCGACCGTTGCCGACTCGCTAGCCGGGTTATAGCCGGGCGGCGGCGGGACGGCCGGCGACGAGTGCGTCGCCGTCTTCCTCATCAGCGACGGGAGTGTGGCGTTGACCGTGCCGAACTGGCTGGATCTCGCCGTGCTCGGCATCCTCGTGGTCGCCGCGGTGCTGGGCTGGCGCCGCGGCGCGATCGTGGGGCTGCCCGGTTTCGCCGGCGCCTTGGCCGGAGCCATCCTCGGTGCGGCGCTCTCGGCGACGGCCCTCGGCCAGCTGGCTCCGGGCGCCGTGCGGCTATTGCTGGTGCTGACGGTGATCGTCGGATTGGTCGCCTTCGGCGCGGTCGCCGGGCACCGGGCCGGATGCGCCGCGCGCGCGGGGGTCTCCGCTCCCGTCGCACGACGCGCGGACGCTCTCTTCGGATGCCTCACCCATGCGCTCGCGGTCCCCCTGGTGGTGTGGTTGTTCACCGCGCCAATGGAATCCGCCGCCTTGGTGCGTCATTCGGCGACGGTGCGGACCGTCGACAGCGTGGCGCCGTTCTGGCTGACCGGCTTGTCCGAGGTGCTCACCGGCCCGATCAGGGACGCCGGGCTCGCCCGCCCGCTCGCGCCGGTCGATCCCCGCATCGTCGAGGGACCGATGCCCGCCGAACTGCGGCCCAGTGTCCTTCGAATCCAAGACCTGGCACCGACCTGCGGAATACGCCAATCCGGTTCCGGATTCGTCATCGCCGCGGAACGAGTGCTGACCAACGCTCACGTCGTCGCCGGAGCCGGCAAAGTGTCCGTCGACGCGGCGACGGGACCGCTCCCCGCGACGGTCGTGCAGTTCGATCCGATCATGGACATCGCGGTGCTCGCCGTCCCCGGCCTCGGCGCACCAGCCCTGACCGTCGCGCCCGAACCCGCCGGGCCCGGGGCCGACGCGATCGCGCTCGGCTATCCCAGGGGCGGGTCCTACACCGCGTCCGCCACCCGGGTGCGCAGCCGGGCCGCGCGCCAGGTGCGCGACATCTACCGCACCGGTCTGGGAGAACGCGAGATCTACACCCTGGACGGTTCGATCCAGCACGGCAATTCGGGCGGGCCGCTGGTCGACCGCGACGGGCGCGTGCTGGGCATCGTGTTCGGTGTCGACGAGAACGACAGCAACGTCGGGTTCGCCACGAGCCTGCCGGAGGTCCTCGATCGACTCGACCACGCATGGCGATCCGACCGGCCCGTCGACACCGGCCCCTGCGCCTCCTGACCCGCGTCAGGAAGCGTCGGCGACGATCACCACACCGCTCGACGCGTCGAGCAGCGGAATCGTCCGCTCCGCGGCGTCGTCGACGTGCACGCGCGGGTGCGGGGGCAGTTCGGTCTCGAAATAGGTGCCCGGCCCGTAGAACTGGCCGTACTTCACCACCACACCGTCGAAGTCCAGCACGGCCGCTTCGTGCTCCTGGATCACCGCACCCCGGCCCGCGGGCGGCTCCCACGCGATGCTCTGCGCGAGAAAGCGTTTGGCCCCCGCTGCCCGCGCGGCGGCGATCAAGTTCCGGGTGCCCTCGGTGCGGATGCGCGCGTTCGCCTCGGCCCGCTCCGGCAGCAATGCCGCGTCGTCCGGCAGATCCGTGAGCTGATGCATCACCATGTCGGCTCCGAACCCGGCCACCGCGGCGATCACAGCTTCCACGTCGTAGACATCGCACACCACCGGCTCGGCGCCCGCCGCCCGCACCTGGTCGGCCTTCGCCGCCGACCGGGTCATCCCCGCCACCTCGTGCCCCGCCTCGATCAGCAGCGGAAGCAAGCGGACACCGATCACGCCGGTCGCACCGGCCAGGAAGATGCGCACGGTGTCATTTTGCCGCGCCTGCGCCGTGGCGTGTTCGCGGGCCCTGACTCCGGCAAGGCCGAGTAGCGCGGCGCGATAGCTCAACGGCAGCTCACCCAAGCGGTGACCGCATCGTCGTTCACGGTGTATCCGATCCCGCGGGCGGTGAGCATGCGCAGCACCGCCGTGTTGTCCGCTGTGGTGCTCACGAAGATTCGCGAGTAGCCCTCGACGGTCGCGCGCTGGATCAATGCGGTGAGCACCGCCGTTCCGACGCCCGATCCCCGGCGGGAGCGGCCGATCCATACGCCCGCCTCCGCTGCACCCTTCGCGGTGGGGAGCGGACACAGGCGCGCAGCCCCGACCACCTCACCGTCCACGCATACGCAATAGGTCGATTCGACCGGCGGACTCGCCAGCGCCCGGCTTCGATGGAACTTCCGGAAGCTCGCTTCCCGGTCGGCATTCCAGCTCGTATCGGGTCCTTCGACCGGCATCACTTCGCCTGGCTCCGCGTCCGCCACCGCGGTGCGCAGCAGATCGGTCAGCAGGTCTTCATGGAGCGGTTCGAGGGTGACATGACCGGGCACGACCCGATCCTGTCATCGGGCCCGCCCGCACGCGACCGGTTTTCCGCCCGCTCAGACCGGGGTGATCGGCAGTCGCAGTGCGCCGGGCGCGGCGACCGGCACCACGGGGTTCTTCGGTTCGATCGGCGCGAGTCGGCGGTAGGCGTCCCCGAGGGGCGGGCGCGGGTCGTCCTCGCCCTTGTTCGGCCACAACGACATGGCGCGTTCGGCTTGGGCGGTGATGGTCAGGGAGGGATTCACGCCCAGGTTCGCCGAAATGGTCGAGCCGTCGGTGATGTGCAGGCCGGGGTGACCGTAGACGCGGTGATACGGGTCCACGACGCCGGTCTCGGCCGAGTCGCCGATGGCGCAGCCGCCGATGAAGTGACCCGTGATCGGGATGTTCACCAGCTCCGTCCAGGCCCCCTGCGGAAGGCCGCCGACCTTCTCGGCGATCCGCCTGGTGACCTCGTGGCCTTCCGGAATCCAGGTCGGCGGCGCGACGCCCTCCCCCGGCTTGGTCGTCATTCGCCTGCCGAACAAGCCGCGCTTGGTGTAGGTCACGATCGAGTTGTCGACGTTCTGCATGACGAGCACGCCGATCATGCGTTCTGACCAGCGTCGCGGACTGTGCAGCCGAATAAGATGGCGGCGTTGCGCGATCAGTTCCTTCACTCCCAGCAACCAGCGCGCCCTGCCTTCCTGAGCGTCCACCAGCACGGTGGTCAGCAAACTCATCGCGTTGCTGTCCTTGCCGTAGCGGACCGGCTCGATGTGGGTGTGATCATTGGGGTGGATCGATGAGGTGATCGCGACACCTTTGGTGAAGTCGGCGTCCCTGCGCAGAGAGCGCGCGCCGAGCACCGCTTCGGAGTTGGTGCGGGCAAGATACCCCAGCCGCGGCGAGACATGCGGCAGGCTGCCGCTGTCACGCAGCCGGTGCAGCAGTTTTTGGGTGCCCAGCGCGGCCGCCGCGAAGATCACCTGGTCCGCGGTGAACGTCTGCTTCGCCTTGCGGACCCATCGCCCGGTGCGCACCGTCCGTACTTCGTAGCCGCCCGCAGGCCGCGGCCGCACGTCCGTCGCCGTCGTCAACGGGTGCACTGTGGCCCCGGCCTTTTCGGCCAGATAGAGGTAGTTCTTCACCAGCGTGTTCTTCGCGCCGTGCCGGCAACCGGTCATGCACTCGCCGCAGTGCGTGCAGGTCGAGCGCGCCGGTCCGGCTCCGCCGAAATACGGATCTGCGATCTGCTGGCCGGGGCGGGAATCGTTGTCGGCGAACAACACACCCACCGGCGTGCGGCGGTAGGTATGGCCGATGCCCATGTCCTGCGCCACCGAACGCAGAATCCGGTCGGTCGGAGTGGTCGCCGGATTCTGCGTGACGCCGAGCATTCGTTTGGCCTGGTCGTAGCACGGCGCCAGCTCGGAGCGCCAATCGGTGATGTGCGCCCACTGCTTGTCGCGGTAGAACTTCTCCGGCGGCTCGTACAGCGTGTTGGCGTACACCAGCGACCCGCCCCCGACCCCTGTCCCGCTCATGACGAAAGTGTCGTTGAGCAGCGTCATCCGCTGGATGCCGTAGCAGCCGAATTTCGGCGCCCACAGGTACTCGCGCAGATGCCAGGAGTTCTTCGCGTACTCGTCGTCGGCGAATCGGCGACCGGCCTCCAGCACGCCGACCCGGTATCCCTTCTCGGTCAACCGCAGGGCGGCAACGCTGCCGCCGAAGCCGGACCCGATGACGAGCACGTCGTAGTGGCTGTCCATGCGCTCGAGCCTATGGCGGCGAACGCGCAGGCCGGAGGAGAGATACGGACGCGATATCGAGATTTCCGGCCATACTCGCAATCGGTCTGCACCGCAGCCAGCCGCGCGGATCGGCTGCTCATTGTTGGTCGGATGCCGGCCTCTCGTCGACGTCGGCTTGCCGGTCCGCTGCCGCGACCACAGCGTGAGCGACGTGGGTGGTGCGGCCTGCGTGGGCTTCGGTGCGCATGCGTTCGGACATATGGGGATAGTGCAGTTCGAAGGCCGGGCGTTCGGAGCGGATGCGCGGCAGTTCGTAGAAGTTGTGCCGCGGTGGTGGTGAGGTGGTCGCCCATTCCAGGGAGTTGCCTTGGCCCCACGGATCGTCGACGGTCACGACCTCGCCGTATCGCCAGCTCTTGAACACGTTCCACACGAAGGTGAGCATGGAGACGCCTAGCAGGAAAGAGCCGATCGTGGACACGGTATTGAGCGCGGTGAATCCGTCGTCGGGCAGGTAGTCCGCGTAGCGGCGAGGCATTCCCATGCTGCCGAGCCAGTGCTGGATCAGGAACGTCAGGTGGAATCCGATCAGGGTGGTCCAGAAATGGATTCTGCCGAGCCGCTCGTCGAGGAAGCGGCCGGTGAGTTTGGGGAACCAGAAGTAGATGCCCGCGAAGGTGGCGAACACGATGGTGCCGAACAACACGTAGTGGAAGTGGGCGACGACGAAATAGGTGTCGTGCACGTGGAAATCCAGCGGCGGGCTGGCCAGGATGACGCCGGACAGGCCGCCGAGCAGGAATGTCACGATGAACCCGACCGAGAACAGCATCGGTGTCTCGAAGGTCAACTGGCCCCGCCACATGGTGCCGATCCAGTTGAAGAATTTCACCCCGGTCGGTACGGCGATCAAGAAGGTCATCAGCGAGAAGTACGGCAACAGGACCGCGCCGGTGGCGTACATGTGGTGCGCCCACACCGCCACCGACAAAGCGCCGATGGCCAGGGTGGCGTAGACCAGGGCGGTGTAGCCGAAGATGGGTTTGCGGCTGAACACCGGAATCACCTCGGTGACGATGCCGAAGAACGGCAACGCGATGATGTACACCTCGGGATGCCCGAAGAACCAGAACAGGTGCTGCCACAGGATCGTGCCCCCGGTGCCCGGATCGTAGATGTGACCACCCAGATGCCGGTCATAGGCCAGCGCCATCAGCGCCGCGGTGAGGATCGGAAAGGCCAAGAGCACCAGGATGCTCGTAACCAGAATGTTCCAGGTGAAAATGGGCATCCGGAACATCGTCATCCCCGGCGCACGCAGGCAGATCACCGTGGTCGTCATGTTGACCGCGCCGAGGATGGTGCCGAGACCGGAGACGGCGAGACCCATGATCCACAGATCCGCGCCCACTCCCGGCGCGTGCTCGGACAAGCTGAGCGGGGTATAAGCGGTCCACCCGAAATCAGCCGCGCCGCCCGGAGTGATAAAACCCGCGGTGGCCATGCTAGCCCCGAACAGATACAGCCAGTAGCTGAACGCGTTCAGCCGGGGGAACGCCACGTCCGGAGCGCCGATCTGCAACGGCAGAATGGCGTTGGCGAAACCGAAGACGACCGGTGTCGCGTAGAACAGCAGCATGATGGTGCCGTGCATGGTGAACAGCTGATTGTATTGTTCGGGCGAGAGGAATTGCAGTCCGGGCGCGGCGAGTTCTCCGCGCATCAGCAGCGCCATCAAGCCGCCGATCAGAAAGAACCCGGTCGCCGAGGTGAGATACAGGATTCCGAGCACTTTGGGGTCGGTGGTGGTGACCATTTTCCACAGGAACGAGCCTTTCGGCCCGACTCGCGCGGGGTACGGCCGCGTCGCCTCGACAGGTGGAATTTCACGCGCCATCGCAGCCATCGTGCACCTTCTTCCTGGTCGGACGCGCACGCCGTACCCGGGAATCGAGGCTCTAAACCCGGGTGAAAGGCGAGGCTCGCCCGCTCGGTGTTCTCTCGATGACCGTTCCCGATCGGTGGCCATGGCGCGTACCGACCCACAGGCGAGGCTGCGGCCCGGCGAACGGTTTCGTGGTCAGGTGTGCGCGGGCAGAAGTTCGGCGACGAGTTCCTCGACGAGAGTCTTGATCTCATCCCGAATCGGGCGCACCGACTCGACACCCTTGCCCGCGGGGTCCTCGAGCACCCAATCCCGGTAGCTCACCCCTGGAAATACCGGGCAGGTGTCACCGCAGCCCATCGTGATGACGACATCGGAGGCTTCCACGGCGTCGAAAGTGAGAATCTTGGGCGATCGGTCGGAGATATCGATGCCGATCTCGCGCATGGCCTCGACCGCGGCCGGATTAATGGATTCGGCGGGTGCACTACCTGCTGAGCGAACTTCGATCTCGTCTCCGGCGAGGTGGGCGAGGAAGCCTGCGGCCATCTGGGAGCGGCCGGCGTTATGGACGCAGACGAACAGAACACTGGGCTTGGATGCCATGAATCAATGGCCTTTCAGCTGGTGGAGATGTCGGATACGGTCGGCACCAACAGCAGTGCGCGGGTCACGCTCATCGCTCGAGCACCTTTTCCTGCGTCGAGTCGGCAGGTGTGGGTGCGGCGGGGGTGGTGAGACGGAAGCGTGTGCGTAGTGCCAGGGAGACGTACACCAGCCCGACGAGGACGGGGACTTCGATCAGGGGTCCGACGACTCCGGCGAGGGCTTGGCCGGAGGTGGCGCCGTAGGTGGCGATGGCGACGGCGATGGCGAGTTCGAAGTTGTTGCCCGCCGCGGTGAACGCCAGTGTGGTGGTGCGTTCGTAGCCCAAGCCCATCACAGCGCCGAAGAGGTAGCCGCCGCCCCACATGATGGCGAAGTAGGCCAGCAGCGGGATCGCGATGCGCACGACGTCGAGGGGTTGGGAGGCGATTTGTTCGCCTTGCAGGGCGAACAGGATCACGATCGTGAACAGCAGCCCGTACAGCGCCCACGGCCCGATGCGGGGCAGCAGTGTGGATTCATACCAAGCGCGGCCTTTGGCGCGTTCGCCGTAGCGGCGGGTCACGTAACCCGCCAGCAGGGGGATGCCAAGGAAGATCAGCACCGATTTCGCGATCTGCCACGGCGAGGTGTCGATCGTGGTCTGCTGCCACCCGAGCCAGCCGGGCAGCACCGACAGGTAGAACCAGCCCAGCACCGCGAACATCAGCACCTGGAACACCGAGTTCAACGCCACCAGCACGGCGGCGGCTTCGCGGTCGCCACAAGCCAGATCGTTCCAGATGATGACCATCGCGATGCAGCGCGCCAACCCGACGATGATCAACCCGGTGCGGTACTCCGGCAGGTCCGGCAGCAACAGCCATGCCAGAGCGAACATCAGCGCTGGACCCAGCACCCAGTTCGACACCAGCGACCCGATCAGCAGCTTGCGGTCGCCGGTGACGGTGTCGAGCCGGTCATAGCGCACCTTCGCCAAAACGGGGTACATCATGATCAGCAGCCCGATCGCGATCGGCAGCGAAATGCCATCGATCTCCACCGCGCTCAACCCATTCCCCAGACCGGGGATCATCCGCCCCAGCAGCAGGCCCGCGGCCATCGCGACACCGATCCACACCGGCAGGAACCGATCCAGCGTCGACAGCTTCGCCACCACGGCATGGTCGCGTGTTGTGGTGGCGGCGCTCACGCGTGCACCCCCGCGGCGGCGCCGCTTTCGACCAGCAGCACATCCGACAACCGTTGCAGCGCCTCGGGGATCACCCGGTAGTAGACCCAGGAGGCGCGGCGCTCGCTGGCCAGCAGCCCGGCCTCGCGCAGCACCTTCAAATGATGTGAGATCGTCGGCTGCGTCAGGTCGATGCCCTCGGACAGATCGCACACGCACGCTTCCTGCCCTTCGCGCGAGGCGATCGCGCTCAGCATCCGCAGCCGCACCGGGTCCGACAGCGCCTTGAACACACCCGCCAGCTCGGCGGCGGTCTGCGCGGGCAACGGTTGGCGCACGATCGGCGCGGCCGTACACGCTTGTACGGGAACGATCGGAAGCTGCGACTTCGACATGGACCTATATTGATCGATATCAATACTGGATCGCAAGCGAACAGTGGGCGAACAGAGTGCACGGACTGTTCCGTTCGGGTTGCATCCGGTACCCAGGTACAGGCTTACCGTGAGGTCATGACGATGATCACGCCTTCTCCCGGCGATCGGGTGCCGGACTCCTGCACCCTGCCCACCGCCGAGCAACCGGTTCGGGTCGCGGAGTTCGACCGCTTCTTCGCCGAGTTCGTGCGGCGCGCGCGCCAGCCGACCCGCACACGGCTGGATCTGCTGCTGGACGCCGACGCCGAACCCACCGCCCGCGATCTTGCCGCCCGCGAGTCCGCCTGCTGTTCTTTCTTCGCCTTCACCTTCGACTCCACCATCGATGGGCTGGTGATGCGCATCGAGGTGCCCGGCAACCAGGTCGAGGTCCTCGACGCGCTCGCGGTGCGGGTCGATGCCGCGATCGGCGGGGACCGGCGTTGACCGGGTTGCGCACCAGCCGGCTTGCCGCGGCCGCCGGGGTGAATACCCAAACGCTGCGGTACTACGAGCGCCGTGGGCTGCTCGCCGAACCGGAGCGGTCACTGGGCGGACACCGGCTGTATCCGCAGGAAGCGCTGACGGTGTTGCGGGTGATCAAGGCCGCCCAGCGGCTCGGGTTCACCCTCGAAGAGATCGCCGAACTGCTCGACCTCACCCGGATCGGGCGCCGACGCGCCGACGCCGGGTTGCAAACCCGCGCGACGGCGAAACTGGCGGAGATCGACGCGAAGCTCGCCGAGCTGACCGCGGTGCGCGACACCCTGCGCGCCGCGATCGCGGCCGGATGCGACGACCTGATCGCATGCAGTGAAAGCCCGCGCTGCCCAGTGCCCTTCACCGACGATCACAGCGACGTCACCGGATGCCACCGTGACTGTTGAATGAGCCACCGCGTCCCAGCGTTCACCGAGCGTTGACCTGGTCGCGCAACTCGACGACCGCGTCGATCGGATAACCGACCTCGCCGAGCACGGACGCGATCATCTCCTCGGCCTCCCGCAGCAGCGCATCCCCGCCAGCGTGGAACGCAACTCGACCGCGCGGCGATCGTGCGTGCGTCGAACACCTTCGACCAGGCCTCGCGACTGGAGGCGCTGGATCGCTGAAGTCGGCTTCATGCCGAGGTCTGCTCAGGAGCCGGTAACGTTCTCGATCGGCGAGGTGGCCAGGCGGTGCGGCGTGGCGGTGCCCGCGCTGCGGTGGTGGGAAAAGCAGGGCCTGCTGGTGCCTATTGCTCATGAGTCCGTGCGGCGGCGGTACGACGCGGCGGGCGTACGGCGGATCGCGTTGATCCAACTGTTGCAGCAGACAGCGCTGATGAGTCTTGATGAGATCCGCACGGTGCTGAGCGGCGAACACCACTCGGGAGGGTGGCGGCAGGTTGTCCGGGCGCGCCTGGCCGCCTGCGAGGAGCAGCGGCTTCGGTTGCAGGCGGCCCAGGCCTACCTGTCCCACACGTTGACATGCCAGCGCGATGACCCGATCGACGGAGGCCCATACCTTGCCGAGGAGATCGACAGGTACCTGAAGTCTGTCGGCGACCGTTCCTGTGATCACGCACCGCGGACGCCGCGGCAGCCTCAGCGACGCTCCGAAGCACTGACCGAACTATCCATCGACGGGCGGAAGGGCCGCCCGTAGTCAGCATGACCGGCCGGGGAGTCGAGCACCTGCTGCCACGGCACGATCGGCGTCGTAGCCGTAGAGCCAATCGAACCGGTTGAGGGTGAACCCGCGCATGACCACGTCGCGAGCCCGCTGCCTGATGCCGTCCGGCAACTGGAACAGATCACCGTTACGGATGGATCGTTGCTGGACGGTGGCGGTGCGGGCGTGCCGGGCTCGCTCATATCGACGAAGCGCGTCCGGCACGCCGGCCCTGCTCACCCCGTCGAGGCTGCGGCCCAGCACCCAGGCGTCCTCGATCGCTTGGGCCGCACCTTGGGCGAAGAAGGGCAGCATGGGGTGCGCGGCGTCGCCGAGCAGGGTTACCCGTCCCAGTCCGATCTTCTCGAGGGGTGGCCGGTCGAAAAGGGGCAGCCGAAGAGTCGTCGTCGCGGCCGCGAGGATCGTGTGCAGATCGGGATCCCAGCCCGCCATCGTGGCGGCGAATTCATCGACCGGGCCCTCGCGAGTCCAGGATTCGATGTCCGCGTCCGGGGCGGGCACCGCCGCGGCCAGGTTGAGCAGACTGCCCGCGGAGATCGGATAGCAGACAACGTGTTTGCCCGGCCCGAGCCACATCCGCGTCATGGGCGGCTCGGCCAGGTGCGCGACGGAATCGACGGGGACCAGGACGCGCCAGGCGGCCTTCCCGGAGAAACGCGCTGCGCCGGAATGGAGGAGCCGGCGAAGCTCGGAGCCGAGACCGTCGGCGCCGATAACGACGTCCGCACGATGACCAGAGCCGTCGTCGAATCGGAGACTCACCCCGTCGTCGTCCTGGTCCACGCCGACACAGCGAAGGCCGGTACGAATGACTCCGCCAGGTAGGGCATCGACGAGCACGCGGTGCAGATCGGCGCGGTGCACTGTGTAGTACGGGGCACCATAGATCGCGGCAACATGACCACCGGCGTCGATTTCCTTGATGATCTTTCCCGAATTCCACCGGCGAATTTGCACGCGGGCCGGCTCGACGGCCACGGCGGCGAGCGCGTGGGACAACCCGAGGCGGTGCAGTAGCCGTGAGGCGTTCGGCCCGATCTGGATTCCAGCTCCCACCTCGCCGAGCTCGCTGGACCGTTCGAAACACACCACCTCATGCCCGGCACGCCGCACCGCGAGCGCTGCACTGACACCACCTATGCCCCCTCCGACGATGGCCACCTTCAATGGCGAAGTCACGACGATCTACCTCTTTTCGACACGGTCGAGATCCGTACCGCGACTATGTCAGCTGAAGTCGACTTCAGGTCAAGGTCGATTGATCGCACTTGATTCCGGATCGCGGTTCGCAGGCCCATGCTGTGTCGATGAACCAAAGGGAGTCGCAGCCGATCTCGCCGAGCTCGATTCGCCTTCCGCTACCAGCTGATCGCCGCACACCCATCGACCCGGCCCACGTCATCGTCGAGGACTCCGCCGTAACAGGCCTTCTCGTCGTCCGGGGGTTTGAATGCCAGCGATGTCGACCCAGCCCCTCGCCGCCCAACTCGTCGCCCCGTACATTTCCTGCCCACACCGCGACCCACCACAAGTCGACGGCCACATTCCCTCGCGACCCCTCCGGGCGGCGGCGTTCTCGGACAATTCGCGGCGCACCACCTCGGTCCAGGCCTCGCTGTGAAGCCCCCGGCCGGGAACTCGTGCAGCGCACCGGCGGCCAGAAAACCGAGATCGATGCCCGTTGCAATGAACCTACCGGCGGCAGCCGTCGAGCAGCAGTCGAATGGTCAGGCGCGCATCGTAATTCGGATCTGCTGTTTCCGCGCCCGCGCAGATGTCGCCGATCGCGCGCATCAGCTGGTAGGCGGTGATATCGGCGGGGAATTCGCCGGCGCTGCGGGCGGTGGCGAGGATGTTGTCCAGTGCTGGTACGAGGCGATCCAGGAACAGGGCGTGCAGACCGGTGAAGCCGTCGGGGTCGTTGCGCAGAGCGGCGGCTAGGCCATGCTTGGTCGCCAGGAAACTGACGAACAGATCGACCCATCGACGCAACGCGTCGGACGGCGAGGTCGCTGTTTCGAGCAGGGCGGGCACGGCCTCCGCGCATGCTTCGACCTGGTGCCGATAGACCGCGGCGACGAGGTCCATCAAGCCGGTCGCCCTACCCGCGCCGGAGCGCGGCGACGACTTGCAGGTTCGGGTGTCGGCCCCGGCTTCGGGCACCGACGTCCCGGTCGTCGTCCTCGCCCATGGCTTCGGCAAGTCGATGTCCTCCTACGACCCGCTGGTCGACGCGCTCGGCGACGGCGTGTCCGAGGGTTCGCTGTAACGGGGCGGGCGAGCAGGAGTTCGGCTGCCCAGCCGTGGCCAGATGCGAGAAACCTCACCCGATGAGTACGAACCACCCCATCACAGGCTATTGTCGATCAGGTGCGTGACTTGTCACGCCAAGCGTCGTAGATCGCATTCGCTTCGCAACCAGCGCTTGCCGCATCCGCTCTTATTACGGCGATCGATTTTGCCCATCGGCAATCTCGCCATTTCGTGCCCCCGGCGCGGACCCGCAAGGTCCGCAGACGGCCCGGGCACCACCTGATGCCCGAAAGGCACCGCAACACATATGAGTTCTGCTGACATCTCTTTTGCCGCGCTCGGCGTGAGCGCACCGCTGGTGAAGGCGTTGACTCGCGCCCAGATCACCGAACCTTTTCCGATCCAGTCCGACACCCTGCCCGATTCGCTGGCCGGACGCGACGTGCTGGGCCGTGGCCGGACCGGCAGCGGCAAGACGCTCGCTTTCGCCATTCCGATGGTCAACCGTCTCGGCGGCGGTCTCGCCGGTAGACGCGCACCGAGCCGACCGACCGGCCTGGTGCTGGCGCCGACTCGGGAATTGGCCACCCAGATCGCGGCCGCGCTGGAACCCCTCGCCGCGGCCTATCGCATGACCGTCACCACGATTTTCGGTGGGGTCCCGCAGAACCGGCAGGTCCGGGCGCTGCGCGCCGGTGTCGACATTGTCGTCGCCTGCCCCGGCCGGCTCGAGGATCTGATGAACCAACGTCTGATCTCCCTGGATGCCGTCGAGGTCACCGTTATCGACGAGGCCGACCACATGGCCGACCTCGGGTTCCTGCCAGGTGTGACCCGCATTCTCGCAGCCACCCCGAAGGACGGTCAGCGCCTGCTGTTCTCGGCCACCCTGGACAACGGCGTCAACAAGCTGGTCAGCCGCTTCCTGCCGGATGCCAAGCTGCATTCCGTCGACGAGGCGAACTCCCCGGTCGCCGCCATGACCCATCATGTTTTCGAGACCGCGAGCGTCGAAGCCAAACGCGAGCTCGTGCACCGGCTCGCCTCGGGCTCGGGTCGGCGAATCCTGTTCATGCGCACCAAGCATCAGGCTCGCAAACTGGCCAAGCAGCTGACCCTCGCCGGAATCCCGGCCGTCGATCTGCACGGCAACCTCTCGCAGGGCGCCCGCGACCGCAACCTCGCGGTCTTCGCCGCCGGTGATGCCCTGGTGCTGGTGGCCACCGATGTGGCCGCGCGCGGCGTGCACGTCGACGGTGTCGAGCTGGTCGTGCACGTTGACCCGCCCGCCGAACACAAGGCCTACCTGCACCGTTCGGGCCGTACCGCGCGGGCGGGCAACTCCGGTGAAGTGATCACCCTGGTGCTGCCCGGCGAACGACGCGACCTGGCCGACCTCATGCGCAAGGCCAAGATCACGGTGACCCCGCAACGGGTCACCGCCGATTCGCCCGTGGTGGCCGAGCTCGTCGGCACGACTGCCCCATTCGTCGCGCCCTCCTACAGCGATCGGGCGGCACGTGAAGACGACCGCCGCAGCAGCGGCGGACCGTATCGCAGCAGTGGCGGACCGCGCCGAGGCAATGGCGGACCCCGCAAGAGCAGTGGCGGACCGCGCCAAGGCAGCGGCCGTCGCAACGGCAATGCGGCGCAAGGGCAGTCGCGCGCCAAGCCGCGCGCTCATTCCGCGCGCGGAACGGCCGCATAGGGCCCGCTTTTCGGTCGCTCCCCAGACAGGCCTATACCGAGATCGCCGAGGTGCTGAGCATCGCCAGCGGACTCCCGGACAGCGAATGCTGGTGAACGTGGCCGATGAAGCCGGTACCGGCGGGCAACCCATCGGGTGCGAGGCATCGCTCGCGCACCTGATGGGTTGCCGTGCGATTGCGTAGCCGCGAAAGCTTGGTCGGCCGTCCGACTCGGCCGGTCGAGACCATGGCCGAGTGGGATCTTCGAGGGCTGCGGCGGAAGTAGGGCGGGCAGTGTCGGCTCGTCCCGTCCGACACGGCCCGCAGAGGGCGCGGCGTCACGCGGTGAGGGCGCGGGTCGGCTCGGCGGTGGCGATGTGACGGCGGCGGGACGGGAGCATCGAAGTCGGGTGCGAAATGCTCCAGGCCGCGCTCTTGCAGATGAACTCCTTGACTCGCGCGGCCGCCCTACCGGTGAGAGCCGAAGGCTTGGGCTGATCGTCGGGGGTGACCCACTGGACCACAGCGTCGCGGCGGCCGAGGCTGATGCACTGGGCGGTGTAGCCGATCGAATTGCAGGGGATCTTGCGACCGGTCAGACGTGCGGCGATGGCGTCGGCGGCGTGATAAGCCGAAGGGACACCCGAGGCGCAGGACATGCGCAGCGGATCGCCGTTCGCCCCGGGGGCGAGCGCGGCGTCGCCAACGGCGTAGACGTCGGGGTGCGACACCGACCGCATCGTGTCGTCGACGACGATCTGCCCCGTCGCCGACACCTGCAGGGTGGTGGCCGCGGCGATCGGGTGGACGGCGAAACCGGCTGTCCACACGGTGATTCGGGCCGGGATCGTGCGGCCGTCGGCGGTCTGGGCGCCGGTCCGCTCGACGCGGGCGATGTCGGTGTGCTCGTGCACGGTGATGCCGAGCCGGTCGAACGCTTTGCGCAGATGCTGTTGGGCCTTCTCGCTCAGCCAGTCGCCGAGGCCACCGCGAGCAGCGAGTGCGACCTCGAGGTCCGGCCGGGCTTCGGCGATTTCGGTGGCGGCCTCGATTCCGGTGAGACCACCACCGGCGACCAGCACGGTCGCACCCGCGCCCAGGCTCGCCAGCCGCTCGCGCAGCCGCAGTGCGGACTGCTTGCCGGCGATGTCGTAGGCGTGTTCGGCCACACCGGGCACGCCACAGTCGGTGGCGGCGCTGCCGAGGGCGTAGACGAGAGTGTCGTAGGTGATCGACCGCGAGCCATCGGCGGCGACGATGTCGACGGTCTTGCGGTCGGCATCGACCGCGGCCACCCGGGCCGACACCACCCGCACGCCGGTGTCCGCGAAGACGTCGGTCAGCACGCGGCTCTTCAGCTCCTGACCTGCGGCCAGCTGGTGCATACGGACGCGCTCGACGAACTCCGGGTCGGCGTTGACGAGGGTGATCTCGACATCCGCGGGGTGCAGCCGCTTGGCGAGGCGCCCGGCCGCGTTGGCTCCGGCGTATCCGGCGCCGAGAACGACGATGCGGTGTTTCATGGTCTCACTCCTGTCTGGATGGTGTTCGCTTCCTGAACCGGATAGCGGCGCGAAACCTGACAGAATTGGACTGTGATATAGGTCACCACCCTTCCTGGAGGGGGTGAGCGTGCCGACCGGCCGCCTCGATCCGCGTTGGGCACCGAATATCACACCGCAGTCCGATTCCATGTAATACCAGAGGGTTACGGCTGACGAGAATCCGGCCGATAGCTTCGAGATATCGAAATCGGCGCCCCGCTCCGACATCGACCGGCCGGCATCGTCGACGGACGGAGATGGCGTCCCCGACTCGAGCTCTCAGGAAGATCTATGACGACACCTGCCTTGGTCCCCCAGTCATCTCCACGGTCACCGCAGCGCGGCGCCGACGGTGATTACGCCCGTCTGTTGCGCCGGATCTCCGCCGCGGGGCTGATGAACCGGCGTCCCGTCTACTACGCCGTCCGGCTGAGCCTCGTCGGCGTCGCGTTCGCAGCCGGGTGGGCGGCGTTCGTCCTCATCGGCGATTCGTGGTGGACGCTGCTGGTCGCGGGGTTCATGGCCGTGACGTTCGCTCAGATCGCACTCGTCATGCACGATGTCGCACACCGCCAAGTCTTCCGGCTACGGCAGCCGACGGAACTGGTGGGACGTCTCGTGGGCAACGCCGGCATCGGCCTCGGCTACGGCTGGTGGCAGGACAAGCACACCCGGCATCACGCCAACCCCAACCACGAGGAACTCGACCCCGATGTGGCACCCGACATTCTGCTCTGGTCACAACAGCAGGCACGGTCCAGCCGAGGTCTGCCTCGTCTCATCGGGAGGACGCAGGCGTTCCTGTTCTTCCCCCTGCTGTTGCTGGAAGGCCTGAACCTCCATGTGGCCGGCGTACGCGCCCTCAGAAATCGATCGGTCAAACACCGCGGAATGGAGGGCGCACTGCTGTTCGGCCACTTCGCCGCGTACCTGGCCGCACTGTTCGCGGTTCTGCCCGCCGACAAAGCGTTCGCGTTCCTTGCCGTGCATCAAGGCCTCTTCGGCCTGTACATGGGTTGCATCTTCGCCCCGAACCACAAGGGCATGCCGACCTTGACCGGCGACGACCGTCCCGACTACCTCCGTCGCCAGGTGCTGACCTCCCGCAACGTGCGGGGTGGCGCGTTGACCGACGTCGCCCTCGGCGGGCTCAACTATCAGATCGAGCATCATTTGTTCCCGAGCATGCCGACGCCGAACCTGCGTCACGCCCAGGTGATCGTCCGCGACTACTGCACCGAGATCGGCGTGCCCTATCACGAAACCGGGCTGTTCTCCTCTTACCGCGAGGCACTGAGACACCTCCACCACGTCGGCGCCCCCCTGCGCCCGGAGGCCGGA
Organism: Nocardia asteroides; assembly: GCA_019930625.1. NCBI lineage: Bacteria > Bacillati > Actinomycetota > Actinomycetes > Mycobacteriales > Nocardiaceae > Nocardia > Nocardia asteroides. Next base: position 6,401,520 of record CP082844.1, read on the forward strand.
GTGCCACAACGCAATCGTTGACCGATCCACTGCTTGATTCGGTGGTGCCGGTGGCCGTGTCGCACGAGGATCGGGTGGTATGAGACCGGAGGTCGGTGCCGCTGTGGTGCGGTGTGTCGAGTGTCGCGGTTACGAGTACGCGGGTGCCCCGCAGTGCCATCGTTGCCTGCGGCTGGTCGACGATATCGTCGAGGAGGAGTGGCGGCGCTTCTTCCTCGACTGGCAGAGCGAACCCGCGCCCGAGGTCGCCCGACTCGTCGTCGCCGAGCCCGACCGGCACGACTGGCGGGTCGTGGACGCCGCACTCGATCGGATCGTCTGCGACGAGTGCGGCAATCGGCTCGGTCGCGGACCGATGGACTGTGCGGAATGTAACTTGCGCACGGATTTCGTTATGCCGCAATGGAGACCGATCGGCCGGGCGTCCCGCCGGGCAACGAACACGCGATCCGCGTCAACGTCTCGGTCATCCGCCGACCCTGGGTGGCCTCGGCGCAAGAGCTGCTGGCTCGCAGACTCCTGCTGCCCGCCTTGCTGGTCGGCTTCCTACCGACCACCACGCAAGCCCAGCGAATCAGCACCCTGATCAAATCCGACCCCACCCCGGAGCGAGCCACCCGCGTAGTAGATGACTTCCTCCGGGACAACGGCCTGGAAATCCCCACTCGGTGAGCACGCACCCGACTGCCCCTCGGATCGAACCTCCGCGTTCGGCAGCACAGGGAGCAAGACGAGAAGCGGCAGCGATGTCGGTGCGCTGATGTCTGCGCGAGCAAGTCCGGTCTGGGTGAACGCTTCAGCCGGAGGTGACTGCGGCCCGGCGCGCATCGGCGGTCCCGTCTCCTGAAGGGCGGACACGAAACAGGTTGTCCCAGTGGTGATCCAACCGCTGCCTGGCCTCGTCCGGCGGCAGCACACCGAGTGCGGCGTGCTCGTGCTCGATGAGCAGTTCCCAGTCCCGGAGTCTGCGCAGGCCGTCGCGGATCTGGAAGTCGAAGCTCGTCCCCCACTGCCTGCGAAACCAGTCCTCCACGCGTTGATCGAGTTCGGCGGCGGTGAGCGGGCGGTCGGCCGTGCGCAGGAAATGGTAGGCGAGGACGGCTTCCTTCACCTCCGATTCCTCGGCGGCACCCAGCAAATGACGGAACACTCCCGCATCGTTGTCGAGATTGCTGAAGTAAAGGTGTTCCGACAGCGTCTTCATCAACTTGATCTTGCGGTTCATGAACTTGGAGAACTGCCGAACCAGGTAACCGCCGAAAGCCGCCACCCCCGCGCCCAGGGTGACCAGCGTGGCCTGATCCAACGGCACGGACTCCTCGCGCAACCCGGCCCAAAACGCGAGCAACAGCACCAGCGGCCCCAACGAGGCAACGAGCTTCGTGACGACCACGACGATTCCGGAGACCACCGCGGGCACCCCGATCAGCAGCTTGTCCAGCGGCCGCATCCGCACCCGAACGCTCGGATACAGCATCTCGAGGTCGTTTCTCGGGACATTCTGGAACAGCTTCAGCAGCACACCGCCATTGGGGCGATCCACGACCGCCTCCGGACGCTCGGCGAAAGCGACGTACACCAGAACTTTGCCGTAGCTGGTGAATTCGATGCTGCGCCGCCGCAGACCGAACAACCACCTCACCTGTTCGGTGCGCTGCGACACCCCCCGTCGAAAGAACATCGCCGTCTCGATGTCCTCCTCGTCGACCTCCAACCGCACCTTCACCAGGGAGTGCTCGGCGAACGCGCGCTGAATCTCAGCGGCATCGATGCGCGTGAAATCCGCCGCCTCGGCCAGCGCGACCAGCTCCCGCTCCACCCGCACCCGCGCCGCCGCCCGATCCTCGGCTGTCGCGGCACGGATGGCCCGTTCATCCTCCGCGGGATCGACCAGCTGATACGCGTCGAGCACCTTTTCACCACGCACATGAAACTCGTAGTGCACCAAAGCCGCCAGCAGACGAGCGAACTCCGCGAACGACTCGCGTTCGGCATCGGGAAGTTCGTCGGTACACAGAGATATCACCGCGCTCTTGCGGAACGGCAGGAAGTGTTCGGCATCCATCGGCAACTCCTCTCGACGGACCAGCCCGTCGGCCATAACCCTAGGGGGAAACCGATATTCACCGCCGATCGTTGATCGATCCGGAGAGGTCGTGCGGCACGCAGCACGCAGCCACCGTCGATTCGATGCGGGAGGCTTTTGGCGACATCATGCGGCTCGTGCTCGCGACCGCGCCACAATGCCGAGGCATTCGGCTACACGGGCTCCTTCACGCTGGTCGACGACAACGGCTGAGACAACGCCACCGGCAGACCAAGGACGGGTCAGAAGCACGTCACCACCGAACTTCGAAAAGGCTCGGGTGAAGTGCACGCTCGAAGCGAAGCGCGGATCACCTCGTGCTGACGCGGAGGTGACCGCGCCCCGGCCTGCCGCCGTGGGGGCGTCCCGCCTGCCAGCGCGAGGATGACCGTGCCCGGCCTGCCGCCACGCAAGCCTGCGGCGCGTTCTAGTTGCGGGCGCCGACAGCGATGCTGCTCGCAGGTCGATGCTCAGCCGCTGTTGCCGACCAGCGCGGCGGGCATCGTCGGCTGGCCGGGGCGTGTCGCTGCTCGGCGGCGGCGTTCAGTTGATGCCGGCGATTTCTTGGGCGATCGCCGCGAGCCGCGTCTGGGCGGCCGAGACGACACCGTGCCGGTTCTTGTGGGCTTCCTCGTAGGCGACGATCGATCGAATGTCGGCGGGGTCGGAGAGATCCTTGACCGCCGCGACGGCTTGGCTGACGTTCAGCTCGTCGTAGTCGCCGATGGGCAACTCGTCGGGTTCGAGGACGCCGGTGGTGGTACGGATCGAACGCAACGCGTCGGCGGCGGTATCGGCGCCTTCGCGGCGGGTGACCTGCTCGGCGGTCTCGAGGGCGGCGTCGCGAGAGGCCGAGAGGGTTTTGACGGCGACATCCCCTGCGCGCGCACCTTGGGCGAGCAGTTCGCCGAGCACGGGTGGGGTGGCGCGGACGGTGTCCAGTGCCCGGTCCAGACCACGAGCGGACCAGGTGACCGGGAGGTTGACCAGCTTCACCGCGGTTCCGGTGGCCGCCTGCAGTGGTGTGCGGCGCAGTGCGGCCGGCCCGCCGAGGGCGTCCTCGGCCAGGACGGTGGTCAGCCAGTCCACGGTCGCCGAGTGCGCGGTGATCAACCGCTCCGCCAGAGCCACCACCTGACGTTGACCGGCGGTGGTAGCCAGGGCCTTGATGTAGCGGGCGCGGTCGAGGAGTTGGTGTTCGAGGGTGAGGTCGCTCAGCAAGGCTTCGTCGAACGGCTGGGCCTGTTCGACCATCGCCTTGACCGCGGCCGCCGCGCGCCCGAGGAAAGGGCCGACCAATTCCGGGACGCTGCCCAGGTCGCGGATGGCGGCCTCGATGGCCTCGGCGCGGGCACGGCCGTTGTCGGCGTTCTCGGACAGCTCGCGCCGCACCGCTTCGGTCCGGGCTTGAGCTATGCGGGTTTCGGCGACCTGGATTTCGGTGTTGGTCAAAGCGAGGACAGCGCGCAGCTGCGCCAGCAACGTGGTGGTGTCGGGAGTGCTCATGCGAATCTCGTCCCTTCGACGTTGACAGCATCGGGTCGGCGCAAGGTGCACCGCTATCCGCTTACCCGGCACTACCCGAGAGTAACCTGCTCCGAAAAAAGCATGCCTGACCGACATATGCCGAGGTAAGCATGGAATCTCCCGGCCAACGGATCATCCGGCTCGAGCTGCGGCGCGATTGTGCCCAAGTCGCGCATCGGGCCACCGGTGGCACCAGGCTTACGTGCAGCCAGGCGCCCGTACAGCTGGGAGTCGTCTCCCGTGGCAAACCTTCAGCTCTCGGTTGGCGTCTGCGGATGCGCGGGCTGGGCTCGACTCGCCAGAGCGGTCGGTCTCGCTCCGCGCAGTGCGGGTAGGACGAGCACGAACCGACCGAAGGAGCCTCCGATGCCGGGTTCTCTTGCCGAGCAGACCGAAGCGGAGCTTGGTGGTCCCCGCAGTGTGCTGAGCTTGCAGCGCCGCGATCACCAAATCCTCGACGGGTTGCTGTCCCGCATCGACAGCAGCGGCGGCGACGAGCGCCGGGACGCGATGACGGCGCTGTGCTGGCTGGTCTTCCCGCACGCGTTCGCGGAGGAGGCGGTGCTGTGGCCGCTGGCTCGGAAGGTCCTCCCGGACGGCGAGGAACTGACGTTGCGCGTCGAGCAGGAGCAGCAAGAGATCAACGAGCTGTTCAGCGAGCTGGAGACGATCGACGCCGACAGTCCCGAGCATCGCGGGCTGTTCGCGAGGATCGAGGGGCTGCTGCGCCAGGACGTGCGGGACGAAGAGGACGTGCTGCTGCCGAAGTTGCAGGAGGCACTCGACGCGCAGGCCTTGCGCCGGGCGGGCTGGGCGTGGCTGGCCGTGCGAGTCACCGCGCCCACACGGCCGCATCCGACCGTCGCGCGGCGGTTGCCCGGTAACGCGCTGGCGGCGGTGCCGCTCGCGCCGCTGGACCGTTCGCGCGACCGGCTCGACCAGGTGGCTCGCCGAGCGCCGCGACGATGGGCGAGCGGGTGCGCGCACGCCAGTCGCGCCCTCGCTGTAGTGGCGGGCGTGGTGGAACATCTGCCGCCGTTGCGACGCGGCGAGCACCCGTCCACGCGCACCTGAGCGCGCGCGATCCGGTCACCGGTGCGCCGGCGTCACCCGTTCGACGAGAGCGTGGTCGGATGCCGGCGCGCCGGCGTGAGTACACCCGTAACCGCAGCGCCGATCGTGAATTACGCAGGGAACCGATGGTTTTCAGTGGGATCCGGGCTCGGGCTCGAGTAGTCCGATGCGAAGTCGGGTGCTGGCATGCGCTATTCCGGCATTGCGAATGTAGCTTTGTCGAGCAGTTCGGCGTGACTTGCACGCCGCTGAGATCCTCGGCAAGTGCGAAATTGACCGCACCACCGAAATTTTCATGATTTTTACAATCGCCGACAACATCGAACCCGACGCACTAGGGACTCCGCCAGCGCGTCGGGCGCCGTGCCCGACCGCGCGGGAGTATTCGAACCCGGTGCGAAGTTCACTGTCTTCACACCCGCCGAATAACTGAGACTCCGCGTCCTTCGGTGTGCGAGATGATCCGCGTTCGGCTGACGCAGGCGCCTGAGCGATCGCCGGCACCCGACAGACCCGCTCATTTCCACCGCAAGGTTCATTCCTGGTCGCCGCCGGTGACCGCCGTCACCCGGTCAGCATGCGGTCGCCGAAGCAGTCCCGGCCGCCCTGGGACTCCCGGTCCCGTACGACGAAGGCATCGCTCCCGCAACTCGCCCTGCGGGTTCGGCACGCAGTCGCGCCAGGAATTACGAGTCGTCTCAGTGGAGCATCTCGACGGGTCGGAAAGTTCATACACGATTTACCTGGCCGTCGCGCCGCCATCAACGCGTGGCTTTTTTCGTGAGGACGCACGAAGGGCTGGATTCACGCATTCCCAGCAGTGGCGATAAACTCCGATTCGGACAATCAGCCGGTCTTAGACTGAGCCAATGGTGCAGCCGACGCCGTGGCGAGGGAACACTCCTCGAAATGGTCGGGGAAAGATCGTCAGTAATGCCACGGCGCGAGGGCCGAGGGCGTATCAGGTTGCGCTGCGCGGATATTGGGGCTATGCCTGGGCCGCAATCGGCAGCCTGGTGACACTCGCATTACTGTTCCAGCCGTGGATCACCGCGTCCGGCGCGGATGGCAGCGTCCGCGCGAATGCGTTCGGCCGCATGCAAATTACAACGGTGTTTCTCAATGTCTGGTCACGATCCAATCCGCGCGCCCCGCAGATCACCGGCTTCTGGGCACTGCTCGCCAGCGCGGCGATCGTCGTCACCGTCTTGGCCGTGGTGATCAATCTGCGGTTCCGCATCGAGGCGCTCACACGGCTGGCGACGATGTCCACGCTGGCCACAACCGTGTTCGTGCTCATCACGGCCCTCTATGTCAACAGCAAGGGCGGCCAGCTGAAGTCCATGGTCTCCCGCACCTCGGATCTGGGTGGTCAGGTCGGATCGTTGCTCAATTGGGCGTTCAACAACGGCAAGCTCGCGGTGCCGGGCTTCGGTCAGCACGCGTACGCCTCGGCGAGCCTCACGCCGTGGGCGTTCCTGGCCATCGCGGTGTCGATCGGATCGACCGTGGCGGCAGTCACCCAGTGGATGCGCAGCGGCTCGACGAACCTCTTCCGCATGCCCGTGCACATCCATTTCAGCAAGACACCACCCCCGTCTTCGGAAGCGGGCGACACCGACGGACCATGAACCGGCCCGCAGGCGTCCGCCTCCGGCGAGCCGCGCATCGACTGTCGATCCCCCATACCGAGCAGATCGCGACCCCGGCGAGCGCCCCCGGGTTCCGGTGGGTTCTAGGCTCGTGCGGTGGTTAACAAGTCTGGCCGGGACGCGGCTGCCGACGCGGTCGTGTCGTTGAAGCGAATTCCGGTGCCGGTGGCGCGGGCGGTCGTGGATTGCGGGGTCTACCGGGACGGGCACCGGGAACCGGGCCGGTTCACCCCGGCCCAAGCGCTGGCCGCCGTCCGCGACACCGCCACCGGCGCCGCGGGTGACGGCGCCGCCGGTGAGGGTGGCGGATTCGTGTGGCTGGGGTTGCACGAACCCGATGCCGGGCAGATGGCCGAGGTCGCCGCCTTGTTCGGGTTGCATCCGCTGGCCGTGGAGGACGCGGTGGTGGGGCATCAGCGCCCGAAACTGGAACGCTACGACCAGACCCTGGTACTGGGATTGCGCACGGTAGCCTACGTCGAGCACGACATGCACGCCGTCAGCGAGATCGTGCAGACCGGGGAAATCCTGATCTTCTGCGGCCCCGACTTCGTCGTCGCGGTGCGCCACGGCGCCCACTCCGGACTACGAGAGGTCCGCGCCGAACTCGAGACCGACCCCGCCCGGCTGGCGCTGGGACCGGCCGCGGTGCTGCACGCGATCACCGACCACGTCGTCGACGCCTACCTCGAGGTCACCGCGCAAGTCGAAGCCGACGTCGAGGAAATGGAAGAAGAGGTCTTCACCCCCCGCTCCCGGCTCACCATCGAAGCCATCTACCAGCTCAAGCGCGAGGTCGTCGAACTACGGCGAGCGATCACCCCGCTGGCAGTCCCGCTGCAGGCTTTGACCAAGCCCGACTCCGGGCTCGGCAAGGAAGTACGCCGCTACCTGCGCGACGTCGCCGATCACCACGCCACCGCCGCCGAACGCGTCCACGACTTCGACGACGCCCTCTCCGCCCTGATCACCGCTTCCCTGGCGCGGATCGCGGTGCGCCAGAACACCGACATGCGCAAGATCTCCGCTCTCGTCGCCCTGGCCGCGGTCCCCACCATGATCGCGGGCATCTACGGCATGAACTTCGACCACATGCCCGAACTGCGCCAACCCTGGGGCTACCCCGCGGTCCTCATCCTCATGGTCGTCGCCTGCAGCTGGCTGGCCCTGCTGTTCCGCCGCAACGGCTGGCTCTGACCAGGGCCGTGACCGACGGCCGACCGGCGTAGCCAGGAGTTGGCCCGGCGACAACACCACCGAGGAGCCGGCGCGGCTGACGTTGCTCGGCGTGCGGTCGATCCAGCGGCACCGATGGCTTCCCAATGACGGCAGGTCGATCCACTCGTCGTTCGCTAAGGTCCGACCGCACGCTCCGGTCATGGGTTCGAGCATTCGAGGCCTTGCTTGCTGCTTCATTGCCGGGGCGCATTTTGCTCGATGTAGAGAGTGACCCCACCGCATGACCGCAACACGCCGTTCCGTACGTCGCGTCCACCATTCCCGATCACGCAATCGCCTGTTCCCGCAATTGCTGACGGCGGCGGTCGATACGGCGTTCGACTCGGTCGCGCTTCGGTTCAATCCGAGCGGGGACCCGGTTGATCAGCGCCAGCTGACCTACCGAGAGCTGGACGAGGAGTCTTCGCGGCTCGGTCGCTACCTGATCGAGTTCGGGGCGGGGCCGGGTGACGTCGTGGCGGTAGCTCTGACGCGGTCGGTGGAGTCGGTGCTGGCGGTGTGGGCGGTGGCGAAGACGGGCGCGGCCTACCTGCCGGTCGACCCGGGTCATCCAGCGGAGCGTGTTTCGCACATGCTCGCGGATTCCGGCGCCGTGCTGGGTGTGACCGTCGCGGCGGACCGGGCTGGGCTACCGGTTGGTGCTGTTGAGTGGGTCGAACTCGATGCCGCTGTACACAGGGAGCGAATCGCCGCCGAGCCGGCGCATTCGATTTCCTATCTGGACCGACTGCGGCCGTTGACCGAGCAGCATGTGGCGTACGTCATCTACACCTCCGGGTCGACGGGCAGGCCGAAGGGGGTCGCGGTCACTCATGCCGGTCTGGCGGGTCTGGTTCAGCACGAGGTCACCGCACGGCAAGTGACGCGGGGATCGCGGGTGACGCACTTGTGTTCTCCCAGTTTCGATTTCTCGGTGGTCGAGATACTGCTGGCGTTCTCGGCGGGCGCGACGCTGGTGGTGGCGCCGCCGACGGTGTTCGGGGGTGTGGAGCTGGCCGACCTGCTGCGGCGGGAGCGGGTTACGCATCTGTGCATCACCCCGGCGGCGTTGGAATCGCTGGACCCGGCGGGGCTCGACGACCTTCGCGCGATCTTGTGTGGCGGTGAGCGGGTCGGTGGCGAACTGGTCGCGAGGTGGGCGCAGCACGGGGCGTTCCATATCTTGTACGGCCCGACCGAGACCACGGTCGTCGCGACCGGCACCGCGGCGCTCGCCGTGGACGACTCGCCGCATATCGGCACGCCGGTCCCAGGGCTGGGCGCGCATGTCCTCGATGCGCGATTACGTCTGGTGCCGCCGGGAGTGGTCGGTGAGTTGTATCTGTCCGGACCCGCACTGGCCGAAGGTTATCTGCGGCGTCCCGGGTTGACCGCGCAACGATTCGTGGCCAACCCGTTCACCGCGGCAGCCGGCGGCCGTATGTACCGCACGGGTGATCTGGTGCGGCGCACCACGGCGGGGATGCTGGAATATCACGGCCGAGTGGACTTCCAGGTCAAGATCCGCGGCTTGCGGATCGAGCCGGGCGAGATCGACACCGCGTTGACCGCGCATCCGGACGTCGACTATGCGGTCACGCTCGGGATGACACTGCCCTCGGGGGCGCAAACGCTGGTGTCTTATGTGCTGCCGCGCCATGTGTCCGCGGAGAATCCGGCCGGTGGCCGGGTCGGGGTGGACACCACCGACCTCCTCGAATTCGTCGCACGAACGCTGCCCGTGTACATGATCCCGGGTGCGATCACCGTGCTCGACGATCTGCCGCTCACCCCCGTCGGCAAACTCGATCGCGCCGCATTACCGCAACCGGTGCTCGCCGCACGGCAATTCCGGGCGCCCACCACAGCGACCGAGCGGTTGGTCGCCGAAACCTTCACCGCCGTGCTGCTGCCGCAGGGCGGTGACCATGCCGGCCGGGTCGGCGTCGACGACGACTTCTTCGAACTCGGTGGCAACTCGCTGCTGGCCACGCAGGCCGCGGCGCGTATCGGTGCGGAGTTGGGTGTGCGGGTACCGGTCACCTTGCTGTTCGAGGCCTCGGCGGTGACGAAGCTGGCCGAACGGCTCACCGAGCTGACCGATCGGTCCGATCCGGTGCCGCGGCCGATGCCGCGACCCGAGCGGGTGCCGTTGTCCTATGCGCAGCAGCGGATGTGGTTTCTCAACCGGTTCGATCCGGCGAGTGCGACCGACAACATCCCGCTGGTGGTGCGTCTGCGTGGGCGGCTGGATGTCGCCGCTCTGCGGGCGGCGATCGATGATCTGGTCGAGCGGCACGAGGTGCTGCGTACCAGCTACCCGGACCACGACGGTTCCGGTAGCCAACGGGTGCATGCGATTTCGGATCCGCCGGCGGTCCCGGAGCTGACGGTGTGGGAGGTCGGCGAGGCCGAGATACCCCAGTACACGCTGGCGGCGATAAGGGAAAGCTTCGATGTGACGGTGGCGCCGCCGCTGCGGGTGCGGCTGTTGCGACTGAACGACAGCGAGCACGTGCTGGTGTGCGTGGTCCATCACATCGCGGGCGATGGTTCCTCGATGGGGCCGCTGACCCGCGACCTGATGACCGCCTATGCTGCCCGGGCGGCCGGCGCGGCCCCAGGCTGGGCGGCGCTGCCGCTGCAGTACGCGGACTACACCCTGTGGCAGCGGGAGATGCTCGGGGACGAGACAGACCCGGATTCGATCCTCGCCCGCCAGATCGGGTATTGGCGACAGCGGCTGGCCGACCTGCCCGAACGGCTGGATCTGCCCGCGGACCGGCCACGCCCCGCGGTGTTCTCCGGGCGCGGCGCGAGCTACGAGTTCACGATCGACGCGCCCACGCACGCGGCGCTGACCCGTCTCGCGCGCCGGTATGACGCCACGCTGTTCATGGTCGCGCACGCCGCCTTCGCGGTGCTGCTGGCACGGTTGTCGAACACGCGTGACATCACCGTCGGCACGCCGGTGGCCGGTCGCGGTGACGCCGCGGTGTCCGACTTGATCGGCATGTTCGTCAACACCTTGGTCTTGCGCACCGAGATCGACCCCGGCCGCGGCTTCGCCGACCTGCTCGAGCAGGTGCGCGGCGACGACATCGAAGCGTTCGGGCATGCCGAGGTGCCGTTCGAACGTCTGGTGGAGTTGCTGGATCCGGTGCGGTCGAGCGCGCATCACCCGCTGTTCCAAGTAATGCTCACCTTCCACAATTTCGCGCCCTCGACGCTGGAACTGCCCGCGCTGACGGTTTCGGCGGTGGACGTGCCGGTGCCGGTGGCGAAGTTCGATCTCGAGCTGACCATGCTGCCGCGCGAAGACAACCGCACCCCGCTGGGGATCGCGGCGGCGTTCACCTACTGCACGGACCTGTTCGACGAAGCCACCGTCGCCGGATTCGCCCGGCGATACCGCGCGATCCTCGCCGCCGTGGCCGAGTCGGCGGATCGTGTGGTGGGAGACATCGAGCTGCTCGACGCGGCCGAACGCACCACGATCCTGCGCGACTGGAACGACACGCGCTATCCGATCACCCCTGGGCCGTTGCTCGCCGGATACCGGCGCGCTGTCGCGCGGCACGCCGATGCGGTGGCCATCGCGGACGCGAAGCAGGAGTTGACCTATCGCGAGTTCGATGAGCGGGTCAACCAGCTCGCGCGAGTGCTCATCGGCCACGGTGTCGGCTCGGAATCGCTGGTGGGACTGGCGGTTCGGCGTTCGGTGGATCTGGTCGTCGGCATGTACGCGATCCTCACCGCGGGTGGGGCGTTCGTGCCGGTCGACCCCGATCACCCGGCCGAACGCATCGGACACGTCCTCGACACCGCCGAACCGGTGTGCGTACTCAGCAGCACCACCGATGCAGTGCCGATACCGCCGCACATGCCGGTGCTGTATCTGGACACCGTCCGGACCGAACTGCTGCCGGGCACGGCGGTCGATGCCGGTGAACTGCTGCGCCCCGTCCTTCCCCAGCACCCGGCGTACGTCATCTTCACCTCCGGCTCCACCGGACGGCCGAAAGGCGTGATGGTCTCGCATCAGGCGATCGACAACCAGATCGCGTGGATGCTCGCCCACTATCCGATGGGCCCGGGAGATGCGTACCTGCAGAAGACCGCGACGACCTTCGACGTCTCGTTGTGGGGTTACCTCATGCCGCTGCGGTCGGGCGCGAAACTCGTCGTCGCCGATCACGACGGACACCGCGACCCGGCGTATCTCGCCGAAACCATTGGCGCGGAGAGGGTCACTGTCACCGACTTCGTGCCCTCCATGCTCACGGAGTTCGCCGCGCACCTGCCCGCCGGATCCCTGCCCACGCTGCGGGAGGTGCTCGTGATCGGCGAAGCCCTGCCACCGCGAACCGTGCACGCGGTCGGCGCGGTTACCGGCGCACGGGTGCACAACCTCTACGGTCCTACCGAGGCCGCGGTCTCGGTCACGTCCTGGCCCGCGGGCGCCGCCGAGGAACCGGCGGTGCCGATCGGCACACCCCAATGGAACACGCAGGTCTACGTGCTGGACGCGCGACTGCGACCGGTGCCCGCCGGCGTGCCCGGCGAGCTGTATCTCGCCGGAGAGCAGCTCGCCCGCGGCTACGCCGGCCAGTCCGCGCAGACCGCCACCCGGTTCGTCGCCAACCCCTTCCGGGCCGCAAGCAGGATGTACCGCACCGGCGACCTGGTCGTGTGGCGCGCACCGAACGCGGGCCGTTCACAACGACTGGAATATCTGGCCCGCACCGACTCCCAAGTCAAATTCCGCGGCCAGCGCATCGAGCTCGGCGAGATCGAGACCGCCCTCCTCGCGCAACCGTCGGTCAGCCAGGCGGTCGCGGCGGTGGTGGCAGCGCCTCTGGGCGACCGGTTGGTGGCCTACGCCGTCCCCCGACCGGGCGAGGTCATCGACCAGGGAAACCTGCTCGCGGCGGTCGCCGCGGTGCTGCCCGCGTACATGATTCCCTCCGCGGTGGTCGCTTTGGCGGAGCTGCCGCTGAACACCAGCGGCAAACTCGATCGCAAGGCACTACCGGAACCCGTATTCGAGGCCGAGGAGTTCCGTGCCCCCCGCACGCCTGTCGAGCAGGCGATCGCTCAGGTGTTCGCCGATCTGCTCGGCGTCGACCGGGCGGGTCTCGACGACGATTTCTTCGCGCTCGGCGGCAACTCGCTGCTGGCCACCCGAGCCGTCGCGCGCGTCAACGAAGCTTTGAACGCGCGGGTCACGGTGCGTGATCTGTTCGAGGCGACCCGGGTTTCCGCTCTCGCCGCCCGGGTCGCCGCTCACGGCGCGCCCGCCCGGCCCGCGCTCGTTCGTTCGGTTCGACCGGAGCGGGTCCCGCTCTCCCTCGCGCAGCAGCGGATGTGGTTGCTCAACCGTATCGATCCGGATTCCCCCGCCTACAACATGCCCTTCGCCCTGCGGCTGACCGGCGCCCTCGACCAGCCCGCACTGCATCAGGCGGTGGTCGACGTGCTGGTGCGGCACGAGGCGCTGCGCACCCGCTACCCAGCCGACCCGGAGGGGCTGCCGTACCAGGAGATCCTGCCGGTCGACGCCGTACTCCCGGATGGACTGGTAGTCGAGTTCGGCGCCACCGGCGTCGCGGACATGGTGACCGGATTGATGTCCACCGGATTCGACGTGACGGCGTCCGCGCCGATTCGGCTGCGGCTGTTCAGCTCCGGCGACGAACATCTGCTGGTCTTGGTGGTGCACCACATCTCGGCCGACGGGTCGTCACTCGTCCCGCTCGCCCGCGATCTGGCCACCGCCTACCTCGCCCGCACCGGCGGCGGCGCGCCGTCATGGTCGCCATTGCCGGTGCAATACGCCGACTTCGCCCTGTGGCAGCACGCCGTGATCGGCTCCGACAGCGATCCGTCTTCGGTTGCCGCGGCGCAGTTGTCGTACTGGCGCGAGCAGCTGGCCGGGCTCTCCGGGCCGCTGGAGCTGCCCACCGACCGCCCCCGTCCCGGCACGCCGTCGACGCGTGGCGCGGCGACGGCGGTCACCATCCCGGCACAGGTGCATGAACGGCTGGCCGGGATCGCGCGCGAGCTCAACGCGAGCCTGTTCATGGTGGTCCACGCGGCTCTCGCCGCACTGCTGGCACGCCTGTCCGGCGGCACCGACATCGTCATCGGAACCCCCATCGCCGGACGCGGCGAACGAGCACTCGACGACCTCGTCGGGATGTTCGTCAACACCCTCGCGCTGCGCGTCGTGGCCGATCACGCGGCAACCTTCCACGACCTCGTCGAACGCTCCCGCGAAGCGGCTCTTTCGGCCTTCGGCAACGCGGACATCCCCTTCGAGCGGGTGGCGGAAGAAGTCGCTCCCGCCCGCAGCGCTGTGGCCGATCCGCTCATCCAGGTGATGCTGTCGTTCCAGAACATCGAGCAACCCACCTTGCAGCTGCCCGATCTGACCGTCACCGCACTGGACACCGGAGAGGTCACCGCCAAATTCGACTTGCAAGTGCTCATCGAACCCCGGCACGCCGCCCACGGAATCGGCGAGATGGACGTCGTATTCGCTTACGCCACCGACATTTACGAGGAATCGACCATCCGCTCCTTCCTTACCCGATTCGCGCGCATCCTGAGTGCGGCGGCGGAGGAACCGTCGACGGCGGTATGGGACATCGACATCCTCGAGCCGGAAGAGGCCCGGCGCGCGGTGTCCGGGGGCCCTGCGACAGTGCCACCGAACCGGGTCGAGCCCGCTGCCGTCGCGCTGCTGCCGGACCTGCTGACCGCCGCCGCGGAGGAGAACCCCGACGGTGTCGCGGTGATCTTCGCCGACGGCTCCCAAACGCATGCCCAACTGGATTACGTCGAACTCGACGAGCAGTCCACACGATTGGCGCGGGCGTTGATCGCGCGCGGCATCGGGCCCGAAGATCTGGTGGCCGTGGGCATTCCGCGGTCACCGGAGTCGGTGCTCGCGGTATGGGCCGTGGCGAAGACCGGTGCGGGTTTCGTCCCGGTCGACCCGAACTATCCGCGCGAGCGGGTGACGCACATGGTGTCGGACGCGCGCCCGGTACTCGGCCTGACCGTCGGCGCGGTGCGCGGCGACCTACCCGACGAGCGGGTGGAGTGGCTGGTCATCGACAGCGCCGAGTTCACGCGCGGACTCGGGGAACAGAGCACCGACCCGGTGACCGACCGGGACCGGACGCGACCGCTCCGTCCGGAGCACCCCGCCTACGTCATCTACACCTCCGGCTCCACGGGCACACCGAAGGGTGTGGTGGTCACCCACACCGGGCTGCCCAGCTTCTGCGCGGAGCAGCGCCAGCGTTATCGCGTGACAAGCGCTTCGCGCACACTGCATTTCGCCTCGCCGTCCTTCGACGCATCGGTGCTGGAGTTGCTGCTGGCCGTCGGGGGCGCGGCGACCATGGTGGTGGTCGCACCGACCGTCTACGGCGGCGACGATCTGACCGCGGTGCTGCGCCGTGAACGGGTGACCCACGCCTTCGTCACGCCCGCGGCGTTGGCGTCGATGGAACCGGCCGGACCGGACCGGCTGCGGGTGGTGATCGCCGGTGGCGAGGCCTGCCCGCCGGAGCTGGTGCGACGCTGGGTGCAGCCGATCTCCGGCAGGCGGACCCGCGAGTTCTACAACGGCTACGGGCCGACCGAGACCACGATCATGACCAATATCAGCGATCCGCTGTCGCCCGACGAACCGGTGACGATCGGCGGGCCGATCCGGGGCATGCGCGCGCTGGTGCTCGACGGCAGGCTGCGCCCGGTCCCCGACGGCGTCGCCGGCGAACTGTATCTCGCTGGCAGCCAGCTCGCGCGCGGCTACCACGACCGCTTCGCGCTCACCGCGGCCCGGTTCGTCGCCGACCCTTACGGTCCGCCCGGCGCGCGGCTGTACCGGACCGGCGATGTCGTGCGCCGTCGCCGAACCGGCGAGCAGACCGTCCTGGATTACGTCGGCCGCAACGACTTCCAGGTGAAGGTCCGCGGTTTCCGGATCGAGCTCGGAGAGATCGATGCCGTGCTGTCCCGCCGTCCGGACATCGATTTCGCGGTCACGGTCGGGCGGGAAACCGATGCCGGTGCGACCATCCTCGTGTCCTACGTGCTGCCCGCGCCGGACGCGTCCATCGACACCGGTGCACTCGTCGACGAAGTGGGGCGCACACTGCCCGCCCACATGGTGCCGACGGCCGTCGTCGTACTCGACGAGATCCCGTTGACTCCGGTCGGCAAACTGGACCGGCGCGCGCTGCCGGAGCCGCGGCTGCCCAACGCCCCGTTCCGGCCGCCGTCGGGGCCGCTCGAACAGGCCGTCGCCGACGTGTTCGCCGACCTGCTGCGCACCACCCGCCGACTCGGCGCCGACGACGATTTCTTCCGCCTCGGCGGCAACTCGCTGCTCGCCACCCAGGCCGCGGCCCGGCTCGGCACGGTGCTGGAGGCCCAGGTGCCGGTTCGGATGCTGTTCGAGGCGTCGACCGTCGCTGCCCTGGCCGCCCGGCTGGCCGGGTACGCGGGCTCCGGCGGGCGGCGACCGCTCACCGCCCACCGGCGGCCCGAGCATGTTCCGCTGTCCTCGGCGCAGCAACGGATGTGGTTCCTCAACCAGTTCGACACCCGATCGGCGGCCTACAACGTTCCGATGGCGGTGCGGCTGACGGGAGCGCTCGATGTGGACGCGTTGCGCGCCGCCATCGTGGACGTGGTCACCAGGCACGAAATCCTCCGCACCGTCTACCCGCAGACCGCGCACGGGCCCACGCAAGTGATCCTCGCACCGGAGCGAGCCACGCCGCGGTTCGAGGTTCGCACGGTGGCGGCTGGTGACGTGGAAGCCGTTGTCGGCGACTTCCTTTCGAGCACCTTCGACGTCACCGTGGAAGTTCCCGTCGCGGTGGCGCTGTTCCGTGTCGCCGAGGTGGACCGACCCGGCCCCACCGAGCACGTGCTCGCCTTGGTGGTGCACCACATCAGCGCCGACGGCTTCTCCCTGCGTCCGTTGACCACAGACCTGATGGTCGCCTACGGCGCACGCGCGGCGGGTGCGGCGCCGAACTGGACGCCGCTGCCCGTGCAATATGCCGACTACAGCATCTGGCAGCACGAACTCCTAGGTTCGGAAAGCGACGCGGACTCCCTGGCCGCCGAGCAGATCGCCTACTGGCGTCACGCCCTGGCCGGCCTGCCCGATCAGCTGGATCTGCCCACCGACCGGCCGCGTCCGGCCGTGCAGTCCTTCGCCGGCGGCAAGGTGGCGGTCCACGTCGACGCGGCAACCCATCAGGCCCTCGCCGACCTGGCCCACGACCACGGCGCGACGCTGTTCATGGTGGTGCACACCGCCTTCGCGGTGCTGCTGTCCCGGCTGGGTCGGACCGACGACGTCGCCATCGGTACCCCGATCGCGGGCCGTGGTGAAGCCGTGCTGGACGACCTCATCGGCATGTTCGTCAACACTCTGGTCTTTCGCACCCGGATCGACGGCGGTGAACCGTTCACCGAACTGCTGGCTCGGCAACGCGATACCGACATTCAGGCGTTCGCCCACGGCGATGTGCCGTTCGAGCGGCTGGTCGAAGTGCTCGATCCGGTTCGCTCCACCGCCCGCCACCCGCTGTTCCAAGTGGGTTTCTCATTCCAGAACCTGTCCGAGGCCATCCTCGAGCTGCCGGGTCTGACGGTTTCCGGCGTGGATCCGGACACCGGTCTGTCGCAATTCGACCTGCACCTGATCGTCACCGACACCTATGCCGAGTCCGGCGCCGCGGCCGGTATCCACGGCTTCCTGACCTACGCCGCCGACCTCTTCGACGCCTCGACAGCGCGTGACATCGTCGCGCGACTGTCGCGGGTGCTGGAGACGGTCGCGCGTACTCCGAAGACCGCGGTCGCCGAGATCGACATCCTCGACGAGGCGGAGCGCGCGGAGATCCTGTGGCGGCGCAACACCACCCAGCGGCCGGTCGACGCCTCGGCGACACTGGTTTCGCTGTTCGACGCCACCGTGGCGAATTCGCCGGATGCCGTCGCCTTGGTCGCCGACGCGCCGGAAGGCGCCACCGAGCTGACCTATGCCGAACTGGATGCGCGCGCCAATCGACTCGCACGGTATCTCATCTCGCGAGGCGTCGGTCCGGAGCACCGGGTGGCGCTCGCGTTGCCGCGGTCGGTGGACCTGGTCGTGGCGATGTACGCGACGGCCAAGTCGGGCGCCGCGTACGTGCCGGTGGACCCGGATCAGCCCGCCGAACGCGTCCGCTATGTCCTGGAGGCGGCGGACCCGGTCTGTGTGCTGGCCGGAACACGATTCGACACGGATGTCGCGCCGGTGCTGCGCCTGCCCGAACTCGATCTCGCCGGGCTCGACGCGACATCGGTCTCCGATGCCGAGCGCATCATCCCGCTGCGACCGGAGCACTTGGCGTACGTGATCTTCACCTCGGGCTCCACCGGTCGTCCGAAGGGCGTCGCGGTGCCGCACGCCGCGATCGCCAATCAATTGCAGTGGAAGATCCTGGAGTTCGGCCTCGACGCCGCCGACGCGATACTGCTGAAGACCGCGGCGACGTTCGACCTGTCGGTGTGGGAATTCTGGTCGGCGGCGGCCTGCGGCGGGCGGCTGGTCATCGCCGCACCCGACGGACACCGCGATCCGGCCTATCTCGCCGATCTGGTGGCCAGGGAATGGGTGACCACCCTGCACGCCGTGCCGTCGATGCTGGAGGCTCTGCTCACGGTCGGGCTACCCGATTCGCTGCGGCGGGTACTGGCCATCGGTGAGGCGCTGCCCGCCGGACTCGCGCAGCGGTTGCGCCGGGAACATCCGCGCACCGAACTGTTCAATCTGTACGGGCCGACCGAGGCGGCGGTCTCGGTCACCAGCCACCGGGTCGTCACGAGCGACGAGGCGAGCGTGCCCATCGGCGTCCCGGAGTGGAACAACCGGGTGTACGTGCTCGATGATCGTCTCCAACCGGTGCCCGACGGTGTCGTGGGCGAACTGTATCTGGCGGGTTCGCAATTGGCGCGCGGCTATCGCGGACAGGCGACGGTGACCGCGGAGCGGTTCATCGCCGACCCCTTCGGCACCGGTGAGCGCATGTATCGCACCGGCGACCTGGCCGTGTGGAATCGCGACGGCGTCTTGGAATACCGGGGCCGCAGCGACTTCCAGGTCAAGATCCGTGGCTTCCGCGTCGAACCCGGAGAGATCGAGACCACCCTGCGCGGCCTCCCCGAGATCGGACAGGCGGTGGTGACCGCGTGGACCGACGCTCAGGCCGGTGACCGCCTGGTCGCCTATCTGGTGCCGTCGGAGGCCTCGGCGAAACTCGACCCCGCCCGGGTGCGGACGATGCTCGCCGCCCTGCTGCCGTCGTACATGGTGCCGTCGGCGTTCGTCGTGCTGGACGGGTTGCCGCTCACCGTCAACGGCAAACTCGACCGATCCGCCCTTCCCGCACCGGAGGTCGCGCCCGCGGTCTACCGGGCGCCGTCCACGCCGATCGAGGAGATCGTCGCCGGTATCTACGGTGACGTGCTCGGCGTCGACCAGGTGGGGGCCGAGGACGACTTCTTCGCCCTCGGCGGCAATTCGCTGCTGGCCACACAGGTCGCGGCCCGGCTCGGCGCCGCACTGGGGACATCGGTCCCGGTGCGCGCCCTGTTCGAGGCGTCCACGGTGGCCGGGCTGGCCTCGCGGTCCGAACGCCACGCGGGAGCAGTGGGCCGTCGTACGCCGGCGGCAGGCCCACGACCGGAACAGATTCCGCTGTCGCTCGCCCAGCAACGAATGTGGTTGCTCAACCAGTTCGACACCGCCTCCGCCGTCGACAACATCCCGGTCGCCGTCCGGCTCGTCGGCCGGCTCGACCCGGCTGCCCTCGGGCAAGCCGTCCTCGATGTCGTGGGCCGCCACGAGACGTTGCGTACGGTCTACCCGCAGACTCCCGCGGGTCCGGTGCAGCGGGTGCTCGAAGCCTCCGACGTTTCGCTCGATCTGCTGCCCGTGCGGATCAGCCCAGATGAACTCGCCGAGCGAGTCCACGCGGTCGTCCGGAGAGGTTTCGACGTCACCGTCGAACTCCCGTTGCGCGCCGCGCTGCTGCGGTTGTCCGAGGAAGAACACGTCCTGGTCTTCGTCGCCCATCACATCAGCGCCGACGGATGGTCGATGGGGCCGCTGACCCGGGACGTGATGCTCGCCTACACCGCGCGCGTGGCTGGGGTCGCGCCCGACTGGGCGCCGCTCCCGCTCCAATACGCGGATTACGGTCTGTGGCAACGCGACGTGCTCGGCTCGGAGGACGACCCGGACAGCCCCCTTTGCGAGCAGATCGGATTCTGGCGCTCGGCGCTGGCGGGACTGCCCGACGAACTGCCGCTACCGACCGACCGTCCCCGGCCCCCGGTGCAGACCTTCGCCGGTCGCCGCGTCGGCTTCACGGTCGACGCCGAGCTGTATCGGCAGTTGCGGTCCCTGGCCAGGGACCAGAACGTGACGCTGTTCATGGTCGTGCACGCGGCCTTCGCGGTCCTGCTCGCGCGGCTGTCCGGCACAGACGATGTCGCGGTCGGCACGCCGGTGGCGGGACGCGGCGAGCCCGAGTTCGACGACTTGATCGGCATGTTCGTCAACACTCTCGTGCTGCGCACGCAGGTGCCGGGCGAATCGTCCTTCGCGGAACTGCTCGCCCGGACCAGAACGACGGACCTGCGGGCATTCGCCCACGCGGACCTGCCCTTCGAACGCCTGGTGGAACTGCTCAACCCGCAACGCTCGACCGCCAGACACCCGCTGTTCCAGGTGTCGCTGAGCTTCGACAATCTGCCCGAACAGCGATTCGACCTGCCCGAAATGCGTTTGGAGCAAGTCGACTTCGAGGTCGGCACCGCGAAGTTCGATCTGTCGCTCAGCCTCCGGGAGAACACCGCGGCGCTGCATGCCGACTCCGGCCACGACGTAGGACTGTACGCGGAATTCTCCTTCGCCAGCGACCTCTTCGACGACGAGACCGTAGCGCGCTTCGCGGAGCGCTTCGGTCGCATCCTGGCGGCGGTGGCCGCCGATCCCACCGTGCCGGTGGGCGACATCGATCTGCTCAGCGCGTCCGAACGCGCGATCCTGCTCGGCGAGGACGCGGCGGCCCGCGTCGCGGTGCCCGCTGCGACGCTGCCGGAGCTGGTCGGCGAGCAGGCGCGGCGGCGACCCGATGCCACCGCCATCCGATTCGACCAGGCCACGGTGAGCTTCGATGCGTTGCACCGGCACGCGAATCGGATCGCCCGCGCGTTGATCGCGGCGGGTGCGGGGCCGGAATCCGTTGTCGCTGTCGCTGTGGCACGGACGGAGGAACTGCCGGCCGCGTTGCTCGGCGTGCTGGCGGCAGGTGCGGCCTACCTGCCGATCGATCTCACCTACCCGGCGCAGCGGCTGGCGTTCGTGCTGGACGACGCGACGCCGGTGTGCGTACTGACCACAGCCGCGCAACGATCCGGCCTGCCGGACAACGACCTTCCGGTCGTGCTGCTGGAGCGGGCGGAAGGGTTCCCGGATGATCCGGTCACGGACGCCGAGCGCGCGGCGCCGCTGCGGCCGGACCATCTCGCCTACGTCATCTATACCTCCGGTTCCACGGGTGTGCCGAAGGGCGTCGGTGTCACACACCGCAACGCGGTGGAGTTGTTCACCACCACCCGGCCGTTGTTCGGGTTCGACGAGCACGACGTGTGGACGTTGTTCCATTCCTTCGCGTTCGACTTCTCGGTGTGGGAGTTGTGGTGCGCGCTGGCGACCGGCGGCAGCGTCGTGATCGTCGACTACGCCACCTCGCGTGCCCCGGAAGCGTTCCGGGAGCTGCTGATTCGCGAGCAGGTGACGGTGTTGAACCAGACACCTTCGGCGTTCTACCAGCTCGTGGACGCCGACCGGGACGCCGCGACCGGCGGGTCGGCGCTGCGCTATGTGATCTTCGGCGGCGAGGCACTGGATCTGCGGCAGCTGCGGCGCTGGTACGAACGCCACCCCGGCAACGCGCCGCGGCTGGTCAACATGTACGGCATCACCGAGACCACCGTGCACGTGTCGTTCCTGCCGATCGGCGAAGATTTGATCGACAGTCCGGCTGCCCTCGTCGGCCGTGCCCTGCCCGGCCTCGACACCTATGTGCTCGATCAGCGGCTGCATCCGGTGCCGCGGGGAACCTCCGGAGAAATCTATGTCGCCGGTGGTCAGGTGTCGCGGGGTTATCTGGGTCGGTCCGGCCTGACGGCGACCCGGTTCGTGGCGAACCCGTTCGGGCCACCCGGTTCGCGGATGTACCGATCGGGCGATCTCGCCCGCTGGGTGGGGTCCGGACTGGCCTATACGGGGCGTGGCGACCAGCAGGTGCAGCTGCGCGGGTTCCGGATCGAACTCGGAGAGATCGAGACGGCGCTGCTGCGGTGCGAGGGGGTGAGTCAGGCTGTCGCGGCGGTGCGGACCGACCCCGTGCTGGGGGATCAGCTGGTCGGATACGTTCTGCCCGAGGCGGGCGCGCGCCTCGACCCGGCCGACCTCCGCACCCGGGTCACCGAATTCCTGACCGCTTTCATGGTGCCCGCCGCGATCGTGGTGCTCGATACCATCCCGTTGACGGACAACGGAAAGCTCGACCGTCGTGCGCTGCCCGCCCCCGCGTTCCGTGCGCGGGTATACCGCGCGCCCGCCACGCCGGTGGAGCAATCCGTGGCCGGCGCCTTCGCCGAGGTGCTGGGCCTCGACCGATTCGGTATGGACGACAACTTCTTCGAGCACGGCGGCAACTCGCTGATCGCCGCGAAGCTCACCGCGCGGCTGTCGACCGTGCTGGGCACGAAGGTGCCGGTGATGCGGGTGTTCACGACGCCGACGCCCAGCGGATTGGTCGCCGACCTCGCCCGTCGCGCCGCCGGCAGCCTGGAAACGGAGGCGGCGTTCGACATGCTGCTGCCGTTGCGTCCCGCGGGCTCGGCCGCGCCGCTGTTCTGCGTGCACCCGGTCTCCGGCATCTCCTGGTCCTACGCGGGACTGGCCGCCTACCTGGACCCCGAACGACCCATCTACGGGTTGCAGACTCCGGTGCTGGCCACCGCCGCCGCGATGCCGGATTCGATCGAGGAATGGGCGACCCGCTACGTCGAGTTGATTCGATCGGTGCAACCGCACGGGCCTTATCACTTGCTGGGGTGGTCCTTCGGCGGCGTCCTCGCGCACGAGATCGCGGTGCAATTGCAGCGCGGTGGCGAGCGGGTCGCGCTGCTGGCGGTGATGGACAGTTACATGGCCGATCCGCCCGGCACCGTGGTCACCGACGCCGGGCAGGTACCGGTCGCCGAACTCATCGGCGGCCTGCTCGGTGAAGCCGCGGGGGATCTCGGCGCCGCCTCGGACATGGATTGGGCCGCTCTCCCGCAGCGATTGACGCAGCTGCCCGAACCGTTCGCCTCCTTCGGCTCCGACCGAGTGGGCCGAATACTCGACGCCGCCGTGCAATCCGTGATGCTGCGCAGTGCGTACCACCCGCCGATCTACCACGGCGACGTCCTCTATTTCACCGCCGCCCTGGACGACCCGACAGGTCGCGTCGGAGCGACGATTTGGGGTGACATCGTCGACGGGGCCGTACACAACCACGCGGTTTCCACCACGCACTGGCAGATGACCACCGCGAGGGGATTGGCCCAGATCGCCGACGTCCTGACAAAGGCATGGCAGGAGGGGCGGATTCGTCGGGGTTACGAGGAGTCTTCGTAAGCGTACCGGTGACGTATGCATACGAACATCGGTGCGGCGAGGTGGCTCGCGGACGGTGTAGCCGTTGGGCTTCACCGTCGCGTGTGCCCGGCAACTACCCTGTTCTCGACAGAGCTACCGGAACGCAGTTGCCACCGCAGCCGCACTTTGCATCGCCTGGCCGACGATCTCAACGACGTGCTCGACCACTTCGAGCCGGGACCGTTCATCCTTGTCGGCCACAGTGCCGGCGGCCCGATCGTGCGCCTCGCCGCCGCCCGTCGCCCCGATCGGATCGCAGGCCTGATACTGGTCGACCCCGCCGACGAAGCGGCCGATGTGCTGTTCAGCCGCAGCTTCCGCCGAGGTGAGCGCATCGCGCTCGGTGTCGGAACCGTCCTCACGCCGCTGGGGCTGACCAAAGTGCTGTTTCGAGGGCACCTGCGCGACATCCCGGCCGATGTTCGCCGTGACCTGCGGCGAGAGGGATTCACTTCCGGCGTGCTGCGCACCCAGCGGCACCAGGCCCGGACCTTCCTCGACGAGCTCGCCACCTGGCGCGACAACCCGCCCGACGACGGGTCGATTCCGGTCACCGTCATCTCCGGCGGGCGCGTCGGCGACGGGATGAACGCCGCCATCCGCGCCGAGGCCATCGCCTCCCACGCCCACCGCGCCGCACGAGCGCACCAGGGCCGTCACGTCATCGCCGAACACTCCGGCCACTACGTCCCCCTCACCGAGCCGGACCTGATCGTCCGCGAGATCACCAGGATGACAGCGCCGTCGTAGAGCGCGACCGGAGGCGCCCGCGCACTGTGTTCAGCAGTGTGCGAGCGCCGTCCCCGCCTGACCGGCAGGGGTTCCGCGAGTCGCGACGGCCTCGAGCGAAGTGCCCGGACCTTTCTGTGCGGTGAGGTCAGTTCGCGGGAGGTTCGAGCAACACCGGAAGAGTGAGGGGACCGCTGGTGATGAACTGTGGGCTGTGCGGGATCAGGGCGGGATCACATGCGAGGCTCAGGCGCGGGAACGTGTCGAACAGCGCGGACAGCGCGATTCGGGTTTCCAGTCGTGCCAGCGGCGCGCCGAGGCAGAAGTGCGGCCCGTGGCCGAAGGCCAGTTGGTCGCGATGATCGTGATCGATGTCGAAGACATCGGCGTCGGGATACCGTCGCAGATCCCGTCCGACTCCGGCGAACCACCCGACGATGGCGCCCGCGGGGATGTCGACCCCGGCGATGCTGACGTCCCGTAGCGCGTAGCGGTTGAACATCACGCATGCCGAGGAACGGAAACGCAGTGCCTCCTCCACCACATCCGTCCACCGATCCTCGGCGCGGGCTTTGGCGAGTTGCCCGGGATGGGTGCACAACGCGATGACCGCGTTCCCCAGCAAGTGCACTGTCGTCTCATGTCCGGCGATGATCACCAGCCACAACGTTTGAACCAGTTCCTCCTCGCTCAAACCGTTCTCGACGTCGGCCCGCAGCAGGGCCGAGGTCAGGTCGTCACCGGGTGCGCGCCGCTTGCGGTCGAGAAGTTCGGTGAGATAGGCCAGCATTCCCTCCACGGCGGCCTTCGTCTCGTCCCCTGTGCTGGTGTGTGCCACGACCGTCGTGGCCCAGCGCCGGATCTGTGCTTGTTCGGCCGCGGGCACACCGAACAGTTCGCAGATCACGCGCACCGGTAAGGGTGTTGTGAAGTGGGGCACCAGATCGATCTCGGTGTCGTGATCACGCAGCTCATCGAGGAGCTCGCTGGTGATCTGCCGGATTCGCGGTTCCAGCGCGGCCACTCGGCCGGGGGTGAACGCTTGGCCGATCGCCCTGCGCAACCGGCGGTGATCGTCCCCGTCCTTGTTGAGCATGTGGTCGATGTCGGTCAGCGCGCGCAGGGGCCAGTCCGCCGGGATGGTCCCATCGTGCAACGCGGGGCAGTTGCGGGCGTTCTTGCTGAACAGCGTGCCGTCGCCGGCGAGGACTTCACCGACCGCTTCGTGACCGACCGCGAGCCACGCCTCGACCGCGCCGGGCAGTTCGATCGGAACCACCTGCCCACGTACACGGATTCGCTCATAGGTGTCGAAGATGGATTCTCCAGCGGTGGGCAGCTGGATCACGGCCTCGGTCATGCTGTCTCCCAGGATCGCGAACAGGTGGCGCGCACGCAGCCGGGTCGGTTGCGGCGCCAAGTAGTGTGGACCGCCGCTCCGCGTCGCCTCATCCGAACCGAATTCCTCTGCCCCGGAACGCAATTTCGCGGCACAAAACCGATGGATGACATCATCGAGATCACGTTCGGCGTCGCCGGAACCTTCACACTCGGCATCCCCCTGGCGCCCGTGCCGAACTGCCAGCGCACGAACCGTCGCCCGCGACGACGTGCATACGCGGTAGGAGCCCGACCACCCGCAGCGCGAAACTCGCTCAGCCCGGCCTTGGGCGGCGCGAGTGGTGAAACAGGCCACATACCATCACGTCGGCGGTGGCTGTCTCGTCCTCTGATCGAAGACATCCACCTGCCAAGGAGTGCCCCATGCGAACCAAGATCCGGTTCCCCCGCTCGGCCCTTGCCCTCGCCGCCACCATGACCGCGCTGTTCGCGCCGACTGTTCCGGTCGCAAACGCCTGGGAGCCGCCGAGGTCGGACCTGCCCTCCCGATACCTGACGGGTGTCGAATCACGATATGCCGAAACCGATCTCGCTCGATTCCACTACACGGTTTCCGGTAGCGGATCGCCCGTCGTACTGATCGCCGGTGGCGGCTTGTGGGGCTACTCCTGGCGAGAGGTGGCCCCCGCGCTCGCCCTGCGGCACACCGTCTACGTAGTGGACCTGCCCAGCCAGGGCTACACCGAATCACGCAGCGCCGAGTTCGCCTTCGACCTGCCCGCCATGGCGGACGCCATCGCGAGCTTCCTCGACGCCGTCGGCTTGCATCGCGCCGCGCTGGTCGGGCACTCCTGGGGTGGAGCCTGGAGCCTGTACTTCGCCGAACAGCATCCCGAACGCGTCGAGCGGCTGGTGCTCTTGGATTCCCCCGGGCTGGACGCCGAGAAGGCGCCGATCACACCCTTGTTCCAAACCCCGGTGATCGGTGAACTGACCACCGACCTCATGACCCGGTCGCTCTACGCCGAGAGCATCCGCGGTACGTTCACCCACCAGGAGCTCGTCACCGACGAACTGATCGATGAGTTCTACGAGCCGTTCTCGCGGCCCGCCAACCGCGACGGTTTCCTGACCCTGTGGCGAAATCTCGACTACCGCCGCACCGACGCCGGACTGCACCAGGTGAGCGCACCCACCCTGGTGCTCTGGGGCGGCGACGACCAATGGCTGCCGTCCTCCCAGGCGACCCGACTGGCCGACCGAATCCCCCATGCCGAAGCGGTTATCCTCCCCGGCTGCGGCCACACCGTGCACGAGGACTGTCCCGCCGCGGCGATCCCCCGGATCACGACCTTCCTGAACTGATCACCACGAACGGGAGCAGCCGAGCACCGGAACAGAACGCCGGATTCGTCCGGTTGTCAGGGTTGGCGGATCGGGGACTGCCGTCAACCCGCCCGCTGGTCGACGGGACGCGAATACTGCGGCTCGGCCGTGTCAGCGCGCGTCGCTAGTCTGCCGACATGGTCTCACCCGATTCGGCACTGCGCCGCCTGCTGCGTGAAACAGGAAAACTGCTACAGCAGTACGGGTTCGACGGCGCCGACCCCACCTGGATACGGGTCGAGCCCGGCGGTGTCGCCTCCGTCGGCCGCACCAGGGTCACCCGCACATGGGTCAGCGGACAGCAAGTGCTCAGCTTCGGCTTGGACCTGAACGCCACACCGACCGCCTGGTGGGAATACTGCAACTGGCGCAACGCACGACGGGGCCTACCGCCCACACCGTTGGAGAAAGCCACCGGCCCCGACCTCATCGACACCCATCCCCTACCCGACCGGCTGACCACGCCGTGGTCTCTGCGCCTGGACCCGACTCAACCGGGCCAACACGTGCTGCAGACCGACATCGACGCCATTCGCAGCGAACTGCCCTCGCGCGTGCACGCATACGCGCGCAGAGCGCTCCGACTCGTGGAGCCCGGTCGCTACCTCGACGAACTCTGCTCTCGGCCCGACCCGCGGATACAGACCTGGGAGGCCGTCACAGTCCTGCTCGCCGAACGCGGACCAGGACCAGAACTCGACGACGCGATACACCACCTGCGCCAAGGCCGCGCGGACAACGACGACTCGGCTCACGCACAGGAGGTCATCGCCTATGCGCGGACCCGAGCCGCCCTGGTCTGAGCACGCGGCACCGGTCAGGGCTGGACTTGGGACAGCCCGAACGCGGCGAGGAATCCTGCCACGATGATCAATCCGATCCACAGGTGTGCGTCGCCGAATGCTTCGGGGATCATCGTGTCGGCGATCATCGCCAGGATCGCTCCGCCCGCGAGCGCGGTGATCGCGGCCAGCACGGCGGCGGGGACCCCGCCGAGCAGCCCGTACCCGGTCATGGCCGCGACCGCGCTGATCACCGCGATCCCTCCCCACAGGGTGAACACGTATCCGCGGCTGCGTCCGGCTCGCAGCATTCCCGAAGCACTGGGATGCGCACCGCGACGCGCGAGCACCACATTCGCCAGGGTGTACAGCACTGCCCCCGTCACAGCGCCCGCGGCGGTCGCGGCCATCCCGCCGCGTTCGTGGGCTTCGGCGATCAACTCGAACGACACCGCCGACAACAGCACGCCGCTGCCGAAAGCCATGACACCGGCCACCACTCGTGCCGGGATCCGCTTCGAAAGGCCCGCCAGCGCTCCGATCAGCAACGCTGATCCCGCCAGCAGCCCCCAGCCACCCGCGACCAATACTCCAGGCACTCTTCATCCCTCATCCACACACGGTGACAACCGAAACCACGCTCACTACGAGCTATCCGACCGCCCCGATCCCAAACGTCCACGCTCGCAACCGGGACGATCCTCACTCGTGCGCGTGGCGACCCGGGCTGCCCCGCCCGTGTCGGCGACGTGGCAGATCAGTGGCACGACCATCCGCCGCTGCCTGTTTGGCCGTTCGAACCGGGGGTACGGTCCGATCACATTCGTTCGCATCGTCGGCGCGCGCGCCGGACAGTTGGCAGAAGGGAGCGACCACGACCATGGATACCCATGTACCGACTGTCGGTGTCGAAGAGGAATTCCTGCTGACCGATCCGGAAACAGGCGCCCCGACGCCCAAGAACACCCAGGTCGCCGAAGCGGCGAAGAAGGCGGACATCGACCTGCAACTGGAACTGACCAGCTGTCAGGTGGAGACCAGTAGCGGTGTCCACTCCGATATCGGCGACCTACTCACGGAGTTGCGCACGCTGCGCAGGACCGTTGCCGAATGCGCGGCCGACAACGACGCTCGACTGCTCGCCGTCGCGGTGCCCCCGACGGTGCCCGAGGAGTTCCCGGTCACCGACACGCCTCGATACCGGCGGATCGCCGACACCTTCGGCATGATCGCCCATGAGCAAGGATTGTGCGGCTGTCACGTGCATGTGGGTGTCCCCGACCGGGACACCGCGATCCTCGTCGGCAATTACGTGCGCCCGTGGTTGCCGGTGTTCCTGGCGTTGACCGCCAACTCCGCGATCTACCGTGGCAGCGAGACCGGGTACGCGAGTTGGCGCAGCATATTGTGGCGGCGCTGGCCGAGCGCGGGACCACCTCCGTACTTCGCTTCCGTCGACGACTACGACTCGATCGTGGCGATGATGCGGGCCAGCGGCAGCATCCTGGACAACAAGATGGTGTACTGGGACATCCGGCCCTCGGAATCGTTCCCCACGGTGGAGATTCGCGTCAGCGACGTCCCCGCCACCGCGGAGGAAGCCGCACTCCTCGCCGCGCTGATCAGGGCTACCGTCGCCACGGGCTTGCGATCGATCGAACGGGGTGAGCCCGCCCCGCCCATCCCGGCCGAAGTACTTCGCGCCGCCTACTGGAACGCCGCGCGGTCGGGGCTGGACGGCGGCGGACTCGACCCGCTCGAAGGCCGGGTAGTCCCCCACCGCGACTTGCTGGACAAACTCGTCGGTCACATCGAGCCCGCGCTCCGGGAGTCCGGTGACCACGCCTTCGTCGCGCGGGCGATCGTGGCTCTGGACGCGCGTGGCAACGGCGCCCGGCGTCAGATCCGAGCCAGGCGCGCCCGCCACGAAATCGCGGACGTGGTCGCGGAACTGGCACACGCGACCCTCGAGGGATGCGCTTGAGCAGCCCGTCCCAGCTCGACGGTCATCGGCGGACAGCTGATCGCGGATCCGGCCGGCGCTCGAATGGTGCCGGTGTCATCGAACCGCACCTTCGCGGCGCACTCGTCGACGCCGACCGGCCCGTGCTCGTCCTCTCCCCTGGCGCCGCCGCCCGGCGAGGGAGCGCGATATCGTCGGAGCATGCAGTCCCGGCCGCTGACTCTGATCCAGGACGACCTCGTCGACTACGACAAGGCCATGGAGCGCATGACCGAACTGGTTGAGGAGCGCCACAGCGGCGCGCGGCCGGATACGCTGTGGCTACTGAGTCATCCGCCGGTCTACACCATCGGTCGCCGGACGCCACGAGAACACCTGCCGGACCCGGCCCACCACATCCCGGTAGTGCAGACCACTCGCGGGGGCCAGCTCACCTACCACGGACCCGGTCAGCTGGTCGGCTATCTCATCGTCCGGCTCGGCGCAGGCGAAGGGGTGGTCGACTACATCCGCGAGGTCGAGTTCCGCCTGATCGAGGCACTCGGCCGCCTCGGTGTTCCCGCCGAACGCCGCGACACCCCACCCGGCTCCGAACTGCTCACCGGCGTGTGGACCAAGCAGACCGACCGCAAGATCGTCTCCATCGGCATGCGCCAGAGCCGTGGTATCACCAGCCACGGCTTCGCACTCAATGTGGACGGTGATCTCGACCCCTGGCGCTGGGCTGTGGCCTGCGGACTCCCCGACGTCGACATGACCTCCGTGGCGCGCGAATCCGGGACAACGACCATGGAGCAAGTGCGCCGGACCGTCGCCACCGCCTTCGAAGCGAGCTGACCGCAGAGTTCGCGAACGATTCACCGACCGCCGAAGACGATATCCCGGCACGTCTGCGCCCGGTCTGCGGATACTTCCGTACCTCCACACGGCAGCAGCGATGAAGGTCGGCACCGCGGTTTCAGCGATATAGGAGAACCACGGGGTCGGTACCCGGTGCAGCGCAGCGACCTTGCAGGCGAGAGCCAGGGATGAGCTGCGCAGTTTCCACGGCGGGCATCGTAGGAGTCGCGACGGACATCCCGCCACATCTGATCGGCCGAACCATCCGAGAACCCGGCCGGTAGAGGTCGGCAGTCCTGATACCGAGGCGTCAGGCGCGCGCCGCGGGCACCGATCGCGCTCGGGAGGTCAATGCGCGCGTGCCCGTCTTCACGACCTTCGCGTAAGCGGCGGTCGCGGTCCGGTCGCCGGGCTGCAAAGAGATTCGCAGGAGCTGCCGGGTTCGGTCGTGCAGCAGAGTTCGCACGGCGAAGTCCGGAAGGGCGCGGGGCAACCAGACGTCGGGCCGCAGCAGTTGCGGCGCGAGCTTGTCGGTGTCGGGGGTGACGGCCAGTTCGGTGGCGCACACCGATTGCAGGTAGTCCTCGAAGTCCGCCCAGGTCCGCGGCATGTGCCGCGCCGAGATCCCGTACCGCCGATACCACTCGCAGCAATCGGCGTACAACGCCTTCTTCTCGTCGACACTCAGGGGGCGGTCGAAGGTTTCGATGGCCGTGTACAGAGTGTCGACGTAGGTGGCGTGCTGGAAGAAGAACAGTTCGGGCGTCAGGCCGCTGTAGCGCTTGCCCCGGCTGTCGACGCCGTGCACCACCC
This sequence comes from Nocardia asteroides, assembly GCA_019930625.1. Taxonomy (NCBI): domain Bacteria; kingdom Bacillati; phylum Actinomycetota; class Actinomycetes; order Mycobacteriales; family Nocardiaceae; genus Nocardia; species Nocardia asteroides. Next base: position 6,432,730 of record CP082844.1, read on the forward strand.
CGTGCCCGTACAGGATCGCCAGGTGCGGATCGCACAGGGTGTACGCGAGGTAGATCATTCGCGACACCGTCCGCTTCTTGTGCGCCCACAAACTGCTCGGCGCGTGATCGACGATGGCAGCCGCGACGGACGGGTGCAGTATTTGCAGCCCGACCGCGCGGGGCAGAGTGAGGGCGAAACGGCGGTCGCCGAGGTAACGACCGAGAAGGGAACCACGGTCCAAGGGCGCGGTTTTCATTCCCGCAGCCTTGCCCGAGCGACGACCGGCGCCATCCAACCGGGCGCCCACCAGTTGGCGGTTCCTGCTGTCCGCATGGCGGCGGGGACGAGGATGGTGCGGACGAGGGCGACGTCCAGGTACCCGCCTGGCCCCACGCCCTGCCGAGATGCCGCCTGGTTCGTATCAGGACCACCGGCTTCGTTGTCATACAACACTTTCCGGGTCACGATATGATCGCCCACAGCACCTCCTGAGTGCATGAGAAAGTATACGTTCCATTATCTCATCAGTCACCTCCGCGAGGTCGCATGGGACTCGAACGGCCGACCACTGCCGGATTCGGCCCACTTGCGACATGGTCCACAACTCCGTGTCACAGCAGGGTGACTCCCGGGTCCGTCGAAGAATTCCTGCCCGGGAATATTGCGGATGGCGGGTGAGCTCAGCCGGTAGGCGAACCGGCCCCGCCCCGTCACCGACTCGAAATGCGCGTATAGCACTCGCACCGATCCTCGATCAAATCCTCGATCTCGGCATTGACACCGACGCTTCCGGTCGCCGTCCGATCGCGGCATTATGCGTTACCGGACGTATCCCAAACCCCGGCGTCCAGCGTGCTGTCACACCACAGAATCCGCGTGTCGATTCGCGTCGGCGGCGCGTGTGAAGAATGCTCACAAGTACGAAATCAATTGTCCCCCTGAGCATAACGTGCCATATGGAGCGGACGGAATTGATCGGAGAAATAGCGGTGGTACTGCTGTGGGTGGCAATCGTTGCCATCGTCCTGATTCTGCTCAGCGGTGCGGCCGCGGCCATGGTTTGGGATCCGAACTCCCGGCGTAGGGCTCGGGCGATGAAGAAGGGTGCCGCACTGCCGGTGACGAGCATGCGGACCGGGCACGAAATTTGGCCACACCGGCACTGAGGGGTCGCGCCTCGATCGTGTTCCGTCTTCGCTCACCGGTCCGGCGACCGACTCGACAGCACTTCGCATCGGATTTGCCAGACGGTTGCTCTTTGTTCGGCATTCGGGCCTGCGAGCACCTGTTCACCGGGTAGGTTGAGATGCCAGGAACACTGCGCCGAACTTGCCTGGGCGTCTGAACGCGGCGCAGGCGCCAAGAATTGCCGAATGAGCGGAGGTGCAGCGATGACGGGCACAGATGCCGCTCCCGAAGCCTGGCCCGCCTTGCGCGTCGATAGCTGGACTTCTACTCGCGAGACGCTGCATATGTGGACACAGATTGTCGGCAAGATCAGGCTTTCGCGCGCGCCGCTGGTCAACCATTGGTGGCAGGTCACTTTCTACGTCAGCCCGAGGGGACTCACCACCTCCGCCATCCCGCACGCGTCCGGTTGCTTCGACATCGAATTCGACTTCCTCGACCACCGGCTGCACATCCGCTCCAGCGACGGCCGCACTCGCCAGGTCGCGCTCGAGCCCAAGCCGGTGGCGGTCTTCTACGGCGAAACCGTCCGAGCACTCGGTGAACTCGGCATTCCGGTGCACATCCAGGCCAGACCCAACGAGGTCGAGCCCGCCGTCCCGTTCGCCGACGACTACGAGCATCGCTCCTATGACGCCGCGTCCGCCACCTTGTTCTGGCGCCAACTGATCGCCGCCGATCGCGTCATGCACCAGTTCCGTTCGCGTTTCCTCGGCAAGGTGAGCCCGGTGCACTTCTTCTGGGGCGCGATGGACCTGGCATGCACCAGATTCTCCGGGCGGGCCGCGCCGCCACACCCGGGCGGCGCCCCCAACTGCGGCGACTGGGTCATGGTCGAGGGCTACTCGCACGAACTGAGCAGTTGCGGCTTCTGGCCCGGCGGCGGGACCGAAGGCGCTTTCTATGCCTACGCGTACCCGGAACCCGCCGGCTTCGCCGACTACCGGGTCGGCCCGCGCGCAGCCTCCTACAGCGGCGACTACCGGCAGTTCCTCCTGCCGTATGAGGCAGTTCGCACCGCCGAAGCGCCCGAATCGGCACTGCTCGAGTTCCTCGACACGACATATGCGGCCGCCGCCGAACTCGGCCACTGGGACCGCTCGGCCCTGGAGGCGGACCCGGGCCGCTGGAACCACAAGCGCCGGCCCCCGACGTAATGTGGCACAGCCGTGATCGGCCGAGCCGGGAGAGTGCCGCGACGGCGACGGTCACGCTCCTTCGACCCACCTCGGCGACACGCCTCGGCATGCCGTCCATGGCGGAGCCCCTGCTCACCTGCCACACACCGAAGCCGCTTCGCGCCCGGCCGAACGGCACGTCGGACAGGGCGTAAAACTTCCACCCGCCCGCGGTGACCGGCATCGTCGGCCTGATCAGCGCTTACATCATCGCTCCCACTCCTGGGAATAGTTGCGCCTACATCGGCCCACTGATTAATGTATCGTTATATGACGGCACGTTAATCGACGGGATAGACTCATGCAGAACACGAGGATGCGCGTAACAGTAGGTCGAGTGGTGGCTTCGGCGCTGATCGGCGGGGCGGTCGTGACGGCGGCGGCCATCGCCTCGCCGGAGCCCATCGTGACCACCACAGCGGACCGGTACTCCCACGACCCTGCCGACAAGCGCGGTTCCGGCGTGGGAAGACGGGGCCTGAGCAGCAACCACGGCGGATACCAAGGTCGCAACGAACGTCCCTGCCAGTACACCCCGGAGGGGTACTGCACCGGAGGGCGTTGACCCGACTGTCGCTACGGCGGGCCGGATCGTCCGGGCACCCCGCATGGGCCGCCCTTCCGTGTGCATCGAACCGAGCAATCGAGACCAGCGATCGGATACGAAGACACCGGCCCGACAGAGGCCGTCGGGCCGGTGGTCACACGTGCGGGGCCGTGCGTCAGCCGATGATCGCGTTCATGATGGTGCCCGCGCTCGTCGCCACCGCGCCGCCTGCCATCGCACTGGCGACCATTTTCGGCGACTGGAGGGTGCCGCCATTCCATTTCTCCCACGCGAACCTGCCGCCGCCGTAAGTGATCGCCGTGATTCCGGAGAGCTGGACCAACCAGGTGAAGTAGCGGCCCAGCTGCATGAATTTGTCCGCGATCGGCGGCTCTTCCGCAGTCGGATTTTCGAACTGCTGCGCGACCACGGTGTCGTGCAGCGCGGCGAGGATCATGCTCACGTTCGTTCTCCTTTTCGCATGCCGAGGTGATGCTGGAGACAGATTCGAGAGAAAGAGCTGCGGCTACCGAGCAGTTCGGCGCACCACGGGCACCGCGACATCCACGGCCGCCGACCCGGCGGTCCCGTGTCGTGGTCGTGTGCCGCTTTACGAGCGATGACCGGGAAAACTCGTGACAAGATCAATTAGACCGCATGGCGCAGGTGTATTCCCCGCGACACACCGTAGTGCGCATGATTCAACTCACAGGCACGCGCCGTGCCGGAGAAGGCTGCGACCTCTAGGATTTCACTCAGTGCAGGGGCTGACATGATGTCGGTGCAGTGCGGCGCCGAACCTTCCGCTGAGATCACCGTGACCGCGGGGAGGGCACAATGCACACCGCTTTCTTGATTCCACTGCTCATCACGCTATTGATCGTCACCGCGACGGCAGTCGTGGCCGGTTATGCCACCGTTGTCGCAGCGTATTGGTTCGAGCTGCGCTCGACCGAGAGACACGGTGGCCGACCGGATATTTCACCTCGCTGACCGGGGCGGAACACCGAACGCGCCGGGGCGTCGATCCGACACTGCGGCGCGTTCAGCCGTTCAGACCGATGCCACCGATTCGGCGAGCACCGTCCGGCCGATCCACGGCAGGACCGCATCCCGGACGCGCACCGTCCGCGGCAGCAGACCGTTTGCGGTCAGCAGATCCGCCGCGTGCTGCTGCTCGTCCAGGAAATCCTCGGATACGGGTTCGACGCCGAACGGCCTGCCGCGCAGGGCGGCTTCCCACTCGTCCAGGCTCGCGGTGGCGCCACGGGCGATCGCGTCGTCCACGAAGTACTGGGCGGCCGCTCGCGGGTTCTCCCTGATCCAGGCGTCGGACTGCTGCAAAGCGGTGACGATCGCCGTCAGCGCCGCGCGATTGTCTTCGGCGAAGTCCCGGCGGGTGAACCACAGCGAGGGATGGCTGAACAGGGACTCGGTGTCCACGAGGGTCCGCAGCTCGGTGGCCGCCTCGACCGCCGCGAGACCCGGGTACGCGCCGACCCAGGCGTCCAGGTCACCGCGCAGCAGCGCCGCGCCGCCGTCGTGCACGTCGGTGTCCACCGGCTCGATGTCTCGCCAGGCAAGTCCCGCGCGGTCCAGCGCGAGCAACGCGAGGGTGGTCTGCCAGGAACCGTGCGCGATGCCGACTCGGTTGCCCTTCAGATCCAACACGGTCTCGATACCGGAATCGGCCTTGGTGACCAGGCGGCCGTTCTCCACCCGAGGTCCGGAGATGCCGACGTAGACGATGTCGCGCCCGCCCGCGAGTGCGGTCAGCGGCGGTGTGAAGCCGGTGCCGATGAAGTCGTAGCCTCCGGTGAACAGATGATCCGAATGCGACGACGGCAGTCCCGTCCTCGGGTCGACCGGCGCCGGGCGGGGCAGGTCACGCAGGTCGACCCATTCCGGATCGGGCAGCAGCTTTTCCAAGATGCCGCGGTGGCGCAGGACGAACAGTGAATTGTTGTGCGGGAAGTAGCCGACACGAACGGTCATGATGGTCCTCGATTTCGGTGGGTGGCGCCGGTCAGATCAAGCCGCGTCGGCGGGCTTCGTCGGCGAGTCCGCTGCGGCTCCACTGCACCGCCAGGTTGGACGGATCGAATTCGACCGCGCCGCCGAGGGTTTCGGCGATCGCCTGATATTGCGCGCCCTCCTCGAGCAGCACGACGAACTTCGCCAGCTCCAGCAACCCCGAGCGGCCGATCACGTTCGCGCCGCCGTTCGCTTCGAAGATCGCGACCAGGTCCGGGTCGTCGACCAGCTTCGACAGGATGAAATCCCCCGCCCCGATGCTGCGATCGATGTGCGGCGGAATCCCCCTGGACAGGGTGAGGCGCTGCGAGGCCGCGTATCGGATCGGCAGCGTGCGGTGAGTCTGCGCCCATCCGCCCAGCCACGGCGTGTGGATGTGCACCACGGAGGTGATCTCCGGATGCGCGCGGAACACCTTCGCGTAGCCGGTGACGAAGCCGGCGGAGCCGGTCCCGGACAGCACCTCGCCGTCGAAGGTGGCGATCACCGGCGCGACGGTACGGTCGTCGGCCCACGGCCCCGGCTCGTTCAAGGCGACGGCGATCTCCTCGCCCGGCACGCGTTCCACGAAGTTGACGGTGCCGTTGCCGGAAACGGTGCCGGTCTCCCGGAACACTCGGAACGCCTTCTGCGCGTCGCGGGTGGCGGCGGCGACGAAAGCGGTGACGGACTCCGGCAATCGGGTCTCGGTGGTGGTCATTGTCTCTCCTGAATCATCGAGCGGGGGAAAGGGACGTCGCGGCGGCAGACGCGGTGAGCCGGGACCGGCCGAGCAGTGGAAGCACCTCTTCGCCGACGCGGTAGGCCTCCTCCAGGTGCGGGTTGCCAGCGAGGATGAACGCGTCGACGCCGAGGTCGATCAGCTCGTCGAGCCGCTGCGCCACCTGCTCGTAGCTGCCGACCAGGCCGAACGCCGGTCCGCCGCGGATCAGGCTGAACCCGCACCAGACGTTGGGCTGTACTTCCAGGTCGCGGTACCCGGTGATGGTTTCGGGCACCCAGCCCTGGATACGGGCGGCGCCGACCGAATCGCCCTTGGCGGCCCGCTCGGCCGCGCCGCGGTCGACGAAGGCCCAGCCCTGCTCGATCTCCGCCCAGGCCGCCTCCTCGGTGTGCCGGGCCAGGATGTCGATGCGGACAGCGAATCTCGGTGTCCGGCCGATCGTCGCGGCGTGTGCGCGCACGCCGTCGAACTTGGCGCGCAGATCGCCGAACGGCTCCAGCCAGGACAGGTAGTAGTCGGCGTGCTTGCCCGCGGCTTGGACCGCGGCGGCCGAGGACCCCGAGAAGTACACCTCGGGGAACGGCTGCCCGGCGATGCCCGGCGCCAGCGCGGCGCCCTCGGTGCGGAAGAACCGGCCGTCGTGGTCGTAGGGCTCGCCGTCCCACACACCGCGCAGCACGTCGAGGAATTCGCTGGTGCGCGCGTAGCGATCGTCGTGCGCCACTTTGTCGCCCCACCACAGCTGGGCGGGCCCGCCGCCGCCGCTGATGATGTTGTAGACCAGCCTGCCACCGGTAGCGCGCTGCAAGCTCGCCGACATCCGCGCCGCCTGCACCGGATGCAGGAAGCCGGGCTGGAAGGCGACCATGAACCGGTAGGTGGTGGTCTCCCCGGCCAGCGCGGCCGCGACCGCCCACGGGTCGTCGGTCACCGGGAACGACGGCAGCAGGCCGCCGAGGAAACCGGCCGATTCGGAGGCTTTCGCCACCGCCGCCATGTGGTCGATGTAGCCGTAGCCGTCGAGTGCGCCGCCACGGATGGCGGGGGCGATGTTGCCCGGCCCGTAACCGCCTGCGTGGCCGCGGTTGTATCGGCGCGGGGTGCGCAGCGAGGCGTGGTCACCCTCCATGCCGATGCGCCAGTAGATGTCGATGGTCATGCGGTTACCTCCTGAGCGGTCAGGGTGCGCCCGACCGGGTCGGCGAGGAACAAGAGATGTTCGCCCGCGCGATGCAGTTCCTCGATGTGCGGGTGCCCCGAGAGCACCACGCTGTCGACGCCTGCCTCGGCGTAGGACGTAAGGCGGTGCGCCACCTGGGCGTAGCTGCCGACGAGGCCGATGCTCGCGGCGTATCCCAGGTCGGCGAACCCCGACCAGCGGCCGTCGCCCAGATCGTGTTCCCGTGCGCCGGGTCCATCCGGGTGCACCTCGCGCCACTGCCGTTCGACGCGCGCCCACGCCTCGTCCTCGGTTTCCCGCGCGATGACCGGCAGCTCCAGTCCAGCCCGTACCGTCCGTCCCGCCGCCACGGCGCGAGCGCGCAGGGCGCCGATCGCGGTCCGCACGCCCGCCGCGGTCTCGGTGAAGACGTGCACGTCCCCGTGCTGGGCCGAAAGCTCGAGCGCCGCGGCGGAATCGCCGGACAGGTAGACCGTGGGGAACGGCAGCCCCGACAGGATGCCGCGAAAGCCACCGTCGATCACGTCGTAATGAGCGCCCGCGTAGTGGAACCCGGTGCCCGCGAATCCCGCCGCGGCCACCGGAGCGTCGTTCCATACGCCGCGGGCGACGGTGAGGAATTCAGCCGCCCTGGCGTAGCGGTCGTCCCCGGTGACGCAATCGCCGCGGGTCCGGGCGTCGGCGGGGTCGGTGTCCACGGCCGGCCGCCATGCCAGGCGTCCGCCCGAAATACGTTGCAGGGTCGCGGACATCTTCGCGGCGTAGACCGGTGTCCCGAAGGCGGGCTGGAATTCGACGACGACGCGGGAGTATCGCGTGCCGCGCAGCGCGCCGCCCGCGACGATCCACGATTCCTCGCCGTCCGGGTCGTAGGGCGCGAGCACCCCGTCCAGTCCGGCCAGTTCGGCGGCATCGATGATCTGGGCGAGGTCGTCGAACGGGCCGTACCGTCCCGGTCGCGGGTCGGTCGCGGGTGTCCCCGGCACGGGTCCGCCGAAGCCGCCGCGGTTGCGCTGTCGCGGTCGGGCGTGGCGGCCGTCGCCGCGGGAAGGCAAACGCCACAGGAACTCCGTCATGCGGGCACCCGCCCGGACTCGACGAGTTCCCTGGCCCGGGCCAGCGGTTCGGGCGCGATCCAGGAGTCCAGGTCGAAATCGGCGGCGAGGAAACCGTGTGTGTAGAGGAAGTGCTTCTGCACGCCGAGCAGCTCGATCCGCTCTTCCGACAGCGAGGGGTGCAGGTCGCGGTGGAAGTTCTCGCCGTACGCCGCGACGACACCCTCCGGGCCGGACAGCGTTTCCCGTTGCAGCACCTCCCGCACCCCGTGCAAATCGCCCGCGGCCCAGTCCGCCGCCCGCAGACTCTGCGCGAGGAACTCCACGACCACCTCCGGACGCGCCTGGAGCAAGTCGGCGTGCACGGTGATCGGGCGGGGGGTGCCGTTGTTGACCCGCGAGCGTTTGGCGTCGGTGGCGTCCAGATCCACGGCGACGCGCAGACCGTGCTCTCGCGCGACTTCCTGAGCGCGGGCGCCCTTGACGTAGACGGCGTCCACTTCGCCGCGCAGCAGTTCCTCGACACCCCAGGTGACGGCGCGCCGGTTCGCCTGGACTTCGGTGCGCACCTGCGGGTTCCGCTCGACGCCGAGTTCGACGATGGTCACGTCGGCCAGGGTGTGTCCACCGAGCCGCAGTGCGTTCGCGAAGCCGTGCAGGGCCATCGCCCGGGGGAAGCTGCGCGCCTGGTCCTGTGCCCACGCGGGAACGCCGACGCGCAGCCCGGTCAGCTCGGCGGGGCCGCCGACCGTCGAGTCCGGACCGACCAGAATGGCCTGTGCCTCATCGATCCAGGTCAATCCGATCAAACGGGTCGGCGACCCCTGTGCGCGCGCCGCGAGGGCCGGAACGTTGCCGCCCTCCCGGATCAGCCCGGACAGGTCGTGCAGGAAGTGGTGGCCGGCCAGCTCCGGTCCAGCGTCCTGGAGGACGCCGAAGTCGAGCCCGGCCCGCGTGGCGGTATCGCCGAGCCAGCCGAGGCTGTGCGCGAGCCCGCTCGCGGTCGGAACCGGGCAACGGGTGTACCAGAGGGTGTCGGTCATGGGGCACTCCTTGGAGCGGGCGTGGTGTGACCCACGCCGAGCTGGGTGAGGAAAAGGGATCGGTAGCGCAGGGTCTCGGGGTCGGCGCGGTCGCGCGGGTGGGCCACGTCGATGTCGACATCCACGGCGAAGCGCCCGTTGTCCAGGATCAGCACCCGGTCGGCCAACCGGATCGCCTCGTCGACGTCGTGGGTCACCATCAGTACCGCGGGACGGTGCCGGGCGACGAGGTCGCCGACCAGATCCTGCATCTGCAAGCGGGTCAGCGCGTCCAGCGCCGCGAACGGCTCGTCGAGCAGCAACAGTTCGGGGTCGCGCACGAGGGCGCGAGCCAACGCAGCGCGCTGCGCTTCGCCGCCGGAGAGTGTGGCAGGCCACTGCCGGGCTTTGCCGACGAGGTTGACCTCGGCGAGCGCACGCAGTCCCGCTTCCCGGTTGTGCCGGGACCGGCGCTGCCCGACGATGACGTTCGCCAGCACCCGTTTCGAAGGGATCAACCGCGGCTCCTGGTACACGGTGGTGCGCCTGCCGGGGACGAGCACCTCCCCTGCGTCCGGCGCTTCGAGTCCGGTGAGCAGGCGCAGCAGCGTGGTCTTGCCGGTGCCGCTGGGCCCGAGCAGGACGACGAACTCGCCGCGCCGGATGGTCAGATCGGCGCCGTCGAGAACCGTCTTGTCGCCGAAGGACTTCCGCAGGCCGGTGATCGATACCGCGACCGGTTCGGTCGGCGCGGGCGCGGTGGTCAGCTCCGCTCCGGGTTCGGTGACGGCGGTCATCGGATCGCCACCTGTCCGCGCCATGGCATCGCGAAGCGCTCCGCCAGCCGAACCAGCCCGTCGAAGACCAGACCGAGCAGCGCGTACAACACGACACACAGCACCATGTAGTCCGTGCGGTTGTACTCCTGGGCCAAGGTGACCAGGTAGCCCACACCCTCCCTGGTGCCGACCTGTTCGGCAGCGATGAGACCGGTGATGCTGATGGACAAGCACACCCGCAGCGCCATCAGCACCCCGGGCAGCGCCGAAGGCAGGACGACCTCCAGCACCAGCCGCGGGCCCGCCAGCCCGAAACCGCGGGCGGCCTCGACCATCTTGCGGTCGACGTTGCGGACGCCGAGGTAGGTGTACGCGTACATCGGCGCGACCGTCGCGACGGCGATGAGCAGCACCTTGTACAGCTCGTCGATGCCGAACCAGGCGATGAACAGCGGCACCAGCGCGAGGAACGGCACCGCGCGCAGGATCTGCATGGTCGAGTCGACCAGTTCCTCACCGAGGCCGGACAACCCGGACAGCAGCCCGAGCGTCAACCCGATGGCCACGCCGATGCCGACGCCGAGCGCGGCGCGCACGAACGACGCGACCGCGAAGTCGACCAGCTGGCCGGTGCCGAGCAGCTCGGTGAATGCCGTCCACACGGCGGGCGGGCCCGCCAGTACACGCTCGGAGAGTGCTCCGGTCGCGGAGCCCACCCACCAACCGGCCACGATCACTGCCGGAAGCAGGAACCGTAACGGCACCGAGAACCAAGTGGGCCTGCGCTTTCCGGCGCGGCTACGGGGCGGGGCGAGCTCGGTGGGCCCCGGCCCCGCCGCGGCGATCACCGCCATCTCAGCTGCCCGCCTGGACCGATGCCAGCTGCTCGGGCGTCAGCTTGGACTTCAGGTCGTAGAAGATGTCCGCGGCGGTGATCCTGCGGGTGATGACGCCGTTGTCGAAGAAGGTGTTCACCACGTCGGCCAAGGCGGCGGCGTCCGCCTCGTTCGGCAGGTGCGGCACGGTGGCCTCGGCGCCGACCCGGTGGGCGTCCGACAGCCGCTGGCCCGACAGCGCGCGCGGACCGGTCTTCTCGAAGACGTTCTCGAACTCGGCCGGGTTGGCCCGTTGCTTCACCGACAGACCCTGCAGCACTTCGAGATACTTCGCCGCCACGTCCGGGCGCTGCTCGAGCACCTCGGTGCGGAACACGACGACCGTATTGTCGTTGGAGCCGATACTCTTCTCGGTGGCGATCTCGACACCGCCGTTGGCCTTGGCCTCCTGGTAGGGCACCAGGAACGACGCCCAGCCGTCCACCTTGCCGGTCGCGAACGCCGAAGCGGCGTCCTTCTGTTGCAGCGGAACCCGCGTCACTTTGTCGGCCGGGACCCCTGCCTGCGCGAGCGCCTTGAGCAGGATGTACTCGCCCTTGGCGGCGGGATTCACCGCGACGCGCTTGCCGACCAGCTCGGCGACCGAACGCACGCCCGATTCCGGAGCCACGATGATGCCGCTCTGATCCTTCCCCGCCGGATCCTGTACCGCGACGATCCGCACGCCAACGTCCTTGGACAGCGCGCCGACGACGGGGCTGAACGCCGCGCCGGACACGTCGAGTTCTCCGGTGTTGAACAGCTTCAGGTTCGAGCTGAAGCCGGGGGTGATACCGACCCACTCGATCTTCGCGCCGAGCGGCGCCAGCGCGGCGTCGAAGGTTCCGTCGCGCTTGCCGACCGCCAACGGCCCGGAGTTCCCGGGATCGGCGACCTTCAGCACGAAAGAGGCTCCCGCGCCGGTGTCGTCGTCGGCGTCCGAACCACACGCGGCGACGAGTGCGACTAAGGGAACGATCGCTAGCGCGATGCGCATGAGGGCTTGCCGCCTGCGGGACATCGTGAGGACTCCTTGTCGGAAATGTCGATCAATGCCTTCGCAGAGTAGGGAGGAGGAGACCTGGTCACGAGGTAATGCTTTCCGTAGATCGGAAAGCTTGACATATCGGGGTCAGTGCCCAGCTCGTCCGAAACCCCCCTTACTTCCGCTCCTAAACGGAGTGTTGCGGAAGTGTCCACCTTGACCTTCTCATCCCTTTCCAAATATCGGAAAGATCGAACGGTTTGGTCCGCAGCCCTGTGTTACCGTCGCATTCGTGGAACCCTCCGGCGTGCAGACCGTCACCCGCGCTCTCTCGGTCTTGGACTGCTTCCGCGACGGCCGGGAGCGCGGCGTCTCGGAGGTGGCGCGGCAGCAGGGCCTGGCGGTGAGCACCACGCATCGCCTGCTGGCCACGCTCGTGCAGGCGGGATTCTTGGAGAAGAACGCCGAATCCAGCAGGTATCGCATGGGCGGCGCACTGGCGGAGTGGGGACAGATCGCCTACCGCCAGCACCGGATCTACCTCGCCGAACCGTATCTGGAACACCTCGCGGGCACCACCGGCGCCAGTTGCTCGGTCGCCACCCGCCACGGGATCCACGCCGTACTGCTCGGCACCAGCCGGTGGCGGGAGACCGACGGGCACGCGCTCCAAGGCGTACGCCTGCCCCTGCACGCCAGCGCGCTCGGCAAGGCGCTGCTGGCCTGGTCCGAGGCCACCGACGAGCAGCTGCGCGAGCTGCCTTACGACGAAGGGACCGAGCGCTCGGTGTCCGGGCCGGACGAGCTGCGCGCGGAACTGGTCACCACGCGCGAGCGCGGGTACGCCTACAACGACGAGGAACTCGATCCCGGATTCCGCACCATCGGGCTGCCCATCCTCGACCCGGCGGGCCGCTGCCGGTTCGCGCTGGGTCTGCGCGGCCCCACGACGTTGATGATTCCCGAACGCGTGCCGTTCTTCGTCGAACTCGCGAAGGTCACCGCACAGGAGATCTCGGCCGGATTCGCCGCCGCCGACCAGGTCTGAGCGAAGATCGGGATCATCCGGTCGAATCACCGTGTGCCAGATGTTCGCACCCCTATCCTTGACGCGTAATTCGTCACACGGGGTCGTCATTCGGGAGGCGACAGCGGTGCCGCGCCGGCTGTGCCCGGCGCCGCCTCGGAAGGGAGTCGCCATGCCGGACGGTCACGCGTGGGTGCGCGCCGGGTCGCCGATCAAGCTCGACACGAACCTCGCGCACGAGGCGCGGGTCTACGACTATTGGCTCGGCGGCAAGGACAACTACCCCGCCGACCGCGCGCTCGGTGACACGATCGCCACGCACATTCCCGGCATCCGCGATATGGCTCGCGCCAATCGCGCGTTCCTCGGCCGGGCGGTACGCTGCCTCGCCGGCGAGGCGGGCATAGATCAATTCCTCGACATCGGCGTGGGCCTGCCCACAGCCGGCAGCACGCACGAGGTGGCCCAGCGGATCGATCCGTCCGCGCGCGTAGTCTACGTCGACAACGACCCTCTCGTACTCGCCCACGCCAGAGCCTTGATGGCGGGCAAACCACCGGGCCGGATCGCGTTCCTCGACGCCGATCTCCGCGATCCGCGCGCCATTCTGGACGCGCCCGACCTGGCCGACACTTTCGACCCGGACCGGCCGATCGCGATAATCCTGGTGGCGATCATGATGTTCCTACCCGACAGCGCCGATCCGCACGGCGTCGTCGGGAGGCTGCTGGACGCGGCGCCGTCGGGCAGCTACCTGGTGCTCACCCATTCCACCGCCGATTTCGACCCGCGTGCGATGGCGCGCGCGACGGCCGCGGCCGAGCGGGCGGGCATCGCGTTCCGGCCGCGCAGCCGCGAGGAAACCGAAACCTTCTTCACCGGCACCGAACTCCTGGAGCCGGGTGTCGTGCCGATCACCGCCTGGCGTGCGGAATCGGATGCCGATCCGCGATCAGCCTGGTACTGGGCGGGGGTCGGGCGCAAGCCCTGAGCCGAAGCGGGCGACGTTTGAGCCGTCGCGGCGCGGCAATCACGTCGGATGGACCCGACGGCCGCGGACGGCGAAGGCGGTGAACATGGTCGAAGACGTCGAGAAGCGCTGGCGCGATCCGCGCGGCTTCCGCCGCGCCGTGACCTACGTCGCCTCGGTGCTCGCCACCGCCGCGCTGGTCTTCGTGCTGATCCTGCTGTGGGCCGCCCAGCGCGAGTGCGCGGAACGGGACAGGCTGCTGTGTGACAGCGCCGCGCAGGTCGCCGTGGTGCTCGGACCGTCCGCGATCCTGCTGATCGGCGGCATCGGCGCCTTCGTCGAAACCTATGTGCAGTGGCGCCGCGGCCGGACCTGGCCGATCTGGCAGGGTGCGGGCTGGTTCCTGTTCGTGCTGATGGTGGTGTACCTCGGAATCGGCGGCGGCGCGGTCGCGCGTTGATCAGTCGGCGACCCGCACGACCACCTTGCCGAAGTTACGCCCCTCGAGCATGCCGATGAACGCCTCGGGCGCTGCCGCCAAGCCGGGCACCACGTCCTCGAGATAACGCACACGACCCTCGGCGACCCATTCCCCCATCTCCCGCAGGAAGTCCGGGAACAACTCGCGGACGAACTCGGTCTGGATGAATCCGCGCACCGTCAGGCTCTTGGTCAGGATGCGGCCGTAGTAGGCGGGCAGCCGGTCCGGCCCCTCCGGAGCGCCGGCCGCGTTGTAGTTGGCGATCAGCCCGCAGACGGGCACGCGCGCGTAGGTGTTCAGCAGCGGATAGACCGCGTCCGCCACCGCGCCACCGACGTTCTCGAAATAGACGTCGATGCCGTCGGGCACCGCCGCCGCCAACTGCTCGGTGAAGTCGGGGGCGCGATGGTCGAGCGCGACGTCGAAGCCGAGTTCGTCCAGGTAGGCGACCTTGCGTGGCCCACCCGCGATGCCGACCGTGCGCGTGCCGCCGATCTTGGCGATCTGGCCGACGGCCGAGCCCACCGGTCCGGTGGCCGCGGCCACCACGAGTGTTTCCCCCGGCTGGGGTTTGCCGATCTCGCGCAGTCCCGCGTAGGCCGTGAACCCGGGCATGCCGAGTACACCCAGTGCGGTCGAGACCGGGGCCTTGCCCGGGTCGAGCTTGCGTAGCCCGCGCGCCGGGGCGACGTCGTAGGTCTGCCACCCCGAGTAGGCCAGCACCACATCGCCTTCCGCGACCGACGGGTCGCGGGATTCGAGCACTTCGGCCACGGTGGCGCCGACCATCACCCCGCCGATCTCCACCGGGTCGGCGTAGGACTCGGCCGAGCTCATACGGCCGCGCATGTACGGGTCGAGCGACAGGTAGAGGGTGCGCAGCAGGACTTCGCCCTCATCCGGTGCGGGGAGCTTCGCGATCTCGGTCCGGAAATTCTCCGGGGTGGGCGCGCCCACCGGCCGGGAAGCAAGCACGATTCGCGTCGACTCGACCATGCGCCCCACCCTAACCGGAAACGCGGGCGCCGGACGTCCGCGCCCGATCGTGTCCGGCGCTCACCACGACGGCGCTTTCGGCCCCAGGAACAAGCCGCCGTTCACCTCCAGCGTCTGGCCGGTGACCCAGCGCCCGTCGTCGGAGGCGAAGAAGGCCACCGCGTCGGCGATGTCCGCGCCGCTGCCGACGCGCTCCAGCGCGGTCATGCCCGCGACGCCCGCGATCGCGCCGTCGTTGGTGTGCAGCCAGGAGTTCATGTCGGTGTCGGTGATGCCCGGCGAGACCGTGTTCACCGTGATCCCACGCGGCCCCAGCGTGTTCGCCAGCGACCTGCTCAGCACGTTGAGCGCGCCCTTGGTCATGCCGTAGACGACCTCCGGCGTGGCGAACCAGGTGACGCCGGAGGAGATGTTGACGATGCGCCCGCCGTCGCGCAGCAACGGCAACGCCCGCTGGACGATGAACAGCGGCGCCCGTACGTTGACCGCGAACAGCCGGTCGAAGTCCTCGGGCGTGGCCTGCTCGACGGTGGCCTCGTAGGCGATGATCGCGGCGTTGTTCACCAGGATGTCCAACGGCCTGCCGCCCAAGCCTGCCGCCAATTCGCCGAACAGCTGGTCGATGTCGCCCTCGACGCCCAGTTCGGCGCGCACCGGGAACGCCCGGCCGCCCGCGCGCCGGATCGCCGACACCGTCGCTTCGGCCGCCTCCTTGTTGGTGCCGTAATGCACGGCCACCTCGGCGCCGTCGGCGGCAAGGCGCTCGGCGATGGCCCGGCCTATCCCCCGCGAGGCCCCGGTAACCAGGGCGGTCTTCCCGTTCGACTCGGTCATTCTGCACTCCCGCACTCTTGTTATGGAACGTTCCCTAACATCATTGACAAGCGCTACTGTAGACCCGTGGAACCGAAACGTCGAGCCGCCGCGGAAACCAAGGAGCACATCCTGGTCGTCGCACGGGAGCTGTTCTACCAACAGGGAATTCGCGCGACCGGCGTGGATCGCGTCGCGGCCGAGGCCGATGTCGCGCCGCCCACTCTGTACCGGCTCTTCGGCTCCAAAGACGATCTGGTCGCCGCGTACCTGGAGCGGGAGGACCGCCACTACCGGGAGTGGTTCACCGCGGCGGCCAGCGGGGACGGTCCGCGCGAACGCATCCTCGCCCTGTTCGAGGCGCTGGCCGAACAGGTCCGTCCCGAATCCTGCCGCGGTTGCCCCTTCCTCATCGCGCTCGGTGAGTTCCCGGACCACGACCTGCTCGGCCACCAACACGCCGTCGCGATGAAGAGCTGGGTGCGCGCCCAGTTCGGCACCCTGGTCGGCGAACTCGCGGCGTGCGCGCCGATCCCCGATCCGGACGCGCTGGCCGACCAGCTGATGCTGGTGATGGAGGGCGTCTACGCGACAACGCAGGCGTTCGGCACCACCGGTCCGGCCGCCCGGTCCCTCTCGTTGGTCGAGGCATTGCTGCCCCGCGCATCGGCCTGACCGAAGCGCGACCGCTGTCGCAGGAACGGACGCATCCGCGCGTCGAACAACGGAATCATTGGCGCGCAGCGGAATCGAGATGAGCGTACGGAGCATCGACTCGAGCGACCGGAACATTGGCGTGGGCGTCGCGACTTCGTAGCGTCGAGGCATGACGTTGGAAATCGGCACCATCCTGCCCACCTCGACCCCCGATCCCGCGCGTCCCATCCTGGGCGACGTGCGGGCCGCCGCCCGTCTCGCCGAGCAGATCGGCATCGACTCGGTCTGGTCCACCGATCATCTCGTGGGCAGCGCGCCGATGCTGGACAGCACCGTGGTGCTGGCCACCGCCGCCGCCGTCACCGACCGCGTCCGCATCGGCTACGGCGTGCTGCTGCTGGCGTTGCGGCCGGTCGCGTGGGCGGCCAAGCAGATCGCCACCTTGCAGTATGTCTCCGGCGACCGGCTGATCCTGGGCGTCGGCACCGGAAACCCGGCGCACGGGGACATCGGATGGCGCGCGGCGGGCGCGCCGTTCGCCGAGCGCGGACGGCGCACGGACGAGGCGTTGCGCGTACTGCCCGACCTGGTCGCCGGGCGGCAGGCCACTCTCCCGGACGGCACGGAGGTGACCCTGGCGCCCGGCGCGACCATGCCGCCGCTGCTGGTAGCGGGTGACGGCGAGCGTGCTCGTCGACGCGCCGCCGCCTATGCCGACGGCTGGGTCGCCATCGGACTCGAGCCCCCTCAGGTCAGCGCGAGCGTGGTGGAATTGGCCTCGCTCGCCGAGGAATACGGCCGCAAGCCGCTCACCGTGACGATCGTGGCGCCCCCGTTGGCCACCGATCCCGGCCATGCGGCCGAGCAACTGGCCGCCTACGCGGAGGCGGGCGCCGAACGCGTCATCCTCGCCCCGACGGGAGCGGAGTGGCGCGCCGACTACGAGTTCGCCGCGAAGATCAAAGAACAGCTGTGATCGCGGCTCACCCGGTGCACAGCAGTACCAGCCCGAGGGCGAGCAGCACCGCCGCGATCACCGTATCCAACACCCGCCAGGCGAGCGGACGGGTGAACAGCGGCCCGAGCAGCCGCGCGCCGAAACCCAGTGCGGTGAACCAGAGGACGCTGGCCAGCATCGCCCCCGCGCCGAGGAACCAGCGATCGGGGCTCGCGTAGGTGCTGGCCAAGGAGCCGAGCAGCACCACGGTGTCCAGATAGACGTGGGGGTTGAGCCAGGTCAGCGCCAGGCCGGTGGCCACCGTCGCACCGAGCGCCGCGGTGGCACCTGCCGGTTCGGCGATCAGCGCGGCAGAGCCGAACGCGCGCCGGGCCGCCAGGACCGCATAACCGATCAGGAACGCCGCGCCCGCGTAGCGAGCCGCCACGAGCACCCCGGGGGCAGCCTCCACCACCACACCGAACCCGCCGATCCCAGCGGCGATCAGCACGATGTCGGACACCCCGCACACCGCGACCACCGCCGCCACATGCCTGCCGCTGATTGCCTGGCGCAACACGAACGCGTTCTGCGCACCGATCGCCACGATCAACGACAGGCCGAAGCCCAAACCGGACGCGGCCGCTACCGCCGCGGAGGAAACGCTCACGTCCAGCGACGCTAGGACCCCGGCAGATATCCAGGCAAGCTAAAGATTCTTATCCAACATTAGAATTCCTTGATATGGATCTCCAGCTCGACCAGCTTCGCGCCCTCGACGCCGTGATCACCGAGGGCACTTTCGAGGCCGCGGCACGGCGGTTGAACGTCACGCCGTCGGCGATCAGCCAGCGGATCAAGGCGCTGGAAGACGCCGCGGGAAGGATTCTCGTGCAGCGCGCGAAACCGGTGACGGCCACCGAATCCGGGTTGGCGGTACTCCGGCTGGCCAGGCAGATCCAGTTGCTGGCCGGGGACGCCGCACGCGAACTCGGCGGCGAGCCCTCGGACGGGCCGATCCGGGTGCCGATCGCGGTCAACGCCGACTCGCTGGAGACCTGGGTGCTGCCCGCGCTCGGCCGCGCACCGCGCGGGGTGTGCTTCGAGATCCACCGCGAGGACGAGGAACACACCACCCGGCTGCTGCGCGACGGCACCGTGATGGCGGCGATCACCTCGACCGCGCGGCCGGTGCAGGGTTGCAAGGTCGAGCGTCTCGGCGCGATCCGCTACCGGCCGATGGCGACCCCGGAGTTCACCGCCACCTGGTTCGCGGCGGGCGCGACGGCGAAGTCCTACGCCACGGCTCCAGTTGTGCTGTTCGACCGCAAAGACGACTTGCAGGATCGGCTGCTACGCAGACGCAGTCGCAAGCCGCTGGATCCGCCGCGCCATTACGTGCCCTCGTCCACCGGTTTCGCCGAGGCGGTCCGGCTCGGGCTCGGCTGGGGCATGCTCCCCGACCTGCAAACCCGCGAGGACCGAGTCACCGGCCGCCTGGTCTCGATCGACCCCGGCGTCGTCGTCGACGTCCCGCTGTACTGGCAGCAGTGGCGCCTGGACTCTCCCGCACTGAGCGCCGTCGCCGCCACCATCGCCGCCGAGGCGGCGAACGTGCTGCGCTGACACCGGCCGGGACGATCCGGATTCACCGAGGCGCGGCACGACACCGGCCGCCCCGAGCACCGCGTATCCGTCCGCGACGGGGCACAGCGGGGTAAGTTCGATCACCGCACGCCGACCACATCTTCAGCTCCCTTTCGCACCCGACACCCAGATGCACAGGAGTTCCCTTGGCACGGCACCGTCGCCCGCATCGCTCGCGCGCCCGCGCGGCATTCGCCAGCGCCGCCGCGCTCGGCGCACTGCTCACCGGTATCGGGACCGACGCGGCCGCACGCCCGATCGGCCCCTACGACGTCGGCGGGGCGATCGAAGTCGAATACGACCAGGCAGGCGGGCGGGCGTTCTTCGGCGATCCCGTGAACCCCGAGTCTCCCGCCGCACGCGGTGGCCGCTATCAAGCGTTCGAGCGATCCTCCTCCATCTACTGGCATCCCGACACCGGAGCTCACCAGGTCGGCGGCGCCATCCGCGACAAGTGGGGCAATCTCGGTTACGAGGGCGGATCGCTCGGCTACCCCGTGACCAGGGAAGCGGCGACACCGTCGAAACCCGGTAGCTACAACGTCTTCCAGAACGGCTCCATCTACTGGTCCCTCGGCACCGCCGCACACCAGATCGGCGGCGTGATCCGGGACAAATGGGGCTCCTACGGCTGGGAGAGCAGCCCGCTGGGATTCCCCATCACCGACGAGTCCGCCGCCCGCGCCCGCGGCGGCCGCTACAACCTCTTCGGCGGCGGCGCCATCTACTGGTCAGCGCGCACCGGCGCCCACGTCATCTGGGGATCCATCCGGGAGTCCTGGGAAGCCGCGGGCGGCGAGTCCGGCCGCTACGGCTACCCCACCAGCGATGAATACGACTTCCAGAACGGCAAAGCCCAGGACTTCGAGGGCGGCCGCATCACCTGGACCCCCTGACCAGGGGACTCGCAGCACACGAAGCAACCGACCGTCCGCGGAGGAGTTTTCGACATGCTTGCTGGACGACTGTATCCGCGCGCCACCAACGGGCGGCGATTCCGCCTGGAGGAAGTACCGGTGCCGACCCCTGGACCGGGCCAGGTACTCATCGAGGTCGCGGCCGCCGGTGTCTGCCTATCGGATGTCCACCTCATCGAGGGCGTGCTTTCGCCGATGTACCTGGCCGACGATGCGGTCACTCTCGGACACGAGGTCGCGGGCACGGTGCATGCCCTGGGCCCGGACGTCCGGGGTCCCCGGCCCGGCGATCGAGTGTTGCTGCAGGCAGGTGAGATCCGCGACGGCAAGACCTACACCCGAGGCGTGGACTACGACGGCGGCTGGGCGGAATACGCACTGGCCGCCGTGGACACCGTGGTGCCCATTCCCGACGATCTGCCCTTCGAACAAGCCTGTTTCATCCCCGACGCGGTTTCGACGCCGTGGGCTGCCATCACCCGCACCGGCCAGGTCCGGGCCGCCGAGTCGGCAGGCGTCTGGGGCGTCGGCGGGCTGGGCGCGCACGGGGTCCAGTTGCTCCGGCTGATCGGCGCCGCACCGATCATCGCCGTCGACCCGCTGCCCGCCGCGCGGCAGCGTGCGCTCGCATTCGGCGCGGACCTCGCGCTCGACCCGTCCGACCCGGACCTGCCGAAGAAGGTGTACGCCGCCACGGAAGGCGCGGGACTCGATGCCGCGTTCGACTTCGCGGGCGCCGCGCCCGTCCGCGAACAAGCCGTCGGTTGTCTCGCCGAGGAAGGACGCCTGGTGCTGGTCGGACTCACCGACAAGCCGATCACGATCACGAACGGCACCATCTTCAGCTTCCGGCAACAGCAGCTGCGCGGGCATTACGGCTCCGAACCGGATCACGTGCTCGAACTGGTTCGCCTGCGCCGCGCCCATCGCATCGATTTCGCCGGGTCGGTCAGCGCCGTCCTCCCGCTCGCGGAAGCGGAGGCAGCGGTGCACGCGCTGGAGAACAAAGAAGGCGACCCGATCCGGATCGTGCTGACGCCGTGAACTCTCGGCAATCCGGATGTCGGGACGTGTCGTCACCGGCTCCGCCGGCGACCCCAACTCGCGTTGGGGCCGCCGCGGCCGAACCAGCCAGTGCCCGAGCCGATCGTCAGACCCCGACCTCGACAGGGATACTGCCACATGACAGCGGCCGCGTCGCATCGGTGATCGTCCATCGGTACGTACATGCGCGCGTGCATGTGCATGGACGCCACCGCCACCGAAAACAGGGAAGATCGAGGTAGCCGAGTGGCGATTGATAACAGATACGCATCGTCGAAGGGCTTACGATGCCGAACTGTTATCTGCGGATCATCTCGTTCTGTCGAGTTCGTCCCGCGTGCAACGGATTTCATGCCTCAGCACGAGTAACCCCCTCGGCATCTGACAGATTCAGCGGAGCAGACTCACATCGAGCCGACCGGCCGGTTTCTCGAATGCTCCGCGGAGACCGCACCCGAGGGCTCACATCACCGCCTGCGAAGGCGCGGATTACCCCGATCGGCAAACTATCCGCGCACAGGGAAGCACACCAAGTCGAGCGCGGAGGCGGGGCCTGACGCCGCCGCCCGAGTCCTAATCGCCCGTCCGCATCTCGGTGAGCAGATCGCGTAGGAAACGAATGCTGTCGACCGGAGACAGCGCTTCTACGCTGATCCGATTCATCACCGACATGTACAGCTCGACATCGCGCTGCTTGTCGAAATACAACGAGCTGGTGAGCTGCTCGGTATAGACGATGTCGGCCAGCTCGGGTTCAGGGAAACGAAGGATGCTGAAGGGACCGCCCGCGGCCGAGTGCCCGCCGGCCGAATACGGCAGCACCTGAATCCTGATGCTGGGGCGGTCGGCCATCGTGAGCAAATGCTCGATCTGCTCCTGCAGCACCTCCACCCCGCCGACCGGCCTGCGCAGCGCGCTCTCGTCGATCACCGCCCAGAGCGTGGGGGCGGCCACCCGGTAGAGAATCCGCTGGCGGCGCATACGGATGGCGACGCGGCGTTCGGTCTCGTCGGTGTTGCCCAGCTGGATCACCGCGCGCGCGTAGTCGGCGGTCTGCAGCAGCCCGGGAACGAATTGCGCCTCGTAGGTGCGGATGGTGGTGGCGGCCTGTTCCAGGCCGATGTAGGTCTCGAACCACGCCGGGAGCAGATCGCTGTAGTGCTGCCACCAGCCCGGGTCGTTGGCCCGGCGAGCCAGCTCGAAGTACGTTTCACGTTCAGCCGGGTCGACAACTCCGTAAAGAGTCAGCAGGTCGTGCAGATCGCGTTCTTTGAATCCGGTCCGGCCCAGCTCCAGCCGGCTGATCTTGGCGTGCGATCCGCGGATGGCGTCGCCCGCGGCCTCCCTACTGATCCCGCAGCCCTCGCGCAGCTGACGCAACCGGCTGCCGAGCGCGATCCGCAGGACGGTCGGACCACGTTCCGCCGCAGGGAAATCCGCGTGGTCACCACTGTCCTCGTCGTTCGTCATGCATGCCTCCGGCCGATCGGGGGTTAGACCGCGGGGCGTTGCGCCTCCACCATCACAGCTGTCTGAAACGTCGGTTGACGATCCTACTCGGCCCCACCCTGGCGCCGATTCCGCCGCGAGCGCGTGGCGGAGATTGTGTTCGCACGCATGGATTCGCAAGAGCGACAATGCAATATCCCGACCTGAATCGCCCGCGAGCTGGGACGGGTGTGCGTAGAGTCGCCCCCGACGGCGGCCACGCGGAGGAGAAGCGCCATGACGTCAGCACAGGGATCGGCCCGCTCGGCGGGCGCGGCCCCAGATGGTGCTGCACGACCCGGTGGCGCGGCGGCCCCCGCTGCGGACGCCGTGGCCCGGCGACCGTCTCGTCCACGGTGGCGTCGGTCGCACGAGTCAGCACCCGTCACCCACCACGGAGCCCGCCATGACATCGAACGACGTGCAGATCACCGATCAGGACATCCGAGACAAGCTGACCGGCATCCTCAGCTTCACCAGCATCGACCTCGCGACGTCGAAAGACGGCGTGAACTGGTGCTCGAACGCGTTCTTCGCCGCGCTGAACGGGGATCCGTTCCGCTTGACGCTCGTGCTCGAGTCCGGGGGGCGTACGTTGGACAGCCTGCGAGCCAATCCGAGCATCGGGGTCAAGGTCGTCCCCGAGGGTTTCCTGAACCCGTTCGCACAGGGCTTGGGCACGGCCGTGGTCCGGGCGGAGGCGAGCGAGCGAGAAGAGACCTTCCGGACGCTGTTACGGAAGGAGCCGCGGGTCGAACCGTTCCTGTCCACGCCCATCGAGGCGGTGGCGGTGCACATCCACTGGTGGCGAGTGACACATGTGCAGGGCGGATGGTTGCCCGGGCGGGTGCTGCACCGGCCCGGCGCGTCTTGAGTCGAGCACGTCATCGAGATGAGTACCGACCGGTCTTGATGCGCGATCGTATTCGGCGCGACAGCCGATCGATCCCACGAAATCTGCACTGGCCGAACGAATCCGCACGGATTGCTCGGCGATGCGGCGGACCCTAGGCTGTGAGCCAGGCTAAGGAAACTAGAGAGAGGTCTCCATGCCCGATTCCGCTCCCCAGACCGGTGTCCGCGCCCCGGTCGGCGTGGACACGACCCGCGCGAGCATCGCTCGCGTCTACGATGCCACCTTGGGCGGCAAAGACAACTACGAAGTCGACCGTTACGTACGCGACAAAGTCGCCGAAGTCGCTCCGCGGCAGAGCGAAGTCGCCCGCATGAACCGCCGGTGGCTGCACCGGGTGGTCCGGTACCTGGCCGGGACGGTCGGTATCGACCAATTCCTCGACATCGGCGCGGGTCTGCCGACCGTCGGCAACACCCACGAGATCGCGCAGCAGGAGAACCCCCGGGCGCGCGTCGTGTACGTCGACAACGACCCGGTGTGCAACATCCACGGCCGCGTGCTGCTCGAGCGCAACGAGTACACCCATTTCGTCCCCGCGGATCTGACCGAGCCGAACACCCTGCTGGCGCACTCCGAGGTCACCCCGCACCTCGACCTCACCCGCCCGCTGGCGCTGATCCTCTGCGGCATCCTGCATCACGTCGACGACGACCTCGATCCCGCCGGAATCATGCGTCAGTACATCGATGCGCTGCCGGTCGGCTCCTATGTCGCGATCACGCACTTCTACGATCCCGCCGACGGCGGCGAGGCCCACGACATGGCCATCGAGCTCCAACGACGTTTCACCGAAATGGGTTTGGGCTCCGGCTGGTACCGTACCCGCGAGCAGATCGCCTCGTACTTCGGCGATCTGGAACTGATCGAGCCGGGTCTGGTCGAACTCGACGACTGGTGGCCGATGGGTCCCGCGATACGTCCACGGCTGACCGAGGAACGTCTCCTACTCGGGGGTGTCGGCTACAAATCGTCGAACGGCGTCGTGACCGCACTGCGCCGCCGGGCGACCGAGCACGACCTATCGGATTCCGCCGAGAACGGCTCGGCTGAAAGGTAAACGCGATGACATACGACGACCTCAACGGCCCGGAGCTGCGCGAAGACCGGTGGCGTTTCCTGGAGGTCCCGCTCGGTGCCGACCAGACCTGGCGCTACGCCGATCCGGCCGCACACACCGAGGTCGGCGAGGGCACCGTGTCGCTCCGGATCGACGCTTTCACCCGATCCCACGCCGAAGTCCAGATACTGGACAATCCGAAGCATCTGCTGGTGTCGACCGAGGCGTTCGATCTCACCGCCGGAGCGCGGACCTTCGCCGTGGAGATGGCCGCGGAGAACATCGGCGTCACCGGCGAGGACTACCGCGACGGGTTCGCCGCGTTCAACGTCCTCGACATGAGCAGCGCCCAGGTCTTCGATCTGATCGCGACCGGCAAGCACGCGTACGCCATCCACGAACGGCTGTTCGTGCCCGGCGTCGTCCCCCAGGAAGAGGCGTTCACCCACGTGGTGCACGCGCCGCTGGCCGGGGTCGACATCAAGCCCGGCGAGTTCCACCGCTACGCCGTCACCATCGACCGTACAGCGGGCACCGCCGACTGGTACGTGGACGACTCCCCCGTGTACACCACGCGCGCGCCGCAGCTGCCGGAGACGGTGCAGATCGGTTTCGGCATCATCACCTTGCATCCGATCGAAGACGGCCGCAGCACCTCGCTGCGCGGGCAGGGCCTGCACGGGTCCTGGCGCAACTTCACCGTCGACTGACGGCCTTCCCGGCCAGGGCACTTTTCAGCGCCCCGGTCACGTGGTCCCCGGTCCGTCCGCGGCGGTTTCGGCTCAGATCAGGTTCTTCTGTCTGCGGATACGGCGGCGGATGTCGGCCATCAGGCCATAGGTGCCGCCGTGGCGCACGAACCGCGGGATGAACCGGTTGACGAACGCGACGAACACGAACAGATGCTCGAAACGTCGCTGGTCGGCAGCGGTCCATTCGACCCGCATCTGCTCCCGGAAGAGCGGGGCGAGGAACCCGATCGTGAGGAAGCGCAACAGGTTTCGGAACGGCAGCCGCAGCGTCCAGTGGATCATCCGCAGGTCGAGCAGATCGTTCAGATAGCCGCGCACGTAGTCGTCGATCGCCACGTGGGCGCAGGCCTCGTTCCAGTACCGGTCGAAGTCCGCCCGGGTGGCCGGCCACATGTCCTCGGTGACCTGCAGCGTGGTCCCCAACGTCGAGGACGAGCGGTAGAACGCCTCGGCCTGCTCGTCGTTCATCCGGCCTTGCAGCAGCTGGTAGGTGTCCTCGAAGCCGATGTACAGACACGCCGCCACCCACAGTTGCAGGTGACGATCGAACGCGTTGTATCGCACGGGCGCACCCGGCGCCGAGTGCACTTGGCGATGGGCGACGTTCACCGCTTCGCGGTAGGCTTCGCGTTCCTCGTCGGTGCCCAGGATAGCGACGGCCAGATACTGGGTGGTGGTGCGCGCCCGCTTCCACGGGTGCTTCATCAGCGACCCGGACTCGACTTTGCTCTCGGCGACACCGTAACCGACGCCAGGGCGGGCCATCTGCATGACGACATTCGCCGCCGCGCCCGCGAAGGACCAGAAGTCCAACGCGTCGGTCAGCTTTATCGGGCGCTTTGTAAGCGGTCGATGGGCCGCGTCGACATGGATCCGGGTGCGATCCTTGGTCAGCGGCACGGCGCCGTTCGATGGTTCTGCCACAGCGGACATGACGGTCCTTCCCTTGTCTTCCCTACACCTCGCGCGACCCGGCTCAGCCGCGTCGGCGACAGCCGTGTGCGTCCGCTGCCGTGTCGCCGCGGACAGTTCAGGGCAGCCGCGGCGGCGCCAGCGGCGAGTTGACCTTGTTCACCAGCCAGCGATCGCCCGACTTCTCCAGGCGCAGCACCATCGACAGCTGCCCGGGCGCGGGCTTGCCCTGGGTACCGAGACTGGTGATGCTCTGTCCGATGACCACGATGGCCTCGGCGGAGCTCTCATCGGCGGTGCGAATGGCGCACTGCACGTCGTTCGTCTTCGACACCACCTCGCCCTGGGTCAGCACTTCGCGCAATTCGCGGCTGGTGGAGTCGAATTGCTTCTTCCAGTCCCCGGTGGCACCGTCGAGCACCGCGGCGAAATACGCGTCGAGATCCTTCGCGTCGTAGTTCGCCAGCACCGGTGCGTACCGGCAGGCGGCGGTACGAGCCTGATCCTGGGCTTCCAGCAGGTCTTCGTTGTTCTTGTTCTGGACGAACCAGAAGGCCGCCGCCGCGACCGCCAAGACGAGCGCGGCCGCGGTCGCAGCGCGCACCGCCAGGGTCGCGCGGGGCCCTCCCAACCGGCCCCGCAGCCGGGGCCGGCGCGCACCGGAGTTCTCGGCGGCGTCGTCCGCCGCGTTTTCGGGCTCGCGCACCTCGGTCGCGGTCGTGTCCTTCGTTTCGTCGGTGTTCTCGACGTCGGTGTCGCTCATCGTTTCTCCTAGTTGCCGGGAGCGGGTCGGGACAGTTCGTCGCCGGTGACGCCCGGCGGCGGTCCGGACCCGTTGTCCGGCACGTTCGGCCGCGGCGCGTTCGCCGAACCGCGGATCTGCAGCGCCGGGTCGTCGGTGACGCAGTAGTTGTAGAGACGCACGCGCGTGTCGGTCATCTTCTGGGTGGGCACCACCGGGATGGTGTCGTACTCGCAGGTCGGTCGCGGCCAGATGTCGACCATCGTGTGGAATGCGTTGTCGTGCGCCGGGATGCCCAGCGCCTCCGAACCGGCCCGCAACGCCGGGAAAAGTGCGGCGATCGCGGGCTCACGGAGTTTGGCGGCTCTGGTGATCGCGACGAAATTGGTGACCAGATCGGTGATGGGGTCCTGCGTGCGGGACACGAACCCGCCGAGGGTGGCCAGTTGGCCGGGACCTTCGTCGAGCAGGTGACGCACTTCGCGGTCGGCGGCGCTCAACTGCTCGAACAGCACCCCACCGGCCCGCGTCAACGTGGCTAGGTCCGGTTGGGCGTGGGAGGTCGTCTCCGCGATGATCTCGAGATTCTCGATCAGCTGCCGGGTCTGCGGCAGCAGATCGGTCAACCCGGCCATGGCCCGGCTGATCCCGGAGATCATGTTCCGCAGCTGGTCCGGCCCGCCCGCCAGCGCTTTGTCGAGTTCGTCGATGATCACGTTCAGCCGATCGGGGTTCATGCCGCCGATGAGCCCGCTCAGATTGGTCAGCATCGACTGCACCGAGACGGGCACGGACGTGCGGGATCGGTCGACCAGCGCGCCGTCGGTGAGATACGGCCCGGTGTCGGCGTCCGGCCGGAAGTCCAGATACTGCTCGCCCGCCGCCGACAGCCGACCGACCACGACCGCGCCGCCGACCGGGATCTTAGCCGTAGCATCGATTTCGGCGATCGCGGCTACGCCGGAACCGGACGCTGCCACCTCCCGCACCGACCCGACCCGGGTACCGCGGAAGGTGACGTCGTTGCTCGGTAGCAGCCCGCCGGAAGACGGCAAGTCCACCGTGACCGCGTACGTGCCGCGCATCGGGTCGATCCGCAGCACCACCGCGCCCAGGTAGGCCGCGCCCGCCAGCAGCACCACGACCAGACCGAGATTCGCGACGGCGACACGGCGACGGACCAGCCATTGCCACAACGGTGGATTCATCGTCCGCCCTCTTCCTGCTCCGGTTGCCGCGGCGGACTGGTGACCCGGCCGATCACCTTCTCGATGACCTGGGCCAAGCTGCCGATGAAGGCGGGCACGTCACCGAGTTCGGGCAGTCGGCTCCCGGACGGGTCGGTCAGTGCGCCGACGCTGAGGTAGGACACCGTCGCCGCCACCGCCAGCACCGGCCCGTCCAGGCTGCCCATCAGCGACGGGTAGATCGTGTGCAGCCCGTCGAGCGTGCCGCCCAGGTCGTCGCCCATCTGGGTGAAACCCGACATCAACTGCTGGATGCTGTCGAACAGGCTCACCGCTTGCGGTCCGGTGGTCTCGGTGAAATCGCCGAGCGCCGTCATGGTCACCGACACCTTGTCGAGCAGATCCACGATGGCCTGGTTGTTCTCGGCGAGCAAGGCGAGCAACTGCGGGAAGGTGTCCGCGGCGGCCCCGAGTTCGGCCTTGCGCCGGGCCAATTCGCCGGTCAGGACGTTCATTCCGGTCAGAACGTTGTCGATGTCGTCGGTGCGCGCGTTCAGCGCGGCGATCACGGCGGTCAGTTCGGTGATCAGGTGGGCGAGTTCGGGAGCCCGGCCGGCGAACATTGTGTTCAGCTCCGCGGTGATCTTCGCGGCCTGATTGATGCCGCCTCCGTTGATCAGCATCGACACCGACATCATCAGCTGTTCGACCGACGCGGCCGCCGCCGTGTGATCGGCGCCGATGGTGTCGCCCGCCGACAAGAACTCTGCGCCCTCGGTGGCAGGAGGCAGCGTCATCGCGACGAAGATGTCGCCGAGTGGTGTCGCCTGACGCAGCTCCGCGGTGGTGCCGCGCGGCAACTGGATGTCCTCGCGGATGAGCATTTCGACGTCGGCGAGAAAGTTGGTGGTGCTGATGCCGGTGACCACGCCGATGTCGGTGCCGCCGATCTTCACGTGCGCGTGGTCGGGCAGGTTGAGCGCGTCGCGGAAGGTGGCGTGGATCGGGTAGCCCGGGGCGCCGAGCCCCGGCTTCGGCATCGGCAGATTCGAGACGCCGACGCCGCAACCGGTCGCCCCGCCGACAGCCGCCACGGTCACCACGGCGGCGGTGATGCGCTTCAGCGCGGTCGCCCGGTTCATTCGGCGATCCCGAGCAGTGCGGCGGTCAAACCGAAATCGGGACCGAAATCCTGCGGCTTCCCGGTGCGGCAACCGTCGAGGCGCAGCTGGATTCGTTCACAGAACTGGGATACGACCTCGTTGTCCAGCACCACTTTGTCGGTCAGCGCGTGCAGGCGCAGCGCCTGGTGTTCCCGGCTGACCGCGTTGGACAGGTTCTCGAACAGCAGCGGCCCCACATCGATGATCTCGGTGAGCCCGCGGGCGTTGGCCCGCATCTGCGCGGTGATCGCGGTGAAACGGTCGAGCGCGCCGGCCAGCTGGTCACCGTTGCGGCCGACCAGCGTCGAGGTGTTCGTGACGAACTGATCCAGTTGCTCCAGCACCGCCTGCAGACCGGGCGCCTGTTGGCCCAGCAGAGCGATCAACTCGGTGAGCCTGCCGCTGAAATCGCGAACCGTCTGGTCATTCCGCGCGATGATCTGGGTGATCTCGGTGAGCTTGATGATGGTGTTGGAGATCTGGTCGGCATTCGCGAAGGACACTTCGAACGCGGCCGACAGCGCGTCCAGGGTCGCGCGCAGCCGGTCGCCGTTGCCGTCCAGCAGCGGGAACAGCACCCGGCTCGCCATCGGGCCGTTGTCCGGATCGCCCTTCAGCGCGGCGCCGAGCTGATCGAAGTTCTGCAGGATGCGGTCGAGCTCGACCGGTGTGCGGGTCCGCGTGAGCGGAATGTGCGTGCCGTCGGTGAGCACCGGTCCGCTACCGCTGTAGGCCGGGGCGAGCTCGACGTGCCGATTGGTGATCAGTTGCGGTGACACCAGCGCGGCGATCGCGTCGGCCGGAATCGCCACCCCCTTGTCGAGACTCATGGTCACCTGGACATAGCTGCCCTTGGCTTCCACCGTGTCGACGCGGCCGACCGGCACACCGAGCACGGCCACCTCGTTGCCCGCGTACAAACCGGCGACGTTCTCGAAATCCGCGCTGATCCGCAGATGTTCGCCGAGATAGCGGTCGGGCAGCGTGGTCAGGCTGTCGGGCACCAGCGAGCATCCCGCCGCCAACAGGGCGGCCGCGCACACCGCCGTGGCCTTGCCCAGCATTCGCATTCTCCTCACTTGCACCCCTGTACGGCTTGGGCGAAACACAGCCAGTTGTCCGGGAAGAACCACGGCGCCCACACCTCGCCGTAGGGACCGTTGCCGGTCACATTGGTGAACTGCCGCAACGTCACCGGCATGATCTCGTAGAGCCGGTCGAGGTTGTCGCGGTTCTTCGCCAGCCCCTCCGACATCGTGTTCAGGTCGTGGATCAGCGGCTCGAGCTGGTCGTTGTTCTCCAAGCCCATGTCGCGCAGCAGGCCCGACAGGCTGGCGACGTTGTCGAGCAACTGCCGCAGCAGCGCTTGGCGCTTCTGCACCGCGGCGCCGATGGCCTCGCCGCGGGTCAGCAACAGCAGCACGCTGTTCTGATTGTCCGAAACCAGCTGGGAGACCTGATCGAGGCCTTTGAGCAGCGCGTCGACCTCGTCGCGGCGATCGTCGACCACCTTGGCCAGCGCGCCGATGCTGTCGAGCGCCTGCACGGCCAACTGCGGAGAATCGCCCAGCTGTTGGTTCACCGCGTCCAGTGCCTGCCGTAGTTTCCGCGGATCGATGCGCTCGATCCGCTCGAACGAATTCTTGTACTGCGGATCCTGGATCACCTTGCTCAAGTTGTACGGCACGGTCGTGTTGATCAGGCGAATCCGGTTGCCCGGCAAGCCCTTACCATCGCCGGGCAGCAGATCCACGTGCAACCGGCCGAGGATGGTGGACATCTCGATGGCCGCGCGCGCGTCCGGCCCCAGCCGCAGGTCGCGACGGAC
Source organism: Nocardia asteroides (assembly GCA_019930625.1). NCBI lineage: Bacteria > Bacillati > Actinomycetota > Actinomycetes > Mycobacteriales > Nocardiaceae > Nocardia > Nocardia asteroides. The sequence continues at coordinate 6,463,813 of CP082844.1, forward strand.
GCGCAGCTCGACGACGACCTTCGGCCCCTCCAGACGCACCGATCGCACCGCACCGACCTCGATACCCGAGACGTCCACCGTCGCACCCGGGCGCAGGCCCGCGGCTTGCGCGAACTCGGCCTCGATGGTCTTGTCCCCCAGCCGCGCCTGTTTCAGCACGCTGGAACCGACGAGCAGAGCAGCGACGAGCCCGGCCGCGAGGAGCCCCAGCCGCAGATGCCGGTTGCGCAGGAAACCCGGCAGCCGCAATTTCTCGATCACCGGCAGACCTCCGAATGCGAATCGCCGCCCACCTGTGAGAACAGTCCCGGTGGCAGCAGCACGCCCCACAGCGAGATGTCGAGGCTGCACAGGTAGGCGTTGCCGTATGCCCCGTAGCCGGTGAAGCGGGCGATGCCGTTGAGCACCGTGGGCAACTCCACCGCTGCCTGGTCCAGCGAGGCGCCGTTGAGCAGCAGCAGCGCCACACCCGTCGTGGCTTCCCGCTGGGCGGTCGCCAGCCCCGGCTTGACCTGCATCACCAAGCGGGTGAGCGAGTCGGTGGTGCCCGCGACCCGGTCGACGGAGTGCTTCAGGCTCTCGCCCTGCGCGTACAACCCCTCCATCAGCGCGCGCGCCTGGGTGAGCAGCGTCTCCAACTCGTCGCTGCGATGGGCCAGACCGGTCACCACACTGCTGAGGTTGCCCAGCACCTCGCCCAGGATCTCGTCCCGCTGACCGAACGTGCCCGCCAGCTGCGCCGCCTGCGTGATCAAGGCGCTGAGCGACACCTGGCTGCCCTGTAACGCCTGGATCAGCGTCTCCGACAACGAGTTCACCTGATCGGGTTGCAGCACGCCGAACAGCGGCTCGAAGCCCGACAGCAGCGCGGACACGTCGAACGAGGGCTCGGTCCGCTCCAGCGGGATCTGCGCGCCCGCCTCCAGCACCGTCCCCGCCCCATCGCCCGCGGCCAAGGCCACGTAGCGCTGCCCGATCAGGTTCTGGTAGCGGACCATCGCCTTTGTCGTCGTGGTCAGCCGCTGCCCGTCCTCGAGCCGGAAATCGACTCTGGCCAGGTACCCGTCGGTGAAGTCGATCTTGTCCACCCGGCCGATCCGCACGCCCGCCGCGCGGACGTCGTCGCCGACGCGCAAGCCGAGCACATCGGAGAACACCGCCGAGTAGGGCTGGGTGCGCCCCTCGACCGATCGCTGCAAAGTGGACCAGATGGTGTAGGTGAGGGCGATCGCCACGACCGCGAACAAGCTGAAACCGATCAGCGCTCTGGTGGATCTCATCTCATCGTCCTCCGCTGCCGGGAGCTTGCTCGGACACGGTCACCGAGCCGCCCGCGAGGACCGGGGTCAGCAACAGCAATTGCGCGACGGTCGGTCGGCCGCCGACGATCGCCGCGACGGCGTCGGCGCCGCGCAGGGCGATCGGCCGGGCGGTTCCCTGCGGCGCCGGACCGGGCTCCGCGGGTACGGGGGCGCCTGGCCCGGGCAGGCCGGGCAACGACAGACCCGGAATCGCGGGCAATCCCGGAATCGCGGGCAGGCCGGGGATTCGAAGAACAGGTTGCTCCGGCTGCGCCGCGGGGATCGGCCGTGGCCCCGCCGCGTCGAGCCATCCGGGCAGCAACTGCGGCGGGAACTGCTGCGGCGGCGCGGTATCCGGAACAGACGCGCCGAAGCAGCGCGGACCGTACCGGTCACCGTAACGCGGGCAGTCCGCGGCGGTGTACTGCTGGAACGGCGTGAAGGAGACATCCATCTTCCACACCATCTGCTTCATCGGACCGAATCGGAAAGTGGTGGCCAGCCGCTGCAACGCGACGTTCAGATTCCGCGCCGTGTACGGGATGGCCTGGGGATCGTCGGCGAGGTTGCCGAACAAGTCGTCCAGGCCTGCCACCAGGAACTTGCCCGCATCGGGATTGCGGGCGAACAGCGCGTTCACCGAATCCACCGTCGCGTTGCCCGTAGTCAGCAGGCTGATCAGCTCGGCACGGCGTTCGGCGAGAGTTCGCGCGCTGGTGACCGACTCCGAGAGCAGTCCGACCAGATCGGGCGCGGACACGCTCAGCGCTACCGAAGCGCGTCCGAGATCACCCAGCAGATCACCGATTTCGGGAATCCCGCGCACCTCCGTGAGCCAGTGGTCCAGTCGTTGGATCGTCGAGCCCGGCGCCCGCGCGGCGGGGTCCAGCGCGGCCGACAGCGTCGCGAGCACTCGGCCGAGTTTCTCGGGCTGGATGTTGTTCAGCACGTCGCGTAGCACGTTCAAGGTGGTCTGCAACGCGACGGTGGCCGAGCTCGTGTCCTCCGCGATGGTCGCGCCCGCGCGCAGGCTACCGGTCCCCGGCTCGTTGTCGAGCAGTTCGATCGCGGTGACACCGAACAGATTGTTGGGGATGACCCGCGCCGTGACATTCGCCGGAATGGTCGATACAACGCCCGGTTTCAGATCGACGCTCGCGTGCTGCCGCGCGCCACGCGCCACGACGTCCACACCGGCGACGCGGCCGACCACCATGCCGCGGAACTTCACGTCGGCGCGGCTGGGCAACCCGTCGCCGGTACTGGTGAGGACTACGGTCACCGGGACCTTGTCCTCGAAGTGACCGGTGTAGCGCAGCGCCAGCAGATACAGCAGCGCGGCGATCGTGGTGAGCACGGCGAGCCCGTAGAGCGTCAACTGCCGGCCGGAGGGCCCGCGACCGCTGGGATCCAGGATCATCGGCGCTTACCCCGAGATCCGGAATCCGGGATCGATGCCCCAGATCGTCAGGGTCAGGAACAGATTCGCGAAGACCATCACGACGATCACCATCTTGATCGCCTGTCCGGCGGCCACCCCGACACCCTCGGGGCCGCCGGTGGCAACGTAGCCGTAGTAGCACTGGATGAACGTCGCGAGCAGGACGAACACCACGACTTTCAGCAGGGAGAAGAACACGTCCGGTCCGATCAGGAACTGGAAGAAATAGTGGTCGTAGGTGCCCGCCGCGGTGCCGCCCAGAAACAGCACGGTGATCTTCGTCGTCAGGTACGCGGTGGCGAGACCGATGCTGTAGAGCGGGATGATGGTCAGCGTCGCCGCGATCATCCTGGTGCTGACCAGATACGGCAGCGGACGGATGGCGATGGATTCCAGGGCGTCGATCTCTTCGGAGATGCGCATCGAACCGAGCTGCGCGGTGAAGCGGCAACCGGCCTGGATCGCGAAGGCCAGCGTCGCGAGGATCGGCGCCAGCTCCCTGGTGGTGGCGAAACCGGAGATCGCGCCGGTCAGCGGCGACATGGTGAGGAGGTTCAGCGCCGTGAACGACTCCATCCCGACGATGATCCCGCCGAAGGCGCACAGGATCACCACGACGCCGATCGTGCCGCCGCCGACGATGAGCGAGCCGTTGCCCCAGCCGACGTCGGCGATCAGCCGCGCCACTTCCTTGCGATAGTGCTTCAGCACGAAGGGGATCGCCACGACCGCTCGAACGAAAGTGAAGGCCTGGTGCCCGATGCGCTGATTGGCGTGCACCGGAACCATGGCGGCTTTCCCGACGGCCCGCACCGGCTGCATCGCGGGCGGCGTATAGGTGCTGGCCATGCTCACACCACCTTCGTCGGGAACAGCGTGTTGTACAGCTGGGTGAGAATGATGTTGGTGGCGAACAACATCAGCGCCGAACTCACCACCGCGGAGTTCACCGCGTTCGCGACGCCGCCGGGACCGCCGTGGGCGTGCAAGCCGATGTCGCAGGCGATCACCGCGGTGAGCATCCCGAAGATCGCGGCCTTCACCAGCGCGACCAGGAGGTCGTTCGCGACCGCGAAGGAGGCGAACGAGCTGATGAACGAGCCCGGCGTCCCGGATTGGGCGTAGACGTTGAACATGTAGGCGGTCGCGAAGCCGACGAAGACCACGAAGCCGCAGAGCAGGACGCTGACCAGCACCGCCGCCGCCAGCCGCGGCGCGACCAAGCGGCGCACCGGGTCGACGCCCATCACCATCATCGCGTCGATCTCTTCCCGGATCGTCCGGGAGCCGAGGTCGGCGCAGATCGCGGAGCCCACCGCGCCCGCCACCATCAGCGCCGACACCAAGGGCGCGCCTTGGCGGATGATGCCGAGACCGGCCACCGCGCCGATGAACGTCGTCGCGCCGACCTGGTTGACGAGCGCGCCGACCTGGATGGAGACGACCACCGCGATGGGAATCGCGACGAACACCGTCGGCGCGGCCGAGACGTTCGCCATGAACGCGCACTGCTTGATGAATTCCTGGTAAGGGAAACGACGGCGCACCAGAGAGACGATCAGTTGCGCGAGCGCGTCCCGGCCGAGCATGACTTGCCGCCCCAATGTCTCGAGCGATCGCTGCGGGTGCCTGCGCCACAGCCCCGAGACGCTGTCGACGATCTTCTCCAGCTCGCTCGCTCCGCCGACAGGGTCGGCGGGCCCGCGATGGAGGGTGGGGACAGTCACTCTTCGCCGGTCCTTTCTGGAATCCGCCCCGCGCGGCAATGACCGTCGGCGGTGGCATGCGGTGTGCAGTGTTGCACACCGCACAGGCGTCAAACAAGCATTATGTTAATCGTTATTCTTATAGCTCTGCGCGGATGAGCAAGGAGTGCTGCGCAAGGAACCGGCGGCTATACCCTCTGCACCAGTAGGTTTGACAGCAAGCATGGTAGATACCCACAGCATCCTTCGCCAGACTTTACGAATATGTGATCAGGCGATCTGTCGCCTAGAGGGCGACTTCGAACCCTCACATGCTCGCCAGCCAACGTTGGAGCAGAACCATCAGCGCCCCGAGAACAGCGAACCCCGCGACCGCCGCGCTCGACACCGCGATCCACAACCCGAGACGCAACACCGGGTTGACCTTCATCCGCCCACCGAGGATCTTCACCACGATCACCACGACGTCGATGAGCCACACCATCGCCATCATCAGGTCATGCACACATTCGAGAAGGTGAGCACCGGCCAGCACACGATCGATCCGAGGAACGAGATCACCAGGTCGATGCCGTGCATGTTCCGCAAATGGCTTGTGTGCGTGAGGGTCCAGACCACCCCGGCCAGTCCGTAGGGAATGCCGAGGATGATGAGGGTGCCGAGGAACTCCGAGACCTTCATCTCGTAGCCGAGTATTCGGTCCAGCGTCTTGAGCATGCGCCGATGCATCCTTTCCGTCCGATCGCCACCGCGCGGCCGGATCGTCCGTCACACCCCCGCGAGCGTGACGCACTACCCGAGCCGGGCTGCCGATACCGCCGTTGTGTTACCCGCCATTCTCACATAAATGGAACCCTACCGGGTGATCTGATCATCGACAGGCGCGCCCGTATATGCTGTTGGAGGCAGTCGAATCGTCTTGATAGCGTCTCGCTATGTTTTTCAAAATTCCTGGTATCGCACGGCAGTATCGGCCCGCGAGGAGATCACCCGACCCAGCCACAGCACGGATGCGAGAGTCGATTGCCGGCACTGGCCGCCGAGCGAGCGGGGCGGCCCAAAACAAAAGGTGCCCAGCCGCACTCGGCTGGGCACCCAAGTTCCTCCACCGCCCGCCGGGCGGCGCCATACAGGTCAGACGGTCTCCTTGCGCGGCCACTCGACGCCGCGCTGGCGGACGTACTCGCCTGCGGTAGCGTCACTCTCGTCCAGGTCGTACTCGTACTCGTACTCGTCCAACTCGGGGCGACGGCGTGGATCCCAGACCATAGCCGCGGCCGACACGGCCAACAACGTAACGACAATGGCCGCAATGACTACGTAGAGCACGTCTTTCACCCTCCTGAAGAAAACCGAAAAGAAACACACAGCCGTGCCGGATACTCAACGCACACAGCTTCTTTGACGCCGGACGCATAGTAAGCCGCGCCGCCGGTCGCGCGGCATTCCCACGACGGTTACCGGTCGGTCGCCGCCGGATCCGGACCGGGCGGCCACGTCCGGCGATTCAACGGAAACGCCACCGCGAACGTTCAGCGTCGCTTAGGCTCATCGCTGTCCCGGTGGCTCCGGGGCATCCAGCGCGGCACCGGTACGCCCAAGCCTGCCGCGATCGCTGGTGGTAGCGGTGGGGTTCACCCAACTAGATGAACCTCGCCGTCCCCCACTTCCCATGAAATCCCACCGACATTCGCGTGGAATCACCCACTTCCGGCATCCTTCGAGCTACCGTCTTCGGTCATGGACGACATCGAACTGCAGCCACCGACCGTCGCCTCCGCCAAGCACACCGGACTGGTCCTGGACATCGCCACCCTCGCCATCCACAACCCGCTCGCCGGGCCCGGCGAGATCACCTACCCGTACGTCCGCTGCACCGACCATCGGGTTCTTCGTCTACCCGAACCGTTGCACCGGTGGGCCACCGAGACCATCGCGATCAACCACACCCAGCACGCCACCGGCGCCCTGCCCCTGTTCCCCGGACAAGTCGAATTCGGCATCCTCGACGGCACCATGTACGCCGAAGTCCTGTAGGCCGGATTGCCGACCAGAGCCCGATCGATACGGCCGGGCTCTAGTCGCGCTTCCGAGGATCGGCCGCCGCAGCCGAACAGGTGCGGTGCCGTCGCGCCGGATGCCGTGTCGCCGGGGTGCGGCGAGGGCCGTATGCCGGGGACGCTCAGGCGGCGATCAGCGTTCGGGCGGGTGCTGGCCCGCGACCGGCCCATGGTTTGCCGACCTCACCGGGACGCAGGAGCTGTCGCCGCGACCAGGACGCCGCCCGCGAACGGACGCAAGCGCCTGTCGTGGTCCGGCCGGGTATGCCGGTGGCGCGGGTTCCGGACGCACGACACACTGGAAACCGTGAATCGCATGTCAACCCGACGACGCCCCGACGGATCGGACGGCCTGCCGTGACCGACCTCGCCCGCGGTGAGAACCGCCCCGCGCCGGGCGATCGGCTGGCGGTGACCGTCACCTGCTCGGCTCCCGTCGACGTATCCGCGCTGTTGCTGAACGCGGCGGGGCGGGTGCGCTCCGACGCCGACTTCGTCTTCTTCAACCAGCCGGTCGCACCGGGCGTCACCTACCGGCACGGCCGGGGGGCAGGCGACGTGGTGGACATCCAGACCAGCGCGTTGCCCGGTGACGTGGAGCGTGTCGTCGTCACCGCGAGCCTGGACGGCAACGGTCCGCCCACCTTCGCGTCCGCGGGCTCGCTGCGCGCGACCATCGCCTCCGCCTCGAGCACGCTGGCCTTCCCGATGACAGGGCTGAGCACCGAGACCGCCGTGGTCTGCGTGGAAATCTACCGCCGCGGCGGCGGATGGAAGGTGCGCGCGGTCGGGCAGGGTTACGACAACGGGCTGGCCGGAATCGCAACGGCTTTCGGGGTGAACATCGATGACGAGCCGGCCCCGCCGACCTCGTCACCCGCTTCGACTCCCCCACCGGCGTATCGATCTGCTCCGCCCCCGCCACAGCAAACCGCCTCTGCTCCCCCGTATCCACCTGCCCCACCGCAGGCACACCAGCCCGCGCCGCCACCAGGCTCCCCGCCGCAACCGGCCTACCCGCCGCAACCCACCTACCCGCCGCCACCGGCCTATTCCGCCCCGTCCGCGGCGCCGCCACCACCGATGCCCTCACCTCAGCAAGGAGCGCTGCCGATGCAGAGCGAACTGTTCGCCCCCAGCCACGCCGAAGTCACCGGCGCGGGCATCCAGAAGCAGGGCGGCAAGATGATCAAGGTGGCCGTCAACGGCGACGTGATGGCTCGCGCCGGATCGATGGTCGCCTACCAGGGCGACCTGCAGTTCCAAGCGCTCGGGGCGGGCGGCATCGGCCGGGCGATCCAGCAGCGGCTGACCGGCGAAGGCGTTCCCCTGATGAAGGTGACCGGGCGCGGCGACCTGTTCGTCGCCAACGGCGCAGCGGATGTGCACACCATCGATCTGGACGGCACCGACGGTCTCACCATCAACGGCGCCAACGTGCTCGCCTTCGATTCCACCCTGCGCTACGACATCCGGATGGTGCAGGGCGCCGCCGGGTTCGCCAGCAACGCCGGCTTGTTCAACTGTGTCTTCACCGGCCGCGGCCGCATCGCCATCACCACGCACGGCACGCCGGTGGTGCTGAATGTCGACCAGCCGACCTACGCCGACCCGCAGGCGGCGGTGGCCTGGTCGTCGAGTCTGCAGACCGGCATCAAACGCAACGATTCGTTCGGGCTGGGCCGGTTGATGGGCCGCAGCACCGGGGAGGGGATGACGCTGTCGTTCTCCGGACGCGGTTTCGTCATCGTGCAGCCGTCGGAGCTGCCGCCGGGCGGCTTCCTCGGCGGCACCGGCGGCGGACAGGAAGCCGGGCAGAGCGGCGGTGTGCTCGGCGGACTGTTCGGATGACGGCGAGATCCGTCATCAAGCCTGGAGCGAGACGAGTTCCACGACGGTGATGTCCGACGGTGCGCCCACCCGCACCGGCGGACCCCACGCCCCGGCTCCCCTGGAGACGTACAGCTGGGTGTCGCCGTACCGCTCGAGCCCGGCGACTGTCGGATTGGCCAGGGCCGCAAGGTAATTGCCGGGCCAGATCTGGCCCCCGTGGGTGTGGCCGGACAGCTGGAGATCGACGCCGTGCGCCACCGCGTCCTCGATCAGCACGGGCTGGTGCGCCAAGAGGACGGCGGTGCGGGCGCGGTCGCGATCGCCGAGCGCCTCGGCGAAGTCCGGTCCCCGGCCGGTTCGTGCGCCCTGCACGTCGTTCACGCCCGCCAGGTCGAATCCGGGCAACTCCGTGCGGGCATTCGCGAGCAGGTGCATGCCGAGTTCCTGGACATGCTCTATCCACTGCTCGGCGCCGGAGAAGTACTCGTGGTTGCCGGTCACGAAGAACGCGCCGTGCCGGGCGCGCAGCCCGGCCAGCGGTTCCACGGCCGAGCGGAGGTGCTCGACGCTGCCGTCCACCAGGTCACCCACGACCGCGATGAGGTCGGGCTGGGTGTCGTTGACGGTCCGCACCACCCGCTCGGCGAAACCGCGCCCGAGAATCGGGCCGAGGTGCACGTCGCTGACCACCGCGATGCGAAATCCACCGGCCTGGCGCGGTAACTTCGCCAGCGGCACGGTGACACGCTTGACGCTCGGTCCGTCCAGGACGCCGTAGGCGCCGACGCCGACGGTGGTCGCCGCCGCGGCGACGGCCGCTCCGCTCACCACCCGCGAGACGAAGACGCGGCGCGGTAGCCGCGTGGCGGCCGGTCCGGCCTGGTCGCTCGCGGAGGCGTTCTCCGGCACGGGATCCGGCGCAGGCGCGGATTGAACGGGTTCGGCCGCGACGACCGGTTCGGGCACCGGTTCGCCGTGATCGAAGCGGCGCAACAACAGGCGGCGGATCGGCTCACCGACCGCCAAAGCCAGCAGCAGATAGACGAACAGCGCACCCCACAGGTAGCCGGGCCAGGCGATAACCCGCACCAAAGCGAACGGAGCATCTGCCACTTCGGCAACCGTGGTGCCGACCAGCAGCACAGGCCCCGCCACCACGATCGCCGTGCCCGCCCGCCGGGCCGGTGAGCCCACGACGGTCGTATCCCGGACCAAGCGACGCCACACGTACCAATGCAGCGCCACCACCGCGGCGGCGATCAGTACCACGAGCACGATGGCTCCGACCACAACAATTCCAACCACTACGGCGGCACTCTCTGTGAACATATCGGATGCGCGGCACCAACCTACGGCACGGCTGCGCCGACGCGCCCCGCGCCACCGCTCACCTCGTTCGCTCGACCACCCCGCGCAGGAACGCGGCCTGACCGGCGTGCTGCAGATCGTCGGAGATCACGCTGACCAGCCGCACCCCCAGCGTCACCGGCGGATCCCACCGGCTGTCGACAACGCGGTCGAGGTCGTCGTCGCCGAGGCCGCGCACGAAGCGCAGCGTCTGCTCGTGCACCGCGTCGAAGTACCCAGCGAGCAGTTGCGCGGAGGCACGGATCACGGCCACGCCCTCGGGGCGGTCACCGTATCCGGTCGCCGACTCGTCGATGGGCAGGCCGAACCGGTCGTACCAGCCCTGCGCGGTCCAGACCTGTTCGGTACCGGCCACATCCGCGATGTGATCGTCCTGCACGCGGGCCAGATGCCAGATCAACCACGCGATCGAGTTCGCGCCGGGATCCATGCGGTAGCCGAGGTCGTCCTCCGCCAGCCCGTCCACCGCTTCGTGCACCACCTCCTTGATCCGCTCGTAGGCGTCGGTCAGCACATCGGCACTGGTAGCCACGGTCGACTCCTCCTCGAGGTCGGGTATTCCGACGGTACCCAGCGCGACCGGCCTGCACGAGCGTCGACGTGCCCGGGCGGGGCGAATTCTCGCACGACCGAACCACATTGAATGTACCGTTATACAACGGTACGATGCGTGATGGTGAGATTGGGCCGATGGCCGCCGAATCGGGTCACCGGCAGGACAAGGAACGTACCGAAGTGAGGAAGTACCGATGATCCACGACGTCGAGACCGGGCGCGCACGGCGAGCGGTCGTCCGCGTGGCGATGGTCGCCGCGCTCGCGCTGACACCCGTCGCCGCGGCCGCCGCGCCCGCGATGGCACAGCAGCCCACCGTCACGCAGACGAGTCAGGCCGAGGAGATCCACGGCGGCTGGCACCGCCACGGCGGGTACCACCGCCACGGCTGGGGCGGTTACGGCGGCTGGGGTGGTTACGGCGGCTGGGGCGGTTACGGCGGCTACGGCCACTGGGGCAACCCGTACGGCTTCTGGGGCAGCCCGTTCGGCATCTGGCCCGGCATCGCCTGGCTGCTGCCCGGCACCGGAAGCGCGTTCTGAGCACGCACTCTCCGGCACGCTACGCCCGGTGATCTCCGGCTCCGCGCAGGCCGGACGCTACGAAGGCGTCCGCACTCAGCACGGGCGCGGAGCCGGAATCACCCGAACCGTGGAGACGATCGCCTACGTCGGCGACAACGTCCACCCCGATGCCATCTCCGCCATCCGGCGCGAGTGCCGCAACACCGGTGGAGCCTCGAATCACCGCCTGCCACACCGCGAACGACCGTGTGGAGAAGATCTCCCTCGGCGTCGCACCGAGTCGCGGTGCGCCCGGCAGCGCAGAGCACCGGCCATCGAGCCCACCGCGAATTCGACAGGTGCCAGCAATTTTCGAGAAAACTCGGTGTGACGCCGATCTAATTCCGAACCACCCCGATGGAATCAGCACACATTCTGCAATCTCTCGAAATCAGCACACGAAACCGGCTCTGCCCGGGCAGAATTCGCGCGCGAGAGCATTGCGGGCAACTCATCGATTTCTCGTGAAATTCGCAGAACGATTGCTTCGGGAAAGCCCTGCGGCCAGAATGGGTGGGGCCGAAACCCGGCATCTTGGGGATTCGTCGGCACTCGTGGCCGACACGACTATGTGGGGAATACGATGAGAGTCAACAGATTCGCCGCCACCGCCCTACTCGCGGTCGGAGCCACCGGAATAGCGACGGGCGTCGCGCACGCCCAGCCGGCCACACCCGCGCAGGTCAGCGTGCACGGTGTCGAACAGGGAATCGGGTTCACCTCGGCGCCCGCCGCCGACGGCACCGGGGTGGTCACCACCTTGGACGCGGGCAGTTTCGCGTTGACCGCCGACGCCAGGGCGGTCGAACTGCGCGACGGCGCGGGACAGGTCGTCGCGACCGTGCCCCTGGCGTTCCAGGCCTCCGGCGCGACGCACGGACTCGCGCCGGCGATCAGCGACGCGGGCCGCACCCTCACGGTGACGCCGGTGGGCGCCCCCGCGGTGACCGAGCGCCTCACGCAGATCAATGAGGACGAGACGCTCGCACGCAAGCAGCACAACGCCGGTGTCGGCGCCCTCATCGGCGCGGGTATCGGCGCCGTGATCGGCTTCTTCCTCGGCGGGGTCGGCGCACTGGTCACCATTCCGATCGGAGCCGGCATCGGGGCGCTGATCGGATTCTCCACGCCGTAACCAGCTGGTTCGGTGTGCGGCCGCCGACGACGACCGCACACCGACCGCCGGTCGCACCGCCGGGATTCCCTGGGCACACGCACGCTTCGCGCGGCACTCGGCCGAGGGGGACGCGGCGATCCGATCGTCGACAGCCGTCGTCCACCGCGAATCGTCCACTCCCGTGGACGGCAAGCCGAAACGGAATGTCCGGGCGCGCGCTGGGGCATGATGGGAGGGCACGCAGACGATCGGAGCGACGACACAGGATCCGCCAGATGGCACAGCGCAGTTCCCTCTCGCGGCAACGCGCCGCACTGGAACAAGAGTGGTCCCGATGGATTCCCGCCGGGACACCGCAGGGTGATACCGCGCTGCGCAGCGAGGTCGCGCAATCGTGGCTGCGGTCGCTGCGCACGGTCGATCCGGCGCGCAGGCACGCGCCCCTGGCCGAAGCCGATGTGGCGGCCCGCTGGGCCGAGTCCCCGTTGCGCACACCGGTATCCGAGCTGACCGATCAGTTGCGCGACATCACCGAGGGCGCCGGCTACGTCGCGGCGATCACCGACGAGACCGGGACCATCTTGTGGTCGCACGGCGGTCCGGTGATGCGCCGCCGCGCCGAACAGGTGAACTTCGCGCCGGGTGGCTGCTGGGACGAGGCGCACATGGGCACGAACGCGCTGTCGCTGGCGTTGCGTACCGAACGGCCGCACACGGTGTTCTCCGCCGAACACTTGGTCGCCGCTCTGCACGGATGGGTCTGCTATTGCGCGCCGATTCGCGCCGCGGACGGTCGCCAGCTCGGCGTGCTCGATCTGTCCACCACCTGGGATCGCGCCCACCCGCTGGCGATGTCCACGGCCAGGACCTTGGTCACTGCCATCGAGACCAAGCTGCACCACCGGATGGCCGCGCCGGGGGTCCGGCTGACCTGTCTCGGCGCCGCCCGCTTGATCCGCGACGGCGCTCCTGTGCGGCTGCGCCCCAGGCAGCTGGAGATCTTGGCGTTGCTGGCGCTCGAGCCCGACGGCTGGACCCACGAACGCCTGCACTTCGCGGTGTACGGCGACCGGCCGGTCGGCGCGAGCACGCTCAAATCGGAGATGTCCCACCTGCGGCGCGCCACCGGCGGCGAGATAACCAGCCGGGTCTATCAGCTGATCAGCCCGCTGTCCTGTGACGCCGTGGACGTGCTGGCGGCGCTGGAAGCGGGCGATACCGCCACCGCGGTCGAGTTGTATCGCGGACCCCTGCTGCCGGACTCGGACACGCCGGGGATCGTGCAGTGGCGCGACTATCTGGAAGTCGGTGTGCGCACCGCGGTGCTGTCCAGCCGGACCGTCGAGCACGCGCTGCGCTATGGCGAGCGCGCGCCCCACGACATCGAGATCCACGAACACGCGCTGCGCCTGCTCCCCGCGGGCGACGGTCGTCGCGCGCTCGCGGCCGCCCGGCTGCACAGCGCCCTGCGCGGCTGAACTCGCGCGCCTCAACGTTTCCTCAACCCTCGCCGGGCATAGTGACCCGCATCACGGCCGCTCCGCCGTGTGCATCACGTCCGCAACAAGCGAGGAGGTACCCGCCATGAGCTACGCAAAGCCGGGAACCGAGGGCAGCGTCGTCGAATTCGCGGCGCGCTACGACAACTTCATCGGCGGTGAATGGACCGCTCCGGTCGAGGGCCGCTATTTCGAGAATCCCTCCCCGGTGGACGGTCAGACATTCTGCGAGGTAGCGCGCTCCTCGGCCGCCGACATCGAACTGGCCTTGGACGCCGCGCATCAGGCGGCCGACGCGTGGGGCGCCAGGTCGGCGGCCGAGCGGGCCAACATCCTCAACAAGATCGCCGATCGGATCGAGGACAACCTCGAGGCGCTCGCGGTGGCCGAGACCTGGGAGAACGGCAAGCCGGTACGCGAAACCAAGGCGGCCGACCTGCCGTTGGCGGTCGATCACTTCCGCTACTTCGCCGGCGCGGTCCGCGCGCAGGAAGGCGGCATCAGCGAAATCGACGCCGACACCATCGCCTACCACTTCCACGAACCTCTCGGCGTCGTCGGCCAGATCATTCCCTGGAACTTCCCGATCCTGATGGCCACCTGGAAGCTCGCGCCCGCGCTGGCCGCGGGGAACGCGGTGGTGCTCAAGCCCGCCGAGCAGACCCCCGCCTCGATCCTGAAGGTGGTGGAACTGATCGCGGATCTGCTCCCGCCCGGGGTCCTCAACGTGGTCAACGGATTCGGCGTCGAGGCGGGCAAACCGCTGGCCGCCAGCCCGCGCGTGGCCAAGGTCGCCTTCACCGGCGAGACCACCACCGGCAGGCTGATCATGCAGTACGCCAGCGAGAACATCATCCCGGTCACCCTCGAGCTGGGCGGCAAGAGCCCCAACATCTTCCTGCCCGACATCATGGCCGCCGACGACGCCTTCCTCGACAAGGCGGTGGAGGGGTTCGTGATGTTCGCGCTCAACCAGGGCGAAGTGTGCACCTGTCCGTCCCGCGCGTTGATCCATTCCTCGATCTACGACGAGTTCATCGCGCGCTGCGTCGAGCGAACCGAGGCCATCCGCAGTGGCAACCCGCTGGACGAGGCCACCATGATCGGCGCGCAGGCCAGCAACGACCAATACGAGAAGATCCTGTCCTACATCGACATCGGCCGCCAGGAGGGCGCCGAGGTGCTCACCGGCGGCGGCCCGCGCAAGGTCGAGGGGTTCCCCGACGGCTTCTATGTCGAACCGACGATCTTCGCCGGGCGCAACGACATGCGGATTTTCCAGGAGGAGATCTTCGGGCCGGTCGTGTCGGTGACCACGTTCGACTCCGTCGACGAGGCGCTGAAGATCGCCAACGACACTCTCTACGGCCTGGGCGCCGGTGTGTGGACCCGCGACATGAACACCGCCTACCGGCTCGGTCGGGGCATCAAGGCGGGCCGGGTATGGACCAACTGCTACCACGCTTATCCCGCGCACGCGGCTTTCGGCGGCTACAAGAAATCCGGCATCGGACGCGAGAACCACCGCATGATGCTCGACCACTACCAGCAGACCAAAAACCTGCTGGTCAGCTACTCGCCGGACAAACTCGGATTCTTCTGATGCCGGATCAGGTGCACCGCGTCGACTTCACCGGCCCCGCGGAAGCGCTGCTGCGGCAGTTGATCGAACAGCACGGCCCGGTCATGTTCCATCAGTCCGGCGGCTGCTGCGACGGCAGCTCACCGATGTGCTATCCGCGCGGCGAATTCCGGGTCGGTGCCTCGGACGTGCTGCTCGGGTATCCGGCGGCGGACACCCCGTTCTGGATGAGCGCCGACCAGTACGAATACTGGCGTCACACCCACCTCACCGTCGACGTGGTGCCCGGCCGGGGTAGCGGATTCTCCCTGGAAGCGCCCGAAGGCGTGCGCTTCCTGATCCGCTCCCGGCTGCTCACCGACGAGGAACTCGCCGTCCTCGAGACGAGGCCGCCACGCACCGGGGCGGATCTGCCGCAATGACCGGTGCACCGGCCGCTGATGGATACGGCAGCGGCCGGTGCACCACCAGGGGCTGCTCACCGGACCGCGCCTCGGTGAGCAGCCCCCTCTTTCGTTCCAGGGCAGGAGAAAACTCGGTGCGGGAATAGCTGGTCAGCGGATACCGTCGTTCGAGGTGGTTAGTCTGGCGAACGAGAGGGGCCCCGGTGGCGACCGAGACTGTGCCCGCGTCCATCGGCCTGCGCTCCGAGCGCGGGGCCATCCTCGGTTCGCTGATGCTGGCGACAGCGTTGGTCGCGCTGGATTCGACGGTCATCGCCACGGCGGTGCTCACCATCACCGACAGCCTCGGCGGCTTCGCGCAGTTCCCCTGGCTGTTCTCCATCTATCTGCTGGCGCAAGCGGTGACGGTGCCGATCTACGGCAAGCTCGCCGACACCGTGGGCCGCAAACCGGTGATCCTGTTCGGGATCACCATCTTCGCGCTGGGCTCGCTGCTGTGCGGCATGGCGACCAGCATGCTCGGCCTGATCATCTTCCGCGCCGTGCAGGGCATCGGCGCGGGAGCGATCCAGCCGATGACCATGACGATCGCGGGCGATCTGTACACGCTGTCGGAACGCGCCAGGGTGCAGGGTTATCTGGCCAGCGTGTGGGCCATGTCCAGTGTGGCGGGCCCGGTGCTGGGCGGCTTGTTCGCCGAGTACGTCAGCTGGCGCTGGATCTTCCTGATCAATCTTCCGCTCTGCGCGCTGGCCGCGTGGATGCTGGTGCGCAGCTTCGCCGAGAGCGCGCCGCGGCGCGGGCAGAGCGTCGACTATGCGGGCGCGGCACTGCTGACCGTCGGCGCGGGCGCGGTGATCCTCGGATTGCTCGAAGGCGGCCAGGCGTGGGCCTGGTCCTCTCCCGTCGGCATCGGCATCTTCGTGGGCGGCGCGGCCATGCTGGTGTCGTTCGTGCTGGTGGAACGCCGAGCGCGGAATCCTATCCTGCCGTTGTGGGTGTTCACCCGCCGCGTGGTGATCGCCAGCAGCCTGGTGTCGGTTCTGGTCGGCGCCATCGTGCTCGGAGCGACCTCGTATGTCCCGACGTTCACCCAAGGCGTGCTCGGTACCGGGGCGCTGGTGGCAGGCTTGACGGTCGGCGCGCTCAGCCTGGGCTGGCCGTTGGCCGCTTCGCTGGCCGGGAAGGTGTACTTGCGCCTCGGCTTTCGTACGACCGCGCTGATCGGCAGCGGTTCGGCCGCCCTCGGCGCGGCGAGCACGCTGCTGATCACGCAGCACTCGACGGTGTGGCAGATCGCCGCGTCCTGTTTCGTGATCGGCGCCGGCATGGGCTTGGTCGCGACCCCGACCCTGATCGCGGCGCAGACCAGCGCCGAATGGACCGAGCGGGGCGTGGTCACCTCGGCCAACATGTTCGCGCGTTCGATCGGCAGTGCGGTGGGCGTCGCGGTGTTCGGCGCGATCGTGAACTCCGAGGTCGGCCCCACCGACCATCCGGCGCCCGCCACGCTGGCCTCGGCGGTCCATCTGGTCTTCGTCACCATCGCGGCGATGGCCGTGGTCCTCCTGGTCGCGGCGGCCATGATGCCGCGACGCTCGGAGAGTGCCTGACGTCCGTGCTGGGCCAGGCGACCGTCGGCTCGGTCACTCCGTGGTCGGGCTCACCGACCATTCCGACCACAGCCTGAGTGATCCGATCGGTCGAGCGCGCCGGTCCGGGCGACGCGTCGGAAGCGGCGGGTTTTCGGAAGCGGCGGCTCCCGACTCGGTACAAGCTGGGTTTTCCAACCGAACCGAAACCTTGGAGGTCGCAGTGGCACAGGCCGTATGCGGAATCGTCGGCGTCTTCTTTTTGGGCATGGGTGTGTACGCGCTCGCCGCACCCGTCGCACTGATTCGGCCGTTCGGCATCCACCTCACCGAACCGAGCGCACGCTACGAGGTCCGCGCCGTCTACGGCGGCTTCGGCGTGGCGATGGCGGCGGTGCTCGCGGTGGCCGCCGCGGACCTGGGTTCCCTGCGCTCCGGGATCATGGTCGCCGTCGCCGCCGCGCTGGCGGGCATGGCCCTCGGCCGGGTGGCGGCCGCCGTGCTCGACGAGCGGACCGCCTTCTACCCGAACTGGTTCTACTGCGGCGTCGAGGCGCTCGGCGCCGCGGTCCTGTTCCTCACCGCCCGGTGAGCCCGCGACCAGCGCCCGATCGCTACCTGCTGTGCACGCTGCCTGTGGCCGCGCCGGACTTGCTCAGCTTGCGCAACCCCAGGTAGCCGGCCGACACCAGCGCCGCCCACACCACGCCCACGACGATCGCCGTGCGCCCGCTGTCGGTGAACAACAGCAGCACGACCACCAGCCCGAGGAAGGCCAGCGCCAGGACGGTGGTGTACGGCGCGGCGGGCAGCCGGTAGTCGCTCGCGGGCAGCTCGCCGCGGGCCACCTTCGCACGGTAGAGCAGGTGGCAGACCAAGATGACGCCCCAGACGAAGATGATGCCGATGGTCGACACCGAGGTGATGTAGGCGAAAGCCTTGTCCGGGGAGATGACGTTGACGACCACGCCGAGCACCATCGCCGCCGCCGACGCGGTGATGCCGACATAGGGCACCGCGTTCGTGCTCAGTTTGTTCAGCCGGGCAGGGGCCTCACCGTGCAACGAGAGGGTGCGCAGCATCCGGCCGGTGGAGTAGATGCCCGAGTTGCACGACGACAGCGCCGCGGTGAGCAGCACGAAGTTCACGATGCCCGCCGCGCCGGGGATGCCGATCTGCTCGAAGACCTCCACGAACGGGCTCTTGCCCGCGTGGAAATTGCGCCAGCTGGACACCGACATGATCACCACGAGCGCGCCGACGTAGAACAGGCCGATCCGGAACGGCAGCGTGTTGATCGCCTTGCGCAGCGTCTTGCGGGGCTCGCGCGCCTCTCCGGCGGTGACGCCGACCAATTCCACGCCGACGTAGGCGAACAGCACGATCTGCAACACCAGCAGCGACTGGCCGATGCCGTTGGGGAAAACGCCGCCGTCGGCCCACAGATTGGTGACGGTGGGATCGGAGGCGTGACCGAAGCCGAACAGCAGCACGCCGATGCCGAGCAGGATCATGCCGATGATCGCGGTCACCTTGATGGCGGAGAACCAGAACTCGCCCTCGCCGAACAGCCGCACCGAGATCAGGTTGGCGCCGAACATGACCGCCAGCACGACCAGCGCGGTGATCCACGGCACGATGTCGAACCAGTACTCGACGTACTTACCCGCCACGGTGATCTCGGCCATGCAGGTGGCCACCCACACCGCCCAGTACGACCATCCGGTCACGAAACCGGCGAAGCGGCCGAGGAACTCGTGGGCGTATTCGGCGAAACTGCCCGAGATCGGCCGATAGGTCAGCAGTTCGCCGAGTGCGCGCATGATCACGAAGATGGCCAGGCCCGCCGCCAGGTAGGCGAGGATGAGGCCGGGGCCCGCCTGCTCGATCGCACCGCCCGCGCCGTAGAACAGACCGGTGCCGATCGCGCCGCCGATGGCGATCATCTGGATGGTGCGCGGGCTCAGGCCCCGGGCATAGCCCTCCGAGTCCCCGCTGTCCGCCGGATCCAACGGTCCGGCATCCTGAAGGTGACGGTCGGAGGCGGTCATATCGTGGTCCTTCCCCTCGCTGGGCCGCGACGCGACGACGCCGGTCGCCGGCCGGTGCGCCGAACACCCGATGTCGGACCATCGCGCGTTCGGCCTGAATCAGCTCGTCACGCTACCGCCCCGATGGGACGCGTCGTTTCCGGGCCGCTCCAGGCCGCCCATCTATCGGAGCTGCGTTCCGGCGTGCCATCATCGGTTCCCCCACTGAGAGCATTTGTCATGACCGTTTTGCCAGCCGGGCGCTCGCGGGCGGTCCGCTATGCGCTCCGCACGACCGTTGTCCTGCTCGTGATCGTCGCCGTCCTGGTCGGCGCGGCGTTCGCGACAACGGCGGTCCTGCACATTCCGTCGCCGCCGACGCTGCTGCGGCTCATGACCGACCCACCCTCCGAGCAGGGCGCGTTGTTCGAGAGCCGGACGGTGACCGCCTCCCCCGCCCCGCGCCCGTTGCCGGTCGCCCCGCGGCCGCTGCCCGACCGCGTGCCCTGGAAGGGCTCGCAGCTCTCGATCGCCGACTTCCTCGACGCCACGCACACCAACTCGTTCCTGGTCCTGCGCGGCGGCGCGCGCACGCACGAGTGGTATCGCGACGGCGTCACGGCGACCACCCGCCAGTCCTCCTGGTCGGTGGCGAAGTCCATCGTGTCGCTGCTGACCGGCCGGGCGATCGCCGCGGGGAAGCTCCGCGAGGACGACCGCCTGGTGCAGATCCTGCCCGAGCTGACCACCGGCGGCGCGTACGACACCGTCACCATTCGCGAACTGCTGGACATGGCCTCCGGTGTCGACGTCTCGGAGAACTACAACAAGTACATGCCTCTGACCGGTACGGCCCGGATGTACCTCACCGAGGATCTCGCCGGGTTCGTCCGCGAACACCACGGCCTGCGGTTCCCGCCCGGCAGCAAGGGCGAGTACCGCAGCGTGGACACCCAGTTGCTGGGCATGGCGCTGGCTCGGGTCGAGGGCGTGGCGCTGAGCGAGCTGTTGGAGCGTGACCTCTGGGCTCCGATCGGCGCCGAGGACGACGCGTTGTGGAATCTCGATCGCGCCGGCGGCCAGGAGAAGGGGTTCTGCTGCCTGAACGCGACGGCCCGCGACTTCGCCAAGATCGGGCAGTTGGTGCTGGACGACGGGCGGGTGGGCGACGCGCAGATCGTGCCGAGGGCATGGATCGAGCGCATCCGCACCCCGGCCCCGCACCGGGTGGGCGACTGGCCCTACACCGCGCAGTGGTGGCACCCGACCGGCGGGGACGGCGCCGACCTCACCGCCGTCGGCGTCTACGGGCAGTACGTCTACGTCGACCCGCCCAGCGGCACCGTCATCGTCAAGCTCAGCGACCACGGCACCACCCAGGACGAGCAGGAGATCATCGAGGTGTTCCGGGCGATCGCGCGCGGCTGAGCCTTCCGGCGAAATACACCCGGGACGCCGGGCGTTGGCACTGGAGATCGGCACTCTGGAGGAGATAGATGATCGACGTCCCGCTGTCCGTACTGGACCTGGCGCCGGTGCAGTCCGGTCGCACCGTCGGCGAGGGGCTCGACGCGACCACCGAATTGGCCCGGCGCACCGAAGCTTTGGGCTACCACCGCTTCTGGGTCGCCGAACATCACAACATGCCCGGCATCGCCAGTTCGGCGCCGAGCGTGCTCCTGGCCCACTTGGCGGCGGCCACGTCGACCATCCGGGTAGGTTCCGGCGGGGTGATGCTGCCCAACCACGCTCCGCTGGTGGTCGCCGAGCAGTTCGGCACCCTGCACGCGCTGCATCCCGGGCGGATCGACCTGGGCCTCGGCCGCGCGCCGGGCACCGACCAGGCGACAGCCCGCGCGCTGCGGCGCACCGCCGACGGGCTCTCGGCGGAGTCGTTCCCCCAGGAACTGGCCGCCTTGCTCGGCTACTTTCGCGGCGCCGATCCCGGCGGCATCGCCGCGACGCCGGGCCGCGGCGAGGAGCCGGAGATCTGGCTGCTGGGTTCCAGCGGTTACAGCGCCCAGGTGGCCGCCGTGCTCGGATTGCCGTTCGCGTTCGCCCACCACATCAGCCCCGACAACACCGAGCCCGCGCTGGCCCTGTACCGCGAGCACTTCCGGCCCTCGGAGCGCCTGGAGCGTCCGCACGCGATGGTGGCGGTCGCGGCGATCTGCGCGGACACCGACAAGCGCGCGGAAGCTCTGGCCGGTCCGCGCGATCTGGCCTTTCTGAATCTGGTGCGTGGCACGCCGCAGGCGCTCGCCACGCCGGAGGAAGCGGCCGCCTTCCGCCCGTCGGAACACGAGCGCGTGTTCATCCGGCAGCGCCGGGCCGGCCAGTTGCTCGGTTCGCCGGAAACGGTGCGCGGTCAGCTCGCGGACCTGCTGCGGCGCACCCAAGCCGACGAGCTGATGATCAACACTCTGGTCTACGACATCGACGACCGCGCCCGATCGTTCGAACTGCTCACCGAGAAGGTCGCGGCTTGATGCGGCAGGGTCAGTGCAGCCGGAAGCCGTGGTTGGTCAGCGACTCGCGCAGCCGGTGCCTGCCGCTCAGCGCCGCCGCCGAGGCCAGCCTGGCCAGCACGCGTTCGGTCCAGGAATGCGAGAGCTGTTGCTCGGCATAGAATTCCGCGATCCGGGTCTCGTACTCGGCGACGTGCGCGCGCTGCGCGTCCAGATCGTAGGTCTCCCGGTGCAGGACGGCCTCCTGCGGCAGCCGCGGCTTCACCCGCGCGTCCTCGGCGGGGTCGGGATGGCCGACCACCAGGCCGAAGACCGCGAACACCCGCGGCGGCAGGCCCAGCTCGGCCGCCACCTCTTCCGGCTTGTTGCGCAGCGCACCGATGTAGACGGTGCCGAGCCCGAGCGATTCGGCCGCCACGACCGCGTTCTGCGCCGCCAGCGCGGCGTCGATGAATCCGACGTAGCTCGATTCGAGGTAGTCCGCGCCCTCCAGCGGCGCGTTCCGGTCGTCGGCGAGCTGGCGTGCGCGCGCGAAATCGGCCGTCCAGACCAGCAGCAGCGGCGCCTGCACGATGTGGGCCTGATCGCCCGCGAGCGCGGCCAAACGCGCCTTGCGCCGCGGGTCACGCACCGCGACGACGCTCCAGACCTGGAGGTTCGACGAGGTCGGCGCGGACTGCGCCGCGGAGATCAGCAGGCGCAGCGTGGCGTCGGACACCGGGTCGGACAGATAGCTGCGCACCGAGCGATGTTCGTGCAGCACCTGCAACACCGGGTTCCACTGCGCGGGTTCGACCGGCCGGGGGTCGCGATAGCGCTGTTGCACGGCGTGGGTCGGTGTCGGCACGGACTTCGTCATGGCGCTCATCTTCCCGCTCGGGCGGCGCGCCGTCAGCGGTTGCCCGCACCCTGAGCGGAACGCAGGTAGGGTAAGTAAGGCAATCCTAATTAATCCAATCGGAGGTTCCCTTGGCACGCCCCCGCACCACCTTCACGGTGCAACGCACCGAATGGCTGACCCCGCACCTGATCCGGGTGCATCTCGGCGGCCCCGGCTGGGCCTCGTTCCGGCCCAGCGAGTTCACCGACTCGTACGTGAAGTTCATCTTCGAGCAGGACGGCAACGAGGTGCTGCGCACCTACACCGTCCGTTCGGTGGACGCCGTGGCCGGGGAGATCGCGGTGGACTTCGTCTTCCATGGCGCCGAAGGCATCGCGGGACCGTGGGCCGCCGAGGTTCAGCCGGGCGCGACCATCGACGTGTACGGCCCCGGCGGCGCCTACTCCCCCCGGCCGGATGCCGACTGGCATCTGCTGGCCGGTGACGAGGCGGCGTTGCCCGCCATCGCCGCGGCCTTCGAGGCCATGCCCGGCGAGGCGACCGGGCTGGCGTACGTCGAAGTCGCGGGCCCGGACGACGAGCTGCCGCTGAAGAAGCCGGACGGCATCGAGCTGACCTGGCTGCACCGCGGCGTGCGCCCGCCGGGCGAATTGCTCGCCGAAACCGTCCGCGCCGCGCCGTGGGCGCCGGGGCAGGTCCAGGTGTTCATCCACGGCGAGGCCAAGGCGGTCATGCAGGATCTGCGCCGCTACGTGCGCAGGGAACGCGGTGTCCCCGCCGAGTGGGCGGCGTCGATCTCCGGGTACTGGCGTCGCGGCCGCACCGAGGAAGGCTTCCGGGAATGGAAGGCGCAACAGCGGGCGACCGAGGAAGCCGACGGCTGAACCGGCAGCCTCCGCTGTGCGCCCCCGCCGCACCACCCGCGGGGCATGGGGAGCTCAGTCGCGCCAGCCGCTCGACGCGAGAATCTCGTCCCAGGTCAGAGACGGCAGTTCCGGATGGCGCTGTTGCAGGATCAAACCCGCCAGGCTGCCGGGCGGGGCCTTGCACGGATTCGCCAGAGCTTGGGTTTCGACCGCCGCGCCGAGCGCGCGACTGCCGCCCAGCCGCGGATACGCGGCGTGCACCAGGTCGGCGAAACCGGGCGGCAGGTCCGTCGGCGCGCCGCCGACGTCGACACCGATGCCGTCCACGGCGATCCAGGTTTCCGGCGGCCTGCGGCGGCGCCACACCGGCGAGTCGGTGAAACCGGACAGGTGCGCGGCGATCGTGTCCCAGATCGTGTCCACTCTGGCGTCGGTGACGCCGTTGTCCTCGAGGAATCGCGCGGCGTAGTCGGCGCCGTCGATCTCGAATCTCTGGTCGCCATCGGCGAGGTCGGCCAGACCGATGTCGTGCAGTGCGCATATGAGGTACATGGTCTCCTCGTCGTAGTCCGCACCGGGCCGCAGGCCCTGCCGTTCGGCGACGGCGCGGCCGAAGAGGAAGCCCCGCACGCTGTGATTGCGGAGGAACGGCGGCAGGTGGGTGTCGATCAGCGCACTCACCCTGCCCGCCAACGAGGTGGTCGGGAGACTGAGCGGAAGTGGTTGTGCGGTAGCAGGTTTCGCGGCGACGACGTAGGCGCTCGCGGCGATCTCCTGCCGGAACAGGCGGCTGAGGTGACGTTCGCTCAGCGCGGCACGGGCGGCCATGGCGGCCAGGCTGTGGTCGGCGCACAGGTCGGCGATCACCGCGTCGACCACCTGACGCACGCTGTCGGTGCGTGGCGTCGGGATACTCGTACGCACGCTGAATTGCGACTGGCCGCCGGGCCGGTGCAGGAACACGACGAGATGTCTGGCCAGCGAACGCGCGAGTTCGGCGCCGTGCTCCTCTTCCACCAGCGCCAGCGCCATGTCGATTCCCGCGGTGACGCCCGCGGATGTGACGATCGGACCGTCGCGCACATAGATGGTCTCGAGCCACGGGGCCGGGTCCGCAAGGACACGTAACCCACAGATCCGGACACACGATATGCGTCGGTCGTCTGCTTCCGGCTCAACTCAACAGGCCGACGAGCGTGGCGGACAGGAAGCTGACCAGGGTGGCGCCGTAGAGCAGGCGCAGCCCGGTGCGGGCGATGACGGTTCCCTGTTTCTCACTGAGGCTGCGGACCGCACCGGTGACGATGGCGATCGTGGAGAAGTTCGCGAACGACACCAGGTAGGTGGACACGATCGCGACGGTGCGGTCGGACAGTCCATCGTGTTGTTCGCGCAATTCCTGCATGGCGACCACCTCGTTGGACACCAATTTGGTGCCCATGAACCGGCCCGCGTCCGCCGCCTCGTGCCACGGGATGCCGGTCAGCCACGCCAACGGGGCGAAGACGTGCCCCATCACGTCCTGGAACGTGGTGCCGTTGAACAGGGCGGCGAAGATGCCGTTGACCATGGCCAGCAGGGCGATGAATCCGATCAGCATGGCCGCGACGGTGAAGGCGACCTTGAAACCGACCAGGATGTAGTCGGTGAGCATTTCGAAGAACGACTGCGACTTGCGACCGGCGGCGATCTCCGCGCCGAGCAATTCGGCATCGTCGGCGTCGGTGACGGAGTAGGGATTGATCAGCGCGCACACCACGAATGCGCCGAGCATGTTCAGCATGATCGCCGCTGTCACGTACTTCGGGTCGACGAGCTGCATGTAAGCGCCGAGAATGGCCGCCGAGACCGTCGACATCGCCGACGCGGCCAGGGTGTACATCCGCTGCGGCGGGATGTCCTCCAGCATGCCGCGCAGCGAGATGAAGACTTCCGACTGCCCGAGAATGGCGGCGGCCACCGCGTTGAACGATTCGATCTTGCCGAACCCGCTCACCCACGACAGCAGCAGGCCGAGGAACTTGATGATCAGCGGCAGCACCCGCAGGTGTTGCAGGATGCCGATCAGGGCGGAGACGAACACGATGGGCATCAGGACCGAGAACAGGAACGCGGGCCCGCTCCTGCCGGTGTTCGGCAGGTCGCCGAAGATGAACGCGGTGCCCTGGGCGGCGTAGCCGAGTATGTGCGCGAAACTGTCGCTGACGGCGCGGATCACGGTCTGCCCGACGCCGGTTTTGAGCAGTAGGAAACCGAGCGCGAGCTGCGCGACCAGCAGGACCGCGATGCGCGGCAGCCGACCGGCGGCGGCGCGGCGGTCGGTACTCGGCAACCAAGCCAGCAGCAGGAAGCACACCAGCCCGGCGAACCCGATCAGATAATGCACGCGCACCTCGGATGCCGTGCCGGGTAACCGCTTCTGGGAGCACCTCTCATGTCGGTCTATGGTGCGGTGCCCCCACAGTTGAGAAGTTCGCGAGTTCCACCGGCCGCGCCGCCCGAGAGAACGCGAGCTCTCGGGCGGTGCGGCTGGGTACCCGCCGGTGCTACTGGCGCGGCGCGCGCAACGCCTGCTCCACGAATTTCGTGGTGTAGGTCTCGGACAGGTCTATGCGATCGCGCACGGGGCGCACGTTCTTCGAGTACTTCCCGAGGATGTCGAGCACGTTCTGCGCCCCCTCGGGTTTCATCAACCCGTCGCCGTTGAACATGCCGATCGAGTCGCGAATCGACTGGACGTACAGGTCCTTGCCCGCGCTCGCGTACTGCGAGGGCATCTTCTCCGCGATCTCCTCCGGGGTGTGCGTCTGGATCCATTGCAGCGTCTGCACGAACGCGGTGGCCAGCTTCTGCACGATCTCCGGGTGGGCATCGACGGTCGCGCAACTCATGTACAGCGACGTCGCCGGATACAACCCGCCCAGGGCGGCCCTCGTCCCCGCCTCGGTGCGCATGTCGACCAGGATCCGCGCTTGGCCGGAGTTCACCATCTGCGCCACCGTGGGGTCGGTGGTCATGCCCGCGTCGATGCCGTCGTGGTTCATGCCCGCGATGAAGGTTTGTCCCGCACCGACTTTCACCCGCGTGTAGTCCGCGGTGGTCATGCCCTCCTTGCCGGTGAGCGCCTGGGTGAGGAAGTCGGTCGAGGAACCGAGCGAGGTGACGCCCAGATTCCTGCCGCGCAGGTCGGCGATAGACGTGACGGTGGCCGCGTCGGCCGCCGAGACGAGTTCCACCTCGCCCGGCACGTCCGACATCTGCACCACCGAGCGGATGCACTGGTCCTTGGCCTGCAGGTCGATGGTGTGGTCGTAGAATCCGACCACACCTTGCACGTCACCGCTGAGCAGTGCGGTTTCCGCGGTGGCGCCGGACTGCTCGCCGAGCAGCTTCACATCGATGTCGTTGCTTTTGAACAATCCCAGCTGCTGGGTGAGCATGGCGGGCAGGTAGATCACCTTCTCCAGCCCGCCCACCATGATGGTGATCTGAGGGCGGCCGTCGGCCATCGGAATGACGCGCGAGTCGCGGCATCCGGTGGTCAGCAGCAGTGCCGCGATCGCGGCGACGACGAGCGCCCAATGCTTGCGACGGTTCATGATCAGATCCCGTGGTTCGATGTCGCCTGCGACGGCCGCCATTTCAGCAACCGGTTCTCCGCCATGCCGATCCCCCACTCCGCGATCAGTGCGATCACCGTGATGATGATCATGCCCGCGTAGATTCCCGCCGAGTCGAAGGTGCCCTGCGCATTGCTGATCAGCAGGCCCAGACCTTTACTCGCACCCGCGTATTCGCCCACCACCGCGCCGATCAGGGCAAAGCCGAAGGCGGTGTGCAGACTGGACAGAATCCAGGTGGTCGCGCTCGGCAGCACGATCGACATCAGCACTTGCCTGCGGCTCGCGCCGAGGATGCGGGCATTGTTGATCACGTTGCCGTCCACCTCGCGTGCCCCGGTGAACGCGTTGAAGAACACCGCGAAGAACACCAGCACCACCACCGTCGCCACCTTCGAACTCAACCCGAGGCCGAACCAGATGATGAACAGCGAGGCGAGCACGATACGCGGAACCGCGTTGAGCGCCTTGATGAACGGCGCGAGCACTTCGGCCCAGTACCGGCTGCGGCCCAGCAGCACGCCGAGCACGACGCCGGCCACCGTGCCGATGACGAAACCGAGCACGGCCTCCTGCACAGTGGTGTAGATCTGCAACCAGATCGTCCCGAATTGGGTTCCCTCGGTGAACCATTCGACCAACCGCGCCCAGATCAGCGAGGGCTTGGAATAGAAGAAGGGGTCGATCCACACCGTCGCGGTGAGTTCCCACGCGCCCAGCCACAGCGCCACCAGCGCCGCGCGCAGCCCCCAGGTGCGCAGGCGAGCGCGGCGCGCGTTGGTCCGCACCCGGGCCAGGATCTGCTCTTCGGTCTCGTTCTCCAGTACCGGCTCGGTCACGGCATCCTGGACGAGTACGTCATGCGACACGGGAGGCTCCCTTCGCTCGGGCCGCCTCGACCTGGTCGCGCAGCGTTTCCCAGATTTCCTTGTAGATGTCGCGGAACTCGATGGTCAAGCGCACGTCTTCGACGCTGCGCGGCCGGGCCAAGCCGACAGTGAAGTCCCCGCAGACGGTGGCGGGGCTCGCGGTCATGACCACCACCCGGTCGGCGAGCACGATCGCCTCCTCCAAGTCGTGCGTGACGAAGATGACCGCCGCGTTGGTGCCCGCCCAGACCCGCAGCAACTCGTCCTGCATGAGCTGGCGGGTCTGCACGTCCAGCGCGCTGAACGGCTCGTCCATCAGCAGGATCTCCGGTTCGTTGACCAGCGTCTGCGCCAGTGCGACGCGCTTGCGCATGCCGCCGGACAGCTGGTGCGGGTAGTAGCTCTCGAACCCGGCCAGGCCGACCGTGCGCACCCACCCGGCTGCTTTCGCCCGCGCGTCGGCTTTCGACGCGCCGCGCAGGCGCGGGCCGAACGCGACGTTGTCCAGCACGCTCTTCCAAGGCAGCACCGCGTCCTGCTGGAACATGTAGCCGATGCCGTCCGGAATGCCGTCCACGTCCTTGCCGCGCACCAGCGTCCGGCCCGCCGAGGCCGGTTCCAGGCCGGACACCAGCGAGAGCGTGGTGGACTTCCCGCATCCGGTCGGGCCGACTACGGCGACGAATTCGCCGGGCCGCACCTCGAGGTTCAAATTCCGAACGGCGGTGTGGATTCCGCCGCCGGTGCCGGGGAAGCGCTTGGTGGCGCTCCGCAGCTCGATGAGTGATTGCGTCATTGCTTCCTACTCCTGCGAGATCGGGATAGGGCGACCGTACGTGTCCGGCGTCACATGACGGAGCTTGTGCGCACAACCGCCCCAAACGCGGGATTTGCCGCTTTTGCGCATTCTGCACAGGCTCCATAGGAGGTGAGACCGCCGCAGCCGGACGACGTGTCCGCAACCTTCATGCCTGGATCCGTTTCGTCTCATGGGTCTCGAGAATGTCGACCCGATATACGTCGGTCCGGCCGGTCAGTCGACTGGCGAGATAAAGCGCGCGGTGCAGATTCCCGGTACGGATGCACTCGGACTGATACGCCTGCCCATCGGCATCGCGGTAGTGCACACGGTATCCGTATCTCTCCACTTCTTTCATCGTCGTCGAATTCCTGCTCCAGGAGACATTCCATCCGGGTCGCGCCGGCCATCGTCGATCGCGGAACCGCCGCCGTGGGGGATGAACAGGGAACGACATACACCTCGACGTGTCATGCCGGCAATTCCATGAGGTGCGCATTGCCGCGGGCCGCGAGGAAATCCAGTAGGCAGATGCGCGGCATCGCCATCCCGGACAGGTGGCCCGCGAGCGTTACGACCACATGCGCTCCCGAGCGGCGACACGCGTGCACGAGCTCGGCGAACGCGTGCGGAACCGAGCAGGTCTGCGGTGACGGCTCGTGGAACACCGCCCCGAACTCATAGTCGTGCTCCCTGGCGAATGCCTCCAGCTGGGCCTGGCACCGGGAGATTTCCGAATCCTCCAGCAAGTCCAAGCGAAGGTATCCGTACACCAGCGGCCGGCCCCTCGGGCCAGTGGACCACTCGACATCCCCCGTATTGCTGTTCCCCTTGTTGATAGTGCTCATGGTGCGTCTCGGATCGATGGTGGATGATCAAGAGCGAGTATTGTTTTCGGCCCTGGAGAAGTGCTTCGTTGCGCTTCCGGCTCGATGAGTGATTGCGCCATTGCTCACTTCTCGAGATCGAGATAAGCGAACCGTACGTGTTCTGCGTCACAACGTGGAGCTTGTGCGCGCAACAGACACAAACGCGAAATTCGCAGGTTTTGCGCGTTCTGCTCATACGGGTGCGAGTGGTCTATGCTGCGGCTATGGCCAGTGAGGGCGCGAGGGCCGTGCGGTTGCGGACACAAGTTCTGCTGTCGCAGATCGTCGTCGTCACGCTGACGCTGGGCGTCGCGTTCGCGGTATTCGGCTACCTCAGCGATCAGCGGCTGCGCGACACCTATGGGCAGCGCGCGCTGGCCGTCGCGCGGACGGTCGCCGCCGACCCGGTGGTGCGCCGCGAGGTGGCCCGGTATGCGCCGGGCACCATCAGCGATGATTCCGCTACATATCAGGAGCTCGCCACGGGCCCACTGGAGCGGCTGGCAGTCGACGCCACTCTGAGCAACCGGGCATTGTTCGTGGTGATCGTCGACGACGCGGGCATCCGACTAGCGCATCCGGATCCCGGCCGGCTCGCCGAACACGTCAGCACCGACCCGTCCGCGGCGCTCGCGGGCCGGGAGTCGATCACCGAGGAACGCGGCACGCTCGGCGACTCGGTGCGCGCGAAAGTCCCGGTTCGAGCCCCTGATTCCGAGCAGGTGGTCGGCGCGGTGAGCGTCGGCATCTCCACCGACGCGGTGCGCGATCAGCTGCTCGACGATCTGCGCACCGCGGGCGCGCTGGTCGGCGCTGCGCTGCTGGTCGGCATCGCGGGCTCGATCCTGCTCGCCCGGCGATGGCGGGGCCTGACGCTCGGACTGGAGCCGGACGAACTGGCCGAACTGGTTCGCGGCCAAGCCGCCGTGTTGCACGGCATCGGCGGCGGCGTGCTCGCCGTCGACGCGTCGTGGCGGACGACCTTCGTCAACGACGAGGCACGCAGGCTGCTCGGTATCGCGCCGGATATCGGGCGGCCGGTGGCGGAGATCGGGTTGACGCGCCGGGTGCTGGAGACATTTCGCCGGATGGACGAGCAGCCCTCCCCGGCGACGGTCGGTTCGCACGCCGTCGTCGTCTCGGCGCGCCGGGTCAGCCGGGAAGGACGCGACCTCGGCGCGGTGCTCACCGTACGCGACCGCACCGACGTGGAATCGCTGACCAGGCAGTTGGACGCCGTGCAGTCGATGAGCACGGTGCTGCGCGCGCAGCGCCACGAGTTCTCCAACAAGATGCATCTGATCAGCGGCCTGCTGCACAGCGGGCGGGTCGAGGAGGCCTCGCGATCGATCGACGAACTGGTCGGCGCGGGCCCGCTCGGCGCCGCGACACCCGGCATCGACGCCATCCATGACGCCTACCTCCAGGCATTCCTGGCCGCCAAGGCCGCGCACGCCAGGGAGAACGGCGTGGAGCTCGTGCTCGGAGCCAACACGTGGGTCGAGGGCGATCTCATCGATCCGGTGGACGTGACGACGGTGCTGGGCAATCTGCTCGACAACGCGATGGAGGCCGTCCGCGCCACCGACCGTCCCGTTCGTCAGGTGGAAGTCGAGCTGGTACAGGAGGATTCGACATTGCACATCACGGTCGCCGACAGCGGAGACGGAGTCGCGCCCGGGCTGGTCGACACGCTGTTCACCGAGGGGATCTCCACCCGGGAGGACCACGGCGCTCCCGGCGGACGCGGGGTCGGCCTGGCCCTCATCCGCCAGATCGCGCGCGCCCACGGCGGTGACGTGCGGCTGTCCAGCCCGGGTGGCGGCAGGCCGCCGCTCACCGGCGCCGAATTCATCGCGCGCATGCCGGGCGTGCTCGTCGGCAGGGAGGTGCCGTGGCCACAACAGCTCTGACCGCCCTCGTCGTCGACGACGACTTCCGGGTGGCGAATCTGCACGCCGGAATAGTCGAATCCATCGCGGGGTTCACCGTGGCGGGCACCGCCAACACCCTCGCCGCCGCGCGGACGCTCATCGCGGCGCAGCCGGTCGACCTGGCGCTGGTCGACATCTACCTTCCCGATGGTTCCGGCATCGACTTCGTCCGCGAGATCCGCTGCGACGCCATGATTCTCACCGCGTCAACGGAGAGCGACGCCGTGCGAGCGGCGATCACGGCGGGCGCGCTGGCCTACCTGATCAAGCCGTTCCCGCACACCGAATTGGCCGCGCGGCTGGCCGCGTACGCCCGCTACCGGCGCATCCTCGCCGCACCACAGATCGACAACACCCGGGTGTCGGCCGCGCTGCACGCACTGCGCCCCACCGCCACCACGACGGCACCGGCCACGGCGGCGCCTTCCCCCACGAAAGACCTTGTCCTGCGATCCATTCACGAGGCGGGCGCACCACTGTCCGCCGGTGAGGTGGCCACGGCCATCGGCGTCTCCCGCGCCACCGCCCAACGCTACCTCGCCGCCCTCGTCTCGAGCGGCGCCGTGCGCATGCGCCTACGGTACGGCAGCACCGGACGGCCCGAGCAGGAGTACTCGGCGGCGACCCCGCACTGAACGAACGGCCCGCCGCGGTCGTTGACGCGGTGCGGATGGGAATGGCTGTGCCGTCGGCTCGTGCGGCGCACGCGCGGTGTCGGGCACGCAGCCGAGCAGTCGATACCAGCACGCGAGGATGACGAGTCCGAGGATCGGGCCATCACGGCAGCGGGCGGCGAGTTCCGCCGGAAATGTCCGCGATGTAGTGGTTCGTCGGCGAGCCGCACTCGTCCATCACCCGGAAGATTCGCGTCCGTGCTCCCGAGCCCCGACACGGGGCGGTACGACGGTAGCGTCGCGGTATGAGCATCCTCGACGTCGCCATTGTGGGCTATGGCTTGGCTGGGTCGGTGTTCCACGCTCCGCTGATCGCCGCCGAGCCTCGGATGCGGGTGGCGGCGGTCGTCACGTCGTCGGCGGAACGCGCCGAGCAGGCACGTCGCGAGCACCCGGGTGTGCGTGTGGTCGCGCGGGCCGAGGAGTTGTTCGCCGCGCCGACCGGGATCGATCTGGTCGTGATCGCGACGCCCAACCACACGCACGCGCCGCTGGCCGGGCGGGCGCTCGACGCCGGGTTGCCGGTGGTGGTGGACAAACCGTTCGCGGTGTCGGTGGCCGACGCCGAAGACCTCGTCGCGCGAGCGGAGCGGGCCGGGGTCGCTCTGTCGGTCTTCCAGAACCGGCGCTGGGACGGCGACTTCCGTACCGTGCGCGAACTCGTGCGCACCGGAAAGCTGGGCGTGGTGCGCCGTTTCGAGTCACGGTTCGAACGCTGGCGTCCGGTGCCGAAAGGCGGCTGGCGGGAGATCGGCACCGACGAAGAGGGCGCGGGCATCCTGCTCGACCTCGGCAGCCACCTGGTGGATCAGGTGGTGACGCTGTTCGGGCCGGTGCGCTCGGTCTATTGCGAGCTGGACCGGCGGCGCGAGGGGATCACCACCGACGACGACGCGTTCGTCGCGCTCACCCACACCGGCGGCGTCCGCTCCCACTTGTGGATGAGCGCCGTCGCCCCCCATCTCGGTCCGCGTTTCCGGGTACTCGGGTCGGCGGCCGGTTATGTCACCTACGGCCTGGACCCGCAGGAGGACGCGCTGCGGTCCGGTCGCCGCCCGGACGACGGATCGCCGTGGGGGACGGTAGACCCCGACCGCTGGGGCGTCCTGGGCGCTGAATCCGGCTTCGCGCCCACACCAACCGCGCCCGGCGATTACCCGGCGTTCTACTCCGCGATGGCTGCCGCGCTACTCGACGGCGCGCCGGTTCCGGTCGATCCGCGCGACGCCGTCATCACCGTGGGCCTGCTGGCGAAAGCACGCGAGTCGGCGGCCAGGGGTGTGACCGTCACCGCCTGATCGGGGCTGGCCACCTCCGCCGTGAGTCGATAACGTCGATTCCCGGATCGGCCGGGCGGAACCGGCCCTTCGGCGGAGAGGAGATCCGAATGGGTTCATCGGTTTTCGCGGTGTTCCTGCCGCCTGCCTTGGCCCTGGTCATGTTCGGGCTCGGATTGACCTTGACGATCGACGATTTCGCGCGCGTGCTGCGCTACCCCAAAGCGGCGGTGATCGCGCTGGCCTGCCAGATGGTGGTGCTGCCCGCAGTGTGCCTCGGCCTGATCCAGCTGTTCGGGCTCGAAGGCGCACTGGCCGCGGGCATGATGCTGCTGGCCGCGTCGCCGGGCGGCGCGTCGGCCAACCTGTTCAGTCACATCGCCGGAGGCAACGTGGCGCTGAACATCACGCTCACCGCGATCAATTCGGTGCTCGCGGTGTTCACCATGCCGGTGGTGGTCGCGCTGTCCTACGCGTTGTTCCTCGAAGGCGAAGGATCGGTCGGACTGCGCCCGGACAAATTCGCCCAGGTCTTCGCCATCGTGCTCGTGCCGGTCGCGATCGGCATGCTGGTGCACCGGCGGTTCCCCGGGTGGTCGCGGCGGATGCGCGGCGCGGTCAAGATCCTGTCCGTCGTGGTCCTCGTGCTGGTGATCGCGGCCGGAGTGGGGACGAATCTGGACGTGCTGTCGGAGCACGTCGGGAAGCTGGCGGCGA
Organism: Nocardia asteroides; assembly: GCA_019930625.1. NCBI lineage: Bacteria > Bacillati > Actinomycetota > Actinomycetes > Mycobacteriales > Nocardiaceae > Nocardia > Nocardia asteroides. The sequence continues at coordinate 6,497,798 of CP082844.1, forward strand.
TCTGCCTGACCTTCGCCGTGATCAGTCTGGCCGTCGGCTACTTCGTCCCCCGGCTGTGGCGGGTGGAAACCGAACAGGCGATCGCCTCGGCCATGGAGATCGGCGTGCACAACGCGGCGCTCGCGATCGCCGTCGCCGCTTCGGTGTTGCACAACGACACCATGGCCGTCCCGGGCGCGGTGTACGGAGTTCTGATGAACATTCCCGCGGCGGGCGCGGCATATCTGCTGGCCAGGCGCGCCCGTCGGGAGCAGCCCGCGGCGGCGCCGAGCATGGCGGGTTAGCGGCGGCAGCGGGCTGCCCGGACACCGACGTGCCCGATCGGTAGCCTCTCGGAGGATCGACGCCATTCGAAGGGAACAAGCTGCGCCATGCAACCGCTCGGCACGAACGATCCGACGCGGATCGGGGACTACCGTCTGCTCGGCGTGCTCGGCGCGGGTGGCATGGGGCGGGTCTACCTGGGACGGAACGCGGGTGGCCGCACCGTCGCGGTCAAGGTCATCCGTCCGGACATGATCGACGCCGAATTCCGTGAGCGCTTCCGGCGCGAGGTCGCCTCGGCGCGACGGGTCGGCGGAAGGTTCACCGCGCCAGTGCTCGACGCCGACGTGGACGCCGATCCGCCGTGGCTGGCCACCGGCTACGTGGCGGGGTTCTCGCTGGCCGACGCGGTCGACCGGTTCGGGCCGTTCACCGAGAACTCGCTGCTCGTGCTGGCGCACGGGCTGATCGAGGCCTTGACGGCGGTCCATGGGGCCGGTGTGGTGCATCGCGACCTCAAGCCGTCGAATGTCCTGCTGGCCCTCGACGGTCCCAAGGTGATCGATTTCGGCATCGCCCGCGCTGTCGACGACAGCAAGCTCACCACCACCGGAAAGGTGATCGGCTCACCGGGATTCATGTGTCCCGAGCAGGTGACCGGCGATCCGGTCGGCCCGGCCGCGGACGTCTTCGCCTTGGGCGGCGTCCTCGTATTCGCGGCGACCGGTCACGGACCGTTCGGCGTCGGCGAAACGGTGCAGATGCTGTGGCGGGTGGTCTACGAGGACCCCCAGCTCGACGACGTGCCCGAACGGCTGCGCCCGCTGGTGGCGGCCTGCCTGACCAAGGACGCCGCGGCCCGCCCGGCTCCCGACCAACTACTCGCCCGCCTCACCGCGCTCGGCATACCCGACCGCGGCGGCTGGCTGCCCGCGCCGGTGCTCGAGGAGGTCGGCCGCCGCGCGGTCGAGCTACTGAACCTGGACTCCGGCCCATTCGACCGGCAGTTTCCGGCACCTGCTGCCTCGAACCCGGCGCGCACCGCCGACACCATGGTCCGCCGCCCCCTTGACAACCCCCATTACACACCGGGCGACCTCGGACCATCGGTACCTATGCAGACCGGTCGTTTCGGCCTGTCCCAGGCACCTCCTACGTTCACACAACCACCCCACCACCCCGCGCACCAGAGCGCGCCTCGATCCGGTCCGGTCACCACCACTGCGCCCCCTCCGCGCCGCACGAGGAGCGCTCTGCTGATCGCCGGCGCGCTCGTAGTCTGCGTCGCGGTCGCCGTCGCCGCCTTCGTCGTAGGCGCCCAGCTGCGGAAGCAGGATCCGACCGATTCGACCGTGCAGACCACGCGTCCCAACCGCGATGTCGCCACAGCCACCGCAACGCCGACCGGTGACGCGGATACGACCGGCGACAGTCCTGCCGGCACGAGTGTTCCGCAGGCTTTCGTCGGGGAGTGGACAGGCGTCGCGCGCGACTTCCTCGCGTCGTTCGACATCGAGCTGACCATTCGAGACGGTGAAGTGGGCCAGGAGATCGCGCAGTCGTCGAACACCGGCAAATTGAGCGGCCAACGATGTTCACGTGCCGAGACACTGACCGGCGCGGGCGAGACAGAGCTGACATTCGTCGCACGGCTCTCGGGCGGCGCGGCCGACTGCCAGGACAACGGCTCTCGGTCGACGGTCACGTTGCGGCCGGACGGTTCGCTTTCCTACAGTTTCACCGGCATCCTCGGCAATATCGAAGGGGTGCTGCGCAAGAAGTGAGGCCCGGACGGTCATGGTTCGACGCCGCCGGTGAACGCATGCCCCGAGCGCGGGCGTGGTCGGGCGGTTAAGGTGCGGCGGTGGAGAGAGCGGAATTTGTCGAGCGCGGTGCTTCCATCGCCGAACGTCTGACGACCACTCAGGCGCAACCGCCGTGGTGGCTGGTGGTGGCGGCCGCGGTGGCGGCGCTCGTGCTGGTGGGTTACACCCCCATCTGGCGGTTCACCCGCAATATCGTCACCATCGCGCACGAAGGCGGGCACGCGCTGGTCGCGCTGCTCACCGGCCGCAAGCTCAACAGCATCCGGTTGCATTCGGACACTTCGGGGCTCACGGTGTCGAGTGGAAAACCCTACGGCCTCGGGATGATCCTCACCACGATGGCGGGTTATCCGGCGCCGCCGCTGCTCGGTCTGGGGTTCGCCGCTCTGCTGGGCGCGAGCCGGATCACCCTGATGCTCTGGACCGCCATCGTCCTGCTCGCCGCGGTCCTGATCAAGATCAGGAACATCTACGGCGGCATCACCGTACTCGGGCTCGCGGCGGTGGTCTTCGTCGTCTCCTGGTTCGGAACCGACACTCTGCAAGCGGGTTTCGCGTACCTGGGCGCCTGGTTCCTGCTGTTCGCCGGGGCACGTCCGGTGATCGAACTGCAAAGGGGCCGATCGCGGCAGCAGCGTTCCCGTTATCAGGACGTCGATTCCGACGCCGATCAGCTCGCCCGGCTCACCCGGCTGCCCGGCCTACTGTGGGTTCTCGTGTTCGGCACGATCGCCGTGGGCTCACTGCTGGTCGGTGCGTGGCTGCTCGTCTCCGCGATCGCCGAGATCTGCCTGCCGGGCGCGCCCGCCAGCTCCTGCTTCGCCGCGCGCTGACCGCCGCGGCCACACTGCGCGGTGCGCTGGGGTCGATTAGGCTCCGATCCTGCCCCGTGCCAACGCGTTTACTCGCGGCGGCACATCGCCGAGCGCACCCACGGCGGCTGCCCGGCGCAGAACGCGATTCACGACCCCCCGGAGCCTGCATGGCAACCCTCCTCGCGCGCACGCCTGCGCGGCACCTGCTTTCGGCGGTGATGCCGGTCGTCACGGCGCTACTCGCCTCGATCTTCCTCGTCGGGCCGACCGCCTCCGCCGCACCGTTCTCCGCCGGCTGCGGCGTCCCGTTGACCCCAGCCGAAACCGCCACGATCGCGCAACTGTCCGACACCGAGACGCTGACGGGTTCGTCACTGCGGCAGCTGGAGCAGGCCATCGACCAGCACCGGCGGATCACCGAGATCCTGGTCGGCCACCGCGACCCGCGCGGTGTGTTCGCCCTCGGGCTCGACGCGGTGGAACACGCCGCCGTCCTGCCGCTCCAGCGCGACTCCGCGTCGTTCGACGACCCGGAATGGGCGCATCGGATCAGCCTCGAGCTGCTGTCGCGCTTCCTGCGGAATGTGCACGCCGAATTCACCGGCGCCCCCGCCGAACCGCACTGGGCGCACTATTTCGGCCTGACCCGCCGCTGCGAGCTGTCCCCCGCGCGCGTCGCGATGGCCGGTTACAACGCGCATCTGACCGTCGACCTGTCCTATTCCGTCGCCGCTGTCGGCAGCACCGTCGCCAACGCGCGCGACTATTTCCGGATCGTCGACGCGATCGCCCAGCAGGGCGCGCTGATCGTGGAGACGACCAAGGCGGTCTACGGCGGTGACCTCGGGCCGCTGTGGCGCTTCTACTTCTTCGGCGAGGGCCTGGACGCGTTGCTCGGTCCCGGCGTCGCCACCGGTCCCCTGCTCCGTCTGGCCGACGCCGGCGCCAACGTCGTCATCTTCGGCAACGGGCTGGCCATGCGGGATCCCGCCTCGGCGCCGGTCGTCACCGCCGAGATCGACGCACTGTGGCGCGGGCTCGATCTGGGCTTCGAAGCTCTGTCCGGTCTCGGCGGTCTCTAACCGGCATATCTCCGCAGTGCTGCCACGGCTTCCCGGACCACATCCGCGGGAGGTCGTGTCGCGTCGACGGCGCCGCCGTCCTCGTCGGGATCCAGTGGCTCGAGGGCGGCCAGCTGCGAATCGAGCAGGCTCGACGGCATGAAATGCCCGCGCCGCTCGGCCATGCGGCGCTCGAGTTCACCCCGAGGGACGTGCAGGTGGAGAAAGAACGTATCGGGGGCACTCGCGCGTAGCCGGTCGCGGTATGCCCGTTTCAGGGCGGAGCAGGTGACGACAGCTCCCCGGCCGCGTCGCTCGGCCATCCAGGCGGCCAGGGCGTCGAGCCAGGGTTCGCGGTCGGCGTCGCCCAGCGGCGTGCCTGCCGCCATCTTCGCGACGTTCGCGGACGGGTGGAAGTCGTCGCCTTCGGCGTACTCGACGCGAAGCGCGTCGGCCAACCGGGTGCCGACCGTCGTCTTTCCCGAACCCGACACCCCCATCACGACGATCACCGGTACATCGCGCACTCGAACCTTCTTCCCCTACGGTGGCGCATCTCGTGCTCGCGAACTTGTCATCGGCCACAATCCCACGGCTGGTCACTTCGTCGGCCCGTGCAGTGACGATCGCACCGAGCGCCTCTGGATTTCGAGGACCGCAACTACGCGATCGGCCGGACAAAGCGCGACCATCGGCGCGAGTCGCCGATCGGCCGACAGACTAGGGTCGGGAGACATGGAACTACGCATCTTCACCGAGCCGCAGCAGGGCGCGAGCTATGACACACTGCTCACCGTTGCCAAGGCCACCGAGGACTTGGGCTTCGACGCGTTCTTCCGCTCCGACCACTACCTGAGCATGGGCGGCGCCGACGGGCTGCCCGGCCCCACCGACGCCTGGATCACCCTCGCCGGTCTGGCCAGGGAGACCCAGCGGATCCGCTTGGGCACCCTGGTCACCGCCGCCACCTTCCGGCTGCCCGGCCCGCTGGCTATCCAGGTCGCGCAGGTGGATCAGATGTCCGGCGGCCGGGTCGAGCTGGGCCTCGGCAGCGGCTGGTTCGCCGAGGAGCACGCCGCCTACGGCATCCCCTTCCCCGCCGACAAATTCGCCCGGCTGGAAGAACAGCTGGCCGTCATCACCGGGCTCTGGGCGACGAAACTCGGCGACACCTTCAGCTACGACGGCAAGTACTACCAGCTCACCGACTCCCCCGCCCTGCCCAAGCCGGTGCAGGATCCGGTGCCGGTGGTGATCGGCGGGCAGGGCGCCACCCGCACCCCCCGGCTGGCAGCGCAGTACGCCACCGAGTTCAACATGCCGTTCTCCTCGATCGAGGACAGCGCGCGGCAGTTCGACCGGGTGCGCGCCGCGGCCGAAGCGCGCGGCCGCGCGGCCGACGATCTGGTCTACTCCAACGCGCTGGTGGTCTGCGTCGGCGCGAACGACGCCGAGGTGGCGCGCCGGGCCGCGGCGATCGGACGCGAGGTGGACGAGCTGAAGACCAACGGCCTGGCGGGCTCTCCCGCCGAGGTGGTGGACAAGATCGGCCGGTACGCCGAGATCGGCACCAGCCGTATCTACCTTCAGGTGCTGGATCTGAGCGATCTCGGGCATCTCGAGTTGATTTCCGCGGAGGTGGGCTCGCAACTGTGAGTTCGCGTGGGTCGCTCTTCGGAGCAGCCCACGCGGCTCAGCCCAGCGGGCGGTTGGTCGGCACGATGACGAAGCTCGGCGCCGACGGATCCAACCTGAGGTGCTGAGGCTTCAGTTCGGTGTTGTTGAGCATCGGCCGGAAGGCCAGCGCCTTCGGCGAGTTGGCCGCGAAGACGTCGATCCGCAGCCGATGTCCGGGTTGCAGCACCGCTTGAGTCGGGATGACCGCGATGTCCAACGCCACCGGCTCACCGGGCACGACCGGCTGCACACTGTCGAGGGTGATCGGGTTGAACGGGTCGGTCAGGTCGCCGGTCGGCGTGCGGCCGCTCTTCTGTTCGTCGATGGCGCGCAGTGAGGCGGTGAGTTGCCCGGTGGTCAGCACCTTCGACGAGCCGTCGGGTGCGACGTCGTTCACCGTGACGCTCCAGTAGCCGTCGGCGGCGTCGTGCACGGTGTTGAGATGCACGTTCACCGGGCCCGAGATGACCGTGGGCTCGGTCATCGGCACGCTCGTGAAGGTCAGCGCGTTGCGCTCGGCGATGCGCGAGTCCTTCGCGCACACGTCCAGCACCGCGGCCATCCCGGCCGAGCCCTGCGCGGTGTCGCGGGAACACGCCGCGGCCAGGCCCGGCGCCACCGTCAAGGTCCGCCGTTCGTCCGGAACGCTCATCGTCAACGATCCGTCGTGCACGGCTTTTCCGGCGGTGCCGCTCGGCGCGGCCGACAGGTACACGCGGCGATGGTTGAAGTCCTTCTGCGGGAACTGCCCGAGGGTGATCCAGCCGCCGCCTTGTTCCCACACGGTGATCGGCCCGAACTCGCCCAAGCCGTGGTCGATGTCCTTCAACCACTTGTCGAACCAGATCCGCTGCAACACGTCCAGCCGCGGCGGCGCGCCGGGAACACCAGTCCCCGCACCGGGATTCGCGTGATAGGTGTCGCCGACGATCAGTTGTTTCTTGCCCGCGGGCAGCGGAATCGCGTTGTAGAGCTTGGTCGCGCTGTTGGCGAAGATGTCGTGCCAGCCGCCGTAGACGAAGGTGGGCACCGTGATGCGTTCCGGATGTCCCTGGATGCCGCGCCGGAAGTAACTGTCGGCGTCCAGCGCGTCGGCCAGCGCGGGCGGCACGTGATCGAGCGAAGGGGTGAGCAGCGCCTGGGCCAGCAGGTCGACATTGCTGGCCGGGTCGGACATCCGTTCGTGCAGCCACTGCCAGTCGAACGTGCCGTTCAGCATCGACCGCACGTCGGGAATCAGCTTCAACTGGTTGACGGTGCTGAGCCACATCGGAAGGAACGTCGTCCCCACACCGCCGCCCGGGGCGACGACGTCGCGCATGAGATCGCTGCCCGGTTCCACGGGAAAGATCGCCTTCAGCGGCGCGGGGGCGTTCTCGGCGGCACGGAGCTGGTTGATTCCGGAGTACGAGCCGCCGCTCATCCCGATCCGGCCGTTCGACCACGGCTGCGCGGCAGCCCATTCGATCACCTCACGGGTGTCGAGCTGTTCCCGCTCGCCGAGGGTGTCCCACTCCCCCTGGGAGAAACCGGTACCGCGCACGTCGACGACAACCTGGGTGTATCCGGCACGGATCAGGTTGCGATCGAGACCGAGCACGGTCTGCACGGTGCCGCCGTCGACCGCGTGCAGCAGGTCACCGAAACCACTGACCGGCGTCCGGGACAGGTTCACCCGGTTCACCAGCCGCAACGTCAGCGGCTGTAATCCGGGCACGGCGAGCGCCGTATCGATCAGATTGGTCATGAGCTTGGTGTACGGCGTGAGGTTCACGATGGTCGGCAGCGGCTGCTGCTCCACCACGCCTGCCTGCTTCACCGGCCGGTAGACGTTGGCCTTCAGCACGACACCGTCGCTCATCCGGATCGGGACGTCCCAGTCGATGTGCACGTCGGCATACGGCTGGGGACCGTCGTGCAACGCGGTCCACCGCACCCGGTGCGCGTCCACCGACGGCTCCGCCACCGCGGGCGCCGTCGCGAGACCCACGGTCGCCAGCACCACGGCCGTGGCCGCCATCCGGACCGCCCTGATCAACGTTCGTCCCACGACACGCCGCGATGCCATCTCGCTCCCTCGACCGGTATCCGGTTCACAGACCGGCCATCGATTGCCCGACTTGGCGCCGAACTTAGCAATCTGCTGGCAAATCTTGTGGGAGGTGCGGTCGGGCCGGTTTGTCGCGGGCGGACAGCGGGTGAACGCCGCCCAGGCGCGGGCGATGCGGATTATGGTGAGGCGCATGACGCCGCTGCAGCGCTACATCGCGGAGGAGATCGCGGCCGATCACGCCGACGGCATACTCACCCGGCGGGAGGCACTGCGAAGGCTGGGGCTGCTCGGGCTGGGCGGCACCACCGCGGCCGCCCTACTGGCCGCCTGCGCGAACAGCGACAACGGAAGCTCCGAGCGGGCGCCGTCCCCTTCGTCCCCTACGCCGCCACCCGGTGCCGCCTCCGCACTCCCCGCCACCCCCGTCACGTTCACCGGCACCGGCGGGACGTCGTTGCAAGCCGCCTGGGCGCCCGCTCCGCAACCACGGGGCGGTGTGCTCGTCGTCCACGAGAACAAAGGTCTCACCGACCACATCCGTTCGGTGGCAGGCAGATTCGCGGGCGCCGGATACTCCGCGCTCGCGATCGACCTCCTCTCCGCGCGCGGCGGCACGGCCGCGTTCACCGATCCGGCCGCGGCCACCGCCGAACTCGGACGTATTCCACCCGAACAGCTCGTCGCCGATTTGCGCGCCGGGCTCGACGAACTCCAGCGCCGGGTCGAGGGTAAGAAGCTCGGCGCCACCGGTTTCTGTTTCGGCGGTGGCCTGACCTGGTTGCTTCTGGCCTCCGGCCCGTCACCGCTCGCCGCGGCGACGCCCTTCTACGGGCCTTTCCCGGACAATGGTGATCTGTCCGCGTCGAAGGCGGCGGTGCTCGGGGTGTACGCGGCGTCCGACGCTCGGGTGAACGCCTCCAGGCCCGCCGCCGAAGCGGCACTGGCCCGCTCTGGCAACCCGAACCAGATCTTCACCGCACCCGACGCCGAGCACGCCTTCTTCAACGATACCGGCCAGCGGTACGACGCCACAGCGGCCACCGAGGCGTGGCGTCGCGTATTGGACTGGTACGGAACGTATCTGGGCTGATGTCGACTGCGGGCCACTTCCTCGGGATCCGAGCGCCTCTGCGAGGCGCGGGTTCCGGCCGTCGATCGCGATGGGCCGCCCGAGGGCAGCGCAGGACCGGAGGCCCCATGGCGAGGGCGGACTCGCAGGCGCCGCGAGCGCGTGCGGTGATCGCCGTGCTCCTGGTGACGGCGGTGGCGGCATGTGGCGAAGAGAACCCGGCCGGACCGAGCAGCCCGCCGCCCGCGAGTGCAGGCACCATCGCACCGAGCGACCCGGCGGGGTGGCCCGACCTCGGTGCCGCCGAGGAAGTCGCGACCGACATCGATGTTCCGTGGGGCCTGGCCTTCCTGCCCGACGGCGCCGCGCTGGTCTCCGAGCGGGACTCCGGACGGATACTGCGCGTCGCCGCGGGCCGTGCGCCGGAGCAGGTGTATCAGGTGCCAGATGTCGCGGCACGCGGCGAAGGCGGACTACTGGGACTCGCCGTCGCGCCGGATTACGCGGAAAATCCCTACGTATACGCCTATTTCACCACCGAGACGGACAACCGCATCGTGCGGTTCCGGCTCGACGGCCGGCCGGAGGTGCTGATCGCCGGAATCGCCGAGGCGGGAAACCACAACGGTGGGCGGATCGCGTTCGGACCGGACGGCATGCTGTACGCCGGGACCGGCGACGCCGGGCAAGCCGGACGATCGCAGGATCCGGCAAGCCCGAACGGGAAGATCCTCCGCTTGACTCCCGAAGGCCGCCCCGCTCCGGGCAATCCGTCTCCCGGCTCGCCGGTCTACAGTCTCGGCCACCGCAACGTGCAAGGACTGGCATGGGACCGGGACGGCCGATTGTTCGCGGCGGAGTTCGGCCAGAACCGGTTCGACGAGATCAATCTGATCGAGCCCGGCCGCAACTACGGCTGGCCCGACGTCGAGGGCTCGGGCGGCGCCGACCGCGGCTTCACCGATCCGCTGGTGACCTGGACCACCGCCGAATCCTCCCCCTCGGGCATCGCCATCGCCGGGGACACCTTGTACGCCGCCGCGTTGCGGGGCGAGCGGCTGTGGACCGTGCCGCTCACGGAAGGTCGCACAGGTGGCCCTCGAGCCGAACTCCGTGACCGTTACGGCCGGTTGCGCACCGTGGCGGTCGCACCGGACGGCGCGTTGTGGCTCACCACCTCCAATACCGACGGCCGGGGCGACCCCGCGGACGGTGACGATCGCGTCCTGCGTTTCCCGGCCCGGTGAGCCACCGAGGGAATCGGCACCGAGGTCGGTCGGCCGCACTGCCGTAGCGCCTCGGATGCTGGTGCTGTGACGAGCGTTACCGGTCATTTCTATTGTGCACAACAAAATTGCTCACTACGTTATTGCTCATGACCGATCACCTCACCCTCGACAAGCAGCTGTGCTTCCCGCTCTACGCGGCGTCCCGGGCGATGACGGCGGTCTACCGCCCGAAGCTGGAACGGCTCGGGCTCACCTATCCGCAGTACCTGGTGATGCTGGCGCTGTGGGAACGCGACGAACGCAGCGTCGGCGATGTCTGCCACGCGCTCGACCTGGATTCCGGCACGCTCTCCCCGCTGCTCAAGCGGCTGGAGGCGGCGGGACTGGTCGAGCGGCGGCGGTCGGCCGCCGACGAGCGACGCGTCGACATCCGGCTCACCGAGCGCGGGCGCGTGCTGCGGACCGAGGCGGGCGACATCCCGGCCCAGATGGCCGAGGCCAGTGGCCTGTCGATGGACGACGTCGTCGCGTTGCGCGACATCCTGCACCGACTGACCGACGCGCTGAAGTCACAAGTGAACGAAGGAGACTAGACATGCAGATCCTCTACACCGCCGAGGCCCTGGCCAACGGGGACGGCCGCAACGGCCACGCACGCAGCACCGACGGCAAGATCGATGTCGGCCTGTCGGCTCCCAAGGAAATGGGCGGCAGCGGCGAGGGCACCAACCCCGAGCAGCTGTTCGCGGCGGGCTACGCGGCGTGCTTCCATTCCGCGCTGCGCCTGGTCGGCAAGCAGGCGCAGGCGAACATCGATGACTCGGCGGTCGGCGCGAAGGTCGGCATCGGCACGAACGGCGCCGGCGGCTTCGGCTTGGCGGTTACGCTGGAGGTCTCGCTCCCCCATCTGTCCCGGGAGGACGCGCAGGCGCTCGCCGACAAGGCACACCAGGTGTGCCCGTATTCCAACGCGACCCGCGGCAACATCGACGTCCAGGTCCTTGTCGCCGACGACTGATCGAGAAGGAGCGGATATGCGTGCCGTAGTCATCGAACGATTCGGCGAACCGAAGGACGTGCTGACCACCGCCGAACGCCCGGTACCCGAACCCGGGCCTGGCGAGGTGCGGCTCGCGCTGATCCTGTCGCCGATCCACAATCACGACCTGGCCATCGTGCGCGGCGTGTACGGCTACCGGCCCGAGTTGCCCGCCGTCCCGGGCAGCGAGGCGGTCGCGCGCGTCGACGCGGTGGGCCCCGGGGTCACCCACATGTCGGTCGGCCGGCGGGTGACGGTCTCCGGTGCGCAGAACGTGTGGGCCGAGTACTTCGTCGTCCCGGCTCGTCAGGTCGTTCCACTGCCGGACACGGTGCCCGACGAGACCGCGGCGCAGCTGCTGGCCATGCCGCTGAGCGCGCTGATGCTGATCGAGGATCTCGGTCTGCGTTCCGGCGAGTGGCTGGCGATCAATGCCGCCAATGGCGCGGTCGGCAGGCTCGTCAACGTCTTCGCGCGGCAACGCGGTCTGCGCGTCTTGAATCTGGTTCGCGGCCCAGGCTCGGCCGCGGCGCTGCGTGAACTCGGCTACGAGCCGGTGCTCGACACCGAGAGCGAGGGCTGGCGCGACCAAGTGGAAGCGGCGACGTCGGGCGCTCCGATCCTCCGGGCGGTCGATCAGGTGGGCGGGCGCGCGGCTGCCGATGAAGTGGCGTTGCTCGCACCCGGCGGCCAGCTGATCTCCTTCGGCGCGCTGTCGGGTCAGCCGCTCGCACTCGATCCGGGCCGTCTCATCTTCGGTCAGACCGTGGTCAAGGGCTTCTGGGGCGCCAAGCGGATCGAGGAGGTCGACCCCGAGCACCGCGGACAGCTCATCAGCGAATTGGTCGACCTCGCGGCCCGCGGCGTGCTGCGGCTGGACGTCGAAGGCGCGTATCCGCTGGAGGCCGCGGCGGACGCCGCGATCGCCACCGAGACGCCGGGCCGCGCCGCCAAGATCGCGCTGCGCGCTCAGCCCGCCTGATCGGCGTCGAGCACAGCCATCGCGGCATTGTGCCCGGGGATGCCGCTGACGCCGCCGCCCCGGATCGCCCCCGCACCGCACAGGAACACATTGCGGTGGCCGGTCGCGACGCCCCACCGGGCGGCGGGGTCGGCCGGGTCGGCGTCCTCCGGGAAATAGGGGAAGGCCAGATCCCGGTGGAAGATGTGTCCACCGGGCAGGCCGACCTCGCGCTCGAGTTCGATCGGCGTCTTCGCCTCGAAGCAGGGCGCGCCGTCGGCATCCGTCGCCAAGCAGTCCGCGATCGGCTCGGCCAGCACCGAATCCAATTGCGCCAGCGTGGCTTCCACGATCTGGTTCTTCGCCGCCTCGTGATCGGCGGCGAAGAGCTTCCCGCGAGCGTGCAGCCCGAACAGCGTGAGGGTGTGCGCGCCACCCGCGGCCAGTTCGGGCGCCAGGATCGTCGGGTCGGTCAAGGTATGGCAATAGATTTCGGCGGGCGGCGCGGACGGGATACGGCCGATCGCGGCCTCGCCGTAGGCACGGTCGAGCTGAGCGTAGGACTCGCCGATGTGAAAGGTCCCGGCGAATGCCGCGCGCGGATCGACCTCGGCGTCGCGCAACCGCGGAAGACGGCGCAGCAGCATGTTCATCTTCAGCTGCGCGCCTTCGGGTTTCGGCGGCAGTGTGTCACCGAGCAGTCCGGCGAGTGTGTACGGCGCGACGTTCGCCAGCACGTGACGCGCGCCGACCTTTCCGTCCGGATAGCCGACCTCCGCTGTGCGGCCGTCGGTTTCGATGCTCGTCACTTCGCAGCCGGTGACGATCTCCGCGCCTGCCGCACGCGCGGCCTCGGCCAGCGCGTCGGTCAGCGCGCCCATGCCGCCGACCGGCACGTCCCAGTCGCCGGTTCCCCCACCGATCACGTGATAGAGGAAGCAGCGGTTCTGCCGCAGCGACGGATCGTGGGCATGGGTGAATGTGCCGATCAACGCGTCGGTGAGCACCACCCCGCGCACGACGTCGTCGTCGAAGGTCGACTCGATCGTCTCGCCCAGCGGCCGCTCGAACAGCGCCTCCCAGGTGGCCGCGTCGTCCACGATGTGCCGCAGCGCCTCCTTGGACGGAAGCGGCCGGGTCAGCGTCGGGAAGACCCGCCGGGCCAACTGCCCCGTGGACTCGTAGAACCGCCGCCACGCGGCGAACTCTCGATCCGACCCGGTCAGCCGGGCGAAACTCGCCGCCGTCCGCGCCTGCGCCGACGAGACCAGCAGACCCCCGTCACCGACCGGCGTGTAGGACGAGACCGACCGCCGCCGCGTCTCGAACCGCAAGCCCAGATCCTGGACGATCGCCCGGGGCAGCAGACTCACCAGATACGAATACCGTGACAGCCGCGCGTCGACGCCCGCGAACACCCGCGCCGACACCGCGGCGCCACCCGTGTGCGCCTGCCGTTCCAGCACAAGCACCGACCGCCCGGCCCGTGCCGAGTACGCGGCGGCCACCAAACCGTTGTGCCCGCCGCCGACGATCACGACATCGTAGAAGGAGCGCGTCGGCGTCATCCGTTCTCGATAGCACGAATCGGCGCCGAACGACAGCATCCCGGCCGACGACAATCGGAAGCGGGAGCGCCCCGCGAAGACAAAGCCGCGGTGGGAAACCCTCTCGCCGTTCACCGCCATCTATCAGCGATTGCGGTACGACGCCGGGTGGACGACCCATGCGCTCGACAGCGGGCACAACCTGATGCGAGACGCTCCCGAAGATCTGCTGCGGATACTGCTCGACGTCGCCCGACCGCGCTGAGCCCGGCCGCCCGGAACGCCGAAGACCCCGCCCGGCGGTGATCGGACGGGGTCGGGTGTCCCCCAACGAACGTTTCGTCGGGGTCGCCAATATCTACTTCGCCGGGACACAGCCGACGGCCGCGCCGCCCGATGCCGCCGACCAGGGTGCCGATGGTGGCGCCGACGGTGATGGCGCTGGTCATGCGGGAACAGCCGGGTCGTACTCGGTCCTCCACGGCGCCAGAGCCGCACCTGCAAATTCACCATTCCGCGCCCAAGGCGGGGCGTTCACCATCTGCGTGGCGCGCACCGGCGACTGCATCACGATGTTCGCGCTCACGGCGGCCGGCAGCTGCTGATCGCGCTGCTGGCTTCGTGCACGGTCGCGATGTACGCCTTCCCGTTCCAGAAGCTGCTGTACCTACGTGCTGACGATGGGCGTCTGCGCGTCCTCCGGCGGGATTTCCACGCGAATCATCGGCACGATCCGGCGAATATCGAGCACTGTCCGATCGGTCTCGCCACAATGCCGCTGCGACCCACAGTCGACTCGTCCCCGATATCCAAGAGTCGAACATGGCCGCATCGACCACGAAGCCCCGGATCAAAGGACCTCGAAAACGCGATAGGCGATGCCGCCCTCGACTGGATATCCCGAGCCCACGCACACGAGGTCGTTGACCCACAGATAATTTCGCGCACCGGTTTCGAACACCGGCGTGGTGCGGAAGTAATAGCGCTCCGGATCGACGAGATGCCGCGTGGCCGGATTCCCGATCTCGGCCCGCACTTCCTCCGGCATGGCCCACCGCCCGCCATAGGTCATCTGCAGCAGGGCGCCGTCGTCGGTCCGCAGGGTGAGCCGGACATCGAGCATCATGCTCCCGTCTTGCCGGAACAGCGCCCAATCACCTCCGCCCGGTTCCACCGCGCCGCGCAGCTTCTGCCCCTCGAACGACCCACCGGCCGCTCCGAACAGCACCCGCCCGTTCCCGATGGGCAGGGGCGGCGCCAGATCCACCACGACATCGAACAGTGGCCGGGTCTCGATTCCGGCGACGTCCTTGACCCGTGCGTCCACGATTCATCTCCCTCCGAACAGCTTCCGCCGTACCGCGTCGGTGGAGACGCCCGACTGGGCGCACAGCTCCGCCAAATCGATGTGGAAGTACTCTTCCGCGATCAGCCGGTCCGCGAACGCGAAGCGGAGGAACACCGGCAGCTCGGCGCGCCGGCCGTTCGGCTCGACTCCGAACCGGTTGTGCGCCATGGTCATTCGCGCCGTGCCCCAGCACACCAGCGTCTCTCCGTCCGCCGCGCGTCCGCCCAGTTCGATGTCATAGTCCGGGAACGAGGCGAAGAAGGTTTGCAGTGCGACCTCGTTGTCCCTCAGTCCGCGCGCCACCGTCCCGAAGGCGGGCGCCTCCAAGATCATCTCCGGATGCATGAGGCGCAATGCCGCCGGCACGTCCTGTCGACTCTTGACCATGGCGAGCTCTGTCGCCAGGGCCATCATCCCGACACTATCCATAATGCAACCATACGGTCGACCGCATTTTTTGTCTAGACCATCGGTCATCGGTTGTCCAGCGCTCGGCTCCGGCGCGACACAACAGGTGCCGCCGTGGCGAGCTTCGACATGCGGCGCCGGGCCGAGGCGCTAGGTCACCTAGTCGCTGACCTCGACCACACCGTTCTCGTATTCGGGCATGTGCCTGACCTTTTCGATCCACCCGACCGGCAACGGTTCGGTGAAATGCCAGGGCACCCGCAATCCGGTGAACTCGCCGGGCCAAGCCGCGCCGGTGATCTTGCCGTGCGTGCGAATCTCGACCAACCGAGCGAGCGCGCCGTCCACGGCCTTCTCGCTGATTTTGCTGTCGAGCAGGGCCGCGCGCAGCCGATCGAGATCGACCGCTCTCACCTGTGCCATGACCTCCTCGCTCAATTCGACGTCGAGGAATTGTTTGACGAAGCCGGAGCGAATACCGATCCGTGGATCCGGCGACTCGGGAAACGACAGCTGATGGTCGATGGCAACGATCTCGCCGTGCCGCCCGGTGCGGTAGTTTCCGAGATGGCGGTCGGTATTGCCGATGACGTAATCCAGCACCGCCATCTGTTCGCATTGCACCCGCGGATACCCGGTGATCAGGTGGCGCAGCCCGGCTTTGATTTCGAGCGTGGCCCGTTGTTCCGGAGACAGATCCTCGACCAGCGTGACCGGGTGCGCCGGGCCGGAGTGCACCCAGATCTGGTTCGAGCCGAGGCCATACGGGCCGTCGGCGACCGTTGTGGGCGGGACCCGACCGAATCCGAGAGCTTCGTCGACGCGGTAGGCGGCCTGCTCGCGGTAGGCGAGGTGTCCTGCCCCGAAGGGAATGCCGTACCGCAACGGTATGGGGGCATTCCCGTCCGACATGTCTTCCAGGTATCCCGGCTTGTACACCGAAAAACCTCCGCCGGGAGACCTGGCGCGGTACGTCCAGCCGATGCCTTTGCCCAATCGTACGAGCGGGTCGCTCACCCTGCGCATTGCCAACTCGGCCGCGCTCGGCTCGAATCGGACGTACCCGCGCTGATCGAGGTGCTGGAAGGATTCGACGATATCCGCCAAGGGCCGGACGAATCCCCATCGGTATCCTTCGGCCACACCGCCGCACAACTCTCGGCACGCCTCGACCGATCTGGATCGCAGTGTGTCGATCAGGCCGCGAAACTGATTGCCCATCTCACCTTTCGTCGACCCGTGGTACCCACGGCTGCCCGCCGAGTGCACGGCCCGCACGATCGTTCCCGATGGTAATCGGCTCTGTCGATGTCGCGTGTGAACGCTTCGATAGCGGGTCTTGCCGCGATCAGACCGGAGGGGGAACCCCCCGAGCTGACTGCGCACCCGCGCCCGCAGCATCAGGTATTCCGCCCAGCGATGCCGTGTCGATCCCGGCAGCCGCTCCACGATCCGGCCGGCGGAGATCGCCTGACCGCGCCGGAACTCGCGGGTCACCGCTCGGTAGGCGGTTCTACCAGTGATATCCCTCGACTTCGGTGCGCCGAGAGGCTTCGCGAACAACGAGATCGCCACCGACGATGTCGTCGATGATCAACGCCGTGATGTCGGCTGTGTGCGCGGCTAGGTCAGTGTTGTTCCGCCGCATCGGGTTTGCGGCGCTCGCCGATCAGACTGCCGCCGAGCAGTATCCGCAGTGCTGCGTTGATCATCCAGAGTGCGAAGAAGATCACTCCGATCACCGCTGCGCTGGCGGTGGCCCAGGCCAAGGCGCCGGTTATCGCGCCCACGGCCTGTTCAGGGCCTAGCCGAAGTAGCGGTGGAACCACTCCGTCAGGTCGGCTTCGCTCTTGGGCCCCTCGTCCGGATGATCGGCGCGCAGCGTGCAGAAATGCCCCGCGATCGCGAACTTGTGGTGCACCACGAACAGACAACTGGGCCCGAGTGCGGGATCGGTGTTCGGGTAGCAGAAGAAGCGGCCGAGGACGTCGCCGTCCTGCCGCCACACGTCGTCGCCCGGTTCGCCGCTACCGCACACATGACCCGAGAACTGTGCGCGATTGGCCTCGTACAGGTAGGTCGCGGATTCCTGGTCGGGTAAGCCGTAGAACTCCGCGGACGGAAAGCCGGCCTTCGTACCGCAGGCCAGCACCGCGTCCACCGGACCGGGCGGCGGATCGGCGTGGCGGCAGTTGGCCGGACCGAAATCACCGGCCAGATGGTTGAGCACCGCACGGTCGGCCTGCGTGTAGTAGTCCGGATCCCGGCCCGTACCGGGGGTACGAAAGCCGAAGCCGCTGCGCGCGGCCACATAGTCGCGGTATTGCTGCTCGGCGGGCTCCCAGAGGTACAGCGCCGCCGCCAACGCCTGCTCGTCCGTGATCAGCAGTGCGGGCCGCGGCGCGGCGGGATCGTCCACCTTGCTGAGAAAACACGACTTGCGGCCGACTTCCGCGCCGTCGCGCAGCATGGGTCCGTCCTGCCCCGGCGGATCTCCCGGACAGTTGTGTCCTTGCAGGCTTGCCAGCAACGCCGAGGTGTAGCCGCGCAGTTGGTCGACATCGCCGAATCGCAGGAACCGCGCCGCGGGATCGCTCGCCGCGGGATTCGCGGCACAGAACACGACCGCGACGGTGGGCGGATCGGCGTCCTCGTGCACGCAGTTGGCGCGCTTGTAGCCCGACGGGCCGACCAGCGACAGCAGTTCGACGTCCGGGCCGTTCGGGGCGCTCGCGTCGGGAACGGCGGTGCCGGTGTCCGGCCGGGTCAGCTCCCAGCCGAGGACGCCGAGGGTGGCGGCGAGCAGGACGACGCACAGCAGGGCGAAAACCCGGAGCACTCGGCGGCGGCGTGATCGCCGCCCGTCGTGCTCGCGACCCGGCGGCGTTCCGGTCGCCGCCGCACCCGCGACGGGCGAAGGACTCCCGTCCCCCGGTTCGGTCGGCCGTTCCGGAGAGTGGCCGGGGCCTGCGGCCTCCACTGTCGCCGCCTGGGCGGCCGCCCCGAGTTCACCCGCCGTGCCGTACCGCGCCTGCGGGTCTTTGGCCATGCCGCGCGCGACCACCGCGTCCAACCGGATGGGGAGATCGGGGCGACGGGAGTGCGGCCGGGGCGGCGGCTCGAACAGGTGCGCCGAGACGATCTGCGCCTCGGTGTCCTTCGGGTACGGCCGCGAACCGGTCAGGCACTCGTACAGCACGCAGGTGAGGGCGTAGATATCGGCGGCGGGGGTGACCGCGCGGGAGTGGAAGCGCTCCGGCGCCATGTAGTGGAACGATCCGATCGCCGAGCCGTCGCCGGTGAGACTTTCGCCGGTGGCCGACTGGGCGATCCCGAAGTCGACCAGATAGGCGAACCCGTCGGGGGTGAGCAGGATGTTGTCCGGCTTGATGTCGCGGTGCACCAAGCCGTCGGCGTGCGCGGCGTCCAGTGCCGCCGCCACCTGCCGGACCATCGCGACCGTCCGCTCCGGCTCCAGCGGCCCCTGCTCGTTCAGCAGCGCGCGGAGGCTGGCGCCGCCGACCAGCCGCATGTCGATGAACAGCCGGCCGTCGATCTCGCCGTAGTCGTGGATCGGGATGATGTGCGGTTCCTGCAGCCGCGCCGCGACATGCGATTCGCGCCGGAACCGCTCCCGGAACACCGGGTCGTCGTGCAGGCGTTCGGGCAGCACCTTCAAGGCGATGGTGCGGTCCTTGACCGTGTCGTATGCCTCGAACACTTCCCCCATGCCGCCACGACCGATCAAACGATCCAGGCGATACGGCCCGAATCGCGAACCCACCTCGAGCGTCTGACCTCGCGTCGTCATCTCGTCGTCCTCCGTGACGGGGACCCGGAGGGTGTCCGGCGCGGACCGAGCCGAACGCCTTCCCGGGGCCATGGCCCGGGTTCTTGCGCTCAACTGTAGAGCGCCGCGGACCCGTTCGGCAGGCATATGGCGCAGCGGTGGCGCCGCCTGGCCCGAGGCGCACGCACCTTACCCGGCGCTGTCCGGTCGCATGGCTTTGAGAAAGATTTCGACGAGGGCGTCGGCGTATTCGGTGGTGAGCGGGCCGGAGCGGAGCAGCCAGCGTTGGTAAAGGGGCGCGTACAGCAGTTCGAGTGCCAGGTCGAGGTCGGCGCCGGCGGCGAGTTGCCCGGCTCGTTGCGCGCTGCGCAGCCGGTGCTTCTTGGCCTCGTCCAGGGGTCCGGCCAGTTTGGCGCGGTATTGGGCGGCCAGGGCGGGGTCGTTGATGATCTCGGTGTTGAGCGCGCGGATCGGGCCCTCGAAGGCAGGGTCGGCGAACTCGGCCACCGTCGCCCGCAGTACCACTTTGAGGTCGGCTTCCAGGTCGCCGGTGTCGGGCAGCGCCATGCTCTGCTCCGGGCCGCCTTCGCTGAGCGCCAGGAAGGCGTCCAGGACCACCGCGCCCTTGGAGGGCCACCAGCGGTAGATCGTCTGTTTGCCCACACCGGCCTTGGCCGCGATGGCCTCGATGGAGAGCTTGGCGTATCCCATCTCGGAGACCAACTCTCGGGTCGCGGTGAGGATGGCCTGCCGGGAACGCTCGCTGCGACGGGCGGGATCGGGCTGTTTGACCATGCCCGGATACTAACACGAATGCAAGACGAGACGGACCGTCTTGACAGCGGACCACTCGAGACGTACCGTCTTGTCTCGCCACAACAGACCAAGCAAGAGGAGGTGGAGCCCATGGCCCGGGTGTGGTTCATCACGGGTGCGTCACGAGGACTGGGCCGGGCGTTCGCGGAGGCGGCACTGCGGGCGGGCGACCGGGTGGTCGCGGCCGCGCGTAACGTCGAGCCCCTCGCCGAACTCGCCCGGCGATATCCCGAGAACCTGGTACCGCTGCCGGTCGACGTCACCGACCGCGCAGCCGTGTTCGCGGCCGCGGAGCAGGCGTTCGCGGCCTTCGGCAGGCTCGACATCGTGGTCAACAACGCGGGCGCCATGCTCCTGGGCATGGTGGAGGAGGCGACCGAGGCGCAGATCAGAGCCCATTTCGACGTCAACCTGTTCGGCGCGATCTGGGTGACCCAGGCCGTGCTGCCCTACCTGCGCGCGCAGGGCGGCGGGCGCATCCTGCAGGTCACGACGATGGGCACCGGCGGCGGTTTTCCGATGGTCGGCCTGTACGCAGCCGGCAAGTCGGCGCTCGACTCGGTGAGCGAAGCCGTGGCGATGGAGGCCGAGCAGTTCGGCGTCGAACTCACCATCGTCCAGATGGGCGGCTACGACACCGGCTTGTTCACCACGGGCACCACGATGACGACACCCGACCCGCACTACCAGGAGCTGCGCGAGAAGCTGACCGAGATGTGGGGCGACGACGCCGGCCCCGCCCCGGATACTGCCGCCCCCGTGATCATGGAACTGGTCGACCTGCCGGACCCGCCGCGGCGTCTCATCGTCGGCGCCGGATCCTTCGACATGGTCCAGCAGGACCTTCAGGCGCGTGTGGCGCAATATCGCGCCTGGGAGCATCTGAGCCGCAAAGCGCCCGGCTGACGTTCACACCGAGACGAATGCTCATACGCGCCAGTCGGTCTGCCGCAACGTCTCGCGCCGCGGCCGCCCATGGCGAGATCACGGCTTGCCGACGGCATGGGTCTCGCACGCTGAGCGACATCCGACCCAGGGTGGGGGACCCTCACCCCTGGGGTCCCTATTTGCCAAACATTTGCTCTTCGATGATTGGAGTACCAACCCCCAATCGCTCGATCGAGGAAGAACGGCTCTATGTCAATCGCTCTCGACCACGTACTTCGCACCCGAACAGCTAGGCACACGCGCGAGCAGGCAACTTCGTCGGCGCCGCCGACGACCATACCCGTCATCGAAGCAATCGCGACCGGTGCGCCCAACCAAGTCCTCGACCAATCCGTCGCAGCGGACTGGATAGCTGAGCAATTCACCGATCCGGAGCAGCAAACTCGGATCAGACGCATCTTCCGCAAGACCATGATCGACACCCGGCGATTCGCGGTCGACCCGCTGGATCCTCGGCATCATGCGCCAAACGGCGAACCGGCGACGATCCAGGATCGCATGAATCTGTTCTACCGCCACGCCGTTCCACTGGCGGTCGATGTGGCGCGGCGCGCGCTCGACGGTGTGGACCCGGCCGACCTCGGACTGGTCGTGTTCGCCACGAGCACCGGTGTCATGGCGCCCGGCGTCGACGTCGCGGTCGTCGAAGACCTCGGACTGTCCCGGTCGGTCGCTCGCCTGGTGGTCAACTTCATGGGCTGCGCGGCCGCGATGAACGGAATTCGCGCCGCCTCGGATTTCGTCCGGGCCAACCCGGACCAGAAGGCGATGGTCCTGTGCATCGAGCTCAACTCGGTGCACGCCGTCCCCGTCGAAGACGTCAGCGACGCGGTGGGGCACAGCCTGTTCGGAGATGGCTGCGGCGCGGTCGTCGTCGGGGCGGACCGAGGCACACGGCAGGCCGCGGCCGGGACGATCGTCATCCGGGACAACTTCACCCACCTGTTCGAGGGCACCGAAGACGGCATCGCGGTCGGCGTCAACCACGACGCCATCACGTGCGAGCTGTCGGAGAACGTACCCCAGT
Organism: Nocardia asteroides; assembly: GCA_019930625.1. Classification (NCBI taxonomy): domain Bacteria; kingdom Bacillati; phylum Actinomycetota; class Actinomycetes; order Mycobacteriales; family Nocardiaceae; genus Nocardia; species Nocardia asteroides. The sequence goes on from CP082844.1 coordinate 6,519,676, forward strand.
ACATCTACAACGGCGTCGCTCCCGTCGTCGAGGAGGTTCTGCGCCGCAATGGATTGCGACAGCCGGACATCGATGAGTGGGCGATCCACCCCGGGGGGCCGAAGATCTTGCTCGAATCCGCTCGATCGCTCGGCCTCCCACCGGAAGCCTCGTCGCCGAGCTGGGATGTTCTCGCCGAGTACGGAAACATGTCGAGCGTCTCACTGATCTTCGTGCTCGAACGGATCGCCGGTCAGGCCGGGGCGAACAAACCGACCTCGACAGGCGTCGCGTTCTCGTTCGCGCCCGGAGTCACGATCGAGGGGATCGTCTTCGACGTCGTTCGCCGGTGATCATGCCGACTCTCGGCCATCCGGCCCACTCGCGCGTCCTACCTCGGGACAACGGCGGTTCCCGCGAACAGGCTGCCGCGCCTCCCTCATCCACGCAGCCGTTTCCAGGCGATGATCGTGATCGCGGTCATCGCCGCGAAGGCGATCCAGTAGGGCCCGGTCAGTCCGAACCACCGGGCCAGGAAGCCGCCGAGCAGCGTGCCGAGGGCGACGCCCGCGACATCGAGCAAGCTGTGCACGCTCGCCACCCGCCCTTGCAGACGATCCGGGACCGCCCGCTGCTTGACGGTCGAGACCACCACGCCCCAGATCGTCGCGTGAATGCTGAACACCGCGAGGGTCACTCCGACCACCCATGCGCTGGCTGTGAGCGCCAGGACTAGGTGGGTGGACGTCTCCATCACCAGACCGAACCGCAACAGTGCGAGCGCGCCGAACCGCCGCTGGAGCCGGGCCGCGAACGCCGAGCCGACCAGCGCCCCCGCGGCATGGGTGGTGAGAAGGATCCCGAATCCGGCGTCCCCCACCCCGAGTCGGATCTTCGCGTATAGCACGAAGGTGGCGAAAGCCGCGCAGAACGGAATCTGCATGACCCCCATCGTCACGATCAAGGCGCGCAGCGTCCTGTGCCGCCGGATCCAGGTGATCCCCTCGCGGATGTCACGGAACAACCCCCCGGATTCGCTCGACGGCGCCGAGTACGGACGCATGCCCGCCACGATCAACGCTGCCAGCAGGAAGGTCGCCGCATTCACCCCGAACGGGGCAGCGGCGGACAACGCGAACAACCAGGCCCCTACCGGTTTGGCCACCCACATATTGATCACCGAGAAGGTCAGTCCGAGTCGGGCGTTCGCGTCGGGCAGCAGCTCGGAGGGAACGATGGCGGGCAGCCGTCCGGCGGCCGCGGTATCGGCGAGTGTCTCGCCGACACCCAAGAGGAACAGAACGCAGTACAACAACCCGATCGAAACCGTGTCCGTGGCGATGGCCACGGCCAGCGCGCCCACGACGAGGGCACGCAGGACATCGACGACGACGATCATCCGCTGACGGTTCAGCCGGTCGGATATCGCGCCACTGAACAGAGAGAAAAGTAGCCAGGGCAGTTGCTGTGCCAGTCCGGCACCGGCGATCAGCACCGGATCGGTGGTCAGCGAAGCGGTGAGCAACGGGCCCGCGACCATGCCGAAGCCGTCGCCGAGATTGGAGACCGCGCTGGCGGTCCAGAGCTTGGTGAAGTCCGCGCCGAGGCGCGCGGACATGAGGGCACGCAAAGGATAGCTCCTTGTGAAGGGCCGGAAAGGGTCCGTATGCCGCTTCGGAGCGTGGTGTCAGTACAGACCTACGCCGAAGCGAGGACCTTGGCCATACACATGAGAACCTCCTTTGCCGCCGCCGAGCATAGGTCGAACCGCCGACGAGATCCATCCATTTGCCCGGGTCACTCCTGCGGTGCGCCGGGATCACAACCCTGTTCGGAGACAATTCTTTCCGAGCAATAGACGACGCCGCTGGGCGATACCGGCAAGCCGAGCACCGAACCGGCGTACCGAGCGCCGTCAGCTCTGCGCGCGTGTGCGGGGACGGCGGTGCAGGGCGAGCTGGATCTCCAGCAGCAGGCGATCGGCGGGGTCGTCGAGATCCATGCCGAGAATGTCCTCGACGCGACGAAGCCGGTAGCGCAACGTGTTCGGATGCACGCGCAGCGCCGCGGCGGCGTTGCGCACGTCGCCGTGTTCGCGCAGATAGGTCTCGACGCTGTCGCGCAGGTTCGCGGAATGCTTGCGGTCGTAGTCGAACAGTGCCCGCAGCCGTGGATCGCGCAGTTCCGCCCGCGACCCGACCAGATCGAGCACCTCACCCAGCAGCACCGCGGTCCGCGCTTCGGCGAGGGTGGTCACCCGGCTCCTGGACGATGTCGCGACCGTGCTGTCGAGGACTCGATCGACCTCGGCGCGTGCCTCGGCCACCCGGCCGAGATCCGGGACGGGGCAGGCGATCGCGGCCAGCAACGACAGCGAGCGCTGAGCTTCGAACTGCTCGAGCAACTGCCGTGTCCAGGCCGCCACAGCCTGCGCGGACCGATAGCCGGGCAGCAGCACGTAGACGCGATCACCGATCGTGGCGGTCACCGAGTCACCGCGAAAAGAGCTGGCGTGCAGACGCAGAACGGTGCCCAGGACGACCGGCTCGGTGACCGCCTGCTCGGCGGCCACCGGCACGAACCCGATCACCGCCGCCGGACCACTCGACGGCAGATTCAGCGCGTGCGCCACCGCCGCCGCGTCGACCGCCGCACCACCCGCACCGAACAACCGCCGGATCAGCAGCGCCTCGGCGGTGGGTGCGTCGAGGCTGCGGGAGATCAGGCGTCCCGCGATGGCCGCCGCGCCGCGCAGGATCTCCGCCGCGTCCGGTTCGAACGGACGATCGCCCTGCTGCAGCCAGATCGCGCCCAGCACCCGCGGCGCGCGGGCATCCGCGTCCGCGGGTCGGCGAATGCCGATCACCAGCCTGCGCTTGATGTTCAGCTCGTCGTGTGCGGGCACATCGACGACCTCGTCGGTGTCGCGCAGACGATCGAACACGCCCCATTGCCGCAGCAGGGTCAGATACTCCCGTGGCCCCTCCCGATTGAGGATCGATCGCACACGCAACTGATCTGCGGTCTCGTCGGACGCCGAGTACGCGAGCACATGCGACTGCGGGTCCTCGATCGACACCATCCCGCCCGCGTTGCGCGCGATCATCTGCGCCAGCCCGAAGAGGTCGACGTCCGCGGCGACCTCGTCACCATCCCCGGCCACGTTCCCGTCCTTCGGCCAACTCGACAACGCGTTTGTCCCATCTTTGTCCGACTGACCCATTCTCCGGTCAGTTTTCCGGTATTGACTTCCCCTTACCGGAAAATCGTCGAATCTGGAGGTCATATGGATGGCGTCGTATCCCCGCCCCCGCCGGTCAACGAACCGGTGGGCAGCTTCGCGCCCGGCACGGCGGAACGCGAACGCCTGCGGGTGAAGCTGGCCGAACTCGCCGCGACGCCGACCGACGTCGCGCACGTCATCGGCGGTGTGCACCGGCACGCTGACGGCGAGCGGATCGAGGTGGTGCAGCCGCACCGGCACGCCGCCGTCCTCGGCACCCTCACCACGGCCGGGGCGGGCGAGGTCCGCGACGCGATCGCGGCGGCGACCGCCGCGGCCCCGGACTGGCGGGCGCTGCCCTTCCCCGAGCGGGCCGCGATCTTCCTGCGGGCGGCGGACCTGCTGGCCGGTCCGTGGCGGGAAACCATCACGGCCGCAACGATGCTGGGCCAGTCCAAAACCGCCTACCAGGCCGAGATCGACACCCCGTGCGAGCTGGTCGACTTCTGGCGGTTCAACGTGCATTTCGCCCGGCGGATTCTGGCGGATCAGCCGATCTCGACGCCCGGAGTGTGGAATCGGGTGGATTACCGGCCACTCGAGGGCTTCGTCTACGCCATCACGCCGTTCAACTTCTCCGCCATCGCGGGCAACCTGCCCACCGCGCCCGCGCTGATGGGCAACACCGTCGTGTGGAAGCCCGCCGTCACCCAGTCGGTGGCGGCGTACTGGACGATGAAGCTGCTCGAGGCGGCGGGGTTGCCGCCCGGCGTGATCAACATGGTGCACGGTCGGGGACCCGAGGTATCGGAGGTCGCGCTGGCCGATCACCGGCTCGCGGGCATCCATTTCACCGGCTCCACGGTGACCTTCCGGCACCTGTGGCGCACCGTCGCGGCGAATTTGGACCACTACGATTCCTATCCCCGCCTGGTCGGCGAGACCGGCGGCAAGGATTTCGTCGTGGCACACAGCTCCGCCGACCCCGAGGTGCTGAGCACCGCGCTGATCCGCGGAGCGTTCGACTACCAAGGCCAGAAGTGCTCGGCCGCCTCGCGGGCGTTCATCCCGCGATCGGTGTGGGATCGGATGGGCCGCGATTTCGTCGACCGGGTGGCCGCGCTCAGCTACGGCGACGTCACCGACTTCAGCCACTTCGGCGGAGCGCTCATCGATCAGCGCGCCTTCGTCAAGAACGCGGCCGCTCTCGCACGCGCCAAGGCGACCCCCGGCCTGACCATCGCCACGGGCGGTCACGCCGACGACAGCGTCGGCTACTTCGTCGAGCCCACCGTCCTGCTCGGCGACGACCCCTCCGACGAGGCCTTCCGCACCGAGTACTTCGGCCCGATCCTGGCCGTGCACGTCTACGACGATTCGGCCGCCGGATCCTTCGAGTCCACGCTCGACCTGGTCGACCGCGGCTCGCCCTACGGCCTGACCGGCGCGATCGTCGCCGAGGATCGGGCGGCGATCGGCGCCGCCGCCGACCGGTTGCGCTTCGCGGCCGGCAACTTCTACATCAACGACAAACCCACCGGGGCGGTCGTCGGCCAGCAGCCTTTCGGCGGGTCGCGCGCGTCCGGCACCAACGACAAGGCAGGCTCGGCACAGAACCTCCTGCGCTGGACCTCCGCTCGCACGATCAAGGAGACGTTCGTCCCCGCGACCGACCACCGCTACCCGCACCAGGAGTTGTGATGGCCTTCTCCGGACTGCTGCGGCCCGCCGTCCTGGCGGCCTCCCGTTCCTCGCGCGTGGAGCGCGCGATCACCCGCATGCCGGCCACCAAGAAGCTGGTCGACCGTTTCATCGCGGGCGAGACCGAGCGCGACGCGGTGACCGCGACGTCGGCACTGCTGGGCTCCGGCCGATTCGTGACGATCGACTACCTCGGCGAGGACACCACCGATCTCGACCGCGCACGCGGAACCGTCGCGCACTACCTGCGGCTGCTGTCGGCGCTGGCGGAGCTGCGGGCCGGGAACGAGACGTCGGTACCTCGACTGGAGGTGTCGCTCAAGTTGTCGGCGCTGGGGCAGGCGCTTCCGCAGAACGGGTACGCCATCGCCCGCGAGTACGCCTACGAGATCTGCACGGCGGCCAAGGCCGCCGGAGTCTGGGTGACCGTGGACGCCGAAGATCACACCACCACCGATTCGACACTGGCGATCGTGCGCGAGCTACGCCTGGACTTTCCGTGGCTGGGCACAGTCTTGCAGGCCTATCTCAAACGCACCGAGGAGGATTGCCGGGCCTTCGCCGGGCCCGGATCACGGATCCGCTTGTGCAAGGGCGCCTATCGTGAACCCGCCTCGGTCGCCTTTCAGAGCCGATCCGCGGTGGACGAGTCCTATTTGCGTTGCCTGCGGGTCCTGATGGAGGGCAAAGGCTACCCCATGATAGCCACGCACGACCCGGCGCTGATCGATGCGGCACTGAGCTGCGTACGCGAGAACGACCGGAAATCCGGCGATTTCGAGTTCCAGATGCTGCACGGCATCCGCGACGCCGAGCAGCGGCGCCTGGTCGCGGCGGGCCATTCGCTGCGCGTCTACGTTCCCTACGGAGACCAGTGGTACGGCTACTTCATGCGGCGGCTGGCCGAGCGCCCGGCCAACATCGCGTTCTTCCTGCGTTCCTTCGGCCGCGACCGCTGAGCCGCAGCAAGCACTGAACTTTATTTGTTCAGCTGACGGACCACTACGTCCCTGTGGTCGTATTAGCTGAGCATGCGATTCTGCGTTACCGCCTCGTCACGTAGCGCAGTGGACGAAAGGATGTCCATGTCCCTTGCGCACCTACGCAGCCAGATGACGCGCCGGAAACCACTCGGCGAGATCGAGGAGGAAGGCGCACCCGCCGACGAGCAGCTGTCGCGGTCGCTCGGATTGTGGCAGCTCACCGCGATCGGCGTGGGCGGCATCATCGGCGCGGGCATCTTCACCTTGGCGGGCGCGGTGGCGCACTCCGTCACCGGTCCTTCGGTGCTGATCTCGTTCCTCATCGCGGGTGTGGCCAGTGGCGCCGCCGCGCTGTGTTACGCCGAGTTCGCCGGGATGGTGCCCAAGGCCGGGTCCGCCTACACCTACGGGTACGTGTCGCTCGGCGAGATCGCCGGCTGGTTCATCGGCTGGGATCTGCTCTTGGAGTACATCGCGGTCGCGGCGGTGGTGGCCATCGGCGTGTCCGGCTACTTCAAATTCCTGCTGGAGCAGGTCGACATCACGTTGCCGGATTGGATGATGGGCGCCTCGGGCACCGGCGAAGGCCATGTCGTCGACGTGTTCGCCGTCCTGTTCTGTCTCGGCACGGCCTGGCTGCTCTCGCGCGGCATCCGCAGTGTCGGCCGGTTCGAGACCGTCGCCGTCGGCATCAAGGTCGCTCTCGTCGTGCTGATCGTCGTGCTCGGTGTGTTCCATATCGACAGCTCGAACTACACCCCCTACTTCCCGTTCGGCGCGGGCGCGGTGTGGACGGGCGCGGCCACCGTCTTCTTCGCCGTGTTCGGCTACGACGCGATGAGCACCGCGGCCGAGGAGTCCACCGACGGCAAGAAGCACCTTCCGAAGGCGATCATCTATTCACTGGCCATCGCCATGGTGCTCTACGTACTGGCCACCCTGGTGCTGACCGGCATGCAGAACTACACCGAGATCAGCCCGACCAGCGGGTTCTCCACGGCGTTCGAGTCGGTCGGGCAGCCGGGCGTCGCGAATATCATCGCGGTCGGCGCGATCGTCGGCATCGTCACCGTGGTGCTCACCTTCATGCTGGGCGTCACCCGCGTCTGGTTCGCCATGAGCCGCGACGGGCTGTTGCCGGAATGGTTCGCCAAGACCCATCCGGTACGGAAGGTGCCCACCCGGGTGACGTGGATCGTCGGCATCGGTTCGGCGCTGATGGCCGGGTTGCTGGACATCACCGTGGTCGCCGAACTCACCAATATCGGCATCCTGATGGCGTTCATCGTGGTGTCCGTCGCCGTGATCGTGCTGCGGCGCACCCGCCCCGACGAGCCGCGGGAGTTCCGGCTGCCGTTCATGCCGGTCGTGCCGCTGATCGGCATAGGCTTCTCGCTGTACCTGATCTGGTCGCTGCCGTGGGAGACCTGGGCGCGTTTCGCGATCTGGCTGGTCGCCGGGCTGATCGTCTACTTCGCCTACTCGCGTACCCACTCCAAGCTGGAGCGCTCCGGTTCCGCCACGACGGCGGGCCCGGCGACCTGATCTGCCCGTCGAACCGAACAGACTCGCCGGGCGGTATTCGTTGCGGAACGGTCGCTCCACCGCATACGGTCGGGAATGTCGGCTTCGGCGTCCCGGGAAGGAGCGGTAGCGGATGGATCTGCAGGAGATCGTTTCCTCGGGTGTGCTCGAACAGCGCGAGCTTCTGGCGCAAGGTGTGCTCTCCACGGAGCAACTCGTCGAGGCGACGCTCGACCAGATCGACGCCGCGGCAGATCTCAACGCTTTCACCCACGTCCTGCGCGAGCAGGCGATGGCCGAGGCCGTCGAGCGGGACCGTGAGCGGGCGGCGGGCGGCGCGGTCGGTCCCTTGCACGGGGTCCCGGTCGCGGTGAAGGACGAATTCGACGTCGCGGGTGTGGTGACCACCTTCGGCACCCGGGCGAATTCGGTTCCGGCGGTGTCGGACGCCGAGGCGGTGCGCAGGCTTCGCGCGGCCGGGGCGATCATCGTCGGCAAGACCGCCATGCCGGAATTCGGGCAGTGGCCGTTCACCGAGTCCAGTACCTTCGGTGTGGCCCGCAACCCGTGGGATCCCAGCCGCTCCCCCGGCGGATCGAGCGGCGGCTCGGCCGCCGCGGTGGCGGGCGGGCTGGTGCCCGCCGCACTCGGTGGTGACGGGGGCGGATCGATCCGGATTCCCGCGGCGTGCTGCGGCTTGTTCGGTCTCAAACCGCAACGCGGGCGCGTGCCGATCGCCCCGAACGAGCACCTGTGGTGGGCGCTGGGTGTCGCCGGGCCGCTCACCCGCGGCGTACTGGACTCCGCCGTCGTCTACGACGTCATCCGCGGCAGCACTCCCACCGACCGGTTCCGGGCGCCGGATCCGGCGATCTCCTTCGAAGCGGCGGCGCGCGAACCGGCCCGGCCGTTGCGCATCGGCTACAGCACCAAGTCCCCCACCCCTCTGGTGAAACTCGATCCGCAGCACGTGCGCGCCGTCCGCGACACCGCGAAGCTGCTCGCCGAGCTGGGCCATACGGTGGCGGAGATCGACCCGAGCTACCCGGATTCCACGCACGCCTTCTTCCCGCAGTTCTTCGGCGGCGTGCGCGCCGAACTGGCCGAGGTGGATCACCCGGAACTGCTCGAACGCCGCACCAGGCAGACGGTCACGTTCGGGGCCTGGGCACGCAGGCCGGTGGTCGAATGGGCGATCCGGCGAGGAGAGGTGCTGGCGCGCAAGGTGGATCGGATCTTCACCGAATGCGATCTGTTGCTGACGCCCACCATCGCGATCCGCCCGCCGCTGGTCGGCGTGCTCGACGGAGCGAACACCGTGCGAGCTCAGCTCGCCTCGGTTCCGATGGTCGCCTACACCGCGCTCTGGAACGTCACCGGGCACCCCGCGGCGTCCCTGCCCGCCGGCGTCGGCGACGACGGGCTTCCCCTGGCGGTTCAGCTGATCGGCCCCACCAACGGCGAGACGGCGATTCTGCCGATCGCCGCGCAACTCGAGCAAGCGCGTCCGCACCCCCGTCCGGTGAGCCGCTCCGCCCGATAGCCGAAGAAGCTTCACGCGGACGCGCGGCCTGGCGAATGGGATTCGGTAACGTCGGCCTATGGCCAAACCCGACTCGACGTCGACCGTCGCGATAGACGACATCGACCGGATCCTGCTCGACCAGCTGGCCCGGGACGGACGCATGACGAACAACGCGCTCGCCGCCGCCGCGGGCATCGCGCCCTCGACATGTCTGGGCCGGGTGCGACCGCTGGTGCAGCGCGGCGTGATCCGCGGGTTCCACGCCGACATCGATCCGGCGGCCCTCGGCCGCAGCCTGCAAGCCATGATCGCGGTGCGCCTGCGCGCGACCGCGCGCAGGCAACTGGCCGAGTTCGGCGCGCGTATGTCGGAACTGGACGAAGTGCTCAACGTGTACTTCATCGCGGGCGCCGACGACTACCTCGTACACGTCGCCACCGCGAACACCGACGAGTTGCGCGCTTTCGTGTTGGATCATCTCAGCGCCCACCCCGCGGTCGCCTCGACCGAGACGATCCTCATCTTCGAGCACATGCGTCCGCGGTCCGGGAACGCCTGACCGACCGTCCTGGGCAGGACCTAAGCGGCGAGAGTCCGGGCGGCGTACCCGTGTGCTTGCGCCACCGTCTCCGACAACAGCGCGCCGCGGTGGGTGCTCAATCCCGCGGCCAGCCCGGAATCCGCCTCGACCGCGCCGCGCCATCCCCGCTCGGCGAGCGAGATCACGTGCGGCAGTGTCGCATTGGTGAGGGCGACGGTGGAGGTGTTGGGTACGGCGCCGGGCATGTTGGCCACGCAATAGAACAGCGAGTCGTGCACCTGATAGGTCGGCTCGGCGTGCGTGGTCGGCCGCGAGTCGGCGAAGCAGCCGCCCTGGTCGATCGCGATATCGACCAGCACGGAGCCCGGTTTCATCTGCGCCACGAGATCACCGGGCACCAGGGTCGGCGCTTTGGCGCCCGGCACCAGTACCGCGCCGATCACCAGGTCCGCCTCGCGGACCGCGGTCTGCACCTCGAGCGTGTTGGACATGACGGTGCGGACCCGGCCCGCGTAGCGCGCATCGATCTCGCGCAGCCTTGCGATGTTCAGATCCAGGACGGTGACATCGGCGCGCATACCGTGTGCCACCGCGATCGCGTTGCCACCCGCGACGCCCGCGCCGAGCACGGTGACCTTCGCGGGCCTGGTACCCGGCACCCCGCCCATCAGGACACCGCGTCCGCCCACGCTGCGCATCAGGTGATAGGCCCCAGCCTGCGCCGCCAACCGCCCCGCGACCTCGCTCATCGGCGCGAGCAGCGGCAGCGTGCCGTCGGGGGCGGTCACCGTCTCGTAGGCGATCGCGGTGATACCCGCCGACAGCAACGCGTCGGTGCACTCCTTGGACGCGGCCAGGTGCAGGTAAGTGAACAGCACCTGACCGGCCCGCATGCGGCCGTACTCCGCGGCCACGGGCTCCTTGACCTTCAGCACCAGATCGGCGGCATCCCACACTTCGTCGGCGGTCTCGAGCACGTGTGCGCCCGCCACGGCGTACGCGTCGTCAGGGAAGGCCGAACCGCGTCCGGCGCCCGCCTCGAGATACACCTCGTGGCCACGCGAGACGAGTTCGTGCACGCCGGCCGGCGTGCATGCCACCCGGTACTCGTGGTTCTTGATCTCGCGGGGGATTCCGATTCTCACCTGCACTCCTGTCATCGAGGGACGGCTATTCGACGAACCGCTCCAGTGAGTATGAATATTATTCTGGCTGAGTGCTATATTTCTGAATATAATTCTCAATATTACGAATCTATCATTCGAATCCACCGATACAGCGGTCCCGCCGCCGCTTTCTCCGCAACATCTTCGACGCCGAGTCCCGCGTGACACCTGTGGCCGACCGTGTCCGGTGTGCACCAACTGCGACTACGAGGCCGGTGATGACGACACCGACCGGCACAGCGCCCCACGACCCGAACGTCTCCGTCCGGTGGCGCGGCGTCGCGGCGGCGATGTTCGCGATCGCCTGAGGCGGAAACGAATTCCCGCCGCTGCTGGTGATGTACGCCAACGACGGCATGGCGGCGACCACCGCCGATCTGCTGCTGTTCTACTACGTACTCGGCATCGTGCCCGCGTTGCTGGTCGGCGGCCCGCTGCCGGATCGCCACGGCCGTCGCGCGCTGCCGCGACCCGCGCCGCTCCTCCGCCGCCGGATCGCTGCTGCCCGCGTTCGGGTCCGCGTCGGTACCGCTGATGTCGGCGGGACGGGTGCTGTGTGGCTCGGCCCTCGGATTGGCGATGGCGGTCGGCGGCAGCTGGCTCAAAGAGCTGGCTCAGCCGCCCTACGGGCCGCACCTGCCCGCGGGCACGGGAGCGCGTCGCTCCGCGATGAGCCTCACCGGCGGTTTCGCGGTGGGCGCGTGCTGCGCCGGAGTACTCGCCCAATGGGCTCCGTGGCCGAACACCTTGGCATACCTGATCAACGTGGGGCTGTGCCTGATCGCGGCCGTGTGGGTCACCCGGGCACCGGAAACCGTTACCCCGCAGAGGAATCCGGGTCGGCTTCACGATGATCTACGAATTCCGGCTGCGGAACACCGGCGCTTTCGCACCGTCGCGATCCCGGCCGCGCTGTGGCTGTTCGCCTCCGGCGCGACCGCGTACGCGGTGCTGCCCGCGCTGATGGCGCCGCGGGTCGATGCGGCGCCGATCGCGTTCTCCGCCCTGGTGTGCGTCGTCAACCTCGGCTGCGGATTCGCGATCCAGTCCGCCGCGCGCCGGATCGACCGGCCCGGCACCGCGCGGGCGGCCGTGGTGGCGTGAGCGCGGTGACCGGCGTTGCTTTCGTTCCTGCACAATGCCTTCGGCCTCGGCTATCCGGCGATGTTCGGCGTCGGCGCGCTCGCGGCGGCCGGATGTCTCGGTCTGGCGCTGCGCGACTACCGAGCCCGGCCGGCGCCGATCGTGGGAGAGGGTCTCATTTCTTCGGCGTCAGCAGGACGAGCGGAATCTCCCTGGTGGTCTTCGTCTGATAGTCGGCGTAGGTCGGCTGCGCGGAGGTGATCCGGGGCCATAGCTGCGCCCGTTCCTCGGCGGTGGCCACTCTGGCCGTCATCGGCACCTTGGGTCCGCTCTGCACGGACACGACAACGTCCGGCTTGTCGCGCAGGTTCAGAAACCACGCCGGGTGCACGGGGTCGCCGCCCCGCGAGGCGACGATGACGTAGGTGTCGCCGTCGACGATCGGCGCGGTGAGCATGACCGCGTGCGGGCGACCGGATTTGCGGCCGGTGGTCGTCAGCTCCAGCGACGGCATGCCGGCGAACTCGTTGCCCAGCTTCCCGAAGCTGAGTTTCAGCAGGGCGCGATGCGCCGTATTCATGGCCTTCAACGCGAAATTCGAGGGCATGCGATCCTCACGGTCAGCTCGACAGGTGGCACGGCACGACGCCTCCGCTGGAGGCCCCGGCGAATCGGACTGTACCCGAAACGGCGGTCCCCGCTCAGCGCGCGGACCACCCCGACCAGCGGGCCACATCGATGGCTATCACCGGCCCCGGTGGCGGCTGTCGCTCGTATTGGGGATAGCGCTCGGACAAACGGCGGATCGCCGCTTCCGATTCGGCGGCCTCCGCGATGCGGGCATCCCCGTCGGCGCGTGCCCACCACAGCTGGGCCCAGTCCTCGTCGTAGCGGTCGACGAGCACGGTGACCGCCGGGTTCGCCGCGATATTCGCCAGCCGGCGCAGCGCGGTGGTCGTCTTCGGCTTGGCGTCGACGCTGGTGTAGATCACCTCGCCCGCCACGACGAACACGATAGGGACCAGGTGCGGGCGCAGCTGCGCCGAAACGGTTGCCAACCGCGCGACCGGACCGGTCGCGAATCGCCTGCGCGCCTCCTGTGAACTCAGCCGCACACCCACCTCCTCGAAGTCGTCACGCCCGCGAATCGGGTATCGGGTCCGTTCCATCCCCTATGCAACCGGACATTTGCCGTGAAATCACGGCGATCGACAACTCCCACGCTACGGTCGAGGGAATGTTTGACCCGTGAACTGGCGAAATCACCAGAAGGTGGAGGCGGTCGTGGACATCGATATAACTGCCCGGGTGAATCTAGCGTTCGAGATGTGGGAGCGGGCGCACGGGCGACCACTGGCCGACGATACGGTCGAGACGTGGGTGACCGCGGCCGGGTACGACCTGGAGCCGGGGCAGTTGGCGAAGGTTCGGCGCGGACAGCTCACCGCACTCCCGGAGCAGGCTCGGGCCGGTCTGGCCCACGTGTTCGGGCTCGACCCCAATTACTTCGTCTTCGATCCGGGCCCCGATCGGGCCGACGACGCCGAAGTGATCGCCCACCTGGACAATTCGGCGCTGCGCCGCCTCGGCCAAGCCGTGAACGGCGTGTCGCTGCGCACGCTGTTGTACCTGGAGTCCGTCGCCGAAGTACTCCGCGAGGCCGACGGCCTGCCTCCGTGCGAGCAAACCGCGCAACTCTGATCGATCACGTCAGCGGATCGGCTTCGGCCCCGGCTCGACTGCCCGTGGGCCGGCCACACCGCTGATCCCACGGCGGGACCCATCCGCCTTCCCGCACACCTTGCCCGGCGCGCCACGCCGCGGCCGCCGCGCCGAACAGCACATCGCCGTGGCCGACACAGATCGTCTCCACTTCCAGTCCGGCCAGCCGGGCAACGGCGTCCTCCACGGCCGCGCTGTCGGCGTTGAAGACGCCGGGCATGGTGACGCCTCCGACATTCGCCAAGGTGTCGCCGGTGAACAGCAGACGATGTCGCGCCAGGTGCAGGGCGATACTGCCTGCCGTGTGCCCGGGCACGGCGATCACCTCAGCGCCCCCGCCGAAGGCGATGCGATCGGCGTCGTCGAGTTCGCGGTCCACCGGTGACGGAGGTGGCGGGGAGAACGGCGGCAGCGCCTCGGCGATGGGGATCTCCCACTCCCGCAGCACCGGCGGCGGAGCCACCCGAGAACCACGGACGACGCCTGCGTCCGCGCGATGCACCAGCACCTGCGCACCCCAGTCGCGGATCGCCGCGGCGGCGCCGATGTGGTCGGCGTGCGCGTGCGTGATCACCAGCCGGCGCACCTGCTCGCGCTCTAATCCCAGTTCCGCGAGTCCAAGCCCGATCTCCTCGGCCGAACCCGGAGGGCCGCTGTCGATCAGGCTCACTTCGGCGTCGTCGTTCCACACGAAGACGTTGAGATCATTCACTTCGGGGAACTGGAGCGCATGCAGCTGGGGGCTGATCTGGAGGATTCTCATCCGAACGACGGTAGAGACCGCGCGCCCGGCGCGCCCGGCGATCTGCCGCAGGCAGACGAGCTCCGGCGACGTGGACCCGCCCGGCACGGATCGCTTCCGCCAGACGCGACACCGCAACGGAACGCGATAATCGACATTTCAAGCACCGCCGGAAATGCGGTGTCCGGCAAACGCCGGCTATCAATAGTGAATTCCAGGCAAACCGCCGTCGAACAATTCTCCAGCCGAACGAGCTGGCGCGGAGCCTTTGTGGGTCGGCGGAGTGACTTCCGAGCATCTGCGCGGCATGCGAAATATTCGGCCGAGCGCGTTCGTATCCGTTTCACTTCGAGTGGCGCCACACCGGCCGGGCGGCTATGCTCGGCCCGCGAGATTCGAAATTGCTTGTCGGTCTGCGTATTTGGGGTGAGGTAGGCACGCAGTAGGGGGTCAGGGATGCCATTTCCCCGCGGTGAGCGCGAGTGCGGAAGTACGGAACTTGTCAGAGTCGTTGGATGTGCCGGCGAGTGAGCCCGGCGAAAGCGCTGTACGGCGCTCGAAAACGCCGTACGCGACATTGTCGGCCTGTGTTATAGCCGGCGCGGCCGTCGTCACGACGGCGGTGTACTACGCACCCGACGAATTCCGCATTTCACTCGCTGCGGGCGGCGCCGTCGCCGCGATCGCCCTGTGCGCCGCGGTGACGGCGGCGGTCCACTTCCGCCGGGAAGCCCGGCACGCCCGGCGAGAGGCCGACCGAGCCCTCGCCGACCGCGCGTTCGCCGCCGCCGAGGCGCAAGCCGAGGTCACCGCCGCGAACCAGGCGGTCGCCGAGCACACAGCGCGCGCGAAGAGCAGCGAGAGCCGTCGCGCCGCGGCCATGGCGGCCTTCGCCGGGGCCGCGGGCCGCATGCAGGCGATGACCACCGGCATGCTGGCGGAGCTGCGCGAGATGGAGCATCGGCACGGCGATCCCACCGTGCTCGCCGACCTGCTGCAACTGGATCACCGCACTGCCCAGGCGGGCAGGCTGGCCGACAGCATCGCCGTGCTCAGCGGCGCGCGATCCGGCCGCAGGTGGGCCAAACCGATTGCCATGGAATCGATTCTGCGCGGCGCGATGGGACGCGTCGCCGGTTATCAGCGGGTGCGGTTGCGCGCGATCGCCGATATCGCGATCTCCGGTCACGCAGCGGAAGGCGTCATGCACGCGCTGGCGGAGCTGCTCGACAACGCTTGCAACTTCTCCCCGCCTACCACCGAGGTGCACGTCTACGCCGCCGAGGTCCCCGCGGGCGTCATCATCACCATCGAGGACAGCGGGTTGGTGATGAGCGCCTCGGCCCTGCGCCGCGCCGAGGCGGCGGTGTCGGCCACCGGACCGGACGCACGCGGCTCCGGCGTCGACCTGTCCTCGCTGACCGGGACCCGGCTCGGCCTCGCCGTGGTGGGCCATCTGGCGCGCAAGCACGGACTCACCGTCTCCTACCGGCCGTCGGCCATCGGCGGCACCGCCGTGGTCGTGGTGATCCCGCGAGATCTCACCACTCGCTCGCAACGGCCCCAGCCGTCCACCACCACCGGCACGCCGCCGGTCGCACGGGAGCGGGCCCGCACCAGCGCGCCGCCGGAACACTCGGACGCCGATCCGGAGTTCGTTCGCAGCGCCGCGCATCCACCCGCCCGGCCCGCTCCCGCCGTCGCGAGCCCGGCGCTGCCCAAGCGACGCCGAGGCAGCACGCTGGCCGCCGTCCACCCGGACGGGCTCGCGGCGCCGGAACCTGCCACGCCGGCTCCGCTCCCGGCCCGGCCGGACTCGCTCGGTGCGTTCCAGCGCGCGGTGACCAAGCGCGCGACCGACAGCGCCGCCACCATTTCCCCCGCACCCTCCGTGGAGAACCAACCATGACAACCTCCGAGACCGCGCACCCGAGCTGGCTGTTGGAACAGCTGCTCACCCGCACCCCGCGCACCAGGCACGCCCTACTGCTGTCGAGCGACGGGCTGAAGATCTGCCACACGCCCGAACTCACCGTGGACAGGGCCGACCAGCTCGCCGCCATCGCGGCGGGCATCCAGAGCCTCTCGCACGGCGCTTCGGTGGAATTCGGCGACGGCCGGGCGGGAGTACGCCAGTCGATGACCGAGTTCTACGGCGGCATCCTGTTCGTCGTCGAAGCCGGGCTCGGCGCGCACATCGCGGTCGTCGCCGCCGAGGACGCGGACGCGGGGCTGGTCGGCCACAACATGCGGGAACTGGTGGAACAGCTCGGCGAACACTTGGCGGCCACGCCGCGCTTCCCCGGAGCGGGCGTGCCGTGACCAGGCCGGGCCGGGACGACGACCCCGATCGGCTCTACACGCTCACCGGGGGGCGGAGCCAGCCGGACTCCGACACCTTCGACCTGGTCACCTTGGTGGTCAGCGAGTGCGCACCGGCGCCGGGCATGCAGTCCGAGCACGTGGCGATCCTCGACATGTGCCACGCCCCGACCTCCGTCGTCGAGATCGCCGCCCAGCTGCGCATTCCGGTCGGCATCGTCACCATCCTGCTGTCGGACCTGCTGCACGCGGGCAAGATCACCGTGCGACCGCCGCAGGCCGGGCGGCCCGGCGAGCCATGGCATTCCCTGCCCGACACCACCACGCTCGAGAAGGTGCTCGTTGGACTTCGCAAACTCTGATCCGCGCCCCGCCCGCGCGGACGCACCGCTGCATCGGGCGACCAGGCGGGGACTGAAGATCGTCATCGTCGGCGGTTTCGGCGTCGGCAAGACGACGATGGTCCGCGCGGTGAGCGAGATCCGGCCCCTCGACACCGAGGCGATCATGACCGACGAGGGGCTGGACATCGACGACCCCAGCGGCGCGCCGGGCAAATCGACGACGACCGTCGCCTTCGACTTCGGACGGATCACCATCGATGACGAGCACGTGCTGTACCTGTTCGGCGCACCGGGGCAGCAACGGTTCCGGTTCCTCTGGAATCGTCTGTTCACCGGCGCGCTCGGCGCGATCGTGCTGGTCGACCCGCACCGGATAGCGGATTCCTGGTACGCCGTCGACCGGCTGGAACACCAGAAGACGCCGTTCATCGTCGCCTGCAACGACTTCGGCGGCGGACATCGTCCCGACGAGGTCCGCGACGCGCTCGACCTCGATCCGCATGTGCCGGTGATCGACTGCGACGCCCGTTCTCGGGAGTCCGGCAAGGGCGTACTCATCACCCTCGTCGAGCACCTCTACGCCACCGCCCCGCCCCCGGCCGCCCCGCGCCCCTTGTTCCCGACTCCGGAGGCCGCGTCATGACCACGCCCGCGCCGAGTTCCACCGGCAACTGCCCCGTCCACGCCGCCCCGGTCCCATTGAGCGGGCCGCGTTTCCACACCGATCCGCACCAGCTCTATCACGAGATGCGCCGCGAGCACGGACCGGTGGTCGCCGTCGAGTTGCCCGGCGGCGTCCCCGCGTGGCTGGTCATCGGCTACCGCGAACTGCACCAGGTGACCAGCGATCCGGAGTTGTTCCCCCGCGATGTCGGCCGGTGGAACCAGTGGCCGAACATCCCGCCGGACTGGCCGCTGCTGCCGATGGTCGGGCAGCCGATGCCGTCGATCTATTTCACCGCGGGCGCGGAGCACCGCAGGCACGTGGCGATGGTGGAGCCCGCGCTGGAGAGCGTCGACACCTTCGAATTGCGGCGCACCTGCGAGGACCTGGCCGACCGCCTGATCGACGCGTTCTGTGGCCGGGGCGAAGCGGAGCTGGTCGCCGATTTCGCCGAGCCGCTGCCGGTGCTGGCCCTGGCGCGGATCCTCGGTTTCCCCGACGAGGACGGACCGCGGCTGGCCTGGACGATGAAGACGCTCGCCGACGGCGGGGCCGACGCCCAGGCCGCGCATCAGCAGTTCGCCGAGCACATACAGCGCCTGCTCGCGACCAAGCAGGCCGCGCCGGGCGCCGACCTCGTGTCCTGGATGCTGGCCCATCCCGGCCCGTTCACCGATCAGGAATACGTCTTGGACCTGATGGCGGTCACCGCCGCGGGGTATCTGCCCACGGCCGACTGGATCGGGAACTCGGTGCGGCTGATGCTCACCGACGACAGGTTCGCCGCCGCGCTCGGCGGCGGGCGCCACAGTGTGGGACAGGCGATGAACGAAGTGCTGTGGGAGGACACGCCGACCCAGATCCTGGCCGGGCGCTGGGCCGCCCGCGACACCCGGCTGGGTGACAAGGTCATCCGAGCCGGGGACATGCTGCTGCTCGGGTTGGCCGCGGCCAACGCCGATCCCCATGTGCGCCAGCATGTCCGCGACGGCGCCGAACCGGCGCACGCAGGCAACAGCGCGCATTTCGCGTTCAGCTACGGCGAATACCGCTGCCCCTTTCCCGCGCAAGAGATCGCCGAGGTCATCGCGCGCACCGGCATCGAGGTCCTCCTCGACCGGCTGCCCGACCTCGACCTGGCGGTGCCCGCCCAGAACCTGGTCCGGCGGCCCTCGGCCTTCCTGCGCGGCATGACATCCCTCCCCGTCCGTTTCACACCCGTTCGTACCGTCGGAGGTGCCCCGTGAGCAGAGAATGCCCACATGCCGCAACCCTTGCCATCGATCCGATGGTCGGTGACCTGGCCGCAGAGACCAGCCTGCTGCGCGCCGCGGGCCCGCTCGCCCGGATCGAACTGCTCGGCGTACCCGCCTGGACCGTCACTCAGCACGCGCTGGCCAGGCAACTGCTCGTCGACACCAGGCTGGTCAAGGACATCGGCGCCTGGTCGCTGTGGCGGTCCGGCGTGGTGACCAGGCAGTGGCCGCTGATCGGCATGATCGACGTGGGCCGTTCCATGTTCACCGTCGACGGCGCCGAACACCGCAGACTGCGGATCAAGACCACCCAGGCGTTGACCAAACGCAGGCTGGACGCGCTACGCCCGGCGATCGAGCGCATGACCGCCGAACTGCTTGACGACCTCGCCGAGGCCGGACGCGACGGCGCGGTGGACCTCAAGACGGTGTTCGCCTATCCGCTGCCGATGCGGGTCATCAGTGAGCTGATGGGCGTGGATCGGGCCGACCATCCGATGCTGCTCAGCTGGTACGAAGCGTTCTTCTCCCTGCTGACGCCGCAGGGTGAGCGGCTGCGGGTGATCGACGAGCTGGACGCCTACTTCACCGAACTGGTGCGCAAGAAGGCCGCCGATCCGACCGACGACCTGACCAGCGCTTTCCTCGTCGGCGGCGAGACCGAGCCGCTGACCGAGGAAGAGGTGGTCGGCAAGCTGAAAGCGCTGGTGGCCGCCGGGCACGAAACGACGATCGGGCTCATCCTCAACGCGGTGCGCGCCCTGCTGGGACGCCCGGAACAGTTGAGCGCCGTTCGCGCGGGCGATCTGACGTGGGATGCCGCGGTGGAGGAAACCCTGCGCTGGGACAGCCCGGTGACCCATCTGCTGATGCGGTTCGCGACCGAGGACATCGTCGTCGGCGACACCGTCATCGAGAAGGGCGAGGGAGTCGTCATGTCCTACCGCGCGATCGGGCGGGACCTCGCCGTGCACGGCCCGGGCGCCGACGAGTTCGACGTCGCCCGCCCCACGGCGAACCGGCACTTGGCATTCGGTTACGGCCCGCACATCTGCCCGGGTGCGGCGCTGGCCCGCTTGGAAGCGGGAATCGCGCTGCCCGCCTTGTTCGCCCGCTTCCCCGGCCTGCGCTTCGCCGTGCCGGTCGAGGAGATCCGCAATCTGCCGGTGCTCACCCAGAACGACCTCGAAGCGTTCCCGGTGTATATCGGGAACTGATCCGAAGCGCCGATTGTTACCGTGGCTATGGCCAGCGAAACCTCGGCGGAGCTGAACCGGCGTGCCCAGCTCCGCGACTTCCTCCGCACCCGTAGAGCCCGGCTGACGCCGCAGGACGTCGGCCTGTCGGCGGTAGGCCGTCGCCGGACGCCCGGCCTGCGGCGGGAGGAGGTCGCGATGCTCGCCGGGGTGGGCGTGTCCTGGTACACGTGGCTGGAGCAGGGACGCGACATCACGGTGTCGGCGGAGGTACTCGACGCGATCGGCGCGGCACTGCGCCTGTCCGGGCCGGAGCGCAGGCATCTGTATCTGCTCGCCGGCCTCAACCCGCCGCCGTCCGGCCGCACGCGCGACACCGAGGTCACCCCGCAGCTGCGTGGGCTGATCGAGGCGTGGGGCTCGCGACCCGCGGTGCTGCGTGACCGCTGCTGGAATCTGCTCACGGTCAACGACGCGGCGCGAGCCGTCTTCGGATTCACCGACGCCGACCACAACTGCTTGATCTCGTTCTTCACCAACGCCAGGTATCGCGGAATGCACGTGGAGTGGGCCGCGATCGCGCCCGCGGTCGTTGCCGCGTTCCGTGCCGACGCGGCGCATGCCCCCGGTGACCCGGAATTCGGCCGGGTGGTCGGCGAACTCACCGCCGCGAGCCCCGAGTTCGCCCGGTTGTGGGCCCGCCACGACGTGGACGCCGCCGTCCAAGCCGTGAAGGCGGTGCGCCATCCGGAGGCCGGTGACCTGCTGTTCGACACGACCACCCTCGCGGTGGCCGACCACCCGGACTGGTTCCTGGTGCTCTACAACCCGCAACCGGGCACCGAGACCGCGCAGCGAGTCGAAGGGCTGACGCGGATCGGACTCGCCGTCTCGGCATGAGGCATAACCTGGTGGTGCCACACCTAGGTCAACTGGACACTGTTCGGCCCGTGCTCGCTTCGGCACGCTGATTCCCATGACGCACAACATCTCCCGATTCGACGGCAAGGTCGCACTCATCACCGGCGGTTCGAGCGGCATGGGACTGGCCACCGCACGACGGCTGCTCGCCGAAGGCGCGCAGGTGGTCATCACCGGCCGGGACAAGACTCGGCTGGACGCCGCGCTCGAAGAGTTGAACGGCGACGACCGTGTGATCGCGATCCGGGCCGACGTGGGGCGTCTGGCCGACCTCGACGCGCTCACCGCCGCCATCGGCGACCGGCACGGACGCTTGGACGTGGTATTCGCCAACGCGGGGGTCGCGTCGTTCGGGCCGAGCGGCGAGATCACCGAGGACGAGTTCGATCGCGTCGTGGACATCAACTTCAAAGGCGTCTTCTTCACCATCCAGAAGGCCCTGCCGCTGTTGTCCGAGCACGCGGCGATCGTCATCAACGCGTCGTGGACGCTGCACCGCGGTCTGCCCGGCGGCTCCTTGTACGCGGCCACCAAAGCGGCCGTGCACAACCTGGCGCGCACCTTCGCGGCAGAGTTGGGGCCGCGCGGAATCCGGGTCAATTCCGTGAGCCCCGGCTACATCGAGACGCCCATGTTCCATGACAACGTCGGCCCCGAAGCGCACACCGCCGTGCTCGCCGAGGTCGCGGCCCGCCGGTTGGGCACCGCCGAGGATGTCGCCGACGCCGTGGCATTCCTCGCCTCCGCCGAGGCGTCCTACGTCAACGGGCAGGACCTGATCATCGACGGCGGCTTGGTCGCGGCCGTCTCCCGTGAGCTGATCTGACCGGCCGGTGGGCGGCGGCTGGAAATCCGGTCGACGCCCCGTTCGGGCCGCTCAGTACAGTGGGCCGGTGATTCGCACAGCCGCGCTGGCCCATGTCCGGGATCGTCGCCTGTTGCAGGCGCGCTCGGTCGGCAAGGAAGTCTTCTACATGGCCGGCGGCAAGATCGACCCCGGTGAGACGCCCGAGGCGGCGTTGCACCGCGAGGTGCGCGAAGAACTCGGTGTGGGCGTCGTCTCCTTCGATGAACTCGGAGTATTCCAGGCCGAGGCGTATGGGCACTCCCCCGGCACCCGGCTGCACATGACCTGCTTCACCGCGGAACTCGACGGCGAACCGCGACCGACGAGCGAGATCGCCGAGCTGCGCTACTTCACCGTCAGCGAGTACGCCGCGATGGACCACGTGGCCCCCGGCTCGATGCTGGTCTTCCGCAGACTCCACGAACTCGGCGCGGTCGACTGGTAGCCCACCGGGATACCGCCCCGTGACGGCGAGCAGCGCCTACGCCTCAGGCCGAGTCCTGCCCGGCCCGAGGTGGCGTACTTCCAGCAGCGCGAGCGGCGCGCCGAAGCAGGCACCATGCGGGGGTGAGCGCTCCGAAGCTCGCACCGGCGACCGACGCGATCGAATACCGGCCAGCTTCTGCGGCTAGAGCGTGTCTCGAAGTAGCGCCGCCGGTGTGAGACTGTTTGGCAGGGTGGGGGTTTGAGATATGGCGAGGTCTCCGGTAGTTGGTTGATCGACCAAGATTCAACTGAACACCGGAGACCTCGTGACCACCCTAGCGGTGACCGCGCGAGCGGACCTGTCCGATGCCCAATGGGCACGGCTGGAGCCGCTGCTGCCCACCCCGAAACGACCCGGCCGTCCCTCGAGATGGACCCGACGCCGCCTGCTCGACGGTATCCGCTGGCGGATCCGGGTCGGTTGCCCGTGGCGGGACATCCCACCGCAGTACGGGTCGTGGCAGGCGATCTACGCGTTGTTCCGCCGCTGGAGTCGAGCCGGGATCTGGGCGCATGTGCTGCGGCAACTCCAGGCGATCGCCGACGCCGCCGAACAGATCGGATGGCTGGTCAGCGTGGACTCCACGATCATGCGTGCCCACTGCCACGCCGCCGGGGCCCGCCGCGACGGCGACCGCCAGGCCGAACCACCCGGCGGCCACTACAGCGAACCGGCCGATCACGCGCTCGGGCGGTCTCGGGGCGGATGGGGAACCAAACTCCATCTGGCCTGCGAACACCGCCTGCGTCCGTTGTCGCTGCTGCTCACCGCCGGTCAAGCCGGTGACAGCCCCCAGTTCGCCGCGGTCCTCGACGGCATCCGGGTCCCGCGCCTGGGTCGTGGGCGGGCACGCGTGCGTCCGGACCGGGTACTGGCGGACAGGGCGTATTCCTCGGCCGCCAACCGCGCCTACCTGCGCGAGCGTGGTATCCCCGCCACTATCCCGGTCCCGGCAGATCAAGTAGGACACCGCCGCAATCGTGGCCGCGCGGGCGGGCGACCACCGGCGTTCGACCGTGAGATCTACCGGCACCGCAACACTATCGAGCGTGGCATCAACCGACTCAAACAACACCGCGCTGTCGCCACCCGCTACGAGAAACTCGCCACCCGCTACCTCGCCGTCATCCAGATCGCCGCCATCGACCAATGGCTGTGACCTCGACACCTACTTCGAGACACTGCCTAGCCGCTGGCCGCCCGCGAGGTCAGCCGCGAGCCGTCCAGCGTCGCCGACCGGATGAAGTTCACCTTCAGCTCCAGCGTCGTATACGCCACGCCATCACCGAGTTTCGTGAAGACGGCGCTGCCCATCGCCGTATCCATCAAGGTGGACAGCACACCGCCGTGCACGGTGAACATCGCGTTGATGGTGGCCGGGTTGGGGTCGAGGTAGTACCGGGTGTAACCGTCGCCCGCCGTCTCCGTGGCGAATCCGCCACTTCTCGCATACGGGACGACCGCGCCGGCACCAGCGCGATCACCTCATGCCGCGATGTCGAACAAGGTCAGCTCCCGTGGTTGTCGTGCGGTGACGGCGCGCAGTTCGGCGCTTTCCCGGACCGCGCAGGTCGGCCCGATGCCTCGGGCCACCGATTCGGGTGACAGCAGCCAGCCGCGGCAACGGCGGCAATGCGCGACAAGTCTCACGGTGGGGGCTTCGCCGGTCTCAGCCATGTCTTCTCCTCCGGCCGGGCAGATCTGTCGACAGCCTGACATAAGGGACCGACATCGAATCGAGAGTCGGGGGTGGTCAACAGGTCCGCGGCTCCAGCACCCGCCGCCGTACGGAGTGCGCCGGTACGAACGCCGGGCGAGGCGGGCCCAGAGGGGCCCTCGAAGGAAAAGTCGCGGAGAAACGGACAAGAACGGAGCGGGAATTCGTTGCGAAGCTGCGGTAACTCGAGGATTACTGAATAGGCCGGGCTACGACATCGTCGGCGGCGCACTCTGTTTCAGCTCACATCACCGCCGGAGGGCAGGCCCATGCCTACTATCACGTCGCTTTCACCGGCTTCGGGGCCCACGTCCGGAGGTAACAGCGTGCTGATCACCGGCGCCGGATTCAGCGGTGTCGGCCCCTTGACGGTGTATTTCGGCACGGCCGCAACGACATTCACCATCGATTCCCCGACGCGGATCACGGCGATCGCTCCACCCGGGACGGGCACGGTACAGGTCACCGTTACCACCACGGGCGGTACCAGCAACGGCTTCACCTACGCCTATCTCGCCGTGCCGTCACTGTCCTCGGTCAGCCCCCACTCCGGCCCGGCGGCGGGCGGTAACACCGTCGTCCTCACCGGTACGGGGTTCGCCGGAACCACGGCAGTGAAATTCGGTGCGACCACGGCGAACTCGTTCACCGTCATCTCCGGCACCCGAATCACGGCCGTGGCGCCGGCCGGAACCGGCACGGTTGCCGTCACCGTCACCAACCCGAACGGCACCAGCAACGGGGTCCCCTACACCTTCGTCGCCGCACCCGCACTCGCCACGGTGGCACCGGATTCCGGTCCCGAGACCGGCGGCAACACCGTCGTCCTCGAGGGCACCGACCTCACCGGCACCACCGCCGTCCGCTTCGGTGGCGCACCGACGGCCTCCTTCACCGTGATCTCCCCGACCCGGATCAGCGCTGTCGCCCCAACGGGCTCCGGCACGGTCGACATCACCGTCACCACCGCCGGTGGCACCAGCAACCCCGTGACCTACACCTACATCCCGGCACCGGCACTCGCCACGGTGGCACCGGATTCCGGTCCGGAGACCGGCGGCAACACCGTCGTCCTGGAAGGCAACGGATTCACCGGCGCAACCGCCGTCCGTTTCGGCGCGACCCCCGCCGCCTCCTTCACCGTGGTCTCCGCTACCCGGGTCACCGCCGTCGCGCCCGCCGGAACCGGCACAGTCGACCTCACGGTCACCACCGCCGGTGGCACCAGCAATGCCCTGACCTACAGCTACGTCCCGGCACCGGCACTCGCCACGGTGGCACCGGACTCCGGTCCGGAGACCGGCGGCAACACCGTCGTGCTCACCGGCACCGACCTCACCGGGGCCATCGGCGTCCGCTTCGGCGACACACCGGCGGTCGCTTTCGTGGTGGATTCGGACACCCGCATCAGCGCTGTCGCCCCAACGGGCACCGGCACAGTCGACATCACCGTCACCACCGCCGGTGGCGCCACCAACCCGGTGACCTACACCTACGTCCCGGCACCGGCACTGGCCACCGTCGTCCCGGCCTCGGGACCGGAAGCCGGAGGCAACACCGTCACCCTGACCGGGACGAACCTCGCCGACGCCGGCGCGGTGCTCTTCGATGGCACACCCGCGAGCTCGTTCACCGTGGTCTCCGACACCGAGATCACCGCCGTGGCGCCCGCCGGGACCGCCGGGCCGGTCGTCGTCACGGTCATCGCCACGGGTGGCACCAGCAACGGCGTCCTCTATACCTTTGTCGCCGCACCGACTCTCGTCTCGGTCGTCCCGGGCTCCGGTCCGGAGAGCGGCGGCAACACCGTCGTTCTGGAAGGCACCGACTTCACCGGCACGACCACGGTCCGCTTCGGAGGCACACCGGCGGTCGCTTTCGTGGTGGATTCGGACACCCGGATCAGCGTTACCGCGCCCGCGGGCACCGGGACCGTCGACGTCACCGTCACCACCGCGGGCGGTACCGGCAACGCGATGGTCTACCGCTATGTTCCGGCGCCCGCGCTCGCCTCGATCGTTCCCGGCTTCGGCCCGGAAACGGGCGGCAACACCGTCATCCTGACCGGCACCCACCTCACCGAGACCACCGCCGTGCGTTTCGGCGCGAATACCGCGATCGCTTTTACGGTCGTCTCCGACACCGAGATCGCCGCCGAGGTGCCCGCGGGGACCGGTTCCGTAGGTGTCACTGTCACCTCCGCGGGTGGCACCAGCGACTCGGTGACCTACACCTACGTCGCGGCCCCGGCACTGGTCTCCATGGAGCCGGGCTCCGGACCCGAGACCGGCGGCAACACCGTCACCCTCACCGGCACCGGCCTCACCGGCACCACCGCCGTCACCTTCGACGGAACACCGGCGCCGACCTTCACCGTGGTCTCGGATGCCCAGATCACCGCCGTCGCGCCCGCCGGATCCGGCCCGGTGGATGCCGTCGTGACCACAGCTGGTGGCACCAGCAACCAACTGACCTACACCTATCTCCCCACACCGGCACTGGCCTCGATAGAGCCGGGCTCCGGACCCGAGACCGGCGGCAACACCGT
Organism: Nocardia asteroides; assembly: GCA_019930625.1. NCBI lineage: Bacteria > Bacillati > Actinomycetota > Actinomycetes > Mycobacteriales > Nocardiaceae > Nocardia > Nocardia asteroides. The sequence continues at coordinate 6,546,167 of CP082844.1, forward strand.
CACCCTCACCGGCACCGGCCTCACCGGCACCACCGCCGTCACGTTCGACGGAACGCCGGCGCTGACATTCACCGTGGTCTCGGATGCCCAGATCACCGCGGTCGCACCTGCGGGGACCGGCTCGGCCGACGTCACCCTCACCACAGCCGGTGGCACCAGCAACCCGGTCGCCTACACCTACCTCCCCGTACCGGCACTGGCCTCCATAGCGCTGGACCCCGGACCCGAGACCGGCGGCAACACCGTCACTTTCACCGGCACCGGATTCACCGATGCGACCGCGGTCCACTTCGGTGCGAACGCGGCGGTGTCATACACCGTGGTCTCCGATTCCCGGATCACAGCGGTCGTGCCCGCCGGATCCGGCACGGTGGATGCCACCGTGACCACAGCCGGGGGCACCAGCAACCCGGTGACCTACACCTACGTCGTGGCACCGGCACTGGCTCCGATAGAGCCGGGCTCCGGTCCCGAGACGGGCGGCAACGCCGTGCCCTTGACGGGCACGGGATTCACCGATGCGACCGCCGTCAAATTCGGTCTCACTCCGGCGACCTCGTTCACGGTGGTGTCGGATACCGAGATCATCGCCGTCGCTCCCGCGCAATCCGGCACGGCCGCGGTCACTGTCACATCCGTCGGTGGCGACAGCAACGGCGTCCTCTACAACTTCGTCCCGGCACCCGCGCTCGCCTCCGTCGACCCCGGCTCCGGGCCGGAGAGCGGCGGCAACACCGTCACCCTGAGCGGCACCGAGTTCACCGGGGCCACGGCGGTCGATTTCGGTGGGACAGCGGCGATCTCCTTCACGGTGATGTCGAGCACCGAGATCAGCGCCGTCGTGCCCGCGGGGACGGGCGCGGTCGACGTCACCGTCACCACTCCGGGCGGCGACAGCAACAGCGTCGGCTACACCTATGTGCCGGTACCGTCGGTCACCACGGTTGTCCCCGGCTCAGGACGCGAGACCGGCGGCAACACCGTCACCCTCACCGGCACCGGATTCACCGACGCGACCGCAGTCCACTTCGGCGCGAACGCGGCAGTGTCGTACACCGTGGTCTCCGATACCCGGATCACAGCGGTCGCGCCCGCCGGATCCGGCACGGTGGATGCCACCGTGACCACAGCCGGGGGCACCAGCAACCCGGTGACATACGCCTATCTTCCGGCGCCGACACTCGCTGGCGTGGCCCCGCGCTTCGGCCCGGAAACCGGCGGCAACACCGTCACCCTCACCGGCACCGGATTCACCGGGGCCACCGCGGTCCGGTTCGGCGCCACACCCGCCACCTCCTTCGCCGTCGTCTCCGACACCCAGATCACCGCCGTCGCCCCGGCCCGTACGGGCATCGCGGCCATAACCGTCACCACGCCGGGCGGCACCAGCAACTTCGTCGCCTATGGCTACACCCCGGCTCCCACCCTCGGCACCGTGGCGCCGCGCTTCGGCCCGGAAACCGGCGGCAACACCGTCACCCTCACCGGCACCAACCTCACCCGCACAATCGCCGTCCGATTCGGCACCACACCCGCCACCTCGTTCACCGTCGTCTCCGACACCCAGATCACCGCCGTCGTCCCCGCGGGTACCGGCACCGTGGCCATAACCGTCACCAGCCCCGGCGGCACCAGCAACTTCGTCGCCTACGGCTACACCCCGCCACCCACACTGAGCAATGTGACCCCCCGCTTCGGCCCGGAAACCGGCGGCAACACCGTCACCCTCACCGGCACCAACCTCACCCGCACGATCGCCGTCCGATTCGGCCGTACCCCGGCCACCTCGTTCACGGTGGTCTCCGATACCCAAGTCACCGCCGTCGCCCCCGCGCGCACCGGCATCGCGGCGGTCAACGTCACCACGCCGGGTGGCACCAGCAACTTCGTGGCCTACGGTTACACCCCTGTCCCGACATTGGCCACGGTCGCCCCTCGCTCCGGACCGACGACCGGCGGCAACACCGTCACCCTCACCGGCACCGGATTCACCCGAACCACCGCCGTCCGATTCGGCGCCACACCCGCCACCTCGTTCACCGTCGTCTCCGACACCCAGATCACCGCTGTCGCCCCCGCACGCACCGGCACCGTCGCGGTGACGGTCACCAGCCCGGGCGGTACCAGCAACGGTGTCTCCTACACCTTCGTTCCGGCGCCGACTCTCGCCACGGTGGTTCCCGGCTCGGGGCCCGCGACCGGCGGCAACGCCGTCACTCTCACCGGCACCGGTTTCACCGGGGCCACTGCCGTGCGGTTCGGCGCCACATCCGCCACCTCGTTCACCGTCGTATCCGATACCCAGATCACCGCCGTCGCCCCCGCGGGCACCGGTACGGCCGCGGTCACCGTCAGCACACCGGGCGGTACCAGCAACGGTGTCTCCTATACATATCTTCTCGTCCCCGGTCTCGATTCGGTCGTGCCGAATTCGGGTCCGGTCGAGGGCGGCAACACCGTAGTCCTCACGGGCACCGACCTCACCGGCGTCACCTCGGTGCTCTTCGGTGCGGTCGCGGCGAGTTCGTTCACGATCCTGTCCGGTACGCAGATCAGCGCCGTCGTCCCGGCTGGGACCGGAACGGTGTCGGTCACCGTCGTCTCGCCTTCCGGCACCAGTAACCGGGTGCTCTACACCTACGGCGGCGCCCCGGCCGTGGTCGCGGCGGTCCTCGACGTGGGGCCCGAGGCCGGCGGCAACACAGTCGTGCTCCAGGGCGACAACTTCACCGGGACGGTAGCGGTGAATTTCGGCGCTGCCTCGGCAACGTCCTTCACCGTCGATTCTGACGAGCGGATCACGGCCGTCGTTCCCGCCGGGGCCGGGGTGGTGCCGGTCACCGTCACCAACCTGGTCGACACCAGCAACGCGGTCCCGTACACCTACCTCGGAACTCCGAGCATCACCGCGGTCGCCCCGAACCAAGGGCCCACCTCTGGTGGCAATACGGTCACCCTCACCGGCACTCGATTCACCGCCGCCACCGCGGTCGATTTCGGTGGGACAGCCGCGATCTCCTTCACCGTGGTGTCTAGCACCCAGATCAGCGCCGTCGCGCCCGCTGGAACGGGCACGGTGAATGTCTCCGTCACCACCCCGGGTGGCGTCAGCGACGGCGTCTCCTACGTCTATGTCCCTGCGCCGAGCCTCACCGGGGTGGTCCCCGGCGCGGGACCGTCGACCGGCGGCAACACCGTCGTTCTGACCGGCGCCGGTCTCACCGGTGCGACTGTGGTGCGTTTCGGCGCGAACGCCGCGGTTTCCTTCACCGTCGTGTCGGCCACCGAGATCAGGGCGGTCCCCCCGGCGGGCGCAGGCACCGCCGCGGTCAACGTCACGACCACGGGTGGCGTCAGCAACAGTGTCGCCTACGCCTACGTCCCGGTGCCGACTCTCACCACCATCGTCCCCGATTCCGGCCCGGAGACCGGCGGCAACACCGTCACCCTCACCGGCACCGGACTCACCGGCGCCACCGCGGTCACCTTCGGTCTCACCCCGGCGACCTCGTTCACGGTGGTTTCCGGTACCCAGATCACCGCCGTCGCCCCTGCGGGCACCGGCACCACCTCGGTCACCGTCACCACCCCGGGGGGTGTCAGCAACGACGGCCTCTACACCTTTGTCCCGGCACCGACCCTTGCCGCGGTGGTCCCCGGCTCGGGGCGGGTGACCGGTGGCGACGCCGTCACCCTCACCGGCACCGGATTCACCGGTGTCACCGCGGTGCGCTTCGGCGCGACACCCGCCGCTTCGTTCACGGTGCTGTCGAACTCCGAGATCAGCGCGGTCGCGCCCGCGGGCACCGGCGCCGCCGCGGTTACCGTCGCCGCCGTGGGCGGCACCAGCAACGGCCTGCCCTATGTGTTCGTCCCAGCGCCGGTTCTCGCGGCGGTGGCGCCCGCCTCCGGCCCGGAGACCGGCGGCAATACAGTCACACTCGCCGGCACCGGATTCACCGGCGCCACCGCGGTCACCTTCGGACCCAGCCCGGCGACCTTCTTCAGCGTGGTTTCCGACACCGAGATCAGTGCGGGGGTACCTGCCGGGATCGGTTCGGTGAACGTCGTCGTCACCACCGCTGCCGGGACGAGTAATCCGTTCGTCTATACCTATGTGCCGGCACCGGCCCTGGCCGCGGTGGTTCCGGATGCCGGAGCTCAGACCGGCGGCGACACCGTCACCCTTACCGGCACCGGATTCACCGGTGTCACCGCGGTGCGCTTCGGCGCGACACCCGCCGCTTCGTTCACGGTGCTGTCGAGCACCGAGATCAGCGCGGTCGCGCCCGCGGGCGCCGGCACCGCCGCGCTCACCGTCACCGCCACCGGCGGAACCAGCAACGACGTCCTCTACGCCTACGTGCCCCCACCTGCACTCGCCGCGATCGTCCCGGATTCCGGACCGGAGACCGGCGGTAACACCCTCACCCTCACCGGCACCGGACTCACCGGCGCCACCGCGGTCACCTTCGGCGCGACACCCGCCCCTTCGTTCACCCTCGTGTCGGATACCGAGATCACCGCCGTCGCCCCGGCAGGCATCGGTGCCACCTCGGTCACCGTCACCGCCATCGGCAGCACCAGCAACCAACTCGCCTACGTCTTCGTCCCAGCACCCACGATCGCCTCGGTGGTCGCGGGCTCGGGACCGGAGACCGGCGGCGACACCGTCACCCTCACCGGCACCGGACTCACCGGCGCCACCGCGGTCACCTTCGGCGGGACACCGGCGGTGTCTTTCACCGTGGTCTCCGATTCTCGGATCACAGCGGTCGCCCCCGCGGGGATCGGATCGGTGACTGTCGAGGTCACCACCGCCGGTGGCGCCGGTAGCGGCGTCGTGTACACCTACGTCCCGGCCCCCACCCTCGCCTCCATCCATCCATCCGTCGGACCCACAACCGGCGGCAACACCGTCACCCTCACCGGCACCGGATTCACCGGCGCCACCGCGGTGAACTTCGGCCTCACCACGGCGACACAGTTCACGGTGGTCTCCGACACCCGGATAACCGTGATCGCGCCACCGAGGACCGCCGCGGCGGCGGTCACCGTCACCACCACCGGAGGGGACAGCAACGGCGTCGTCTACACCTACGTCCCCGCACCCACCCTCGCCTCCCTCGATCCCACCGCCGGACCCACAACCGGCGGCAACACCGTCACCCTCACGGGCACCGGACTCACCGGCGCCACCGCGGTCACCTTCGGCGCGACACCCGCCCCTTCGTTCACCCTCGTGTCGGATACCGAGATCACCGCCGTCGCCCCCACGGGCACCGGCGCTACCTCGGTCACCGTCACCGCCATCGGCGGCACCAGCAACGGCATCGTCTACACCTACGTCCCCGCACCCACCCTCACCTCCATCCATCCCACCGCCGGACCCACAACCGGCGGCAACACCGTCACCCTCACCGGCACGGACCTCACGGCAACCACGGCGGTGCGTTTCGGTGGCGTGCCTGCGGCGTTCAGGGTCATCTCCGGCAGCGAGATCAGCGCCACCGCTCCCCCCGGGGCCGGGACGATAGGCGTCGCCGTCACCACGGCGGGTGGCATGAGCAACCCCGTCCCCTATGCCTACGTGGCGGCGCCGTCCCTCGCATCGGCGATGCCGGATTCGGGTGCGACCACCGGTGGCAACACCGTCGTCCTCACCGGCACGGGGTTCACCGGTGCTACCACGGTCGACTTCGGTGCGACCGCCGCGGTCTCCTTCGTGGTGGTCTCGGATTCCGAGATCAGGGCCGTGGCGCCTGCCGGGGCGACCGGGAACGTCACCGTCACCGTCACCGCGCCCGGCGGGACGAGCAACGGCTTCTCCTACTCCTACGTCCCTGCGCCGGTCGTCGCCTCAGCCGTCCCCGGCTCCGGGCCGGCAACGGGAGGCAACACCGTCACGCTCGTCGGCAACGGATTCACCGGCGCGACCGCCGTCCGTTTCGGCGCGACCCCGGCATCGTCCTACACCGTGGTCTCCGACACCCAGATCACCGCTGTGGCGCCAGCCGGTGCCGCGGGACCGGTCGCGGTCACCATCGCCACCGCAGGCGGCACGAGCAACGGCGTCACCTACACCTACGTCGCCGCGCCCACTCTCACTTCGGTCGTCCCGGCTTCGGGGCCCACCACCGGCGGCAACACCGTCGTCCTCACCGGCACCGGCCTCTCCGGCGCTACGGGGGTGCGCTTCGGCGCGAGTGCCGCTGTCTCCTTCACCGTGGTCTCGGGTTCGCAGCTCAACGCCGTTGTGCCTGCGGGTACGGCGGGACCGGTCGCGGTCACCGTCGCCACTGCGGGCGGCACGAGCAACGGCGTCACCTACACCTACGTCACCGCGCCCACTCTCACTTCGGTCGTCCCCACTTCGGGTCCGGCCGCGGGCGCGGACACCGTCGTCCTTACCGGCACGGGATTCACCGCGGCCACCGCCGTCCGCTTCGGAACCACCCCCGCGATCTCCTTCACCGTGATCTCCGACACCCGGATCGCGGCCGTAACCCCTGCTCGCCCCGTCGGACCGGTGGCTGTCACCGTCACCGGCCCGGGCGGCACCAGTAACGGCGCCGTTTACACCTATCTCTCCGCACCGGCGATCGTGGCGATCCATCCCGACCAGGGCCCTGCCGCCGGGGGCACCACCGTCGTCCTCACCGGCACGGGATTCACCGGCGCGACGGCGGTACGTTTCGGCACGACGGCTTCCCCGTCGCTCACCGTCCTGTCCGACACGCTGGTCCGTGCCACGGTGCCCGCCGGGCTGGGCGTCGTCACCGTCACGGTCACGGCCCCCGGCGGCATCAGCAACGGCGTCCTCTACACCTACCTCGGCAGCTAGCGCCTTGTCAGCCGGACCCCGGCGGCTTCGTCACACTTCGGCCCCGCTGCGCGCGGTGTCCGGCTCACGACGGGCGTGCTCGGCCACCCAGACGCCGAGGCCGATCGCCCCGGCAACCGGCCACGACACCAGCCCGCCGATCGCGGCCGCGCCGAGGCCGCCGAAGTAGAGCAACGACTCCCGATCCGGCACGCTTTTGCGCACCGCCGTGGTCGCCGAGGAAACACCGGTCGCCACGGTGCGCGGACCGGGCGGAAGCGGAACTCGCGCCATCCGCATGCCGAGCGTGGGAACCGGGACACGCACTGCGGCGCGCCTGGCGGCCGCGGTGTCCGATCGGGTCGGCGATCGGGTTTCGGTGTCCGGCACCGAACGTGCCTTCTCGGGTGACTCGGGGCCGGATTCGCGGACCTTCTGAGTTGCTGTCTTGGACATACCACTCCTTCCTTCGTCCTGAACCTCGTCGCTGTTCTGCGATCCGGCCGAGCCGCAACCGCGAACAGTGTGAGCCGACGGACCGAACGGGCGTCGTCGGACCCGTTCGCGGCCGACGGCCACGCACGCGGGGGATCGAACCCTCGCCGACCGGCCCGTCGACGCGGCTGAGGGTCTGGAACCCCACGCGCGCGCTTGGCAATGGCTATCAGATTGCTGCGCACCATAATACCCAGCTGAAACCGGCAGGGCTCGAAGTTCTACAGCAGCTCTATTTGCCTTTCTGGTCCATTCTGGTCTCACTTCGATAGTTCGCTGGTAATTTGCTGACAGACAGAAGACTTCAGCCGGCTGATCGACGAATGCGGCGAACTACCCCTGGAGGTCAAGGTCGTGACTCGTCCATTTCTTCGTGTTCCGTGCAGGAGACGCATCGGTTCGGCCCGCGCCCTCGGTGCGCTCGGCGGTATGGCACTCACGCTGCTGCTGGCGACGACGGCAACCGCGGAACCGGTGTATCCGCTGCCCGATCCAGACCCGTTCTACGCCGCCCCTGCCAATGTGGGGGCGCACCGACCAGGTGACGTGCTCGACGTGCGGCCCTTGCCGCCGCTGGCTTCCTTCCCCGGCGCCACCGTCAGGCTGGTCGAGTTCCGTTCCACCAATTCGCGGGGCGCGCCGATCGCGGCTACCACCACGATCGTCACCCCCGCCTTCCAGCAACCCGGCATGCCGCTGCTTTCCTACCAGCACTTCATCAATTCACTCGGCACCAACTGCGCGGTATCGCGCCTGCTCTACGCGAACGATTTCAATCTGTCGATGGCGACGCCGATGTTGAACGTGTTGCTGCAGCAGGGCTGGAGTGTGGCGCTGCCGGACCATCTCGGACCGCACTTCGCACTCGGAGCCGGGCGTTTGGGCGGCCAGATCACCCTGGACGGCATCCGTGCGGCGAAACAGCTGCCCGAACTAGCCGTTCAGCAGAGCCCGGTGGCGCTGGCGGGCTACTCCGGCGGCGGTCTCGCGACGGCCTGGGCGGCCGCGCTGCAACCGTCCTACGCTCCGGACCTGAAGCTGGCGGGCGCGGCCATCGGCGCCGCCCCGCTGAACCTGGTGGCGATGGCGGAGGGGCTCGGCCTCAACCCGCACCCGGCCTTCGGCTTGGCCATGGCGGCGGCGATCGGCCTGGAGCGGGAGTACCCGGACCGGGTGCCGATGAGCTCGAATCTCAACGAGCGCGGCCGCGCGCTGCGTGACGCCATGGCCAACAGCTGCACCAACGAAATCCTCGCCATCGGCGCAGGCGGCAGCGCACGCGAGTTCGTCGAGAACACCGCGATTTTCGAACAGCCCGGCGCTTGGTCGGTGGCGGAGGAGAACAGCGTGGAACTCTACAACGGTGCTCCCCAAACGCCGATATTCGAATGGCATTCGCCGACCGACCACCTGATTCCGCTTCATGCCATCGACAACACCGCCCGCCGCTGGTGCGCGGCCGGGGTGCCATTCCAGATGCTGCACGTGCCCGCCTTCGATCACCTGTCCGCGGCCGCCGTGGGCGCCCCCGCGGTGGCGGCGTGGCTCGGAGGCCGGGTTCGTGGAGAGCCCGCCCCTTCCAACTGTTGACGATGCGAGCCCCGCTGCGACCGCGCAGGTGGTGCGCTCCGGACCGCCGGAAGCCGTCAGGGCCGGATTGCGTCGAGATCTGCGGGGTAAGCCGTGATTACAGGAGGTGATGACATGCCGAAGGCTTGGACGGACAAGCAGGAACGTCAATACGAGCACATCAAGGATTCGGCGAAAGACCGGGGCGCGAGCACCGGTCGCGCGAAGGAGATGGCCGCTCGCACGGTCAACAAGAATCGTGCCCAGTCCGGGCAGTCCAAGACCGCGAGCAAGACCTCGACCGACGACAAGTCTCCGCAGCAACGCGGAGGGCAGCGTTCGCACAGCGGTGCGCAGGGTCCGACGCGGGATCAGCTGTACAACGAGGCCAAGAAGCGCAATGTCGAAGGCCGCTCGAAGATGACGAAGAAGGAACTGGCGCACGCGCTCGGACGGGATTGAGCCCCACGCGCCGTCGAGGATCGAGAAGCGAGAGGAGTGAAAATGGCCGAGCAGCAGGAAACCGGCACCGTCACCGGCACCAGGGACAAGGATTACAACCTGATCTGGTTCGTCGAGGCGTCGCTGGAGAACGCGTTGCGTCTGGACACGTTCATCCGGGACGCGGAGCGGGACGGAGACACCGAACTGGTGGAGTTCTTCCGCAAGGCGCAAGCCGACAGCCGCAAAGGCGGTCGGCTGGGTAAAGAGCTTCTGGCCCAGCGTCTGGCCAAATCCGATATCTGACGATAGACAACCACCGACGGCGGAGGGTGCAGCCCATGGGGCCACCCTCCCCGCGTGTTTCTCCACGTCGTTACGCCGGTCCGCTGCGCAACGCGCCATGTCCTGCCAGTTCGCGGACCGGGCACGCTGTTTGCCGTTCCCCGCCGACCCGCCGCTCGGATGATTCGCCGCCGGGATGCTGGGTAACTCGCTCACGAATCTCGCCGCCGAGCCAAGGAGCAGACATGCGCGTCGTTGTGGTCGGTGCCACCGGAAACGTCGGGACCAGCGTGCTGGAGACGCTGTCGGGCGAGGCAGCGGTCAGCTCGATCGTCGGGATCGCGCGGCGCGTGCCGGGCAAGCTGCGCGACGGCGTCGAATGGGTCCGCGCGGACGTGCGGACCGACGACCTGGAATCCCACTTCCACGGGGCCGACGTCGTGGTGCATCTGGCCTGGTTGTTCCAGCCCACTCATCAGCCCTTGGTCACGTGGCGCGCGAATGTCGGCGGCACCGAACGCGTGCTGCGCGCCGTGGCCGCGGCACAGGTCCCCGCTCTGATCTACGCCTCGTCCGTCGGCGCCTACTCCCCGTGTCACGACGACGAGCCGGTGCCGGAGAGTTGGCCGACCGACGGATGGCCACCGGCCGCGTACACGCGTGAGAAGGCTTACGTCGAAAGACTTCTGGATCGGTTCGAGGCCGAGAACCCGGACCGCCGGGTGGTTCGCATGCGCCCGGGATTCATCTTCCGACGGGAGACCGCCAGCCAGCAACGGCGCCTGTTCGCTGGTCCGCTGCTGCCGAATCGCCTGATCCGGCCCGGACTGCCGCCGGTCCTGCCGATTCCGCGGGGGCTGCGATTCCAGGCGGTACACAGTGACGATGCCGGCCGCGCCTACACGCTCGCGATCACCACCGACGCCCGTGGACCGTTCAACCTGGCCGCGGAACCGGTGATCGACCGCGACCGGTTGGCCGAGTTGTTCGATGCGCGTGTGGTGACCGTGCCGCCCGCGCTGGTGCGCGCGGCGCTGGCGGTGGGATGGCACGCCAGGGCGCTGCCCGCGGCGCCGGACCTGTTTGACGCGGTGATGCGGCTGCCGCTGCTGGATACCGGCCGCGCGCGGGCAGAGCTGGGTTGGACGCCGCGGTTCACGGCCGTCGACACCCTCCGGCAGTTGCTCGCCGGGTTGCGCGCGGGCGCAGGAGAGGACACTCCGCCCCTGGCTCGCGACGCGGGTGGCCCCTGGCGATGGCGCGAGTTCACCTCCGGGGTCGGTGGTCGAGAGCTGGGCGTCGGCTGAGGTCCGGTCGGCGTCCGGAATTCCGCTCGCCGCCGAAGCCGCGGATCGGCCCACCGAGGCTGTTTTCCCCCATGCGCGGATGGCGACGGTTCGAATGGACCACGCGCTCGGAGAGGAAGCGTCGGGCCCGGACGTGGTGAGACGTCACTGACCCGACTACCGCTGAGACACCGGGGAATCGGGCAACCCGACCCCGTTCTCCGGCACATCCGCCCCTTCCGACCGGGCGGCATCCTCCGTTGCCGAGCGAATGGCGGTGAACGGGTTACTTCGCCGGGTAGGGCGCGTTGATCGTGGTGAAGTACTGGATCGCCGCGCCGATGGCCACCGGTGCGGTGACCAGGATCTGGCCCGCGACGGTACCCAGCGCGCCGACCGCGGCGACGCCCACGAGGCAGCCCACAGCCGCGGCCGGGATGAACGGACCGAACAAACCGGCGATGGTGCCCGCGGCGATGGTCGCGCCCGCGATGCCGCCGAGGACACAACCGACGGCCGCGCCGCCGATGCCGCCGACCAGAGTGCCGATGGTGGCGCCCATGCTGATGGTGCTGGTCATACGGGACCAAGCGGCCTGCTCACGGTCGTACTCGGTCTTCCACGGCGCCTTGTCCTCGAACGGCAGCGCGACCGGCTCGTAGACCGCACGGTCCAGCGACAGGTCCGGCGTGAGTGTCGCGGTGCGGCCGGAGATCTCGGCGATGATCGGGAACTCGAACTCGTCGAGGGTGAACGTCAGCGGCGTGCCCGCGACGGTGACGCCGTCTCGGGACTTGACTTTCAGCGTCGCATCCTCGACAACCAATGCGCCCGAGTCGATTTCGATGATCGAGGCCGTGTCGGTGGCGTGCGCGGTGAAGGAGATGGCCCGGTCGTCACCCGGGTCGGCGTGCGCGGTGGCCGTCACGGCGGTCAGGGCGGCGAGCGCGGGCACGGCAAGTGTCCTCAACAACATGGGGGTTTCCTCATCGTGAAATCGGTCGGGCTGAAGTGCCCAACTCGACCATTATTGATAATGATTGTCGTTATCATCAACTTCTTCACGACAGTTGTTGCAGCACAGACCTTTCACCCTTCTCGACCAGCGACCGCCCTTGCGCACTTAGTGGAAATGGTTATCATTATTTGCTGCTCGACACTTGGAGGGTTTGTGGGACATCTGCTGAGGGTGGAGACCTGGGCCGGCTCGATGAGCACGCTGCTTCCGGCCGGAATACGCGACGGAGGACATACGAGACGGTCACCGTGCGCGGCCACGCCACCGTGGTCGGCGTGACCGACAAGCGGCTCACCGGAGTGCCCGCGTTGAACGAGGCAGGCGCATGTTCCCGGCCGCGCTGAACGCCGACGAGCAGGCAGCGGTCAGCGCGGTGGCCCGTGCCGCGATCGCGGCGCTCGGCCTCGACGACACCGTCGCGCCGGACTGGACCGTGCCGTCGCGACGCGCCGCGGACGTGGTGAGCCGATGATCACGGTGGACGACGTAGCCTTCTCATATGACGGTCGGATCGTGCTCGACGGCGTCGGGCTGGTCGCCGAGCCCGGCACGACCGTCGGCTTGATCGGTCCCAACGGCTCGGGCAAATCCACACTGTTGCGCCTGCTCTACCGCGCGCTGCGGCCGCGGTCGGGTGTGGTGGCCATCGACGGCACTCCCGTCGAGGCGCTGCGCGGGCGCGAGCTGGCGGCGCGCCTGGCCGTGGTAGCCCAGGAGTCGCCCGCCGAGACGCCCATCACCGTCGCCGAGACCGTGCTGCTCGGCCGCGCGCCGTGGGCCGGTGCGCTGCAGGGTTACTCGCGTGCCGACCGGATCGCCGCCGCCACGGCGCTCGCTCGCGTCGGCGCCCGTCACCTGGCCGATCGCCCCTACACCGCGCTTTCCGGCGGGGAGCGCCAACGGGTCCTCATCGCACGCGCGCTGGCGCAGCAGGCCGACCACCTGCTGCTCGACGAACCGACGAATCATCTCGACATCGGCTACCAGCACGAATTACTCGGTCTGATCCGCGATCTGACGACCACGACCACGCTGGTGGTGCTGCACGACCTGAATCTTGCCGCCCGCTACTGCGACCGCTTGGTGCTGCTGCACCAAGGCCGGGTGGCCGCCGCGGGGCCGGTCGAGGAAGTGCTCACGCCCGGCATCCTCGAACCCGTCTACGGCGTCTCGGTCCACATGTCGGCCGCGTTCGGCGCGATTCAACTGCTGTTCGGCCCGCGCGAGGTGGCATCGCCCGCCGAGGCGCTCGATACCGGGAAGGCTGCCGTCCGATGACAACGACCCGGTCGCACACCGAGGACGCCGACGATCTGGAATACGCGCGACACCGCGCGACGACCCTGCTGTGGCTCGGCGGGCTCGGCGCCACGCTGGCAGTGGCGCTGATCGTGGCCACCGGGCTGGGCCCGGTGTGGGTGCCGCCCGGCACCGTCGCGCGCATCGTCGGCCACCACACCTTCGGGACGCCCGTGGTCGCGGACTGGACACCGGCCCAGGATTCCATCGTCTGGCTGGTGCGCGTGCCGCGCGTGCTGCTCGGCGCGATGGTCGGCGCGGCGCTGGCCGTCGCGGGCGCGGTGCTGCAAACCATGGTGCGCAACGTGCTCGCCGACCCGCACATCCTCGGCGTCACCTCCGGCGCGTCGACCGGCGCGGCGGTGTCACTGCTGTTCGGCGTCACCGCGGCCACCGCGGGCGCGCTGGCGGCCAGCGCGTTCGCCGGTGCGCTGGCCGCGACGGTCCTGCTGTTCGCCATCGCCAGGATCAACGGGCAGATGACCTCGCTGCGGCTGCTGCTGGGCGGGGTCACCATCGGTTACCTGTTCTCCGCGGCCACCAGTTTCCTGATCTTCGCCTCCGACAATCAGGAAGGCGCCCGGACCGTGCTGTTCTGGCTGCTCGGTTCGCTGAGTTCGGCAGGCTGGTCGTCGGTGACCACCACGGCGCTGGTCACCGTGGCCGCGGTCGGTTCCTTGCTGCTGCTGGCCACGCGGTTGGACGTGCTCGCCGCGGGTGACGACACCGCCCGCGCGCTGGGCCAATCGCCGGTGCGGCTCCGGATGCTCGCGCTGGGCATCGTCGCGCTCGCCATCGGCGCGGTCGTCGCGGTCGCGGGCGCGATCGGCTTCGTCGGCCTGATCGTGCCGCATGTCGCCCGCCTCTGCGGCGGCGGCACGCATCGCAGGCTGATCCCGCTCTCGGCGGTGCTGGGCGCCCTGTTCCTGGTCGTCGCGGACGTCGCGGCCCGCGTCGTCTTCGCGCCCCGCGAGCTGCCGCTGGGCATCGTCACCGCCGTCGTCGGCGCGCCGCTGCTGCTGATGCTGATCCGCCGGTTCCGGCAGTCACCCGCCTGAAACCGAGTCCGTACGGAAGGAACATCGATCATCGTGTCCATTGGTCTCACCCGGGCCGCCCGGCTCGCGCCGTTACCCGCCGCGCTGCTCGCCGCGGCGCTGCTCACCGGCTGCGGCAGCCCCGCTCCCGCCCCCGTCCAAGCGTCGGAGGGCTTTCCGATGACGATCTCGAGCTGTGGCCGCGGCGTGGCCTTCACCGCCGCGCCCCGGCGCGTGGTGACGGTCGGCTCCGTCGCGGCACCACTCATCGCGGCCGCGGGCGCCGCCGACCGCATCGTCACCCGCACCTTCGAAACCGCGCCGTTTCCCGGCCGGTACGCCGACGCGCTGAAGGACGTCGAAGTCACCGCTCCCACCGGCGAATTCGCGCGCGAGGAGATCATCAACCGCACGCCCGATCTGGTGGTGAGTTTCGAGGGCGCCGCGGTCACGCCCGATGATCTGGCACGGGTGAACATCCCGCTGCTGGTGACCCGTGGCTACTGCCGCGATGCCGCGGGAAACTTCGACGACATCTTCGCCGACATCGAGTTGTACGGCCGGTTGTTCGGCACGTCCGCGGCGGCGAACGCCGAGGTCGCCGCTCTGCGGCAGCGAGTGGCCGCGATCGCCGACCGCCACCGCGCCGATCAGGTGGCCCGGCCCGCCGCGGCGCTGATCATCTCACGCGACGGCGCCGAGCTGAGCGCCTACGGCAGCACGAGCACCGTCGCCACCCAGATGCGAATCCTCCGCCTCGACAACGTGTTCGGCGACCTCGCCGAACGCAACTTCGAAGTCAACACCGAAACGCTGATCCAGCGCGATCCCGAGGTGATCATCCTGCTCACCCAAGGCGCCCAGACCCCGGAATCGGCGCGCGAGGCGCTGCGCGGCCGCCCCGAACTGGCGGGGCTGCGCGCGATCCGCGCCAACCGGATCGTCGCCGTCCCGTTCGGCTACACCGGCCCGGGACCGGTCGCCGTCGAGGGCCTGGAAGTACTGGATCGTGAAATCGGAGCGCAACGGTGAGCGCGCCCGCGGCCACCGGCTACCGACTGCGCGTGGCCTGCCCCGAGGATATTCCCGGCGCCCGCAGCGTCATGCTCGACACCTTCTACGAGGTGTTCGGCATCGGTTATCTGCCCGAGCACCATCACGATGTGATCGACCCGGAAACGGCGTATCTGCGCCACCCGCTCAACCGGCTCTGGGTCGCCGAGCACGAAGGCCGCGTCGTCGCCACCACCGCGATCCGCGCCCAGGGTCCGCGTCATCCACCACACCCGCAGTGGCTGGCCGAACAATTCCCCGACCAGAGCACCGCGCAGCTGTTCCGGGTCTACGTTCGCCCTGAGCACCACCGGCGTGGTCTGGCCACACAATTGGTCGGCGCGGCGATCGACTACGTCTCCGCAACACCGGAATTCGAGCGGCTGTATCTGCACACCGACGCCAGGACTCCAGGAGCCTTGGACTTCTGGCTCACTTTCGGCGAGATCATCCACGACGCCCGCGGGCCCGGTCCCGGGTTCCAGACCGTTCACCTGGAGATCCCGCTGACTCGCACGTAACGCTGTGCCACAGTTGGGCGCATGACGACCCGCGCCCAACTACGCAAGGCCGCGCTGGCGCTGCCCGAGACCGTCGAACAGAGCACCCGATCCGGTGTGGTCGCGTTCGCCGTGCGCGACAAACAGTTCGCGGCGGTAGGCGAGGACGGGCGAGCCCAGCTTCATCTGTCCGGACCGGACGCCGACGAAGTCCTGTCGGCGCACCCGACCGCCGAGCGGCTGACCCGTGGCGCCGTGCCGATCGGCGTCCGCATCTCGCTGTCGGATATCAACGGCCAGCAGCTCAACCACTGGGTGCGGCGCGCCTGGCTCGCGCGAGCGCCGAAACGGCTCGCGGCACAGGTGTCCGCCGGGGACGACGTGGACGCCGTCGTGAGCGACTTGCCCATGGCCATCGGCAGACCGGCCCGCCAAGCGCTGGTCGCCGCCGGGATCACCACGCTCGCGCAGGTCGCCGCGTCTACGCAGACGCAACTGCTGGCGCTGCACGGCGTCGGCCCGAAAGCCGTTCGCCTGCTGCGCGAAGCGCTCGAAACGACCGGACGTTCGCTCGAGGAGTGAACCGCTATGCGCGGACCGTGGTCAGCACTTGCTCGATGCGGGCGCGCAACGACCGGCCCGCCGCGTGCAAGGGTTCGGTGGAGCGCAGGGTGCGGCTGAGGACGAAAGCGCCCTCGAGGGCGGTGAGGACGGCGAGGATGAGGTCGCGCGCATCCGTGACCGGCAGGCCACGCCGGACGAAATAGTCGGTGCCCTCGTCGATCCACGCGGCGATGACCTCGGCCGCGACTTCGCGCAGCGCGGGTTCGCTGTCGGCGACCTCCCCCGCGACGGTGCCGACCGGGCACATGTTGATCCAGCCGGTCTGCTCGATCTGCTCGGCGGCGGCCGCGAAGGCGGCGGGCACCGCTTCGCGCAGGTCGTCATGGGGATCGAGCAGCAGGGGCAGCAACTGGATGTACGCGGCTCCGGACACGCGCAGCGCGGCGGCGGCGATCTGGGGTTTGCCGCCCGGGAAGTGGTGATAGAGGGAGCCCATCGGGGCCTCGGCGGCGACAGTGATCTGTTTGACGCTGGTTCCCGCGTAGCCCTGGGTGCGCATCAGCTCGGCCGTCGCGGTCACGAGGCGTTCCCGGGTGCTGGTTGACATCTTCTCGGTCACCATTCCAGACTAGAGCAAATACTCTAGAGCGATCGCTCGAATGGAGGCGGAACATGCCTGTCGTCGAACTCCCCGCGGGCCGGGTGCACTATGTCGAGCGCGGTGACGGACCTCCGGTCGTCCTGCTACACGGCCTGCTGATGAACCACACGCTGTGGGACGACGTACTCGACGCCCTTCCCAGCGGCTTCCGCTATGTGCTGCCGGACCTGCCGCTCGGCGCCCATCCTCTCCCGCTGCGCCCCGATGTCGACCTGAGCCTGCGCGGCTTGAATCGGCTGGTCGCCGATTTCCTCGAAGCCTTGGACCTGCGCGAGGTGACGCTCGTGCACAGCGATTGGGGCGGAGCGCTGTTCCTCACCGCCTACGGGCTCGACCGACGCGTCGGCAGGCTGATCGTGCTGCCGTGCGAGGCATTCGACAATTTCCCACCCGGTTTGCCGGGCAAGATGGCCACCGTCGCCACCTATCTCCCCGGTGGGATCTCGCTGGCGCTACGGCAATTGCGTGTGCCCTGGCTGCGCCGCTCGCCGCTGCTGTTCGGCTGGATGGCGCGGCGCCCGCTGCCCGACGCGCTGGTGCGCGGCTGGACCGAGCCGGGGTTGCGGGACGCCCGGATCCGGCGGGACCTGCTGGCCTATACCAAGTCGGGCTTCCGCAAACCGGAGTTGATCGCGAATACCGGAGCGCTGCGCGACTTCCAGGGGGACGCGCTGATCCTGTGGTCGTCGGCGGGCAAGGTGATGCCCCGCGAGCACGGACGCAGGCTCGCCGAACTCATGCCGAAGGCGAAGCTGGTCGAAATCGACGACGCCTACGTCCTTTCCATGCTCGACCAGCCCGCGGCGGTCGCCGATGCGATGACGGCGTTCCTGGTCGAGAGCCACCGCGCACCGGAACCGAACACGCGCTAGACGCGCAGGCGCTCAGGCGTCCACGGTCACCAGTTCAGGTGCGGCCACGGGGGTCTGCGCAGCCTCGGACGGTTCCTCGGTCATGCGGCGACGCGTCCGGTGGTACGCCCACTGCAAAAGGCCGAGTCCGACGAGCCCGGCCGCGGTGGTCGCGATCCCGATCCGGCTGCCGGGCGGACTCCAGTCCACGATCAATTCCGCGCCCGAGGTGCCCGCCGGGATGTCGACCGCGAGGAACACGCCGCCGATCGTGCCCGCCGCCAGCTCGCGCCCGTTCAGGGTGACGCGGTGGCCCGGCCAGGCGAGCCGGGAGAACACGACGCGCCCGCCGCTCGCGGAGCTGACCACGGAACGGATGGTGATGTCGTCGAGCGCGTTCTTCGTCTCGGCGGCCACCCCCGCGGTGTGGGCGATCGGCCCGTTGCGGGTGGACACGGGCCCGGCGGCGCGCTCCAGCACCCAGATGTGGCGCTCGTGGCCCGGGTAGTCCGCCCACCGCCAGCCCGGGGGCGCGGGACGGTCGCGGGCGTCCGGGTATTGCGTGCGATGCAGGACCACCCGGTCGACCTTCATCAAGTCGACGATGCTCGCCCCCGTGACGGTTTCGGTCGCGAAGGCGCGGCGGAACGCGTCCGGGCAGGTGCTGCCGTCCCAGGCCATGCACAGCATGCCGGCGAAGGCGGCGTGCCCGATCGGCGTATAGGCGTTGACGTAGTCGAGGCCGAGCGCCTTCGCGTAGTTGCCGATGGCCAGCGAACCGTAGGCGCCGGCCAGGTTCCGGTCTCGCGGGTGGACGGCGGCGCGGTCGGCCAGTTGCAAGGTGAGGCCGTCGAAGTCGGGGAACGCGGCGCGCATCGCCGAGCGCCGTTCCGGGAAGTTGTAGGACATCGGCGTGCTCGGCGCACCGGCCACCTGCGCGTAGGCGATGGGGAACATGGCGAGGACGGCCAGTGCGCACGCCGCAGCCGCGCCGCGATGGCGCACCACCCACAGGGCGGCCGCGCCCAGCGCGCCCACCGCGAGCGCCCCCGCCACATGCCGCAGCACCAGTTCCGGAGCGGCCGAGACCGACCGCACGAACAACAGGCCGATCAGTACGGCGGCGGCTGTGGCGCGTCGGCGCGAGGCGGCGAAGGTGCCGTGGCGGCTCAGCAAGACGCAGACCAGCACGAGCAGCACGATGGCGAGCATCGGCAGCACGCGGGCCGGCCAGCGCAGCGGACCGATGGCGCCGGGGCCCGCCGTCCACATCAGCACCGCGACCGCCAAGAAGACCGGTCCGCTGAGGTCCCTGGCGGCGGAGCGCGCCGCACGCCAGCCGATGAACGCCAGCGCCGGGATGAGGAACCACGCGATGTAGACCATGGGCAGCGGCTGGACGTGCCCCCACCAGGCGGTGAACGCGGGCGTGGTGCTCGGCAGGCTCGCGTTCAGCGACTCCGACCACGGCACCGTCAGAAACGGGTCGTTGTGGATCTGCACGCTGCCGCGCCAGGTCACCTGCGAGGACAGGATGCCGGACAGATTCGCGATCGCCGCGGTGAGCGCCGCGCACCCCGCCGCGAGGCAGAGCCGGACCGTCGGCGCCCAACGGCGTTGATACACCACCTCACCGGCCGCGACCGCGGCGATGATCAGCGCCGATTGCACCGCGGTGAACGCGTATTGAACCGTGAGCGTCAGGTACAGGAAGACGAATACCGGCAGCGGTCCACTCCGGCCGCGGGCATACTGCACCGCCGACGCCCAGGCGTGCACCATCCAGGCGGTCGCCACGTGCGGGGTGAACCAGCTGGCCTGGTCGAAGAACAGGAACCAGCCGCTCAGCGGGAACGCGACGCCCGCGACAGCGGCCCACCGGGGGCGAGCGCCGTAGGCGAGGCAGATGCGGAACACGCCGAGCGCGGCGATGATCGAGAAGACCAGCTTCACCGCGGTCGCGTAGGCGGCGAGATCGTCCATCGAGGGCGCGAGGAGATAGACCAGCAGCTGCGGCGGATTGAACAGCGCCGCCTCTTCCAGGGTGTAGTTGCCCGCCATCCACTCGTGCGGGACGAGCGCGGGAAAGCGGCCGTCGCGCAGCAACTCGCCGAGCATCACCCACATGGGGGCGTACTGCGCCTCGGTGTCGTCGGTGTAGTAATGCCTGGCGTCGGCCAGCAGCACCGACACATACCCGGCGATCACACCGACGACGGTGGCCGCGCCCCAGACGTAACGTTCTTTTCGGGGCCCGGTTGCCGCGGCAGTACTCACAAGGCGCGGAGTGTAGCCGCAAGGAGTAAACGAGTCACGACCTGTTCGCGTGATATGTCCGAATTCTCGGCGGCTGCGGTCTTCGATCGACTCCTGCGATTCACGCCCCGTCCGGCACGCCCAGGACTTCCCTGCCGATCACACCGGCGATCACCTCGGTCGAATACGCCATGAGCTGGCCCGCCTGGGCATCGCGCAAGTGGCGCTGGATCGGGGACCGCTTGAGATACCCGGAGGCGCCGCCGACCCGGACGCCCAGTTGCGCCACCTCGACCGCGACCTTGTTCGCCAGGTATTTCGCCCGGGCGAGGTTGTCGAAGAACGACGCGATCCCGTTGTCGGCCTGCCACAACGCCTGTTCATAGAGCGTGTGCGCCGCCGCGAGCCGGGTCTGGACGTCCGCGACGTCGTATTGCACCCACTGCTGGTGCGCCAAGGGCTTACCCAGTATCTCCCTGGCCCGAGCGTGCTCGACCAGCGCGTCCAGCGCCGCATCGGCGATACCCAGCGAGATCGCGGGCAGACCGGCGGGGATCACCGCGAAATCTTCGGGCCGAGGCCCCCGCCCTCGGTAATCGGCGCGCAACAGGGTGTTGTCGAACGCCAGCAGCTGACTGCGGGTGGCGCGCAAGCCGAGAGTGTCCCAGATCGGGATGACCGACACCGTCTCGTCGGGGACCACGCCGAAGAAGGCGGGCTCCCCCGCCACGAGCGCGTTGACCAGCAGATAATCGGCGATCTCGCTTCCCGACACGAACCGCTTCGCCCCGCTGAGCGACCATCCGCCCTCGGTCGGCATGGCGACCTGCTGTGGTTGGAGGAAACGGTTGCCGCTGGCGGGTTCGGACAGCGCGTTCGCGAAGCGCTTGCCCGCACGGAACTCCTCGGCGAAGAACGAACCCAATGTCTCCCGGGTGAATTCGGCCAGGGCGACACCGGCCCCCGCGTGCATCGTCCAGATCGTCGCGGTGGACGGATCGGCCTTGGCGAGAATCCGGATCAGGCGCCCGAGCCCCGAGTAGCTCAACCCCGCGCCGCCTGCCGATTCGGGTAGAACCGCCTGATTCACTCCCGCCGTGTGCAACGCGTCGAGATGCGCGACGGCGATCTCGGCGCGCTCGTCGTAATCCGCTGCCTCGGCGGCGAATCCGATCGCCAGGTCCGAGACCCGATCGAGCAGTTCCCGTTCGTCGTCTCGGATCGGAAGGAAGAAATGGGCACTCGTCACGAATCGCTCTCTGGTCGGGAGGAAATCGGCGGGCACGACCGCCGGACGGCTCACCCGAGAATAGGCAGACGCTTGCCTTGACGTCGACGAGAAGGTTTAGCGTTGCGGTGACCTGGGCGAAGGAGGACGGATGCGCATCGGCGAATTGGCGCGGCGGGCCGGCACGAGCACGCGCGCCCTGCGCTACTACGAAGAGCACGGTTTGGTGCGGCCACGCCGCGCGGCCAATGGGTACCGGTTCTACGACGACACCGAGTTGCTCATCGTGGGGAAGATCCGCGAACTGCTCGGCGCCGGCTTCGACCTCGACGACGTCCGTCCCTTCGTGGCCTGCCTGCGGGCAGGTCACGGCTCCGCGGACGTCTGCCCGGATTCGGTGTCCACCTTGCGGCGCAAGCTGGCCGAGGTCGATTCCTATCTGGACCGCCTGGAGGACGTGCGCAGACAGTTGCGCGGCCGCCTGGCCGCGGCGTGCGAGTTCGACCGGGTGCGGGAGCAGCGGTGAAGTTCGCGGTCAACTACAGCACGCCGTACTTCGGCGTCGACCCCGACCGGCTGATCGGCTACGCACAGCACGCCGAGCGCTGCGGATTCGAGGCCGTTTACCTGCCCGAGCACATCGCCCTGTATCCGGGCGCGACCGTCGGGCCGATGGAGATCACGCCGTCGGTGCCGTTCGCCGATCCGCTCGACGCGCTGAGTTTCGTGGCCGCGGCGACGGACCGGATCCTGCTCGGCACCGCGGTGCTGCTGCTGCCCTATCACCATCCGGTGGTGCTCGCCAAACGCCTGGCGACGATCGATGTGCTGTCCAAGGGCCGGATGCGCCTGCTCACGGTGGGACTGGGCAGCCTGCCCGGTGAAGCGCGAGCGATGGGCGTGGATTTCGCCACCCGCGGCCGTCGCGCCGACGAGGCCATCGACGTGCTGCGACTGCTGTGGTCCGGCGACGCGAACGGCGTGAGCTTCGACGGTGAGTTCTTCCGATTCGAGAACCTGTGCAGTTACCCGAAGCCCGCTGGGGGCGAGCCCTTGCCGATCCATGTCGGTGGATCGAGCCGGGCAGCCGCCCGCCGCGCCGGAGCGCGCGGCGACGGATACTTCCCGGGCGGCATGCTCGGACCGGCCGAACGCGCCCGCCAGCTCCAGGAGGTCCGCGCGGCGGCCGACGCGGAGGGGCGCGGCGCTCACGCGTTCGAGTACACGCGCTGGGGATCGATCGACATGCCGGCCGAACGAGTCGAAGGCCTCGCCGAGCAGGGCGTTACGCGCGTAGTGGTGAGCGCGAGTACGGGCGACCCGGCAATCGCGCGCGACGAGCTGTCCGCCTTCGCCGAACGCTTCGGCCTTGCGAACACGCCGCGCTGACAGCCGGATCGCGACGTGACCACCTCAGACAGTATGCCCGGCAACCAGATCCGCGACCGAGTGATAATGCAATGTCTCCGCCGCGTGGCGCAGCACGGCGCCGTCCTCGGGTTCCAGTAGCACTCCGACGTGATCGCCGAAGTCGTACCGCTCGCGGATGTGGGCGCTGAACCAGCAGGGCACCGTGCTGAGCACGGGAATGCCGCCGGGGCCGGAGTGCCAGCCGCAATGCATGAACTTGTCGATGTCGTCGCCGGTCTCACCGCCGAAAAGCCGGGCAAGCGAGCGCTGTTCGCTGCCCAGCAAATGCACCGCGAGCCGGTCGGCCCGCTGGGCGACCCGATAGGTGTGGTTCTTCTTGGACAGGCCGATCAGGAACCGGCGCGGCTCGATGCTGACCTGCGTCGCGAAACCGACCAGGCAGCCCGCGCGCCGGCCTTCGGCCTGCACTGTGACCAGCAGCACGGGGTAGTCCGCCGCCGCGACCACCGCGTCGAACACTGCGGTCCGGTCTTCGGTAGCCATCGGTCCTCCCAGCGTGATGCGACGTTCTCCGGCTGCCCGCGCGATCGTCGCGCAAACATGCCGGGCCGAGCGGCGCCAACCTTCGACCGCGGCGGCAGATTCGTCTGAGACGCTGACGCCGACAAGGGTGGGTCGCCCGTGCGACGGCTGCGTAGACCAGCTTTCCGATCTACATCCCGTGGATGATAGTCCACCACAACGGCTTCCGCGCCGACACTGAAAATGCAGAGTGGCGATCGCCACATTGCGAGCCACCTGCGTTCACGTCCACACAGCGGCGTCGATCACGCGCCCCGGTGCACGCGCCCCCGCCCGCGACCGGGGGCGCGTTCCTGCTCCTAGTCCACCGGTGCCAGGTACACGGGAAGCCTGGCATGTCCGTTGGAGATGAAGCTGGACACTGCGCCGAGTTCGGCGGGGCTCGCCGCCAGACGCAGCTTCGGGAAGCGCTGGAAGAGGGCAGGCAGGGCGATCTCGGCTTCCAGCCGGGCCAGCGGCGCGCCCAAGCAGTGATGCGCCCCGTAGCCGAAAGCCAGATGCTCCTTGGTCGGTCGCCGCACGTCGAACTCGTCGGCGGTGGCGCCGTGCAATTTCGGATCGCGGTTGGCCCCGGCGTAGGAGGCGAGAATCGGGTCGCCCTTGGCGATGCGCCGGCCGCCGATCTCGATGTCGTCGACGGCGAAGCGCAGCGGCAGGTGCGCCACCGGCGCCTCGTAGCGCAGCGCCTCTTCGATCAGATCGCTCCAAGCCGCACGCCCCTCGGTCACCTCCGCCCACTGCTCTTGATGGGTCAGCAGCGCGAAAACGGCTTGATCGAGCAGGTTCACCGTGGTCTCGTGCCCGGCGCTGATGACGAGCAGCAACGTGTCGATCAGCTCCTGATCGGTCAGCTTCGAGCCGTCCTCCTCGTCGCGATGCGCGATCAGCAGGCTGGTCATGTCATCACCGGGCGTCTCGCGCCGGTAGGCGACGAGTTCACCGAGGATCCGGTACATCTCCAGGTAATTCGCCTGTGACGCCTCGGGTCCGAGCGAAGTGTCGAAGATCCCGTCGACGCAGGTGCGCAAACCGGCGTTCAGGGATTCTGGTACGCCCATCAGCGCGCTGATGACCTGGATCGGCAGCGGGTAGGCGAAACGCTCCCTGAGGTCGACCGCCTCGCCCGCCGGGATCGCGGCGAGCTCGGCCAACAGGTCCGCGGTGATCTGCTCGATCAACGGGCGCATCGCCTGGGTACGGCGGTGGGTGAACGCGGGGGCGACCAGCTTGCGCAGCCTGCGGTGATCGGCGCCGTACGCGGTGAACATGTTGTGCACGGCGACCCACAGGAACAGCGGCCAATCCTGGGGTATCTCCCCGTTGATGAACGCGGGCCAGTGCTGCCTGGCGTCTTTCGACACCCTCGGGTCGGCCAGCAACTGCTTGAGCACCTCGGCGTCGGTGACCGACCA
The DNA here is from genome assembly GCA_019930625.1 of Nocardia asteroides. Lineage (NCBI taxonomy): Bacteria > Bacillati > Actinomycetota > Actinomycetes > Mycobacteriales > Nocardiaceae > Nocardia > Nocardia asteroides. The sequence continues at coordinate 6,570,898 of CP082844.1, forward strand.
TGCCCGCACGCCGCCCGGCAATTCGACGAGGGCCACCGGCCCGCGCTCCCGGATTCGTGCGGACTCGCCCTGGATGTCGGCGCCGGCCGGGTCGAGGACTAGGGGTTGTGTGTCCATCGGGACTCCTCAGAAAACAGTCAATGGAGGGGATTTGGGAAACACGACGGGTAGGGACACCAGGGCGCGATGGAATGGACCGGGCCGCCAGCTCAATTGGCCGGGCTCGACCGCCAGCTTCAATTCGGGCAGTGCGTCGAGGATTTGATCGATGGCGTCCTGGGCCAGGAGATACGCGGCCGACCGCGCGGGGCACGCGTGCGGCCCCACGCTCCACGCCAGGTGCGCACGGCTGTCGATACGTTGACCGACGCCGATCGCGGGATCGTTGTTGCAGCCCGCCATACTGATCAGGACCGGCTGGTGCGCGGGCAGCCAGACGCCGTCGATGAGGATCGGCTGCTTCGGGTAGCTGACGCAGTAGTTGGCCATCGGGGGGTCGTTGAACAACACCTCGTCCAGGGCATCGCGCGTCGAGAGGCTGCCGCCGAGAAAGTCTCCCGCGAAGCGTTCGTCGGTGAGCATCAGCAGCAGCGTGTTGACGATGAGGTTCTGCTGTGGCTCGATGCCCGCGCCGTAGAGCGTCGCCAACTGGTGGATCATCTCCACGTCGTCCAGGCCCGCGGAGTGCCGCAGCAACCTGGAGGAGATGTCGTCGCCCGGTTCCTTCCGCTTCAACTGCACCAGTTCGAACAGCGCGTCGGTGAGCATCGCGTTGCCCTTGTCGGCGTTGACGCCCTCGAAGATGGCGGCCATACCGGTCGCGACCTGCTGTCCGATGTCCGGCGGGCAGCCGATCATCGCGTTGAGCACCGCAAAGCTGAGTGGAAACGCGTACTGGCTGATCATGTCCGCCGCGCCGTCCTCGCAGAACGCGTTGATCAGCGGAATGGCGATCTGCTCGATGGTTCCGTGCAGCGCGTGCAGATCGATCCCGGCGACGGCGGCGACGTTGGCCCGGCGATAGCGCAGATGTTCCAGGCCCGCGCTGCGCAGCGCATTCGGCCGCCATTCCAGCATCGGCAAGACCGGGCACTCACCTGGAATGTCCTTCTGCCAGGTGCGGGGATCCGCCGGGAAGTGATCGGGATCGTTGAGGATGCGCAGCGCGGTGTGGTAGCCGATCACCAAAGTGGCGGGCACATTCGGCGATAACTCGACCGGAACGAGCGGACCGTACTTGCGGCGCATTTCGTGGTAGGCCTTGTGCGGGTCCTGCGCGTATTCCTCCGAATACAGCGAATAGCGAGGACCGTCGGTGTCGATCGGCGAGCTGTGTCGAACGGGGCACCCGTTCGCAGCGTCGGACGGCGGGAAGTGTGGCGTGGTCAAAAGACAGAGCTCCAGAGAACAAGCAGTCGACGAACGCGTTCGCCGCGCACGTGCGCGCGCGACGCGGTGGGTCGACTCGATGCGTGGTTATCGGCGACAGGCCGGCGCGCACCCTCGTCGGCATGTGCGCAGGCGGCCTCTGAGCGGCTGCCTCCCTTCTGAATCGCGATCCCGCGTTCCTACCATCGCCGGACGGCTCGCGGCTAGGCCGGTTCGCTCCCCTGCTGGTCCGGGAAGACAGGCAACGGAGGGGATTCGGGGAAGACAATCGGCAGCGCGGTGAGCGAACGGTGAAACGGGCCCGGCCGCCAGGCCAGTTCTTCGGCGGGAACGGCCAGCCGCATCTCGGGCAACGCGTCGAGCAGCTGATCAATCGCGTCCTGGGCGATCAGATAGGCCACCGATCGGGCCGGGCAGGCGTGCGGCCCGACGCTCCATGCGAGATGAGACCGGTTGTCGGTGTATACGCCGGTGTTGATCGCGGGATCGTTGTTGCATCCGGCCATGCTGATGACCACCGGCTGGTGCGCCGGTAGCCACACACCGTCGATCAGGATCGGCTGACGTGGAAACGTGACGCAATAGTTCGACAGCGGCGGATCGGTGAACAACACCTCGTCCAACGCGTCCCGCGTCGACAGGCTGCCACCGATGATGCCGCCGGCGAACCGCTGGTCGGTGAGCATCAGCCGCAGGGTGTTGATGATCAAGTTCTGCTGCGGCTCGATGCCCGCGCCGTAGAGCATCAGCACCTGCTGGACCATCTCCGTGTCGTCGAAATCGACGGGGTGCTGCAATATGCGGGAGACGATGTCGTCACCGGGCTGGGATCGTTTCAGCGCCACCAGTTCCGACATCGCGTCATTGAACATCGCGTTGCCCTGCTCGGCCTCCACGCCCTCGAACATCGCGGCCAGTCCCATCGCGGCCCGCTGCCCGATGTCCGGCGGGCAACCGAGCATGGCGTTGATCACCGCGAACGACAGCGGAAACGCGTACTGTGCGATCAGGTCGGCCGAGCCGTCCCGGCAGAAGCTGTTGATCAGCGGAACGGCGATCCGCTCCACCGTGGCCTGCAGTGCGAATTGGTCGATCTCATCGATGCCCGCGACCGTGGCCTGCCGGTAACGGGTGTGCTCCGGGCCGGAGTTGCGGATCGCCGCCGGACGCCATTCCAGCAGCGGCAAGACCGGGCAGTCGCTGGGGACGTTCTTCTGCCAGGTCCGCGAATCGGCCGGGAAATGGTCGGGATCGTTCAGGATGCGCAAGGCGGTGTGGTAACCGATCACCAGCGTGGCCGGCACGCCGGGCGCCAGTTCCACCGGCACCAGCGAACCGTACCGGCGGCGCATCTCTCGATAGACACTATGGGGATCCGCGGCGAATTCATCCGAGTACAGCGCGACCCGGGGGCCATCGGGGCCGACCGGTGAGCCGTGCCGGACGGGGCAGCCGCCCGACGACAGCGCGGACGATGACGAGGACTGTGGGGTGGTCAAAACGTGACTCCAAAGACGGAACGTTCGACGAGCAGGGTAGGCGCATGACACGTGCCCAGCCGGAGGCCGGGTCGTCGTGCGGACGTGGCTGGATCCGACTCTACGCCGTAATCCACTGGGGCACAGCATATCTCGTGCGCGAAATCGAGGCGATCGGGTGTCGGCGGACACCCTCTCCACCCGCGGCGGAACACCGCGTATCCGCGAGGGATACGCGGGTGATCGAGTCCGGCACGGGACGAACGAACTCCGCTGCCGACAGGTGTGATCGCAAAGCCCGTACGGGCCGGACTACTCCGCAGCCTCCAGGAACACCGGCAGCTCGGAGTGACCGTTGGAGATGAAGCTGGGCACGGGGCGCAGCTCGGACGGGTCGGCCGCCAGGCGCATGTCCGGGAAGCGACGGAAGAGCGCCGGGAGGGCGATCTCGGCTTCCAGCCGGGCCAGCGGCGCGCCCAGGCAGTGGTGCGCTCCGTAGCCGAAGGCCAAATGCTCCTTGACCGACCGACGCACGTCGAACTCGCCCGCGGTGGCGCCGTGCACCTTCGGATCGCGGTTGGCCGCCACGTAGGAGGCCAGGATCGCCTCGCCCTTGGGAATCCGGACGCCCGCGATGTCGATGTCCTCGACGGCGTAGCGCAGCGGCAGGTGCGCGACCGGCGCCTCGAAGCGCAGCGACTCCTCCACCACATCCGACCAGGGGGTCCGGCCCTCCGCCACGTCGGCTCGCTGATCCGGGCGAGTGAGCAACGCGTAGATGGCCTGATCGAGCAGGTTCACCGTCGTCTCGTGCCCGGCGTTGATGACCAGCATCAGCGTGTCGACGAGTTCCTTCTCGGCCAGCCGCGAGCCGTCCTCCTCGTCCCGGCTGGCGATCAGCACGCTCGTGATGTCGTCGCCGGGCGTCTCCCGACGGTATGCCACGAGTTCGCTGATCAGCCGGAACATCTCGAGATAGTTGGCCTGGGCCTCCTCCGGCCCGAACGAGGTGTCGAAGAACCCGTCGACGCATTTCCGCACGCCGGGGCCCAGATGTTCGGGCACACCCATCAGTTCGGTGATGACCTGGATGGGCACCGGGTAGGCGTAACCCTCACGCAGGTCGACCGCCGCGCCACGCGGGGTCGCCGCGAGGCGGTCGAGCAGCTCGGCGGTGATCGCTTCGATGCGCGGTCGAAGCGCCACGGTGCGACGGTGCGTGAACGCGGGCGCGACCAGCTTGCGCAGCCGCCGATGTTCGGCGCCGTAGGCGGTGAACATATTGTCGACCGCCACCCAGGGGTGCAGCGGCCACTCCTCGGTGATCTCGCCGTTCATGAACGCCGCCCAGTGCTGCCGGGGATCCTTCGACACGCGGGGGTCGGCCAGCAGGCTCTTCAGCACGACGGCATCGGTGATGGACCACGCGGGCACCCCGCCGGGCAGTTCCACCAGGGCCACCGGCCCGCGCTCGCGCAGCCGCGCAGCCTCGCCTTGGATATCGGAACCGGTCAGGTCCAAGACAATCGGCTCTTGCGACATCGGACGCTCTCCTTACACCAGGTTCAACGGAGGGGACTTGGGGAAGACGACCGGCAGGGCCGCCAACGCCCGGTGGAAAGGGCCGGGACGCCAGACCACTTCGTCCGCGGGTATGGCCAGCCGCATTTCGGGGAGAGCGTCGAGGAGCTGGTCGATGGCTTCTTGGACGACCACGGACGCCACCGACTTCGCGGGGCAGGCGTGCGGTCCGACCGCCCACGCCAGATGCGAGCGGTTGCCTGCGCGGTCACCGCCGCGGATGGCCGGGTCGTTGTTGCAGGCGGCGAGACTCACCAGCACCGGCTGGTGCGCGGGCAACCAGGTGTTGTCGACCAGGATGGGTTGCCGCGGATAGGTGATGCAGAAGTTCGCCATCGGCGGGTCGTTGAACAGCACCTCGTCCAGCGCGTCGCGCGTCGACAGGCTGCCGCCCAGAACCTCACCGCCGAAACGGTCGTCGGTGAGCATCAACAGCAGCGTGTTGGTGATCAGGTTCTGCTGTGGCTCGATCCCCGCACCGTAGAGGCTGATCAGGTTCGAGAGCATTTCCTCGTCGTCGAGCTTGGCCGGGTGATGGGCCAACCGGGACGTGACGTCGTCGCCGGGCTCCGCGCGGCGCTGGTGGATCAGCTCCATCAATGCCTCGGAGAGCATCTGCATGCCCTTGGCCGCCTCGACGGTGTCGAACAGCATGGCCATACCGGTCGCGACCCGCTGCCCCAGTTCGGTGGAGCAGCCGACGATCCGGTTGAGCACCTCGAAGACGAGCGGGAACGCGTACTGCGTCACCAGATCGGCGGAGCCCTTCGCGCAGAAGGTGTTGATCAGCGGAATGGCGATACGCTCGACCATCGAGTGCACCTCGTGCAGGTCGATGGCGTCGATGCTGGCGGTGTAAGCGCCCCGGTAGCGGGCATGCGCGGCGCCGCTGTTGCGGAGGGCGTTCGGGTACCACTCCATCATCGGCCGGATGGGCGAGTCCTCGGGAATGTTCTTCTGCCAGATGCGGGGATCGGCGGGAAAGTGCTCAGGATCGTTCAGGATCCGCAGGGCTTCCTGGTATCCGATCACCAGGGTGGCGGGGACTCCGGGCGACAATTCGATCGGGACCAGCGAACCGTGGCGCCTGCGCATCTCCCGGTAGACCCCGTGCGGGTCGGCCGCGAATCCCTCCGCGTACAGCGGGATCCGGGGGCCGTCGGTGTCGATCGGCGATCCGTGCGCGACCGGGCAGGCGCCACGGGATAGGTGCGCGGGGTAGGTCGAGGACTGCGGCGTGGTCAAATGCGCGACTCCAAACGGTGGAACAAGAATTCGACTAGCGTGATCAGTGAGCGCAGGCAAGTGCCCCGGTCACGCGCGTCCAGCGTCGTCAGCGGCGTGCCGGGTTCCAGATCGAGGGCATCGCGCACCTCGTCGAGCGGGTAGGGGCGCGCTCCTTCGAACTGGTTGACTGCCACCGAATACGGGACGCCGCGCTCCTCGAGCACCGACAGCACCTCGTCGGACTTCTCGATGCGACGGGTGTCGACAAGCACGAGCGCGCCGAGCGCACCGCGAGCCAGCTCCTCCCACAAAGGGACGAAACGCTGCTGCCCCGGCGTGCCGAACAGGTAGAGGGCGAGTTTGGGACTGAGCGTGATGCGGCCGAAGTCCATCGCGACCGTGGTCTGCGACTTGCCGGGCAGCCCGGCCATATCGTCCACGCCGACGCTGGCCTCGGTGATGGTCTCCTCGGTGCGCAGCGGCTTGATCTCCGAGACGCTGCTCACGAACGTGGTCTTGCCGACACCGAAGTTGCCGGCCACCAGCAGTTTCACCGAGCGGGTCACGGTCTCCGGCACGTAGTCGACGGCGCGATCAGACGGCGAGAGCACGGAGCCCATTGAGTACCTCCTCCAGCAGAGCGATCTCCGGCAGGGACTCGGCCGGGGTGGGGGTGACCAGGTGCCCGCCGTCCATCAGATCGGACGTGACGATCTTGACGACGGACGGCGGCAGGTCGAGGTACGCCGCGATCTCGGCGATCGACAGCGCACCCCGACGGCTGCACAGGGCCATGACCCGGCGCGCATCGGGCGACGCGCCGGGGAGTGGATCTTTGGCGGTCAGGACCAAAGTGACCAGGTCCAGCTCGCGAGTGGGACGCGTACGCCCTCCGGTGCGCACATAAGCCCGGACGAGGTCCGGGTCGCGCCGCGGCTTGCTCATGACGGCACCTCGCGCTTGCTCGGCTCCGTGATGCCCAGCGGCGCAGTACCTTTGACTCGCTCGCTGCGCTCGATCATGGCATTTCGCTGCCGTCTACGCGCCTGCGCGGCTGGCTGCCGAGCTCGCGCCCGACCCGGCCTGCGAGCTCGTTCATCCGGTGTGCGACGAGGCCCACATCGATGTCGTTGGTGGTCGCGACGCCCAGTAGCGCGCCCTCCCCCGCCGCGGTGATGAGGATCATTCCCTGGTCGTACTCGGTCATGTTCTGCCGCACGCCGTTGGCGGAGTCGCCGCAGAACTCACCGAGCGCCTTGCCGAGTGAGCGCAGGCCGGAGGCCGCCGCGGAGAAGCGTTCCGCCTCGTCGCGAGCGATCCCCGCGGAGTGCGCGATCCGCAGGCCGTCGTCGGACAGCAACACCGCGAACCGCACACCCGGGATACTGAGATCTTCGAGTAGCCAGCCCAGTTTGTTGCTGCTGTCGGTCACGGGTGTGGCCATCAGGATGTCATCCCTTCCGTGTCATCAGATGCGGCGGCGCGGCCGCTCTTGGAGCCGGTATGCCAAGCTGCGGCGACCTCGGGGCGAGCCAGCCCCGGTTCGGTGCGCGGCCCCACCGGGGCTAGCGCGACCGTCCTGCGTCGCCGCTTGGGTAACCCCCCGCTGGTGATCTCGCTCACCGTCAGCGAATGCTCGTCGTCGCCGGGCTGCTCGCTCGGCGCGGCGGGCGCGGGAACCGTTGCCGGCTCCGGTTTTGCCTCGGTCACGGGCGCGACCTCCTGGACGTTCTGCGGTGTGACCAGCAGCGACTCCGGGATGTAGACCATCGCGCGCATGCCGCCGTAGACGTTCGGGCCATCGATGTAGACGGTGAAACCGTAGCGGCGGGCCAGCGCGGCGATACCCGGGAAGCCGACCTTCGGCGAAGGGCCGAGCTGGTGGATGTCGACGGGCCGCTCGTGCGCGAGCACTTGGCGAGCCTCCTCCATCTGCTCGGCGTTCATCCGCACGCCCGCGTCATCGATGATGACGGTGACGCCGTGATGGCCCTCCTGGAAGTTGACGTCCACGTAGGAAGTCGGCGGGGAGTACCGCAACGCGTTGTCCAGCAGGGTCGCCAGCGTGTGCACGAGCGGTTCCACCGCGCGGCTGATCACGACGCGGTCGAGCTGGTTGGGTCGCACCCGCAGGTATTCGCGGACGCGGCCGATGGCGCCGCCGACCACGTCGGTCAGCGTCTGCGCGGGCCAGCGACGGCCGGGCAGGCCACCGCAGACGATCACGTAGGACTGCGCCTGGCGGATCATCTGCTGCACGGTGTGGTCGATACGGGTGAGCGTTTCGTACACCTGGTCGTCGCGATGCTCACGCAGCGCGGCGCTCACCACCTGGCTGACGTCCGCGCCGAGGCTGACCACGGAGGTGCCGAAGGAACGGACGGCGGCGCTGGTCGCCTGGCGCGACGCCGAGGCCACCTCGGTGCGCGCGGCCTCTTCGGCGGCCTTGATCGCCTGCTGCGCTTCGTTGTTGGTCAGGTCCCTGGTCTCCGAGCGGATGAGGCTCAGATCGTCGGCGTACCGCTCGGAGATCCACCGCAGGATCTGCGCGAGCCGCGAATTCTCCATGCCCGCCTGGACTTCGACCGGGGGAACCTGCGACTCGAACCGGCGGATCGATTCGGCCACCGCGGGTAGCGTGGTGGCGGCGAACCGCTCGAGCGTGTCCTCTGTCGCGCGCTGTTCCCTGGTCAGGGCCTCGACCTTGGCTCGCTGAGCCTTGGCATACTGCACTGCGTACAACGCCCCCGCTACGGCGATCACCAAAGCGGCGGCGAGGATCCATGAAAGCACCACGGCGATATCTTGATTCATCAGTTCTTTCGTCGTTGACTGGTCTCGAGGAATCGGCCCACTGCCATCCTGCTTCGCTCGCCTTCCCTCGCCTGCCGACCATGAACGGACCGGTCGGTGGGGTCCGCGTCGGAGTACCGGAAACCCCGCGGCGGCACCGGCACTCGCCGAGAGTGCCTACCGCACAGTGCCCGCAGGACAGGCGATTACATGTCAATCGCCGACCGCCCGGATCATATCCGAACGGTAACCAGAACCCGACCATTCGCACATTAGCAGCATTCCGGAGAAGTCTCTGCCGATCCCACCGACACTTTCGGTTTCCCGGAGCTGGGACGATACGTGCCGCCGATCGCGACATTGCTGCGCAATACTGTTGGGCTGCCATACAAGTCGTACCCCGTTTGCGCTGCAAACGGAACCGCAGGTCAGGTGGACTTCAGCGGAGGCGGGCCACCGCTGTCGACGACGGCGGCCCCCGGCGGCCGGAACCGCCCAGTGGAATGGACGCTCACTGACACATCAACAAAAGTATTGCCGGCCGCTGGAATTCGACTACGAAGGGTCGTGTTCACCTCGGGGCCGAGCGTCCGCGCCCTCACAACGGGGCGGACCAGCGGTACCGGATACCATGCGCCCATGGCAAAGCTGAAGGTCTCGGTCGACGTCCCGATCTCGCCGGAGGAGGCCTGGGCGCACACCTCCGACCTCGCCGAACTCGACAAATGGCTGACCATGCACGAAGCCTGGCGCGGCGAGGTGCCCGCCGAGCTGACCGTCGGCACCCAACTGGTCGGCATCGCCTCGGTGAAGGGGCTGCGCAATCGGGTCACCTGGACGGTTCGGGCCGCCGAGCCGCCGAGCCGCCTGCATCTGACCGGCGCGGGCAAGGGCGGCACCAAGCTGGGCCTGCAACTGCTCGTCGCCCCGAAGGGCCCGGGCTCGGAGGTCACCGTCGACATCGAACTCGGCGGCGCGCCGCTGTTCGGCCCGATCGGCGCCGGGGTGGCCCGGGCGGTCAAAGGCGATATCGAACGCTCCCTCGACCGCTTCATCGCACTTTACGGCTGACCCCGGCCGTCATCCGCCCAAGGCATCGAAGACTTCTTCGGCCCGGTCGCGGGTGCGATACATCTGCCACGCCGTCTCGGCCAGCTCGTCCGGATCGAGGGTGTGACCTTCCGGGCTGCCGAAACGCGCCGGGTCGGCCGTGACCATGGTGTGGATGTCGCCGCGTTCGACGAGTCCGCCGATGGTGAGGGTGCCCGCGTAGACGTTGCGTCCTGTCAGCGCCGCGTTGAGGGTGAGGGCGTAGTTGCGCAGCGCGGCGGTCGCGAGGGCGAGGTGGCCGAGCATGGGCATGGGGCGGACGCTGGACAAGCCGCCGGCGAAGAACAGAGCGCCGTTCCCGCGATCGAGCATGCCGGGCAGCACTTCAGCCACCACGTCCACCGCGGGCCACACCCACTCGAAGGCCGTTCGCGCCGTGGCGGAATCGATGTCGGTGATCGGCACGGGCTGCTGCGTCGGCCCCGGCCCGTAGTAGACCGATCCGATCGGACCTTCGCGGCGGATGTCGCCGAGTACCGCGGCGAGCCGCGAGCGGTCGGTGACATCGGCGACGTGGGCGGTGGCGTCGATGCCGCGCGCCGCCAGGTCCGCGAGGTATCCGGCGTGCCGCGCATCGCTGCGCGAGATCAGCGCCACGCGGAACCCTTCCCTGCCGAAGCGGCGGGCCATCGACATCCCGAGGCCGGGGCCGACGCCGACGATCACCGCTGTTCCATGGTCCGACATGTTCTCTCCTTAATCTGAGGCCCCCCTCGATTTATCACCGTAGCATGAAATCGAGGGCGCCCTCAGATTTTGTAGGATGGCAGCGTGACCAAACCGCTGCGCCGGGACGCCGCCCGCAACCGGGAGAAGTTGTTGCGGGAGGCGGCCGACGTTTTCACCGAGCAGGGCCTCGAGGGTTCCCTGGAGGAGATCGCGCGGCGCGCGGGCGTCAGCATCGGGACGCTGTACAACCATTTCCCGACCCGCGACACCCTGATCGAGGCCCTCCTGCCGCCGCGACTGGCGGCGGTGGACGAGATCGCCGCCCGCGCTGCGGCCGAGCCGGACGCGTGGACGGCGTTCACCGGGTTCGTCGAAGACCTGCTCGGCAGGCTGACCGGCGATCGCGGGCTGCTCGAGGCGTTCACCGGAGACCATCCCGCGGCCGCTCGGCTGGCGGAGGCGTGCCATCGCGGAATGTCGCATCTGTCGACGGTTCTCGCACGCGTCCGGGAAGCAGGCGAGCTGCGCGCCGACGCGACCGACGAAGACATCGTCAACTTGGTGTGGGCGCTGTCGCTGCTCGGGGAGACCACAGGCTCGCCGTCGTGGCGACGCGCGGCGGAGATCGTGTTCGACGGCCTCCGAAGCCGACGGTGAACACGCTCGGCGGTCCGGCTATGCCCCGCTCGATGCCATGGTCCCGGGATCGCCTGGCAGAAGGGCGATCCGGGACACCTACAGCTACGCGTGGACCACGGTCACCGCGTCGGCCGCCTCCGGGTTCTTCGGCTTGGTGCGCGGCAGGAAGAACGCCGGGACCAAGGTCAGCACGATCAACACCAGCGCCACCACATAGGTCTGGCTGAACGCGTGCGCGGCCTGCTGCAGGCCGGTTTCCACTGTGCCCGGCGGAAGCTGGCTCGCCAGCGCCGGATCGAAGTTCGCCGCGATTGCCGGACGGGCGAGCGGCTCGTTGTTCAGCAGGTTGGTCAGCACCACCGACATGGTGGCCGTGCCGATGGAGCCCGCGGTCTGGTTGACGATGTTCATCAGGGTCGACCCCCGGGCCACCTGCTGGTGGGTCAGCGTCTGGATCGCCGCGGTCATGATCGGCATCATCGTGCAGCCCATGCCGAGGCCCATGACGAACAGGGCGCCGATCATGGGGAGATACGAGCTGTCCGCGTCGAGCTGGACGAAGTAGGCCGTCCCGATCGAGATCAGCGCGATACCGATGAGCACGATCTTGCCGGGGCCGATCTTGTCCACGAAACGGCCCGCGACCGGCATGCTGAGCATCGCGCCGATGCCCTGCGGCGCGAGCAGCAGACCCGCCTGCAGCGCCGACTCACCGCGCACCTGCTGCAAGTAGGTCGGCAGCAGCAGGCCCGCCCCGAAGAACGCGACGGCGAACAGCACCATCGTGAGCACCGCGAAGGTGAGCGCGCGGTTGCCGAACAGGTGCAAATCGATCAGCGGGTGCTCGGTGCGCAGCGCGTGGAACACGAACGCCGTCATCAGCAGCACGCCGATAGCGGCCGGGATGAGCACTTTCCCCGCGATCACCGTCCCCTCCTCCGGGATGGAGGAGACACCGAACAGGAACAGCGCGAGGCCGGGCGAGGCCAGCAGCATGCCGATGAAGTCGAACGACTCCGACGGCTCCGGCTTGTCACCCGGCAGCACGACGACCGCGAGCACCAGGGCGACCACGCCGATCGGCAGGTTGATCAGGAAGATCCAGTGCCAGCTGAAGTTCTCGATCAGCCAACCGCCCAGGATCGGGCCGCCGATCGGGCCGAGCAGCATCGGCACGCCGAGTACCGCCATCACCCGGCCGACCCGATGCGGGCCCGAGGCGTGGGTCATGATCGTCATGCCCAACGGCATCAGCATGCCGCCGCCGAGACCCTGGATCACGCGGAACGCGATCAGCGACTCGATGTTCCACGCCGTGCTGCACAGCAGCGAGCCGAGCACGAAGAAGACGAGGGCCATGATGTAGAGCCGCTTGGTGCCGAAGCGGTCGGCCGCCCACCCGGTCAGCGGGATCACGGTGGCCAGCGCGAGTGTGTAGCCGGTCATCGTCCACGCCGCGATGGCGTAGCTGGTGTCGAACTCCCGCTGGAAGGTCGGGATTGCGACGCTGACGACGGTGATGTCGAGAATCGACATGATCGCGCCGAGCACGACGACGCCCGCGATCTTGAAGACGGCCGCGTCGAGTTTGTCGGTCGTCGGGTCGGGCCCAGCCGCCTGGGTATCCGGAGGTTGTGTCACCGCTTGAGCGTGGCATCTCCGGGGCCGCAACACCAGTCGATGGCGGTTCCTTGTGCCGAGAATTCGGCGAGCGCGGTCAACGCGGCCCGCGTCGCGCCCTCGCTCGCAGGTAGCAGAGGCAATCGGACCGCAGGGCTCGGTATGCGACCCTGCGCCGCGAGCACCGCTTTGATCACCGCGGGATTGGGTTCGGCGAACAGCGCGGCCGACAGCGTCGCGAGCCGGTGGCCCAGCGATCGAGCCGCGTCGAGCGGACCGGTGCGCCACGCGCCGACCAGCGCGGCGAACGACGAGGTGTGCACGGCTGCCGAAGCCGCGATCGCGCCGTCCGCGCCGAGGGCCAGCATCGGTGCGGCGAACAGGTCGTCACCGGCCAGCACCGCGAAGTCCGCGGGCCGGGCGCTCATGAACGCGATGGTGACGTCATCAATGGCCCCGACCGCGTGCTTCACCCCGATGACCCCGGGTATTTCGGCGAGCGCGAGCAAGGTGTCGAACCCGAGGGACAGGCCGGTCCGGTACGGGATGTGGTAGACGACCAGCGGCACGGGACCGGCTGCGGCGAGTTCGCGAAAATGCGCGAGCACCCCCGCCTCGGACGGACGCGTGTAGTACGGGACCACGGTGAGCGCCGCGGTGCAGTGGGGGTCGAGGCCGGCGAGCGCTTCGACGGAAGCCGCCGTCGAGTTCGATCCCACTCCCACGATCAGCGGCGCGGCGCGTTCCCGGCAGACGCGCCCGCAGACGGCTACCACCTGCGCGCGTTCCGCGGCCGTCAGGGTCGCGGGTTCACCGGTGGTGCCGAGCGCGACTATGCCGGTCGCGCCGTCGTCGAGGACCTCGCGGGCGAGCCGCTCCAGCGCGTCTGCGGCCAGCGCGCCGTCGGCGGAGAACGGCGTGACCAAGGGGACGAAGAGACCTGCGAGCGTCATAGGGACAAGCCTGAACGGACCGAACCATCAGATCCAGTTCACATTTCTGTCGCAGACCATAAGGTGAACTGATGCTCGATGTCCGCAAGCTGAGCTTGCTGCGCGAACTGGCGCATCGCGAAACCATCGCCGCGGTCGCGGAAGCCCTCGCTTACACCCCCTCGGCGGTCTCCCAGCAACTCACCGCGCTGGAACGGGAGGCCGGTGTGCCGTTGCTGGCGCGAACCGGGCGGCGGGTCCGGCTCACCCCGGCGGCCGTGGTTCTCGTCCAGCACACCGAGCGAATCCTCGCGGTGCTCGAGCAGGCCACCGCCGATCTGGCCGCGACTCGCGCCGAACTGACCGGGACGCTGCGCATCGGCGCGTTCCCCACCGCCGTGCGGACAATCCTCTCTCCCGCGCTCGTCACGCTGAGCAGCGCGCATCCCAGGCTGGAACTGCGGGTCACCGAACTGGATCCGGCGCTGGCGCCCGACGCGCTGCGTGCGGGGACACTGGATGTCGCGCTGATCCAGGAGTACGACTACGTGCCGGTTCCCGCCGATCCGGCCCTGCACAGCGAGCCGCTGTTCGAGGAGATCGTCTACCTCGCGGCACGTTCCACCGACTCGCTGTCGGCGCACCGTGAAAGCCCCTGGATCGCGAGCACTCCCGGCACGCTGTGCCACACGATGACCGTACGCGCCTGCGAAGCGGCCGGCTTCACACCCAGGATCCGGCACCACGCCGACGACTTCGGCACGGTCCTCGCGCTCGTGGCCGCGAGTCAGGGCGTCGCCTTGGTGCCGGAATTCGGCACCCGGGAATGTCCCGCGGGCGTCGTACTCGGCCCCCTGCCGACGCGACGGCGCACGCATCTGGCCTATCGCCGCGGCGCGGGCCATCATCCTGCGGTGCGCGCCGCACTAGCGGCGCTGCGCGAATCGGCGGGACGCTCCCCCGGCCGCTGAACGACTCAGCGCAACCGGTATCGACTGGTGGGCACCACATCCAGGTTCCGGTCGCCGCCGAAAGTCGCGACGCTGGCCATCAGGCGGTCGACTCGGCGAGCCAGCTCCGCCGCGTCGCCGCCGCTGCCATAGAAGGCGTGCGGATCGGTGAGGGCCTCGATCGGGAACAGCTCCTCCACGATCCCGGCGATCTCCGGCGCACCGGCCGTGGCGGGCCCCGTCACCAGATTCTGCACGTAGCCGAACGTCGCCTGGGTCTCGATGGCGATCGCGGTGTGATGGTTACGCCAGCGATCCAGCCATTCGGCGTGTGACAGGTCATCCGGTTCGCGCAGGAAAGCGATGTTCGACAATCCCGGCGCCCGCTCGTGTAATGCGGTGACCGGCGGCGGAATCGGCGTCGCCTCCTCGACGTGCCAGCCGGCTACCCGCTCCGCCACGGCGCCGAGCGCCCGCTCGGCCGCCTCCGGCTGCGGTGTTCCCGCCCACCAGACGCTGACGACGGCCTGCACCGGCGCGTCGAACGTCGTGATCCGCAGCATCGCCATCTCGACCGCCGCGTCCGAGATGTTCGCCTGCACCGCGCCTGCACCGGACAGGCGAGACACCGGATCGGCGGTCAGCAGGTCGCCAACGCCCCACAGCGCATAGATCGTCTTCATCGGCGGGCCACTTTCTAGAACATGTTTCAGTCGCTGTGCGAGCCTAGCCGACCACGGCGGTTGGTCGCGGCGGCTCGGGGTAAACGAACCTCAGTCTTCTGAAGGTGGTGATCCGTGCGGACCATATCAACAGACATCCCCGCCCGGCTGGACCGCTTGCCGTGGTCGAAGTGGCACTGGATGGTCGTGATCGGGCTGGGATCGGTCTGGATCCTCGACGGGCTCGAGGTGACCGTCGTCGGCAGTGTGGCCAGTAGATTGTCGGAACCGGACAGTGGCCTGAACATCACGGCCGCACAGGTTTCCGGCCTCGCCGCGGCCCTGTACGTCGCGGGCGCCGGCTCCGGCGCGCTCTTCTTCGGTTGGCTGACCGACCGATTCGGCCGGAAGAAGCTGTTCCTGATCACCCTCGCGGTGTACCTCTTCGCGACCGCGATGACAGCCCTGTCGTTCTCGATGTGGTGGTTCGTCTTCTTCCGCTTCCTCACCGGTTTCGGCATCGGCGGCGAATACGCGGCGATCAATTCCGCCGTCGACGAGTTGATCCCGAAGAGATACCGCGGACGCATCGACATCGTCATCAACGGCACCTACTGGCTCGGTGCCGTCGGCGGCGCGTTGCTGTCCATCCTCGCGCTCAACACCGATCTGTTCCCGCCGAATGTGGGCTGGCGGTTGACCTTCGCGCTCGGCGCCGTGTTCGGTCTGGTCATCCTGCTGGTGCGCAGGCATGTCCCGGAGAGCCCCCGCTGGATGTTCATCCACGGACGCGAGGACCGAGCCGAACAAACCGTCGCCGCGATCGAGGAGGAGGTCCGGGCCGACACCGGCACGGCGCTCGCGGATGTCTCCGATCAACAGATCCGGATCAAGCAGCGGCGCACCATCTCCTTCCGGGAGATCGCGGCAGTGATGGTGCGGCACTATCCACGGCGCAGTGTCCTCGGGTTGTCGCTGTTCATCGGGCAGGCATTCCTCTACAACGCCATCACGTTCAACTACGCGCTCATCCTGTCCAGATCGTTCGGCATTCCGGACGATCGGGTCGGCTACTACTTCGCGGTCCTCTGTTTCGGCAACTTCCTCGGTCCGCTGCTGCTGGGCAAGCTGTTCGACACGATCGGGCGCAAGCCGATGATCGCGGGCAGCTACCTCGGATCGGCGGTGCTGTTGCTGGGCACCGCATGGCTTTTCGCGGGCGGCCACCTGACCGCGACGACCCTCACCGCCTGCTGGACCGCCGTGCTGTTCGTCGCCTCGTGCGGCGCCAGCGCCGCCTACTTGACCGTCAGCGAGATCTTCCCGATGGAGACTCGCGCCATGGCCATCGCCTTCTTCTATGCGATCGGGACCGTCGCGGGCGGCGTCGCGGGACCGTTGGTGTTCGCCGAATTGTCCTCCGACGGAGACCTCGGGAAGACCGCCTTGGCGTTCACCATCGGCGCGCTCGCCATGTTCGCGGCGGGTTTGGTCGAACTGGCCTACGGCGTACGGGCGGAAGGGCGGTCGCTCGAGGAGCTGGCCGAGCCGCTGAGCGCTATGCGGGAGCCGGACGCGGCGCAGGCCGCTCAGCCGCCGCCGAGGGGGTAGGGACGACACCGCGCCGTGTCCTCGGCGCTCGCCCGGCCGCAGCCGTAGATCATCACGGGTTCGGCGTTGGTCGAGGGATCCCAGATCTGCTCCACGCTGAGCATGCCCACCCACTTGTCGTGCGCCACCCGGCCGGCGTGGGCGCCCTGACTGACCGAGAAGTCCAGCACGCCACTGCTGGACTCGATCACCGGATGCCGGGGCAGGTCACGCAGGGCGGCCCACACCGCGGCCGCGCTGATCGGGATCGGCTCGGTCCAGACCCCGGACACGGCCGGGGCCAGTGCTTGTACTGCCCGTACGAACAACCCGACCGCGTCGTAGGCCAACGCGACCCGCTCCCCCAGCGGATGCAGCTGGACGCGCTCGCCCAGCGGCTTGTCCGCCTCGGCGCAGGCGTTCCAGCTCGGGATGTCCGGGTCCACGGTGGTGGCGAGGTGGTAGAACTCGACCCGGCTGCGGAATCCCTGGCCTTTGTTCCGGCAGGTCACCAGGCTCGCTTTGGCCACGTAGACCAGCGGGCGCGCACTGTTGGCCGCCCTGCGCCGGTCCACGCTGGCCATGAACCGGTTGACCGAGTCGTCCGCGATCAGCATCACCCGCTGGTCGCCGCACGCTTTGTTGAGGCTCTGCAGGAAGTCGGGGAACTCCGAATCCCGGCCCGCGAAGAACAGCACCTCGTCGCATGCGTCGGTGTTGTCCGACCCGGTGAAGGCATCACGCTGGTCCCAGGAGCCGTCCCAGATCGCCCGGCCGTCGGCCGCGAGGATGTGCAGGTCCGCGGCCATGTTCTCGGTGTAGAGATCGGTCGGGTCGGGCCGATGGTAGATCCGGACGCCGCGCCCGGCCAGCCCGGGAAGGGAGTTCAGGTACTGCTTGATCATGTCGGCGATCGCGTGGTTCGGCGGGGCGATCTGGAAGTACAGCGGCGAGGACAGCACCATCTCGTCGGCCGACAAACTGGGCGCCACCATCGGAATGCCGAGGCCGGTCAGCGAGTTGATCATCCCCAGCGTCGCGATCCGGCTCTGATCGAGCCCGATCGCGCCGACGATGCTCGGCTCCGCCTCGATGAGCGGCGTCAGCAGCTCGACGACTTGGGGACCCTGCAGATTGGCCGGACCGGTATTCGCGAGCAGCAGCCGGATCAGCGGGACCGTGTCGGGCGTGACGGCGTCGGACAACGCGACCGATTCGAGCGCGTTGTACTGAGCCAGCGCCAAGCCCTCGATGTCCTCGCTCTGCGCGGGGTAATCGCCCGGAACGCCGGTCAACTGACCGAAATAGACGAGGGTGAACAGCGGCCGCGCCGGCTGCTGTGCGGCCAGCCGCTCGGCCAGCAGGTTCTGCTTGTACACCCGCCGCTGTGCTTCCACCAGGCGGCGACTGCCCGGTTCGTCGCGCGCGAACAGGAAGCCCCGCCCGCCGGAGTCGGGATCGTCCGGGTCGTATGCGCTGAAACCGACGCAGTTGCCGTCCGTACCGGGGACGACGCGCACCCACTCTACGGCCGTTCCGGTGGCGCACACGGGTTCCCCCGCGTGCCACGGCCGCCAGGTCGCGAACCCGCCCGCCGCCACCGCCAGCACCGCCACCAGGAACACCACGCTCGCCGACAACGCCCGTCGTGCCCACCACGGCGGCGCCGGGACCTCGATCCGGCGGAACGGGTCCGCCTCGTCGTCGTCGGAGCCGGTCGCGGGCACGGCGAACCACAACTGCCAGGCCCGCGGGCGCTGCCGCTGCCGCGCGACGGGCAACTCCTCCACCCAGATCTCGTACAACCGCCGCACCCGGTATGCGGGCCGCGCGGTGACGCCCGACGGCGCTGTCCGCGTGCCTGCCACCACCAGCAGCGGGTCGTCCTTGCCGGTCTCGTTGCGGATGTCGTTGATCAGATCCAGCAGCCGTGGACCGGCTTCGCCGTCGAGAGCGCGCAGGATCACGACCGGATAGGTGGTGCGCCGTGCGGCGCCGATGCTCCACCATCGACGGCGGTAGGCGACCCGCAGGTCTTCGAGAAAAGCATGCACCAGCAGCTTGGCCAGATGCTCGGCGTGCTCTTGGCGGCGGGCGCCCTCGGTGAGACGGTGGGCGAATCCGACGAACTGGCTGGACTGTTCCGGCGCGAGATACTGCTGGCGCATGAACCACCGGAACTCACGTCCCACGCCGGGAATCCGCCCGCCCGTGCGCGCCCGGAACACCGCCGTGGGCAGAACGATACGCAAAACGCCCAACAGGATTCGTTGTACCGCGCCCACCGTGGCCTGGGCTTCGCCCAGCAATTCCTCGCCCCAACGGCCGAAGTCCTTGCGCAACAGCGACGCCAGTTCATCGAGCTCGTTGTCGGAACTCAGTTTGCGCGCCATCAACCATTCGGCCAACCGGTAGCGCCGGAAAGGCAATGGGCGCAGACGCCCGAAGCGGTCCGCCGACAACCCCTTGCACATGTTGTAGAGCAGTTGCCGCAAAACGGTCAGGCCCGGCGTGGTGTCCTCGACCAGCGAGCTGCCCTCCGGCAAGGGGTCGAGGACGTCCACGTCCACGGCCACGTGCACCGCGCCGCCGAGTGCCGAGCCGAACATATCCAGGCATGCCTCGACATTGGTGAGGTCACCGCAGAGACCCACCATCGGCAGCATCCGCTCCCCGCGCGGCGGTCGCCGCACCAACCAGCGCAGCAGGTCTTCGAGCACATCGACTCCTCGGAAGGAGACAGCTCTGGTGCCGGACATGACGCCCCCGTGTCCTCGGCCGATTCTGACCACCCATTGAAGCAGACGCCAAACCTGTTGGGGCTCCGAGACACGAGCGCCGACGGTTCGGCGGGAAGGCAGTAGGCAACCACGTGGACAGCACACCGAACGAGCCCCGCAATTCGCGAGACTCGTTCGGGGCGGGCGTCTTCGACGATTCGGCGGAACTCGACCGAACCTTCCATTTCGAACGGCTCGAAGATGTATGTCGCAGAGGCGCTCAGCGAATTTTGTGGCCCTCGTGCTGTCGTGCGCATGCCACGACAAGCGATTTACGTCACCGGCACGTCGGCGCGGCGTTTCCGGCCCTGCGGCGCAAACACTTTCACGGGCGGTATTCGGACTACGGCGCTATAGAGCAGCGCACAGCCCGCAAATACGCGCCGATGCCGCGGCCGCCGATGCCGGCCCGCACACGGCGTTCGTCGCGTACCCTCCGCACGTCGCGAAAGGTGGACGAACCCGCCGGTTCGGGTCAGTTGTGCCGCGGGTCCGCGGCGGAGGTGTGTGGCCGGGTGATCCGGCGATGGGCCATGACTTCGGCCCACCAGCCGCTGAGCGGGCTCGGGTCGGGCCATACGATCCGATCTCGTTCTTCGTCGTCCGCGGCGACGGGCGCTTCGGGCTTCTCGATCACGATGACGTTCCTCTGCGCTGGTGCACGTAGTCGTACACATTCTTGCGGAGAGCCCTCGTGTTCGTGCGCCGCCGGTAATCAGCGACAGAGCGCTTCGAATCGGCTGAACGTCGAGCAGCGCGGGTTCCTCGCCCCGTTTATCGGACGACCGCGCTGTCGATCCGATACCTCCACATTTACCACAGCCCACCTGAAACAAACCGATCTTTTCGGTTTACGATCCGGACACCAAGCGGTTGCTTGGGTGATTGCGGCCCGCTGAACAGTAAAAACGGACATTCGAACAGCTTTATTACACGAAACCGAAAAAGAGCAGGACGCCGAAAATCGCTCACCGCGCCGGGCTCGAGTCGCCCGCCCCCCGACCGCGTTGGACTCCTCGATCCGCGGCTTCGTGCGGCCGGGCCGCCCTTCCTCGCGGTCGGCCGCGTTCGGATCGGCGAAGTTCGCCGGTGCCCGCGGCCTGCGGCGACGGCCCCACCTTTCGCAGGTGGCCGCTCCTCAATGGCCGAACGATTGCCGAACCGGGCAGCGTCGCGGGGCCAACTCTCGCGGATTGATCCCGAGTGGTGACCACCCATCGGCGAGCGGCGCTCACAACCGTCCCCCGAACCTCACCCACCGCCGCTCCGAGCCGATGGAAAGTTGGCCGAAACCACTTCGCGCACAACGAAACAGCAGAATGATCACGATTCCGTACACCGTGCCCGCAGATCCGGGTGCCCTGATTCGGCACGACACGCCGGGGTACTCACCCACTGTGGTTCGCCGAATCGAAGCCTTCGGGACACACGACGAAGTCACTCGAGCGCGAATTTCCCGGGCCGAGCGAACGCTAGACGTTTGCCGAAGCTCCCGAGCGAGAGCGTCCATGGCCAGGGAAACCAGGTGATACCGATGGCGGACCTCCGGCGGATACTCTCGAAGCACGGCCCCTTCGCATCGGTCTGTTTCGACACTTCCCACGACACCGAGGGCGCGGGCGGTCCGTCCGAGCTGCATTGGCGCTCGATCGACGCCGAGCTGGACCGCAGCGGGGCCCGGCCACGGATCCGGCGGCTGCTGGCCCAGGCGATCACCCTGCACCCAGCGGCGCGAGGGCGCTACGGCAGGCTGCTCATCGCCGACGAGACCGAGGTGCTCGCCGACGAACGCTTGCCTTGGCCACCGGACACCGAGACCGTCCGGGTTTCGCCCCTTCCCTACCTGCTACCCCTCATCGAGATGCAGGCCGAGAAGGTCCCGCACGTCGTCGCACTCGTGGACCGGGTGGGCTCGGAACTCTATTCGCTCGACGGTCATGGCAGCGAACTGGAGGAATCCCTCCGGTGCCTGGACCAGCCGGTGCCCGAGCTCCGGCGCGACGACCGGTCTCGTCGTACGATTCGCCACCACGTCGAGGACACCGCGCATCGCGACATTCGCCAGTTCGCGCACGAACTGGACCGGCTGGCCGACACCGTGCACGCGGAAGTGGTCGTGCTCGCCGGAGAAGCTCGGGCTCGCGCGCAGCTGCGCGGGGCGTTCGACGCGAAGGGCCGGGACGTCATCGAGGCCCGATCCGGCACGCTGACACCGGCTTCGGACCCGAAGGCCCTCGACGCGGAGGTTCGCGACATCCTGCACCGCGTGGTGGCGCAGCGACGCCGTCGGGTGCTCGAGCGCTTCACCGCCGAGATCGAGCGCCCGGACGGCCTGGCGGTGGCCGGGCTGGCCGCGACCACGACCGCGTTGCGCGCCGCCACCGTGGAGCGACTACTGCTGGACCGCACGGCGCTGGGCGACCGCTTGGTGCTCGCCGGTACCGCGCCGAACTTCGTGATCGGCTCGGCCACGAACGGCTCGACCGGTGAGATGCGCCGCGCCGACGAAGCCCTGCCGGTGGCCGCGTTGGCCATCGGGGCCGAGATCACGCTGGTCGACGCCGTGGCCGGCCTGCGCGACGGGGTCGGCGCCGTGCTGCGCGGCCACTAGGCCGGAATCGCGTGGTGCCGACGATCCGACATCACGACTTCGGGACGCGCTCGTGCAGAGTCAGCAGCATGTGGTCGAAGGCGGTCTGCACCGATGGCGGAGCCGGGGGCAAGTCGTCGATCTCGGCGATGAGCTGGGCGGCCAAGTCGCGCAACTTGACGTTGGTCTCCTGCGAACGCCACTGCAAGACGTGGAAGGCCTGGTCGGCGTTGATCCGGTAGATCCGCATCAGCACCCCCTTGGCCTGCTCGATCAGCGCGCGTGCCTCGAACAGTTTCGGCAGGGTGCCGTCGAGGAGATCCTGCCGCTCCTCGGCGATCGTGGCCGTCAGATCCACGTAGTAACCCGCGGTGCCGACTACGGTGCCGTCCTTGTCGGTCATCGTGTCGCCCAGCACGATGACGTGGTGCGGCGCACCGGCGGTGTCGATGATGCGGTGGCGGCTACAGAACGGTTCGGCGTTGCGAACCGACTTCTCGATCGCCTCGGCGACATGATCCCGGTCCTCGGGGTGTTTGTGCGCGAGCAGCAACTCTGTCGTCGGCGTCACCGTGTCGGGCGCGTAGCCGTGCATCGCGGCGACTTCGTCCGACCACTCCCACCGCTGATCGGCGAACCAGAACCGGAAGCTTCCCGTCGTCTGGGGCGTCCCCGCCCCGACCACCCGGGCTACCGCTCCTTCAGCCGTGTCCACGATTCGGTCGCCCGATTCGTTCATCGCGTCAGTATGCTCCTACCTGCAGCGTCTCACCGTGAATCCCGCCGATCGAAGCGCAACGTCCCGACCGCTCACCTCCCGAGGTGACAACATCATCTTATTCTGCGGGGGACGCGGTTCACGCCGAGTAACACCAGAACTCGGCTATTGCCCGAGGGGGTCTCCGCACCCGGATCGCGGCGCCGACGACGACAGTGGCGACCGGCCCCTCGCATCGGTACGCGGCGCGCCGGATGCCCGCGCACGTGCTGCCGGGTAACTCATGACGACCCCGACGTGGTGGTCGGGCCGGAGTCGGGAGTCCCGCGCCGAGCCGC
This sequence comes from Nocardia asteroides, assembly GCA_019930625.1. Classification (NCBI taxonomy): domain Bacteria; kingdom Bacillati; phylum Actinomycetota; class Actinomycetes; order Mycobacteriales; family Nocardiaceae; genus Nocardia; species Nocardia asteroides. The sequence continues at coordinate 6,593,964 of CP082844.1, forward strand.
ACCATGCGCCGTACGCCCGGCCGCGATGGTGATGGCGGCGGTTCTCACGACGCGGCGGTTCTCACGACGCGGCGGTTCTCACGACGCGGCGGTTCTCACGACGCGGAACAAAGGCCGCGTGCGTCGATCTCGTTGACAGCCGCCGCGGCTCGTGCCGCCGCACCCCGGGTATGCCACCACCGCCAGCGATCCGTATCCAGCGCCCGCGCCCGCTCCACGAGCGCGGGCCAGTCGTCGAGGTCCGGCCGGCGGTCGAGGGTGAGCGCCATGCCCGCGGCGGCCAGAGCGCGACCGGTCGCGTGCTGCTCGCCGAACGGGCGCTCCGCCGGGATCAGGATGGCCGGTTTGCCCGCGGCGGCGATGTCGGCGACAGCGCTCTGACCGGCGTGCGAGACGATCACGTCGGCCTCGCACAGCTGCGGCCACGGGTCGTCGACCCAGTCACCCGATCCGAGAGTGCGCCACCGGTATCGGCGGTGGCGCTGCGCGCACGCGCGAACCATCGCTGCGGTGAACGGTGCGCCGCCCGCTCCCGCCAGTACCAGGACCACAGGGCGCTCGTCCCCGCGGACCGCCCGGGCCGGCACGCGCTCGGCGAAGCGGGTGATGCCGCCGACGTAGTGGGTCTTGTCGGCATACGGGTGCAGCCACGACGGGTCGTAGAGCCCGCGCGGCCACGCCGCGATCAATCGTTCGGCGATGCGGTGCAGCATCTGATGTGCCGGGTCCGTCCGGGTACCCGGCAGCGCCATCGCCACGACCGGCACACCGTGCAGCCTGGCCAGCAGCGCCACCTCCACCGACACGTCCACCACCAGGGCGTCGGGGCGGGTGTCGGCGATCCAGGCGGCGACCGCCGCCATCCGATCGGCGAGGCCGGGATCACGGCGTGGCACCCAGTGCAGCATCCCGCCCGCGGTCGGGTCGTCGGCTCCCGCGGCCCGGTCGCCTGCGGGCAACTCCACCGTGTCGTCGAAGCCTTGGTGGCTTGCCGGCGACAACGAGGACAGCGCGACGACCGGTTGATCGATGTGCGCGCGAATACATTGCGCTCGCAGCAGGTGCCCGCAGCCGTGGTGATGGATGTAGTAGCCGATCACGCCGCCCCCGGATTCGCCGACGGTGACCGCGCGCCGATCAGCGCGCGGAAGCGGCGGGGGTCGAGCCTGACAACCATGGCATCGGGCCTTCCGGGACTGAGGGCTGACGTGTGCCGGTTCTACCCAGGCAAATGTCTAGCAAACATTCATGAGTGCCGACGCGGCATGGAAGGCACGAGGTCGACCGCCCAGCATCGGCGGACCTGGGCACAGGCCCGCGAACCAGCCGAGATGCGCGGGCGTGGCCACCGCGACACCTCCGCTCGAGCCTCCACGAGAGTGAGCCTTCACCCGAGGGCGGATAGGCTTACGGACGTGCCGGGGCAGGTGGAGTCTGCCCCGGCACGCCCGCGTGGACCGTTATTCAGCGTGCGCCAGAGCCACTCGCTGCCTCTCGGTATCGATATCGAGGATGCGGACCGTCAGAGTGGCGCCGATTTGCGGCTCGGTGGACCACTCGGTTCGGTGCAGCAACCCGTGGATTCCTGGAGCGACCTCCAAGAACGCGCCGAACGGCACGATCTCTACGACAGTCGCCTCCAGCACTCTGCCCTGAGCGTGCGCGGCGACGAAGTCCGGCCAGCCGCGCTGCTGCGGCGTTTCCGAAGGGGACATATGTTCACCTCCTTCCGATGTCCCTGTAGTACATGGGATTTCGCGAAGAAGGAGGGCGGGCCCCTGGCCCGCCGGATGATCACAGCGCGGCCGGGCGACCGTTCTGTGCGCGGCGTGTCGCCGACCCGGCAGTCATGACGACGACCTTAACTCAGCACATCACGCGCGGCAAGACCGGCCTACGCCGATGCGGGAATCACTGCCCGCGAACACTATTCACCGAATCGCGGAGATCGCTTCGATCGACGCGGGCGGGGCTCAGCGTTCCCGTTCGGACCAGAACGCACAGTGGTGCCTGATGGCGAAGTCCTCGATTACGACGCTGCCGGTTGCCCGCATGAGCAGCGTCGGCCCGTCGGAACTCTGCCCTGCCGACTCCGGCCACGCCGGCCATTGGGACGCGCCTGGACCGTTCGGGTCACCGGTATGGGCGAAAGTGGTCCACCATCGTTGCATTTGCGCCGCGAACGCGGCGGACGCCCCGGTCCATGGGATGGGCACTCCCATGAGACCGGTGAACAGATACGGAAGTTCGGCGGCGTGGAAGGCGCCGGGCAGGACCGGATCGGCGTCGCCGAACGGCGCCTGATCGAATTCGTACTGCCACAGGGGATGTCCCGTGTCGCGCGCGGTGCGGCTGGTGAACAGCGCGGGACAAGCGAGAAGACCGTCGGTGATCACCGCGGTCTGAGCGGCTGCCGGTGAGGGATACCGATCGAGGGGGTAGCGGGCGAGTACGCGATCGGCATAACCGCCGAATGATTGGCGGACGTAGCGCTCGTAGCTCGCCGCGTCCGGGACGTGGCCGCGGGCGTAATCGGATTCCGCGACGAACAGCGCGCCTTCCGCGCTGTTGCTCCCCACGATGAGCGGTCTCTTGCGCTTGTCTCCTGCCAGGGCTTCGGCGAGTGTGCGGGTGACGACGACGCCGTCGATGCTGGGCACCCAGACGGGGGTCGGCCCGTCGAATCGGACGGTCGGCGAATCCAGGAGCTTCGCGGCGGGAAGCGCGCGAAGGCAGCTCGAACGTGTCGCGGCGTCGCCGCATCCGATGCTCTCCGCGTAGCGCTGTGAGCGTGCGAAGGCATCGTCCCGATTGCCGGGGACCAGCGGTGACTGTGCGCACGAGCCGCTTTGGACGATCGCTTTGGCGAACAGATCGTCGGAGCCGGGTGCGGCGAAATGTGTGCAGACGCTTCCGCCACCTGCCGATTCACCGAAGATCGTGACAGTGCCCGGATCGCCGCCGAAGGCACGCGCGTTCTCGCGCACCCATCGCAGAGCGGCTTGCTGGTCCTGGATGCCGACCGTTCCGGTGGCCCCGCCGGACTCGGCGGCCAGTTCCGGGAGCGACATGAAGCCGAACGGGCCGAGGCGGTAGTTCGGGACTGCGACGATGACGTCGCCGTCGGCGACCATCCGCGTGGGGGCGTCATATTGACTGTTGGAGCCGGTGACGTAGCCGCCGCCGTGGAGAAACACCATGACCGGCAACAGTCGGCCGGGTGCCCGGTCCGGCGCGTACACATCGATGGTCAGGCAGTCCTCGCTGGTGGGGCCGGTCGGTGGTAGGCCGGGCAGGTAGCCGTTCTGCGGACATTGCGGACCGTGGTGGTGAGCAGGCCGCACGCCGGGCCACGGCGGTACCGGACGCGGGGGGCTGAACCGCGCTCCGCCACCGGTGGGGGCCGCGAAGGGAATACCCAGGTATTCGACGATGCCGTCGGCGGCGTGGCCGGAGATCTCGCCGCCGGTCACGATCACCACCAGCGGCATGGACGCCACCGCCGGAGTACTCGCCAACCCCAGACCGCCGGCGAGGATCAGGGAGATCGCGGCTCGCACGCTCGAGCGAATCATGGCTGGCCAATACCTCCGATGCGGTCGCTACGGTCGGCGGCGAGGTTTCGTCCTCGTCCGCGGTAGCCGGCACGATCGGATCGGTCTCGCGGTGGTTTCCGATGCGGTGCCGCAAAGCCCACTCGAAACGAGCCGAATCGCCGCTCGAACCCTCACCCGGCGGATCACACGCCTGTGGCGCCGTAAAACATTCCGGCCGTACACGTCGACGAGGTCCGTACCCGCCCGGCGCCTGCGGCAGCGAACTCGTGCCCGGCCCTCATCGCCCGCCCGGACTCCAGACCCGCGAAGCCGCCGCTATGGGCTCGAGCTGGAGTAATGGCATCTCGGACCGATGCTACAGCGGTCCGGGGCACGTGGAGGTGCACGACGCAGCGGGCGACGAGCCGATGACGTCGCCGTCATCGACACGGCCACCCCGGCCGCGCATCCGTCTCGGACGCGCTGTCGGCGGTCGCTGACCGGCCGGCTCGCCGGTCAGCTCTCCGCGAGCAGGGCGAGTTCCTCGGCGAGAACCTTGACGGTCTCGCGAATCTGGTCCTCGGTGTGGCAGGCGGTGACGAAGAACCGCAGCCGTGCGAGGTCTTCCGGCACCGCCGGATACAGGATCGGGTTGACGTTGATGCCGCGGCGCAACAGCGCGTTCGACAGTCGCAACGTCTTCATCGAGTCGCCCACGATGCACGGGATGATCGGCGTGTCGTGGCTGTCGCCGGCGTCGACCCCCACCTCCCGGGCCAATCGCAGGAACAGTCGAGAATTGCCGCGCAGACGTTCCAGGATGGCGCCTTCGGACCGCAACTGACGGATCGCCGCGGCCGAGGCGGCTGCGTTCATCGGCGTCATGCCGACGCTGTAGACGAATCCTGGCGTCGTGTACTTCAGGAATCGGATCAGTTCCGCGCTGCCCGCGACGTACCCGCCACAACCGGCGAGCGCCTTCGATGTCGTCCCGGACCACAATTCGACGTCGTCGCGATCGACGCCGAAATATTCGCCGATTCCACCGCCGCCCGCGCCGAGCACGCCGACGCTGTGCGCCTCGTCGATCATCAACAGCGCCTTGTGCTTCTTCTTGACGGCGATGATCGCGGGCAGATCGGGGATGTCGCCGTCCTGGCTGTAGACGCCTTCGATCAGGATCAGCACCCGCCGGTACTGATGGCGGATCTCGGTGAGCAGTTCGTCGAGGGCGGCGTGATCGTTGTGCGGGAACGGGCGGCGGGTCGCGCCCGACAGCTTGCAGCCTTGCATGATGCTGTCGTGCGCGAGGCTGTCGTGGATGACGAGGTCCTCCGGTCCTACCAGATGCCCGATGATCGTGACGTTCGTGGAGTGGCCGCCGACCAGTGCGATGGCGTCCTCGGTGCCGAGCAGGGCCGCGAGTTCGGCCTCGAGTTCGCGGTGCACCGGCTTCTCGCCGGAGAGGATCCGGCTGGCCGAGCACGAGCTGCCATAGCGGGCCACCGCGTCCTGCACGGCGGCGACGACCGCCGGATGGCCGGACAATCCGAGGTAGTTGTAGCTGGAGAAGTTGATCACCGAGGCGCCGTCGATGACCGAGGTGTCCTTGGTGACACCGTCGTTGACCAGGAAGTAGGGATTGGACAGGCCGAGCGATTCGGCGCCGGCGAGCCGGTCCGCGATCGACTTCACCTCCGCGAAATCCGAGATCCGGTACTCCGGCTCGGCGACCTCACACGACGGTTCGGGCATCCCGCCGGCCGCAGGGCCGGCTGCCTGCTGCGGGACGGGCGCACCCACTCGACCGGTCAGGTAGGAGGTGACGTCGCCGAGCGTCGCCGTGGGCGTGAATCTGCTCGGGTCGACGGTCAGGCGGGGTAGCTTGCGAACGAGCGCGGCGATCAGGTCGGTCAGCATGAGCGAGTCGAAGCCCAGGTCGTCACCGAGCGTCTGGGCATCGCGGAGCCGGTCGGCCGGGAATCCGCTCACCCTGGAGAACTCCGCGCGCACGACGCTCGCGACGGCTGCGGGGGGCATCGGCGGGTCCGCGGTGGCCGTGCCCACCGCGGTCGTCGGGGTCACGATGTCGTGCGGTGTGACCGTCTCGGTCGCGACCGGCGCCGCCCCTCTGGGCTGTGGAACGTGCCCGGCGGACGGAGCGCCGACCAGACTCGCCAGGACGGCGTTCTGTTCGCGGAAGAGTGCGATCAACTGGTCCATGGAGGTTTCCTCGGATTGAGCGGAAGGCGTTGCGGTATTGCGTGATTCGACCCAGAACCGTTGGTCGGTGGAGAACTCGTATCCGGGCAGCCTGCGGCGGACGCGCTGCGCCGGCTCGTAGAGCCGGTCCCAGTCGGGGTCGAGTCCGTCGCGGTACAGAGCGGCGACGGTCTCGGCGAATGCGCCGCCTGTCGCACCTGGTCCCGGGCTGGGCGTCAGGCAGCGCGCCGCCAGATCCGGGCGGGTCCGGCCGACCATCGTGGCCAGGACACGACGCGGCCCGATCTCGACGACGTGGCTGGGCTCGGTGCCGAGAGCGGCTTCGATGGCCTCGCCGAAGCGGACGGTGGCGCGGACGTGCTCGACCCAATACGCGGCGTCCATCGATTCGCTGGCGTCGAGCAGGCGACCGTGGACGGTCGAGTAGAGCGGAAGTGCGGGTGTGCGATAACCGCATTCGCGGGCGACTGCCTCGAACTGCTCCAGCATGGGTTCCATCAGCGGGCTGTGGAAGGCGTGGGAGACGTTGAGGACCGTGGTCTCCACCCCGCGAGCCGTGAGCGCGTCCCGCCCCCGGGTGATCGCCGATGCCGCACCGGAAAGCACGATCTCCCGCGGTCCGTTGACGGCGGCGAGCGCCATCTCCGGTTGGTCGGCGAGCAATTCGGCGACCTCGGCCGCGTCCGCCCGCACGGCGAGCATCGCCCCGCCCTCCGGCAACCGTCGCATCAGCTCCCCTCGTGCGACGACGAGGCGGCACGCGTCGTCCAGGTCGAACACTCCCGCCACCGCCGCGGCCGCGAACTCGCCGATGCTGTGCCCGATGACCCACGCGGGCCGGACGCCGACGTCGGCCAGTGCCTTGGCCAGGGCGTACTCCATCGCGAAGATCGCCGGTTGCGCGAGATCGGTGCGGTCGATCTCGGTGTGCTCGTCGAGCGTCAGCTCACGTACCGAGTGACCGAGATGAACCGTCATGACCTGGTCCACCATCGCCAGAGCGTCCCGGAACAACGGGACTTCCGCGTCGAGCGCGCGCGCCATGCCTGTGAATTGCGAACCCTGGCCGGTGAACATCCAGCCGACGCCGACCGGTCCCACGACCCCGGTGTCCGCGCCGGCGCGCAGCCGCGCGACGGCGGCGTCACGGTCGGCGGCCACGACGGCGAGCCGGGCGCGGCCGGAGGACTTGACCTGGTTGCTCGTCCAGCACAGTTGCGCGAATTCCTCCGGCGGGGTGGAACCCAGCGCGTCGGCCAGGCGACGGGCGTTGCGCCGCAACCCTTCCTCGTCGTTCGCCGACAGCGTGAGCACGCCGCCCCCGGAGGACGTGGGGGTCTCGGCGGCAGGAGCGCTGCCCAGCACAACATGGGCATTCGTGCCGCCGATGCCGAAGCTGCTGACTCCCCCGTATCCGGGTCCCTCCAGCGGCATCGGTTCGGTGAGCAGACGCAAACCCTGCTCGGCCATCCGCAGCCGCGGATTCTCCTGATCGGCGAACCTCGACGGCGGGACGATACCGTGCCGCAAGCTGAGAGCGACTTTGAGCAGGCCCGCGACGCCCGCCGCGCCTTCGGTGTGACCGAGATTGCCCTTGATCGATCCGACGCCGCAAAGCCGCCGCCGGTTGCGTGCGTGCAGCTGTCCCAGTGCTTTGACCTCGATCATGTCGCCGAGCACCGTTCCGGTGCCGTGTGCCTCGAGGAAGTCCACCTCCTCGGGCCGTACCCCGGCGCGCTCGCACGCCTCGCCGATCACCTGCTGCTGCGCCCAGCGGTTCGGCGCCGTGATGCCGTTGCTGCGCCCATCGGAATTGACCGCGCTGCCCTTGATCACCGCGTAGATCGGCAGACCCGCGGCCTGCGCGTCGGCGAGGCGCCGCAGCACGAGCACCGCGACGCCCTCGCCGCGCACGATTCCATCGGCGTTGCCGCTGAACGGCTTGCACCGCGCGTCCGGCGCGGAGAGACCGGCCTGGGTGTAGAACACCCCGACGGCGGGCGTGAGCACCAAGTTGACACCACCGGCGACCGCTTGATCGCATTCGCCGGAAGCCAGTGCGCCGCAGGCGAGGTGGATCGCGACCAGCGACGACGAGCACGCCGTGTCGACCGCGACACTCGGCCCTTTCAGGTCGAACTGGTAGGACAGCCGGTTGGCGGTCATGAAATATCCGTTGCCGGAACCGTGCTGCGGGGTGATCGCGGCATAGTCGCTCATCTGCAGGTTGGCCCATTCGTTGGCCATCACCCCGACGAAGACCCCGGTACGGGAACCGGCCTCGGCGCGCGGATCGAGCGTGGCGTCTTCGAAGGCCCGCCAGGTGGCGTGCAGCAGCAACCGCTGCTGCGGATCCATCGCCTCGGCTTCGCGCGGGGTGATGCCGAAGAATTCGGCGTCGAACGCGTCCGCGTCGTCGAGGAAGCCGCCGCTGCGGGTGTTGATGGTGCCGGGGGCACCGGCCGGATCGTGGTACTCGGCGGCATTCCAGCGGCTCGCCGGAACCTCGGAGATCACGTCACGTCCGTCGATCAGCAGCCGCCACAGCGCGGCCGGATCGGGTGCTTGCGGGAATCGGCAGTCGAGGCCGACGATGGCGATGTCGGTCATGCGGCAAGGGCGAATTCGGTGGCGATGTAAGCGGCGATGTCGGCGATGGTGGGGTACTCGAAGACCAGGACCGGGTCGACCTCGAGTGACCATCGGTCCTCGATCTCGCCGCACAGGTTCACGGCCGAGACGGAGTCCAAGCCCAGTTCGGCGAGCGGGACGACCGGATCGACGTCGCGGGCCGCGCGTTCGGTGTAGTCCGCCACGCGCTCCACGAGCCAATCCTCGATCGTCGTCGTCGGGCGAACGGCTGTGGTGCTGAACATGTTTCGGCTCCTCGGCTGGTATGGGTGGATCAAGCGGTCAGAGTTCGGGTCAGCGCCGGTTCGAGATCCTCGTGCAGGACACCCTCGACACGATGTGCGAGCAGCGAGTCCCGCATCGCGGCGCGCTGGACCTTCCCGCTGGTCGTGCGCTGAACGGCCCGGGGCTCGACGAGCACCACGTTCGGCGCCGATACGTCGAATCCGCGGGCGACGGCGATCTTGATCGCCGAGGTCAGCTCGGCCAGTGTCGTGGCGCCTTGCCGCGCCGTCTTGACGCCCTGCACCACGACGAGTCGTTCCCGGCCGCCCGTGTCGACGGAGACTGCGACACCGGCGGCGCCGAGCGCCGGATGCAACCCGCGCACGAGTTCTTCGATGTCCTGCGGGTACAGGTTGCGGCCGTTGACGATCAGCAGATCCTTGTGGCGCCCTGCGACGAACAGCTCGTCCTCGTGCAGCAGACCGAGATCTCCGGTGCGCAGGAATGGGCCCTCGGCATCGAGGTACGCACCGAATGTCTCGCGCGACTCGTCGGGGCGGTTCCAGTAACCCGCGGCGACGCTCGGGCCCGCGATCCAGATCTCTCCGACCGTGTCGTCCGGAACCTGCCGTCGCGTGTCCGGGTCGACGATGCGGATGTCCAGACCGGGGGCCGCTCGTCCGCAGCCGACGAGCCGGGCTTCGCGACCCACGTCGAGGTAGACCGGCGCCGCGTCGATGGATCCGCCGCTGGCCAGCAACGTCACCTCGGCCAGCCCATAGGCGGGAAGCAACGCCGTGGGTCGCAGACCGGCGGGCGCGAATCGCCGCGACACGGCCGCGATGGTTCGTTCACGGACCGGCTCGGCGCCGCTCAGGGCGATCTCGACGCTGCTCAGATCGAGTTCCGCCAACTGTTCGTCGGTCACCCTGCGGACGATCAGGTCATAGGCGAAGTTCGGTGCGGCGGTGAAGGTCGCGCGGTATTCGCCGATGGCGCGCAGCCAGCGCACCGGATGCTTCAGAAAACTCGTCGGCGCCATGAAAACCAGGTCCGCCCCGACGTACAGAGACCCGAGCAGCGTGCCGATCAGGCCCATGTCGTGGAAGTGCGGGATCCAGCTGACGCCGATCGAGGCATCGCTCAACCCGGCCGAGGCGATGGCGGCTTCGTTGTGCATCAGGTTGCCGTGCGTGACGACGACACCCTTGGGGTCGCCGGTCGACCCCGACGTGTACTGGAGGAAGGCGATCGTCTCGGGGCCGATGTCGGGCATGCGCCAGTGGTCGGGGTCGCCGAGCGGGCGGTCGGTGGCGACGACGGCCGCGCTGGTCGCGGTCTCGAGCAGCGGCTGGACGTCGCCGGTCGTGAGAACCAGCTCGGCGCCGGAATCCGCGACGATGCCCGCTACGCGGCGGGCGCTGCCCTCGTCGTGCGGCAGGGGCGCGGGGACCGCGATCACGCCCGCGTACAGGCAGCCGAGAAACGCGCGCAGGAACGCCAGCCCGTCGTGATAGAGCAGCACGACGGGCTGCGCCGATTCCGGGCGGTCGGTCAGCCAGACTGCGACAGCCCTGGCGTCGCGGTCGAGTTCGAGGTAGGTCGATACCTCCTCGCTCAACTCCCGCCCGACCTCGTGCAGGTAGGTGAACGACCTGTTCACACCGTAGGTAGAAGTTTGCTGCCTTACGTGGTGAACGAAACTCGGCTGCATCTCGTAGTTCCTCGATAGCGATCGACATCAGGTTCAGCTACTACTGTCCGCCGTGTACATCCCCATAACCAGTGACCTCAGGGAGCATCCAGCAACCCCCGGGGGTGGACGAATAGCCACCCTTGGGTTCGTGGTCGCGGCCCCAAGAGGCCGATAGCCGCGCATCTCTGTCATCACCCACCCCCGCAGCCTTCGACGCGGGCGGCGCCGTCCACTAGTTGCTTAGGTCAAGCAACTACTATATATTTGCGTAGCGCAAGTAACTAGTGGTCTGGAGTAGACATGGCAGTCTCGCCCGATACGGCCCAGAGCCTGATTCGAGAGCTCTACCTGATGGGCCGGGCCATCCGTATCGCGCTCGCACACCCGGAAGAAGGGCAATTGCTTCCGGGCGGCATCGGGGTACTGGGCGCCCTCGAATCCAAAGGCTCGAGTCGGCAAGGGGACCTCGCCGCGGACTTGTGCATCAGTCCCAGCGCATTGAGCAGGCACATCACCGAACTCGTCGGCGCCGACTACATCAGCAGGCACGCCGATCCCACCGACGGCCGGGCCACCCTGGTCCGGGTGACCGACGAGGGGCGCGATCTGCTGCACCGCGTGCGGGCATCGCGGGCCCGGGGATTGCAGAACGTCCTGGCCGACTGGAGTGAAGACGACGCCGAGCAGGCCTGCCTCGCCGTCCAGAAGCTCCGCGGCGCACTGACCACGCACGCCCACAGCACCCCCGTCGGCGCTCACCAGCCGGTTTCGAAAGAAAGTCAGGAAGTGGATGTCTAGTTCAGTCGAGGCGGTGACGCGACGCGACCCGTACGCGATGACCCACCGTGAAGTCTTGGAGGCGATGACCGGGCTGCTCGCGGCGTTGTTCACGGCGCTGCTCAGCACGACGATCGTCGCCACCGCGCTGCCCACCATCATCGGCGATCTACAGGGGTCGCAGACCGCCTACGCCTGGGTCATCACCGCGGCGCTGCTGGCGAACGCGGCCTCCACGCCGATCTGGGGCAAATTCGCCGACCTGTTCAACAAGAAGCTGCTTGTCCAATCCGCCATCGTCATTTTCGTGGTCGGCTCGGTCATCGCGGGCTTCGCAGGCGATGTCGCCCTGCTGCTGGTCGCGCGCGTCGTTCAGGGCGTCGGCATGGGCGGGTTGACCGCGCTCGCCGTCGCGATCATCGGCTCCATCGTCGCGCCGCGCGAACGCGGGCGATACTCCGGCTACATGGGCGCCGTCATGGCGGTTTCGATGTCCGGTGGGCCCATCCTCGGCGGCGTCATCGTCGACAGCCCGCTGGGCTGGCGCTGGTGTTTCTTCGTGTGCGTGCCGCTGGCGGTGATCGCACTGGCGCTCTTGCAGCGGACCCTGCGGCTGCCTACCGAGCGCAAGGACGGGGTGTCGATCGACTGGCTCGGCGCCGCTGCGCTGACCGGCGGCGTGTCCGTGCTGCTCATCTGGGTGTCGTTCGCCGGAAAAGCCGGTTACTACGACTGGGTGTCGCGGGAGTCGGCGCTCTACGTGACCGCCGGCGTGCTGCTGCTGATCGCGACCGTGTGGGTCGAGTCCCGCGCCGAGTCGCCGATCATCCCCTTGCCGATCGTCACCGAACGCACCACGGGCCTGGCGATCATCGCCTCGATCGCGGTCGGCGTCGGCATGTTCGGCGCGACCACCTTCCTAGGCCAGTACTTCCAGACCGCGCGCGGCTACTCCCCCACCGCCGCGGGCGTGCTGACCATCCCGCTCGTCGCGGGCATGCTGATCGCCTCGATCGGCTCCGGACAGCTGATCACCCGGCGCGGAAAGTGGAAGGCTTTCGTGGTCGCCGGAGCCGCGCTGCTGGTGGCCGGGTTCACGCTGCTCTCGACGATCGACCACGCGACGAGCCTGTGGCTGGTCGGCGGATACATCACCGTCGTCGGACTCGGCGTCGGCATGATGATGCAGAACCTCGTCCTGGCCGTGCAGAACACGGTGAGCGTGCACGACATCGGCGCCGCGTCCAGCAGTGTCGCCTTCTTCCGCACTTTCGGTGGCGCGATCGGTGTCTCGGTGCTGGGTTCCGTGCTGGCCACCCGGGTCGGTGAACTGTCCGCGGAGGGATTCGGCAGGCTCGGTATCCGGACCGAGTCCTCCGGCGGCGGCAACCTGGATATCGGCGCACTTCCCGCGCCCATCGCGACCATCGTGCGCGCCTCCTACGGCGACGCGACCGGGCGGATTTTCCTCATCGCCGCGGCCGCGACGGTGGTCGCGCTCATCGCGGCCGCGCTGCTGCCGAACCGCCCGCTGCGCCGCACCATCGACATCGATCCGGCAGTGGACCCGATGCAGTCCGACGCTCGCACCACCACTCGGCAGGCGGGTTCGGGGAGTCCCGCGCAGCAGGCTGACGCCGGACAACCGGCTCTGCTCAACTGAGCCGCCGATCCACGGGCGGCCGGCGAAGCTCCGCGGCTCTGCGCCCGCCTGCTGCGCGCGCGACGGCGAATCAGCGTGGCGGCCGCTCCACGGAGCGCAGGTCCACGGTCGTCGCGGAGGTGAGGGCAACGGCCAAGCAACGCAGTTCCCCCGGAATCAGCACCGATCGGATCGCCCCCTGGAAACACTCCAGCATCGCGCCGTCGCACCACCGCACGTCGTAGCGGTACCAGCACCGGCACGCGCCCCCGGCGCGCTGGATGTCGCGCTCGACCCGGACGGCCAGTTCGGTGAGCGCGGCGCGCACCTGGCTCGGCTCGCCGGTGCTCGCGATCTTCCACCACGGCCGGTTGAAATAGCCTGGTTCGGAGATCTCGACCAGGTAGAGCAATGGCATCCCCACGGCGTCGGAGGCGGTCATACCGCTCAGACTGCCCCAAACCGGACTGGACGTATGGGTGAAACGCCGGGCTTCCGACCGTCGCCCGGGTCACGATTCGATGTAGTCCAACAGCCAGGTCGGACCGACCACCTCCGCCCCCAGCGCCGCGACGCGCTCGCGCAGTTCCCGGTCCGCCGTCACCACCGTGATGGGACGGCTGCCGTCGTTCGCGCGCGCCGCGGCGACCGCGCCGACGATCGCGTCATCGCCCGAACCGTCCGCCCGCACCACGCGCAAGCCGGCGAGGTCCCGATCCGTCGCCCGGTCGACCGCGGCCTTCGCCGCCCCCTCGAGCACCACGATCACCTCGGTGGGATTCGTCATCCGCTCCGGCAGCATGGCCACTTTCCCGAGTAAGCGACGAGCAGCGCCGGCCCGGTCGCGCCACCAACCGTCGGGCCGCGAACCGACGACATTGGCGGCATCCACGACGATCAGCCGAACACTGTCATCCGCCACTTGCTCAGTCTCCCCTACCCCGCGGTGGTACACCGCCACCTGCGAAGGGCGGCGTTCGGTGGGTCACCGTACCGGCAAGGGACTAGGGATCGCGGGCTCGGCCGCCCGCACTGCGGCGAGCGCGTTCACCCTGCCGTACCCGTACTTGTCGCTGTGCCCGTCGGCGTCGTAGCCGCCGCCCTGCGGATCGATCTTGTCGCAACTGCCCTTCAACAGGTCTTTCACCTCGGTCCACGTCAGATCCGGATTCACCGACAGCATCAGGGCCACCACCCCGGCGGCGCCCGGGCAAGCGCTGGAGGTGCCGCCGAAGTCGTTGGTGTAGTCGCCCGCCGCATCCCCCGACGCCGCCGTGCCGGGGTTGTAGCCGCGGGCGCCGTGCCGGTCCACCGTCCAGATTCCCGGCGTGCGGGGGTCGGGATGTCCGAAGGGCCGGTGCCCGAAGTCGCTGCTGGGGAACGCGCACCACACCGCTTTACCGAAATCGCTGTACACACTGCGTTTGCCGGTGTCGTTGCACGCCGCGACCGCGATCACTTTCGCGAAACCGGCATAGCCGTCGTTGTCGACGGATTCGTTGCCGTTGCCCGCTGCGAACAACACCACACAACCCTTGCCCGCACGTCCGGCGCCGACGGCGTGTTCGATCGCCAACCTGGTGCTCGCCGGTAGCGGCACCACCCGGTTGTGCACCGGATCGTTCGGCTCGAACCATTTCCCGTCGGCCGGCCCCCAGCTGCACGAGATGACGTCGGCGCCGTGATCGGCGGCCCACACGAAGGCGTCCGCCTCGGCCTGCGATCCGAGTCCGGAGGCGAGCCGGATGGGCATCAGCGCGGCCTGCGGCGCCACGCCCGACGCTGCGCCCGTGCCGTTGGCGCAGGCCACACCCGCGCATGCGGTGCCGTGGTTGTCACCGTTGTCGGGACCGGTGCCGAAGGTGTCCTTGGGACGCGGATCGCTGGTCTTCGACGTCACGTCCCGCGGTGCGACCACCTTACCGGCGCCCGCGAATTCGGGATGGTCGATATCGACACCGTCATCGATGACGGCGATCGTCACCCCGGCCCCACGGGTGTGGGCATGAGCGGCTTCCACTGCCGCGTGCGCGTCGATCGTGACACCGTCGATGGTGGTCTTCTTCAAATGCCATTGCTGAGGAGAGATCGCCTTCCTTGAACGGCGCCGGATCAACTCCGGGTGGCAATTCTCCACATCGTCGCGATCGAGCAGCGCGTTGGCGATATCGAAGACCCGCTGGCCGGTGCCCTCCGGCGCTGCCGTGAAGTAGGCGTTCCTCGCATACGAAACCCTCTGCTTCACAGTAAGATCCGCTGCGTCCAGCACGGCGAGACAATGCTCGTGCGCTACGCCGTCGACGAACTTCACGAAGATGTTCTCGGTGTAGAGCACCGGTTCCTCGGTGCCGGGGTCGACCAGGACGTGCCCGGCGAACCGCACCTCCGGCGCGGCTTCGAGCACCGGCTTGCGTTCTTCCACCGACCTCGACCCCGCGGGCAGCCGATATACCTCCACCCCGGCCTCCGGGTAGGCCTGCACCAGCGTCGCGTCATCGAGTTCGCCACTGAGCGGTGTGGGCACCGACCCCGATTTCCGCCGGATCCCGCGACCGCTGTGCGTGCGCACCACGATCAGATCGGGGCTCTGCTCGAGTTCGAAACCGGGATCTTCTCTCGTACCGAAATTCGCTGTGGGCACCGTGATCTCCTTCGCCATGGGGACCGAGCACCTGTGAACCTAGCTCCGGCCACCACGAAAATACCGAGTAGCGCGGTACTCGCCTTTCGGCAGGTTCGGACTCGGCACACTCGCTCGGCCGTCACGCCGCTTGCACCCGGCGACCGGACCTCGGTCGGGGACACCCGCCCACGGCGCGAGCAGCCGACGGGGATTCTCGCCGCGGATCCGTATTCTCCACGCGAATCCACGGCGAGAGCCGGCCTGCGCGCGGACGAGCCGCGCAATCGGTCAGCGGAAGGCCCGCCGGTACGCCTGAGGCGTCACACCCACGGTCTTGCGAAAGACCTTCCGGAAGGCGGCCACCGAAGAGAAACCCGTCTGGCCGGTGATGCATTCCATCGTGAGGATGGTCGTCTCGAGCAATACCTGGGCCTTTCGCACCCGGGCGGTCTGGAGCCACTCGTTCGGCGTCATCCGGACCTGCTCGTGGAAGCGCCGGATCAGCGTGCGCTTGCTGACTCCGGCTCGCTCCGCGAGATCGAGCACGGTGATCTTCTCACCGAGCATCGTCTCCGCCCACTCCAATGTGGGATTGATCGACTTGCTGTCCGCCTCCGAACGCGGACGTTCCGCGATGAACTGCGCTTGCCCCCCGTCGCGTGTCAGTGGCATCACCGAGAGCCGGGCGGTATCCGCCGCGACAGCGGTGCCGTAATCCTGCCGAACCATATGGAGGCACAGATCCAGTCCCGCCGCGGCGCCGGCCGAGGTCAGGATGCTCCCGTTGTCCACGTACAGCACCGTGGGGTCCACGCGGACCCGCGGATAGCTCCTCGACAATTCGGTAGCGGCCATCCAATGCGTCGTTGCCCGCCTGCCATCGAGCAGGCCGACCGAGGCGAGCGTGAACGCACCCAAGCAGATCGATGCGACCCTCGCGCCGCGCTCATGGGCACGCATCAATGCCCTTCTCAATCGCTCCGATGGCTGCGCCCGGTAACTCATCGCTCCTGGGACGACGACGGTTCCGGCCTCCTCCTCGAGGAATTCGATGTCACCGAGGCATGAGATCCCGAAGAACTTCGACGGAACGTCGGAGCGCACCCCGCATACCTCGACTCGGTATGCGGGCTCGCCATCCTCCTGTCGGGCACGGCCGAAGATTTCGATGGGCACCGAGAGATCGAACGGAATCACATCATCGACGGCCAGAACAGCCAATGACCTCATGTCCTCGACCTAAACGACTTGCTGGTCCGCTTCCGGCCCGGCAATCACCAACCCCGCTCGGATCAAGCGCTTCAAGGCCCGCCCCTGCAACACCGTCAACTGTGGCGCCAGCTCCGACCACCGGGCGGGGCCTCGGGTCAGCGTTTCCCATAGTTCCTTGCCGCCGTCCCGTTCCAGGCACCGCACCTCGATCTCGGGGTCCGCCGCGGAATAGATCCGGTGGCACGGCACGGTGTCGGCCAGTGGCGAAGGCGCGGCGTCACCGTTGGCGAGGAGGTCTCGCCAGTACGCGGCCAGCCCGTCACGCGCCTCCTGGGGGATCTCGAACGGCGGCGACATGCCTTTGAAGCCCGGTATGTCGGCTCCCATGCCCGAGCGGATCCGTGCGTCTTCCGACAGCGCCACGATGTCGCCCTGCGCCAGTTCGACCGCGTCCGCGGCGGTGAAAGCCCGCAGATAAGGTCCTTCGGTGGCGAGGTCACGCGGGTCACGGGTCCCCTTCGTCATGATGTTCAGCAGGTCGGGCACCAGCGCGGTGTTCAGCAGCGCCTGGAACGTCCCTTCGGTGGCGTTGTCGACCTCCACTCGCCGCCCTTGCGCGCTCCAGTACGGGCTGTCGGGATGCGAACGCGAGATCTCGTGGTACCACTGGTCGATGCTCAGCGCCCATGTCTCCGCCATCCCGCGCCACTCGACGTCGTAATCACGCCAGAGGTCTTGCTTGGCTTGCTCGTCCAACTCCTTGTCGAACGTCTTCCGCAGGACCAATGCGGCCGCCCAGGCTTGGGTGACGGCGAAGGACATCCCGGAAGAGAACAGGGGGTCGACGAAGTACGACGCGTCCCCGACCGCCATCCAGCGATCCGAGTACGAGCCGAAGCACTCGCTGATCCGGGAATAGTTGGTCGCCGTCAGCATCTCGGGACGAATCGGTTCGGCGTCCGCGACCAGGTCCTGCAGTACCGGGATCGACTTGATGGTCTTCAGGAAGATGTCCGGGTCACGCAGATCCACGCGGGCGATCGATTCCGGATTGGTGACGATACCGATCGACCACACGGTTTCCCGAGTGCCATCGACCAGACGAGGCGTCGGGATGTACCACACCCACCCGTGCTCGAAGGCCACCGCGTAGATCGGCGACAGATCCTCCGCCCGGAAGACGTTCCAGTCACCCGCAGCCCGTTGCGCCGGCACGCAGTTGCGGTAATGCGACCAGACGGCCACATTGCGGTACTCCGAAAGCCATTGCTTGTCCCGCTGCGAACCGCGGGCGGCCACCTGATTCGCCCGGCCGGACGCGTCGACGAAATACCCGGCCCTGACCTCGGTGCCGTCTTCCAGGACGACCGTGGCGTCCTTCGCACCGGGGAGGAACCGCACGATCCGCACTCCCTGGAAGACGTGCGCACCACAGGATTCGGCGTGATCGAGCAGAACGGTGTCGAATTCGGCGCGATTGACGTGAACCGACCATCGGTACACGCCGTCGACCAGGTAGTCCGAGTGCTCGAAGAAGCCCACGAACGGCCGCTGGGTGTCCCACTGGTAGATACCGCCGAACTTCTGGATCCAGCACTCGCTCGCGAGCACCTTCTCGAGAGCGCCGCTGGCTTGCAGGACGGGAACCAGTGGATGCGCTCCCGATTCCCCGATGTGCTCGCGGGGGAACACCTCGCGGTCGAAAATCGCCACGCGCAGGTCTGTTTCGCGGCACAACATCGCGGCGAGAGTGGACCCCGCGGGACCACCGCCCATGATGACGACGTCGTACTCGGTTGCTGGTCTGGAAACTTGTGGAGCCATTGACGTTCCTCTCCGATGGCTGATTGCTCAGATGATTTGAATGCGCTGAAGATGCCGCGAGACCGATCCGGTGAACGCATTCCTGCCGTGCAGCAGAGCGTGGTTCTCGACCACGACGATGTCGCCGGTCCGCCACTGGTGGGCATAGCAGTAGCGCGCGTCGTGCAGCCGCTCGCGCAGGTCCTCCATGACGCGCACCCCGTCCTCGGCCGAGATTCCCTCGACGGTCAAGAACAGCGGATTGGCGTAGCGCGCCGGATCCAGCGGCTCGGCGTATCGGATCGTCGTCTCGCCCGTGACGGGATGCGTTCCGAGCAGCGGCCATTCGGCCGAGCCACCGTAGTGCGCAAGTTTGTCGGTCCGGTATGTGATCGTGGTGCGAGCCCAGAGCTCCTTCAGATCTTCCGGCGCCTCCCGGTAGACCTGAACGCTGTCACAGAACACGGTCTCGCCGCCGGCGCCCTCTCCTCGCACGCACTGGAAGAGGAAGAACCGCGGTACGTGCTCGGCGAACGCCCCGTCCCAGTGGAACGGGACATCGTCCCGGTCGAAAAGGTAGTTGTCGGGAGTGTCCCGGACCACCAGATCGAGAATCGACCCGAAGTTCCACTGAAGGATCTCGCCGGCCGCGCGGCAGTAGTTCTCCAGTTCCGGTTTGCCGAGCAGGCCGAATCCGCGCAGCACGACCACTTTCTCGCTGAGCGTCGTTGCGAGCAGCTCCTCGATCGGCACGTCGGCGAGGGTCTGCCCCTCCGTCGCGGACGCCACGAGACGGCCGAACGGCCGAAGCCGCTGCCCTCCCAGCAGCAATTCGCTCGAACTTTTCATCATGACCTTATGACCTTCCTTACACTCGCTAGGAATCGGTTTGCGGCGTCCTGCCGAGGACGAAGTGACTGGGGCGACTGTTGCGCCATACCAAGCGAGCGCCCAATTCCTCGGCATGCATCCGCTTGACCAGCGTCTGGCTGGTTCCGTCGTCGAGCACCACGCCGTGCCACGGCGTCAGCCAGCTGTCCTGGGTCCGCAGGAGATGGAAACCGATCTTCTCGGAATGATTCGCCTGCGGATGAATCGACAGTCGCACCGCCTCGGTGAAGATCTCCGCCATCAGGCGGCTCCACGCTTGGCTGCGCTGCACCACTTCGTACGCCGTCTCCTTCGACCGGTTCCGCCGTTGGGTGGCGGACAGGTCGGGCAGCAGCACGGCATTGTCCTCGACCATGAAACGGTGGATTCCGTTGAACATTCGCCGTGCGGCAGGATCGGTGCGCACCGCTGCGCGTAGTGCGCCGATGCCGTCCGAGTACTCCGCCAGCAGACGCCGCCTGCGTTCGTCCCAGGTCATCTCGGGCATCGCGTCCCGCAATCCGTACAGGCCGATGGAGCCGCCGCCGGTCGACCGGATCATCCGGCGAAGCTCCGTACCGTAGTGATCGACGTGCACGTCCGGGATTCCGAGCGTGTCGCTGAAGACATGGCCGTCGGAACAGATGGTCACGATCGCGCCCGGCCGGTAGACCGACGAGATCTGGTCACAGAATCCCTGCAGCGACTCGATCGCCAGTGCCTCGGCCATGTCGGGCAGACGACCGAGCGTCTTGCGGCGGTTACGCGACTTCGCCGGGAACGCCGGAATGACGAAATGGACCGGCGTACCTGCCTCGATGTACCGGATCACCTTGGGCAGGTGCGGTGCGAAACACTCCGCGCACGGAGCCAGCTCACACACCGACTTCGGCTCGGCGCTTCGCCGGCGCGCGAAGACCATGCGAAGTATCTCGGTGGCAACCGATTCCGCGTCATGGTCGTGTCTGGAGTAGGACTGTTGTCGCCCGAGCTCGTGGAGACGCTCGGACCCGTTGTCGACAGTCGTATTCATTACTACCTTCCGAACATACGACACAGCGAGCGCACACAACCGGACCGCACGGCGCATTTCCGCGATTCACGCGGACCGGACCGTCGGTGAATTGTCTGCGATCAGAATGCCTGAGCGGGATTCGAAATCAGGAAGGAGAATCCGTTCGAAACCCCGTATATGCGAACCCTAAAAGTTCATAACCAGATGCGATTCACGTAATTCATTTGATCGAGCACCCCCCATATTCAGAACTCGTTCCCTGACTCAGAACACATCCCAGGATACCGCCGAGGCGGCGGCGAGGCAACCGAATTGTTCCCATCGTCGATAAAACGTGAATCGGAGGCCCGTGGCGCACCACGAGCCTCCGACCGGAAAATTTCCGCTGATTTCGAGAGCGATCCGAAGGTCTAACCGACCACCCTTTCTTCGACGCTGGGAGCTCGCCTCGGCCGAGCGAACCGACGCATAGCAGGTGCTTCCACGAAGGTGAACAACATCCAAGCGGCGAGGATGTTCAAACAGAATAGAAGGACGATTATCAGCACGGCGACCGGCACACTGAACGTGGCGGCATCCATGAGGCGGCGGACATAGAACAAAGTGACGCCCTGACAGATATAGAAGGCGAAGGAGATCTCACCGAGCTTGACCGAGAGCCGGCTCGACAGGAACCGCGACGTCCCCTCGATGTCGGACTGGGCGGCCGATCCGATCAGCAGGGCGAGCGGAACCGCGGTCGCCAGGACGAAGCCGACGTAGAACGGCGTGTACATCGCCACCACGTAACCCACCCCGACCGCGGCCACCGCGGCCCAGAGCGGAATCCGTATCCATCGCCCTTCCATCACGATGCGCGCCACGAACACACCGAGGAAGAATTCGAACAGACGCGACGGAGGAAAGAGGTAACCGAACCACAGCTGCAGAACGGGAATCGGCGTGAGTTCGGATTTCTCGGAGCCGGGGACGACGAAGGCCGTCAAGAGGACGATCACGGCAATGCCCGCCACCATGGCGGCGGCTCCGTGCCACAGATACTTCCTGTCGATTCGCAGCACCGCCGGTATCACGAATGGAAACAGAATATAGAACAGCAGCTCACAGGACAACGTCCACGACGGCGTGTTGACTCCTGCATTGATGTAGTTCTGTGGGAACCACGCATGGAGGAGGAAGAGATTCGGCAACCAAGCTTTCCATGGCGTGATAGCCGCGGCGAAAAGAACCATCGACGCCACCCAGAGCGTGAGGTGGTTGGGGAATATCTTGACCACTCGTCGCCGGATGAACTGCAATTTGCTCGATCCCGGTTTCCACGACCAGGTCAGGACGAAGCCGCTCAAAATGAAGAAGAAGGACACCCCGAGGAATCCCAACTTCCCTACAGCCCACGCCGCGTCGTACGCGACGTCCGGATCGGCGAAAAGATTGACCGGCTTGTAGGGAGGTATCGGCGAGTTCGGCAGCATCACGTGGAAAACGAACACCGAGAGCGCCGCGAAGAACCGCAGTCCGGTCAGGGACGGCAGCCGTTTGCGCTTGTCGACTTCCATCGGATCAGCCCAGCCCTACGACGAACGGGAACTCCGGCCTGCCGCCCATCAGGAAGGCTCCGGTGGACTGGATCACCTGGTCGTGCGCGATGATGTGCCGCGCCATCGTGTTCATGTCGCGCAGCCAGATATCCAGCGGATCCGGCCGGTAGATCGAATCCGTACCCACCAGCTCGCACAGGCGGGAGACGATCCGCAGCGCGGCGCGGAAAGCATGGGTCCTGGCCAGCGCGGTCGCGATCCTCGTGTCCGGTGGCAATTCCGCGAAACGGTTGCCCTCCAGAGCGTCCCACAGTGCCTCCACCGTGTTGACGACGGCGCCGCGCGCGACGATGTACTCCATCTCGCACTCGCCCAGCAGGTACTGCGCACGGTAGTTGTCCGCCCATTTCTGCCCGGCCGCAGGCACTGTCTTGCCGTCCGCGAGTCCGCGGACGTAGTCCAACGCCGCGCGCGCCGTACCCAGCGGTACGCCGGGCATGATCCGGGCCAGCGCTTCGGGCTCGGCCAGCTTCCCGCTACAGCTCTTCCTTTCGCCGAACGCGAAGGAATGATGCTCGGGGACGAAGAGGTCCTCGACCGCGTAGTCGTTGCTTCCGCTGCCACGAAGACCTGTGGTGTCCCAGGTGTCGAACACGGTGACCTGATCGCGGCGCATGAAGAAGAGCCGGACGACCGGCCTGCCGTCCGCGGTCGCCTCCGGGATTCCTCCCGATGTCACGAATGCCCCGCCGATGACCAGGTCGGCATGCGTGATCGCGCTGCCGAACTTCCATCGTCCGGTCAGTCGATAACCACCGGGGGTGCGCTCGGCACGGCCGGCCGGGAAGATCAGACCCGCCGTGATCAGGTCCTGGCTCGGCATGAGCTCCGCGATCGCCTGCTCGTCGAGATATCCCGCGTAGATGCCGGTGGCGGCGCCGATCATGGCACACCACCCGGTCGCCGTGTCGCCGTACGACAGGGCCTCGACCACTTCCAGTTGCTCGAGGGAGGTCAAGCCGGGACCGCCGATCTCCGAGCTGAAACCCATTCGGTAGACGCCGATCTCGCGGAGTCGCTCCACGATGTCCACCGGAAGCTTGCGCTCGGCATCGATCTCGCTGCGGCGTGCCGCCAAATCGGGCGCCAGGGAACGTACCGCCTCCAGCAGGGAGGTCGCCGAAATTGTTGCTGCAGTCATCGTTCGATTTCCTATGCCAGAGAGGTTTCGTGCGATTCGGACCGATCGCGCAGGAGCAGCTCGATCGCCGAGGTGGTCTGCTCGGGTCCCAGCGCGGAGTAGCCGCCGTCCACGGTCCACTCGGCGCCGGTCACGAAGCTCGCCCTGGACGAAGCGAGAAAGGCGGCCACCTCACCGATTTCCCGGGCATCGGCCGCCCTGCCCAGCATGTGGAATCGGGAGGCCACCGCGTCGGTCCGCGCCCGGTCCCCTTCGGTGATCTCATCCATCACACGCGACCAGGTCCAGCCCGGCGAGACACTGTTGACGCGGATCCCGTCACCGGCGTATTCCAGCGCGAGACTTCGGGTCAGTTGCAGCAACCCGGCCTTGCTCACCGGGTATTGCACTCGCCCGGCCTGCGCGATCCGTCCACTGGGCGAGGTGAAGTTGACGATGGACCCTCCCGCGTCTCGCAGAGCGGATCGCGCCTGTCCGCACAACATCGCCGTACCGACGACATTGGTGTTCAGCACCTCCAGCCACTGTGCCCGTATGTCCGCGGTGGAGCCGTCGTCGCCGTAGACGCAGGCGATGTTGACCAGAGCGTCTATCCGGCCGTGCCGGTCGACCGCGGTCGCGACGAACGACCTGATGGACGAATCGCTGCGGAGATCGATCGGCACGAAGACGGCGCGATCGCCGATACCGGCGGCCGTCCCCTTCCCGCCGTCCGCATCGATGTCTCCCAGCACAACATTCGCGGAATACCCGGCGAAGACCCGAGCGACCTCCGCGCCGATTATGGTTGCCGCACCGGTTACGAGTACCGTCTTACCTTCGAACAACGTCGACTCCCCTCAGCTGCGCCCTCCGACTGGCTCCAGCCATAGATCGAAGTATTCACAACCAAAAGAGCGACCAGCCAGTCCGATTCGCGACAGACATGCACTCCTTTGCGCCACACGCTCCGGACCCCGTACCGAACGTGGCGTAGGTCACTCTCCCCCCTCATTCGCCGCGCGGTTGCGATATCGTCTCGATGCAGGTAGTCCGTCTTTCGGGGGTTTCCGCACCGCGGTTCGACGTACGGACAGACCGCCTGCGAGGGTCGAATCCGACCTCGCGATCTCCTCAATGCCGAACGGAGTCGAGGCGTTGCCGAGCAACCAAATGATCTTGTTATTGCTGGACCTCGTACTCATCGTGGCCGCGGCCCGGCTGCTGGGATGGCTGGCCGAGAAATGCGGCCAACCCCCGGTTATCGGCGAGATCGTGGCAGGAATACTCGCGGGGCCGACGATCCTCGGCGCGGAGCTGTCCGCAGCGGTGTTTCCGCACGACATCCGGTCGTATCTCACGGCTTTCGCCAATGTCGGCGTGATGATCTTCATGTTCTCGGCAGGCCTCGAGATGGATCTCCGGTCGCTCGCCGGTCGCAGGCGGTCGGTCACCGCTGTGGCGGTTTCGGCCTACGTCGTTCCCTTCGCGCTCGGTTCCGCGATCGCGATCTGGGCGCTGGCACGGCACGGTGAAGGAAATCGGCTGACATTCGCCCTCTTCATCGGGTGCGCGTTGGCCGTGACGGCGTTTCCGGTGCTGGCCCGCATCCTGCACGACCGCGGGCTGCTGGGCACCCGCCTGGGCCAGTCGGCGATGACCAGCGCCGCATTCGACGACGTACTCGCCTGGTGCGTTCTGGCGGTAGTCATCGGTATCGCGCAGCCCGACCTCGATCACCAGTGGCGGATACTACTGTTCATCCCGCTGGTCATGGTGTTGTGGTGGGCGGTGCGTCCGGCGCTGTGCCGTATCGCCCGCAGCGGGTCCGAGAAGAACACCGGCAACATGGTATTCATCGGCGTCGCGGGCGCTCTGCTATTGGGAGCCACCACCGAGTGGCTGGGCCTGCACCTGATCTTCGGCGCGTTCCTGTTCGGTGTGGTCTTCCCCCGGCCGCTGCGCACGGCCGTCGAGGACGGCGCCCGACTGCTGAGCAGTATCTTCCTGCCTGCTTTCTTCGTGGTCGCCGGCCTGCAAGTGGATCTCGGCGCGCTCGACCGCGCGGGCGTCGTCGAGTTCGTCGCGATCATGTTCGCCGCCCTCGTTGGCAAGCTGGGCGGCACCTACGTGGCGGCCCGCTGCGGCGGAATCGACCGGGTGGAGTCCGCGGCCCTCGCCGCGCTGATGAACACCCGGGGGCTGACGGAGCTGGTGATCCTGAACATCGGACTGACGATCGGCGTCATCGGCCAGCAGTTGTACTCGCTGCTGGTCATCATGGCCTTGGTCACCACCGCGATGACGGCACCGTTGCTGAGAATCTGCGGCGTCACCCGCGCGGTGCGGCACGGTGACCCACCGTCGGCTACAAAAGAGCCGGAACAGGAGGTCGACGCCGCCGCGCAGACCGAGGCTCGAGCATGACGCCGCCCAGAGAGCCGGACCCGGGATCCTTCCCCGCGCCGGAGCTGATCGATCGAAAGGTCGCTGTCCCAGCTGTTTTCGTCGACGTCGATGAAACGCTGGTCCGGAGCGTAACCTTCCTGTCCCTGTTCGTCTTCGACGCGCGGCGCCGGGGGCACGGCGCCGAAGCCGACGCCGTGCTTCGAGAGTTCCGGACGCTTCGTGCGGCAGGCATGAGCCGCGGCGAATCACATCGGTGGTTCTATCGGCACTGGGCCGGCCGTGACACCGCCGACCTGCGGCGTACCGGAAGAGACTGGTTCGCCTCCAGTTCCGCGGACCCGGCTTTCTTCAATGCCGCCGTGCGGCGACGACTGGACGAGCTCTCCCGCACCGGCAGTCGCATCGTGCTGGTCTCCGGCTCGATCGCCCCGGCGCTGGAACCGATCGCCGAAGCCGTTGGCGCGGCAACGGTTCTGTGCACGAAGATGGAGACGGCCGCCGGAAAGTACACCGGCGACGTCCTCGCGACGATGGTCGGTACCGACAAGTCCGCCGCCCTGCTGCGGTATGCCGAACAAGCGGCCATCGATCCCAAGGCGTGCATGGCCTTCGGCGATCATCATTCCGATGTCGCGATGTTCGAGCTGGTGGGTCATCCGGTCGTCGTCGGCGACACCGACCCACGACTGCGCGATTATCCCGCGCAACGGCTTCCCGGCTAGGGCCCGAGCCCCCGGCCGAGCAGTTCCCGGAGGCGCGCCGTTCAGTTCCCGACCGTGAACATGCGCCGGTACTGGCCGGGGCTGACGCCCAGATGACGTTTGAACACCGCCCGGGTGTTGGCAGGGTTGCCGAGGCCGACGCGGTAGCCGATCTGATCGACCGGGAGGCCGGTGGTCTCGAGCAGCTCTCGAGCCTGATTCAGGCGCGCGCTGGTGATCCACACATGCGTGGAGGTTCCGGTTTCTTCGCGAAAGCGCCGGATGAAGCTACGGCGCGAGAGATTGGAACGCCTGGCGAGGTCCTCGATCGAATGCCTGCGATCGAGGTTCGCGAGAATCCACGCGCGTGTCTCGGCGAGCACGCCGGAGGAGGTCTGCGGCGAGAACTGCCGGGTGTACTGCGCTTGGCCGCCCTCACGGACCGGCGGCGCCACCAGGTCGCGGGCACGTTCGTTCGCGGCCGCCGCGCCGACGTCCTTGCGCACCACGTGCAGGCAGAGATCGATTCCGCTGGTGACCCCCGCGGA
Source organism: Nocardia asteroides (assembly GCA_019930625.1). Lineage (NCBI taxonomy): Bacteria > Bacillati > Actinomycetota > Actinomycetes > Mycobacteriales > Nocardiaceae > Nocardia > Nocardia asteroides. Next base: position 6,620,593 of record CP082844.1, read on the forward strand.
GGTCATCACGTCGCCATCATCGACGAACAATCGATCGGAATGAACGTCGATGTCGGGGTATCGGCGCTGAAGCAACGGCGCGGCGCGCCAGTGCGTCGTAGCGGGCCGGCCGGCCAGCAGGCCCGCCGCGGCGAGCGCGAAAGTGCCGGTACAGATCGACAACATTCGCGCACCCCGTGCGTGGGCGTCGCGAAGCGATCGGATCACGGGGTCCGGCAGTGGCTGCTCGTAGGTGGAATAGCCGGGCATTATCACCGTATCGGCATGGCGGAGAGCCTCCAGCCCGGCCGTCGCCACACACGACAGCCCAGGAATCGAGGTCGGCACGGTCGGCGATGCCGCGCACACTTCGAGGCGATAGTGGGGGTCGGAACCGAACACGTCGATCGGAATCGCGGCGTCCAGAACCACTACTTCGTCGGGAATGACGACCGTCACACGACGCGTTCCCCCATCCGGTTGCATGGCCCGATCGTAGCGGTGATCGGCACTCGGGCTACTACCCCGCGGTTCCGGCACGCGCATAGCCTCGCTGGAGCATCTGAGCCGACGAGCCGAAAGAAGGGGTTTGATGTCCGATTTGGCGGACTTCTCTACCAGCAACGGAGGATTCCGGGGTGTGGTCGTGACTGCTATCGAGATGTCGACCGCTGTCGGCGCCGACACCGACGCCACCTGGAAAGGACTCCTCGCCGGCGAAACCGGGATCGCCAAGGTACAAGACCCCGACTTCGAGCGCTTCAAGGTTCCCGTCGACATCGGCGGCCAGTTCAAACTGGATCCGACCGACGAACTCAGCCGCGTCCAGAAGCGACGCATGTCGTATGTCCAGCAGATCGCCTACGTCATGGGCAACCGGATCTGGGACACCGCGGGCCGGCCGGAAGTCGATCTCGATCGACTGGGCGTCTGCATCGGCACCGGCCTCGGTGGCGCCGACACGATCATCGAGTCCAACGACCAGATGCGAGAGGCGGGCTACCGCAAAGTGTCCCCGTTCGCGGTGCCCATGGCCATGCCCAATGGCGCCGCGGCGGTGGTCGGGCTGGAACTCGGCGCGCGAGCCAGCGTGATCACGCCCGTCTCCGCGTGTGCTTCCGGATGCGAGGCGCTGGTGCACGCGTGGCGTTCGATCATCCTGGGCGAAGCCGACATCGTCGTGGCGGGGGGCGTGGAGGGCCGGATCAATCCGCTCGCGGTGGCCGGGTTCTCGATGATGCGGGCGCTGAGCACACGGATCGATGAACCCGAGCGCGCGTCACGCCCGTTCGATCGGGACCGAGACGGTTTCGTCTTCGGCGAGGCCGCGGCCCTGTTCGTGCTGGAGTCGGAGGACCACGCACGGGCTCGGGGGGCGAAACCGCTGGCTCGCCTGATGGGCGCGGGCCTCACCGCCGACGGGTACCACATGGTTCTCCCGCACCCGGACGGCGCGGGAAACATTCGAGCCATGCGTCGTGCGCTCGAAACGGCGGGGGTGAGCGCTTCCGACATCGATCACGTCAACGCCCATGCGACAGCCACTCCCTTCGGCGACCTAGCGGAGGCCAGGGGAATCCGAGAGGCGGTGGGCGACCACGCATCGGTCTACGCGCCCAAATCCGCTCTGGGCCACTCGGTGGGCGCGGTGGGCGCGGTGGAAGCCGCCCTGACCGTGCTCAGCGTGCGGGACGGCGTGGTGCCGCCCACGTTGAATCTCGACAATCAAGATCCCGAGATCGATCTCGATATCGTCCACGGCAGCGCCCGGACTCAGAAGATCGAGTACGCGCTGAACAACTCGTACGGTTTCGGTGGCCACAACGCGGCCGTCGTGTTCGGCCGCTGCTGACGGAGTCGTTGCGTGCGGTCACCCGTAACGGGCTTGTCCGTCGGCATCCGCTGTGCCGGTTCGATCGGGCTCGGCGCCGCGGCGTGCTCGTTTTCCGCGAGCGATCTCCGTCGCGAGAGCGTCGAGCGGTTGGGCGAACCGATGTAGCGGGTCCGTCAGCCCGGTCAGCCAGGCCCGGGCGGCGTCGACGCCCGCGGGGTCGAGGGTGTACAGCCGTCGAGTGCCCTCGGCGCGGACGTGCACCAGCCCGGCATCGCGCAGCACCTTGAGATGTTGTGAGACGCCGGGCTGGGAAATCGGCGTGTGCTCTCGCACGGCCGCGACCAGCGCACCCGCGGGCTGCTCGCCCGCCGCCACCACTTCGAGGATGAACCGGCGAACCGGGTCACCCAGTGCCTCGAAGATCTTCGCCGGAGACCTGTCCATCAAACCTGAGAGCCGCCTTCCGAGGCGCCGGTATAGAACGCGACGGTTCGCAGCGCCGCCGCGTTCGCGGCAGCCGGGTCGTCACCGCCGCCCACTGCGGCCTCTGCCCAGCCGAGAGCCGCCGTGCGGATGAAGGCCGCTCCCTCGGGCGTCGTCGGAAACGCCATGGCCTCGGCCTGGTCCACCGGAACTCCGCTCGACAAGTGCAGCCCCAGTCCCATCAGGCCGAGATCCCACCCGACGCCTACAGCACCCGGTCCGTACTGCGACCAGAACTCGGGATCGACCGGAGCCTCGTGTACCAACTCCAACTCGGTGCCGTCTCCGGAAGGCGTGAGATCCACCGTCAGCCAGGAGATCTGCGGCCCCATCTCCCATGTCACGGCGAACCGCCTCGGCGCATCGCACTGTTCGACGACACCGTTGGCATTGCCCTCGAGCTGATAGCGGCCGCCGACCCGCAGGTCACCGCTGACGGGCAGGAACCAGCGTGGGATCCGCTCGATGTCGGTGAGGGCGTCCCAGAGATCCGCCTGATCGGTCGGATACGTGCGCCGGGCGACAGCGATCCTGGTCGGCGTGCCGTCGCGAGATCCGGTGCGGACCTCACGGGTCACGAGCCCGGCGATGGCGGCGGGATCGGTCAGCAGTGGCATGGCATCCTCCTTGATAAGCCTTGACTTATATTAGGCTCCGATGCGGCGAACGCAATACCCCGGAGCCCTTCCGGCATCGGCGCGCGTACGACCGGAACACATGCCCACCGAGCACTTCAGCCGTTGCGGGTCAACCCCGCGATCGCGCGCAGCGCCGAGATCATCCCCGTCACCGGGATGCCGGGATCGATCGACCGGAACAGGCCCAGCCCGACACCGAGCGCCAGCACCGCGACCGCGGCCTCGGCCCGCGATCGCTGGATTTCGAGGTCGTCCGGGGTTCCCAGGGCCGCGCCGACCATGCCGACGATATTGTCGAGCCGGGTCGCGAGTTCGTCGCGGAGGTGGTCATCGCGCCGAGCATGGACACTGAACTCCAGCTCCAGTTGCGTCCAGTTCGGATCACCGACAACCCGTTCGGCCCATTCCGTCATCCGTTTCAGACGGTCGGTCGCCGTAGGCGCCGCGATGATTTCGGCGACCTCCGCCGCTCGCTCGGCGTGAATTTCGTCGAGCACCGCCAGGCACAGGTCGTCTTTGGTGCGGAAGTTCGAATACACCGCCCCTTTGGTGAAACCGGCGGCCTTCGCGACCTTGTCCAGAGTCGTCGCCTGATACCCGTCCCGCAGAAAAAGCCGTTTTGCGGTGGCCATCAATTCGTTGCGCGTACGCGCCTGGCTCTGCGCTCGAGTCGGCCGCGAACGCCCTGTCCCCCGCAGCGGCCGACACTCATCGATATTCCCAGACAATCCATACCCCTTACAGATACTCTCAGTATCCGATTCTAGATGCCATGGGTATCCCAATCGCAGGAAGGATCGCATCGTGAGGAGTCGAATACTCAGATTGGCCACAGCCCTGACGGGAACCCTCATCGTGGCCGGGAGCGGGGCGGTCTCGGCCCCACACGTGTGGGCGGAACCAGCCGCGGAAGCGGTGGCGGGCGACGAGTTCTACATTCCACCGGCATCGCCCGGGGGCGCGCCGGGCTCCATCATCCGGACCGAAGCGTCACGGCTGGCGATTTCCGTCCCGGGAATCGGCGGATCGATCCCGGCTTCGTCGACCCGCATCATGTACGTCAGCAGCGATACCCACGACGCCAGGACGACGGTGGTCGGTACATATCTGGAGCCGGCAGCGCCGTGGACCGGCCCCGGTGAGCGCCCGCTGATCGCGTACGCGGTCGGCACGAAGGGGCAGGGCGACCAATGCGCGCCTTCGAAACTGCTCGCGCAATTCATCCAATACCAGCCTCCGTTCGACGTCATCGTGGAATACGACGTACTGGCGCTGTACACGCTGCTGGCCCGCGGCATAGCGGTGATGGTGACCGATTACCACGGGCTGGGAACGCCCGCGGTGCACGACTACCTCAACCGTAAAGCTCAGGCCTACGCCCTGCTCGACTCCGCGCGTGCGGCGCTGCAATTGCCGGGCACCAGCCTCAACCCCGGCTCGCCGGTCATTCTGTACGGGTACTCCCAGGGCGGCATGGCGTCCGCGGGCGCGGCCGAGTTGCAACCTGCTTATGCCCCTGAGCTGAACGTACAGGGCGCTTACATCGGCGGGCCGGTGGTGGACGACCAGTACTTCATCGGGTTCAACGATGGCCGAGCTCCACTCGGACCGGCTTTCGCGTGGATCCTCAACGGCATCGCGGCCAACTATCCCGAAACCCGCCCGGTGCTCGAGTCCGAACTCAACGACACCGGCAAAGCGATCCTGCGGGAGTCCATGGAGAAGTGCGCCGTACCGCTGGGACTGGCACAGCAGTTCCCGAACACGTCGCAGTGGACCACCAGCGGGCAACCGCTCACCGCGGTGATCGATCAGTCCCCGGTGTTGAAGTCGGCGTTCAGCCAGCAGCGAGTCGGCACGCTCACCCCGCAGGTTCCCGTCCTCATCTCCTCGAGCCCGAGCGACGAGGGTGCGCCTTATGTGCCCGTTCGCGAGATGGCCGCGGGGTGGTGCGCCAGCGGCGTGCCGGTGCAGTTGAACGCGAACGTCGAGCTGCCCAGTGTCATCACCGGGTTGCGGGCCACCCACGTGCTGGCGTTCTTCCCCTCGCTGGTCGGATCGCAGCAGTGGATCACCGAGCGGCTCGCCGGACAGCCCGCACCGACCAACTGCGGGGCCCTGCCCTGATTTGCGAAAACACGCCCGACTCGGATACCTTCGGTATCTCGATCGGAGACTCGGCGCAGCGCCGCGCGCAATCGCGCAGCATCGGCTCGTAGCGCCGCGATCTCCATGCACAATGGTCGGCCGCGGTTCGGTTTCACGACCGAGCCGCGGCCGACCTGCCTGCCAGGGTCGTCACAGATCCCCGCACGGCAGGCGAGTTCCGCCAGAAGGTCCAGCCCGAGGCGTCCCAGCTGCAGAGCCGGTGGACTGATTGCAGGAAATTTGCTGTTTGAGGTATCGCGTGACTGGTCGAGATCGGCACAGAAAGGGTCGCATGTCGGAGTTGGCTCACCCCCGCCGACCTGAGCCGCTCAGGTGCGCACACCGGTGATACTCGGAGATCCGGCGCGGATCCATCCGTGTCCGACACCGCATCGCCGACTGCAGGAAGACCGGAAGTCGATGCCTTACTGTCGAAATATTCACCTCGACTATGCCACCGACGACGACCGGCCGACGACGACCGAGCTCGCCGAATCCGGTCACCGGGCACCGAACCAGACACCGGTCGCACGAGGCCGCTACCCCCGGCAGGTCGCGGCCGACCTCGCCGCACCGAATGATCGTGAGTCGGACACTGCCCGCTCAGAGGGCGCTTTCGATAGTTTTCCGCCATCCAGCGAACTTCCAGTTATCCTGGATGAGCGTGCAAAAAGTCCGCGTTGTCCGCAGTCAGAACTGTCGGTTGAGTGTCCTCCTGATGGATCGGCGAGATGACTATGACGATCTTCGAGCACACGAAAGCCCGTGATCCCAAGCGATACCTGTGGCTTCTGGGTTTGATCGCCCCGGGTTGCGCCTTGCTTCCCTCCCAACTGGTGTTGCTCACCGGGTTGGAGGTGTTCTGGTGGATCGGCCCCATCATCGTGCTGGTTGTGATTCCACTGTTGGATTGGGCGGTCGGCGACGACGGAAGCAATCCTCGCGACGAGGATTACGAGGCGCTGTCCAACGACCGCTATTACCGGTGGTGCACCTTTATGTTCCTGCCGATGCAATTCATCGGCCTGCTCATCGCCGGATATCTGTGGAGCAGCCACGAGTTGAGCCTGGCCGACAAACTGGGCTTGGCCGTGACTCTCGGCTTCGTCTCCGGTATCGGCATCAACGCCGCGCACGAACTCGGGCATCGCGCCGAACGCCTCGAACGCTGGCTGGCCAAGATCGCGCTCGCCCAGTCCGGGTACGGCCACTTCTTCGTCGAGCACAACCGCGGCCACCACGTTCGCGTCGCCACACCCGACGACCCCGCCAGCGCCCGCTTCGGGGAATCACTGTGGCAATTCATGCCGCGCACCATCGTGGGCGGATTCCGTTCCGCCCTCGAGCTCGAGCGTCAGCGCCTGGCCCGCAACGGCAAACGCTGGTTCAGCCCCACCAATCATCTTCTGCAAGCCTGGGCGATGAGCGCGGCGTTGTTCATCGGCTTGATCGCGGCCTTCGGCCCCGCCATCATCCCCTACCTCGCCCTGCAAGCACTCATCGGCGCAGGTCTGCTGGAAACCGTGAACTACGTCGAACACTATGGATTGCTGCGCGCCCGCCGCCCCGACGGCCGCTACGCACGCTGCTCACCGCGCGACAGCTGGAACAGCGACCGTCTGGTGACGAACATCTTCCTGTTCCACCTCCAGCGCCACAGCGACCATCACGCCAACCCCGGCCGCCGCTACCAGACCCTGCGCAGCTCCGAACAGGCCCCCCAGCTGCCCGCCGGTTACGCCACGATGGTCGTGCTCGCCATGATTCCCCCGCTGTGGCGCGCGGTCATGGATCACCGCGTCTTCGCCCATTACAACGGCGACATCACGCGCATCAATATGCAGCCTCGCAGGCGGCGGCTCCTGCTGCCGATCCGGCATGCGCGCAACGACGCGCAGCCTGCCGCGGACCCCCGCGCCCACAGCATGAGCCAGTCGACCCAGTCGGACCGATGACGGGCGGCGAGAGCCGCCGAGCCTCAACGGCGCAGGCGCTCGAACTCCGTCGCGCAGTGCGCGGAGAACACCGTCACCGTGTCGGCATTGTCGCGGACGAGTTCCCGTAGCCGCTGCTGGTTGTCGATGCGAGACGGGCGCCGAGTGTCCATCGCCCACTGAAAGGCGCGTAGCCCCGGGGGCATCGACGGCTTCTCGGCCATCTGCCCGTGGAAGGTATAGGCGTCCCCGGCGTGCAACAACCAGCCGTTCCCGGTGTCCACAGCGACTCCGACGTGACCGCGTGTGTGTCCCGCCAGCGGAACAATAAGAATCTCCGACGGCAGACCGCGCAGTTCGCGCACCGCCCGGAAGCCGAACCAGCGCTCCTCCCGGCTGTCGGACTCGTCATAGACCGACCACCTGGGTCCGTGCTCGAACTGCACCGGCCGATACCGGATCTTTTCGCGACGGCCGTACGCCCCTTCGACAGCCTCCAACTCGTCCCGGTAGACATGCACGGCCGCCCGGGGGAAGTCGGCGAGCCCGCCCGCGTGATCGAGATCGAGATGCGTCACGATGATGTCGCGTACATCGTCGCGGGAGAATCCCAGCGCTTCGACCTGACGCGCGATCGGCTGGTCGAGAACCGGATTCGACCGGCGGATGAGTTGCCGCCCCACCCAGACATCCGGCCGAACCAGCGCCTGCTCGCCGTAACCCGTATCGACCAGGGTCAACCCAGCAGAGTGCTCGACCAACAAGCAATGACACGCGCCGGCTGCTCTGCGCAGCACCCCCGGGCGGCCATCGAACAAGCGGCCACCCGAAGGACGGGTTCCCCCAGCATCCAAGTGATGGACACGCACCAGTCCCACTCCTATCCGTGCCGGCCACGCTACACGCCAATTTCGAATGCGGCGAGCCCGAAGGCGCCGAATCGACTGTCGCACTTCGACTACCGGCATCACAGTTGTCCCTGCTATCGATGCGCGCACCGTGAGTGCGTCAGCGCCCCGGTGCTCATGATCCCGCAACCGAAGCGACGGACAGCGATCCCATCGACGGTCGTGCAGATACCGTCATCGGACGCGATCGACGCGCACGATCGCGGTCACCGGCGGCTGACACCACTTCTTTCGAGGGCGCTGCCTCACTGGCTGAATGGTCCACTGCCGGACCGGACCGCTGTCCCAGATTGTTCGCGCTGCGAACGATGACGGAAATGAGTATGCTCCCTCAGCGTTAGTCGAATTACGCTGCGGTCGAATACGTTTGGGCAAACCAGTCGGTTTGACTACCGGGTTCGGCCGCGGCGCCAATTGCCGACGGCATAGCAGGGGAGTTCAGAAGTGTCGAGGTCGTACCGGGCACGCGGATCGTCAGGATCCACGACGCGCCCAGCGGGCCGGCGACGATCCGCGCCACCCGCGTGTCATCGGCCTCCCGTACTCGGCTTCCCGCGGTAGCCGACTCAGCTATTCCTCACACGGCCGGACCCGCCTACGCCAGAGAAGCCGTGCGGATCCTGTCGATGATTTCGTATTCGCTTTTCAGGAGCCTGTTGTGACTATTTCGTCGTCTCTCGTGCTGGGAGCGAGACCACCGGGACGTCCGGCGCTCCGCCCGTCCGCGCCGCACGATCGCTACGGTGCGCGCCGGTGAAACTGTATTCTGACGAGTTCGCGGCCGACCCCCATGCCGCCTACCGGCGAATGCGCACCGATCACGGCCCGCTGGCCCCGGTCGAGGTAGCACCGGGAGTGCCGGCGACATTGGTCATCGATTACCGCACGGCGTTGAGCGTCCTCACCGATCCTTCCCGTTTCTCGGCTGATCCGAGCCAATGGGAAGAAAGTGCGGCCACGCGGTGTCCGGTGCCGTGGGCGATGCGGTGGCGGCCGGACGCGTTGCGCACCGCGGGAGACGCGCACTCCCGCTACCGAACGGCTGTGACCGACAGCCTCGATCGGATCGACCTGCACGCGCTGCGTCACACGGTCGAACGCACCGCGGTGTCGCTGATCAACGGTTTCTGCGCGGACGGTTCGGTGGATCTGCTCAGCGAGTACGCGATCCCGCTCACCGTCGGGGTGCTCGAGCAGGTACTGGGATTTCCGCCGGGGACCCGGCAGAACGCGTACACGGCGATGACGAACTTGCGCGACGCCGTCGACGAGACCTCGGTGGAATCCGGTCATCGAATGCTCACCTCGGCGATGCTCGAGGTGATCTCCGCCAGACGGGTAGCACCGGCCAGGGATGTGGCGTCCTGGCTCGTCCAGCATCCGGCTCGATTGAGCGAGACCGAACTCGTGCATCAAATGGCCATGTTGTACACGACGGGCGCCGAACCGACGTGGAACCTGATCGCGGTCACCGTACTGTTGCTCGTTACCGACGAACGCTTCGGTGGTGAACTGCTCGGCGGAGCGCTGTCCACCCGGGACGCGATCGATGAGGTGCTGTTCACCGATCCCCCCGAGTCGATTTCCTGCATCAGATATCCGCGTCAGCCCCAGATCGTCGGGAATATGTGGCTGCCGCAGCATCAACCGGTGCTGATCGGTTTGGCGGCATGCAACAACGATCCCGCCGCGGTGGCCGACGATCGCCAAGGCAACCGTTCGCACCTGGCGTGGGGCGCCGGGGCACACACCTGCCCCGCCCAGTCGGTCGCCATGGTCGTCGTCCAGGAAGCGCTCGACCAACTACTGGACGCCCTGCCGGAGATCCGGCTGGCGGTCCCCGCCGAGGAATTGCGGTGGCTACCGAACTCCTTCCACCGCGCCCCGGCCACCGTCCCGGTGACCTTTCCCCCGTCCCCACCTCTACCTTTCCCTTGACACGACGACTCCTGCGCGAACAAGGCCGCGCCATCACCGACAAGTAGGCCGCTTGCCCACCACCTACCCCTCCGCACCGGTCGACCACCCCCCACAACACACTCTGACTAGGCGATTAGCACCGCCCCCACCTCGTGCGGTAATCTCTTCGAGCGCCCGCACAGCGGACGCAACGGGCTGTGGCGCAGTTTGGTAGCGCACTTGACTGGGGGTCAAGTGGTCGCAGGTTCAAATCCTGTCAGCCCGACATAGAAAAATCCCCTCCGACCTGCATCGGAGGGGATTTTTTCCTATGGGACCGCCCGCAGAGTTGGGGCCAATCTGGGGCCAGACTTGCCCCGCAGGTGCCGCGACAGCTGATTGCCGTCCTCCTGCAATGCCGCGATATCCGGGTGTAGGTACCGCTGCGTGATCCTGGGATCAGTGTGCCCGGCGATCCGCTGAAGCCGATGCAGCGGAACCCCGGCATCCGCGAACCATGTCAGCCCGGTATGCCGGAGATCGTGACGCCGCAGATGCTCATATCCGAGCTTCGTCACAACCTCGTCCCAATGGGTCGCATCCCGCAGCACTCCCGTTTGGATGCGACCTCCCCGAGGCCCGACGAACAGCCGAGCATCCAACAGCGCCTCTCGCCGCTGCTTCTCGCTCGCCTCCTCCTGGCCACGTTCAACGCGGGCGCGCGCCTCGTTGATCCGCCTGAGGATCAGCGGACGAATCTCCTCGATCAACGGAATCGGACGCGACCGCTTGCCCTTCGTGCCCTTGTCTTGCAATCCACCCGGCCCCGGCGTCGTCTGCCGCCGCAACGTCCACACCCACTGCTCGGTGTCGATATCCCGGACCCTGCAACCCGAAACCTCCCCGATCCGGGTCGCCGTGCAGGCCGCGAACATCACCACATCGCCCCAGCCGCGAAATCGGCCGGCCGATGCTTCCGTGAGCGCCGTCATCAACTGCTCGAGCGTGGCCCAATCCGGCAACGCCAACGCGCGCGGATCGTCGAGCTCGTCCTCGCGCCGCGCCAGCTGCCGACGCCACCCGCTCACGTCGACCCGGTTGCGATCGATCACTTCGTCGCGCACGGCTTGATCCAGGACCCGCGCCAGTGCTGCCAAGGTGTTCTTGATCGTGGACTCTCCGCAGCCGTCCGCGATCCAGCCCGTCACCGCCCGATCGGCCAAACCGGTTGTGATCATGGTGACCGGCAGATGACCCAGTGTCGGCACCACCCGACGCCGCCAGCCCGCCCGATACGGATCGAGCGTCTTCGGCTCCACGCCCCGCATCGCGGTATCCCAGTGCGCATTCCCGTACTCGGCCAGCGTCGCAGTCGCGGTCTTCGGATCTACACCGCGCAGGGCCGCCTGCTCGATCCCCGAAATCCAGTTCTCGGCTTCCTCCTGGGATTCGAACGTCTTCGACCTCGTGTCCCGGGCCTTCGCCACTGGATCGGTCCAGCGGACCCGAGCCCGAACCATCCCGCTTTTGCCTCGGACCTCGATATAGCCTCGGACTGCGACCCCGAGCGGAATGGCGTCGATGCGGTCGCTCATCACGCCGCCTTCGGATCGATGCGCCTGCTCGACAGGTACTCCATCACGTCGGCGCCGCTGTAGCGGATCACACGATCGGAGATGGCTACGAACGGCGGCCCTTGCGGCGCCTGGCCGGTGCGCCAGCGGCGGAGGCTGGAGGCATCCACCTTCAGCAGCGCAGCAACCTCCTCGGTTGTGTACCAGGCTGTCGGGTCCAGGTGCAAGTAACGATCCGTGTCCATATCGAAAGTCCTGTCTGTTCGTTATTCCAAGATTTGGGGAGCGCGCGGTGCACTATCCCCACCAGTAATGGGGGTGTGTGTCTGGGTTGGGGCTATGCCTGGTGGCCGGATCGCCCGGACATCCGGGTCCATGAACGCTCCGTATCTGCACAGTCGTCAACTACCCTCTCCTCCAACGGGTCTAATGCCCTGCCGGCCGATCCGGTGTGGGTCCGGGGCCGACCCCCACTGCTATCGCGGCAGCGGGCTATTCAGGGCGGGTTACGTCCCAGCCGTATGACCGGACAGCATCGGGTGGACGGCGGTCGGGGTTGTCCGGTGCGGTGACGCGGCGGGCATATACTCGTTGGGCGGGCAGAGTCGAATGGTTCAGGCTGCGCGGTTCTCGAGCATCACCTCCTCCTGCGCATCGGCATCGGTGTCGCGTTCGCCGCGGGGGGCCGTGACTGTCTCGGGATCGTGGGGTCGGTGAGCGGGGGTCGCGGTGCAGCAGCGTCGATTTCAATGTCGGTGTCGCCGTCGTTATCGGCGAGTTCGCCGGGATTGGTGGTGATGAGCGCATTTTCGGCGGGCGAGGCGAGAGACCCGAACACCGCCCGGTCGGTGCCGGTGACCGCGAGCAACCCCGATCCCCGTGCCGCGGAGAGTAGGAACTGCTTCTCGCCGTCGGAGAGCTGGAAGGCGGTAGCGACCTCGTCGATGGCCTGAGGTGCCTGCCGTAGCAGGATTTGGGTCGCGGCGTTGGACACGATCGCGCGCCCCAGCTCCGTCGACAGCACATCAGCGCAATCCTGCGTCGCGACGGTGAGCCCGGCCCAATGCTTGCGGAACGACTTGGCTGCCCGGAACAGGAATTGTGCTCCTGCCTGCTCGCGCAGGAGCAGCCACGCCTCGTCCACGGTGACCATGCGGGGCCGCCGCTGTCCCGGATTCGACACCCGCCGCCACGTAGCATCCAAAACCAACAGATTGCCAATGGTTTTCAGCTCCTCGGGCAGATCCCGTAGCGAAAACACGACTAATCCGCCCTCGGGCTCGGTGGTGGTCGGCCCGTCGATCACGCTGGCATAGGCACCCTCGCCGACGTAGGGGTGCAGTCCGGCGGCCAGCTCGGCACCGGCGGCCGTGCCGAGTCGGGTGAGCTGGTCGCGCAGTCCGCTCAGGGTGGGCGCGGGCCGGGTCCAGGTGGCGGGGTCGTCGGTGATCCCTACGGCGGCGTAGGTGGCGGCCAGCGCGGCATCCAGGGCGGCCCGCTGTGCGGCGGTCTGTTCCCCCAGCAGCACCTGGATCAGCCTGTGTAGGAACAACTTGCGTCGGGTGAGGGCATCGGTGGGGGCGCTGCGGCGGCCGTCGGCTCGGCTGTGGACCTCCAAGTCGAGGGGGTTGATCCTGACTCCGGGTGCGCCGAGGCGGATGTGGGTGCCGCCGACGGACTCGGCGAGGCGCCGGTATTCGTCCTCGGGATCGATGACGACCTGCTCGATCCCGCGATACAGCGAGCGCAGGATCTCTGTCTTGACCAGATAGGACTTGCCCGAGCCACTGCGCCCGAGAACGACGAGGTTGTGGTTATGGGCCTCGGGCCCGAACCGGTCCACGAACAGCAACCCTGCTGCGGCGTCACGCCCGACGAGAACACCCTGCGGTCGGTCGGCTCGGGCGGGATCGGCAGCGGCTAGCTGGGGTGAGTCGAAGGGGAATGCCGCGGCGAGGGCGGTGGTGTCGAAGGTCCGGTGGACCCGGAGCAGGTCGAGCCCGAGGGGCAACGTGGTCACCCAGGCTTGAGCTGCCCGGTAGGACAGGGTGCAGGTGTCCACGAGCAGGCTCGCCGCCAGAGCGCGGACAGCGGCGACCTCTTCGGTCAGTCCGGTCTCCGTCTCGGCGTGCACGGTCAGATACACCCCGACCCGGAACAACCGGGCTTCGGCGCGTGCGACGCGCGCCGACAGGTCGGCGGCATCCTCGACGGCGACGTCGATCTGTGGGTCGGTCAGGCGGCCCCGGCCGAGATCGTGCATCCGGGAGGATTCGAGGCGGGCCTGCTGGCGGCGCAGCCGGGTGGCGGCAGTGGCCGGGTCGATCGGCTCGACGTGCACGGCGACCTCGACTCTGCCCGGGTGAGTCAGCAATGGCGCGAGCCAGCCGGCCGTGACCTCGCGCGGATAGCCGGTAACCGCAAGGGTCGCACTCCAGTCGGAGCCGATCTCGAGATGGCGGGTGCCGATGGTGAGGGACTCCGGCGCGAACCGGTCGAGGCCCTCGGCGAACGGATCCGGTGATCGGCTGTCGGGGTCGGTAGTGATGACCGTGTCTGTGGCGGCGATGTCGGCGGCGGCGGACACCACGCTCTCTGGGTTGGTGCAGCTGGCCAGCACAACGGTGGCGGCGTCGTTGTCGAGGGCGGTCACCGAGATCCCGAGGGGGGAAAGGACATCGGCGGCCTCGGTCATCCGGCGCAGCAACCGGGACTCGGCCGCCCGCCGCGCACCACCCGACAGCACCCGTCCCGCGCGTCTGCGGCCGGGCAACCGAGCCCGCAGTCCGGTCGCGGTCAGGGGCTGGGTCTGTTCGCGCCAGATCAGCAGTACCTGCCGGTGCACCGGGGCCTCGCGGGCAGCCAGTTCGGTGAGGTGATCGGCGTGGTCGAGGGCCGCCGCGGCGAGGTCGGCTGACATCTGGGCGGCGGCGGCGTGCAGGCCGGTGATGTGCTCGGTCAGGTCCAGGCGGGCCGAGCGGATGAGGATTTGCACGGGTTGGCGGAGAGTGTGTAGCCAGCCAGCGAGTTGGCCGACGAGGCTGTCCTGTTCGGTCGGGGTGCGCAAGCTCAGGTTGAGGGTGCCTGCGACAGCGATGGCGGCGAGCCCGTCGGCGCCGAGGTCGATCACCCCGACACCACCACTGCTGCTGGCGGTGACCGATTCCGGTAGTCGAGCCGCCTGCGTTGTCAACGCTGCCGGGGCGGGCATGCGGGGCCGGGTGGTGGTGGCACGGCGGGAGATCCACTTCGGGGCCACGTGAACGCGAGTCCGGACGAGGTGGCGTGGGCGGAGGCGGTGACGGATGGCGGCCACGAGCAGCAGGTCGGCCGACAAGCCGTCGCGGCGGGTGAGCACCGCGACCGCGACGACGACGAACACCAAGGCAGCGGCGACGGCGAACACCGGCAGAGGCAGCAGGGATCGGGTCGCCGCCCAGGTCGAATACAGCAGTACGGCGGTGGTGGCGAGGACAACGAGCTGGCGGGCGGTGAAGGGCCCCAGCAGCCGGTCGGAGCGGTCGACGTCGGCGGGGATGCGCACGATGGTGCTCACTGGAGGGTGCCTCCTCTCGGGGCGCGGGGCGCGCGGCGGCGCACGGGCAGATCGGGCATGGGCAGATGCAGCTGCCGACCTGCCGGACGCGGCGGTGCGGGTGGTTGTGGTGGGTTCGGTGGCGGTGCAACGGGTTTGACCCGGGTGACGGGGAACGGCAGCGGGTACTGGCCGCTGCGCGTCGGGCGAAGACGCGCGTACGGGTCGGCCGGGGTGGGCTCGGTGAAGTCGAAGGCGAGCTGTTGCGGTGTTGCACGGCGACCGGGACGCTGCGGCGGCGGCTCGGGAGCCGGTGGTGATGTTCGGATCCGGCGCACCGGGATCGGGAGCGGGTACTGTCCCCCGGCCCCGGCGCGGATGCCCCGGTACGGGTCGGGCTCACGGAAGTCGAAGGCGAGCTGGCGTCCCCTCGCCGACCGGGTGGGACGTGGCGGTGGAGTGCCGGTCGCCTCGGCCGGTGCCGGGCTGGGTTGCCGCGCGACCCGGCGGACTCCTTCCAGGGGCAGCATGAGCTGCCCGTCCCGTGTCGAGCGCACCCGCGCGTACGGATCGGGCAGCCCATTGCTGGCGGCGGTGCGAGGGGCTCGTGGGGCGCGGGCAGGGCGCGGAAGTCGCCGTGCCGATCCCCCCGACGCGGCGGAGCGGGCACTGCTCGAGGTGGCTCCTTTGAGCATGCCGAGGGTCTTGTAGGCGATGAACCCGCGCCCGATCGACCCGAGGAAGCTGCGACCTTGCCCGATCTCGAGCACCGACAACAGCCACATCGGCGTCTTGATCAACACGAACATCAACGCCAAAGCGACAGTGAGGTCGGCGATCTCGTTGGCGTCGGGGCCGAATAGATGCCAGCCGCCGGGGGTGAGCAGGACCCGCAGGACGGTCACCAACGTCAGCGATTGCACAACCTGGATCGCCAGGCAGGCGGCGAAGCTGCGCCACCACCAG
This sequence comes from Nocardia asteroides, assembly GCA_019930625.1. NCBI lineage: Bacteria > Bacillati > Actinomycetota > Actinomycetes > Mycobacteriales > Nocardiaceae > Nocardia > Nocardia asteroides. Next base: position 6,636,491 of record CP082844.1, read on the forward strand.
CGGGCGATGCCGTCGAGGCCGGGCAGCCCGTGACACATCAACGCCAGGGGCGCGCCCACGATCAGCAGGATCGTGATCGTGACCCGCACGACGTAGGAGATGAGCAGCACCAGCAGCATCACCGACAGCGCGAGTTGCAGCAGCACGAACACGCCTCGGCTCTGGTTGCTGGTGATCGCCAGCTCGGTCAGGGCGTCGGCGGCCGAGCCGGAGTCGACGCCGTCTCCGGCCAGCGCACCGGCGAGGGCGTTGGCGAAACCGATTCCGCCGGTGGCGATCATCATGCTCAATCCCCCGACCCCGAAGCCGATCACCAGGCGGAATGCGAGTTCGCGGATCGACCATTGGGTTTGGACGCTCTCGCGCATCATCAACAACGCCCCGGCGGCCATCACGACCAGGACGTAGAGCGCGACCACGATCTGCCAGGACTGATTCCACAGAGTGCCGATCTCGGGTATCTGCCCGGGTTCGGGTGTGGTGAGCAGGGTTTGCGAGAGCAGTTCCAGTAGCGGGTTGAGCGAGGTCTCCACGATGCGCCGGAAGAACCCGTCGACCGCGTTCTCCACACAACCGTTGATGTTGGTGACCCCGCACTCCGCCGAACCCGAGCCCGAGCCGGGTGTCGGTGCCGTTGTCGTGCCGGGTGCAGTCGTTGTCGGCGGGGCCGGTGTCGGGGCGGTGGTCGAGGGCGGTGTCACCCACCGGCGCGGGGTTGTCGTGGTCGGTGGAGTGGTTGTCGAGGCGGGTGTGGCCGGTGCGGTGGTCACCGGCGGGGCCGGTGTCGGGGTGGCGGGTTGGGCGGCGGCCCCGCCGGAACTGGTGAGCGCGATCAGGACCGCGGCGAGCACCGCCGCTGCGCTGGCGGCAGCGATGCGCGCGACAGGTGAGAACCGGGCGGGTGCCGGGGGTGCCTGGGCCGAGGTGGTCACGGTCAGGCTCCGATGATGGACTTGAGCACGGCGACAACAACCGGTGCCAGCATCGCCAGCGCGTATCCCAGGCACGCGGCGCGGAAGGCGGTTTTGGCCTTCTCGATCTCGCTGGGGTCACCGCCGCCGAGCAGATAGCGGGCTCCGGCGATGGTCAAGAACAATGTCGCCAGCCCGGCCAGGATGCCCACCAACCAGTTGCGGGCGTTGTCGATCACCTCCCCCAACGACGAGGCGATGGCCAGCACCTCGGCGTGCGGTGGTGCCGCCGAAGCAGATCCGGCGATCGGTACCAGCAGGACCACGGTCGTGGCCGCGACCGCAAGCACCCGCAGCCAATGCCGAGCCGACCGTGGCGTCGCGTGGTTGAGATGTCCCTGGTTGGTGTTCATGCCGCCACCTGCCCGTGCTCGGTGCTCGACGGTGCCGGGGCTGGCGAGTTCCGGTTCGGCCGGCGACCTCTCCGCGGTGACCGATCCGGTGGTGCGAGGGCGGTGACCGCCGCCGCCTCGACCGGGCTGGTGCGCTCGGGGTCGACGTCGCGAGCGCGGTCGTTCAGCCATGCGAGCAGAGCGCGTTCGGCGCGGGGCCGCTGCTTGCGCAACTTCCACAGCGACACACCACGTTCAGCGGCCAAGGAGGTCAGCGACCGGCCCTCCCACCGCGACGCGGCGATGAGTTCGGCGGCGTCGGCGGAGATCACTCCAGCGGCCACGGCTTGGGCCAGCACCGTCTCGGGATGCCCCGGCCCGGCCCCGATCGCCCGCACCCGCTCCCCCAGCGGGGCCAGGTCCTGGTCGAGGTCTCCCACCACCGTCACGCTGATTCGCTGACGGGTTGCCGCCTTGAGGACGGCGCGGTAGGCACCCCAACGCAGCCGATGCCAGACTCCCGGCTCGTCCACGCTGACGCGCGGCAAGTGGACCAGGAACGCGGTCAGGATTTCGGACTCGACGTCGTGGCGGGCGGTGCTGCTCGCGGTCACGTACTCGCTGGCGGTCCGCGACAGCATCGGCGCGGCCAGCCCAGCGCACACCAGCATCGCGCCCTGCTCCTTGGCGCGGACTCGGTGCAGCAGCCACACCCAGATCGCGTCGACCTCTGCCATCGGGGTGGCCGGGTGCCACAGTCGCTCGCGCAACTGCCCCCAGGTCCGCACCGGGGTGGCGGGGGGCTGCGAGGTCGGCACCGGGCGCGGGTGGGCAGGCAGGGTTTCGGCGGCCATCCGGTCGAAGCCCGCCCACACCACTGCCAGCGGCGAGTCCGGCTTTCCGCTCGCTCCCACGTATTTCGCGACGTGTGAATTCGTCACTACAGGTCTCCTTGTTCGGTCGAGAACTTCCGACCTCGCAAGGACATCTCGCGCTCATATCCGAAACGCACCTAAACCCTATCCAAACCACCCCCAAAACCTATCTGAAACATATCCAAGTCATATCCTGGGCGGGTTGGCGAATATTTCGCTACCGTTCGCCAAGCACCAGTAGGACGCCGGATATCCGTACGGATATGAGCATCTACCTGGACTTGTGAAGCTGCGGATAGAGTCGGGATATGAACCGGATATGTTTCAGATAGGGTCCGGATACTGCACCTTCCTCCGTCGGCAACCCGACGCAAAAATTCTTCAAAAAAAATTCCGAACCACCAGGGAACGGACCGCCTTCCCGAGGCCCAATTTTCGACCTCAGGAAATTCTCAGAAAAAATATCGGGTAGCCGTGTCCCGATTTCGGCTTTTTGGCGGAAGTAAGCGAGTACACACCGCTCTCTCGCTCAGGAGGCCGCCATGCCCGCCAGCTCCCGCCGTCCACGCTCCACCGCCGCCGTGGCGATCCCCTCGACCTTGTGGGCGCTCGGACCCGAACCGCTCGATCCCACCGACCGCTGGCCCGACCGGGCGCTGGTTCACACGATCACCGAATTCTCCGCGCCCGGTTCGCGCGTGACGCTGCTCGGTTGGCCCGCCCCCGTCACCCGAGGGGCGTTGCGGATCATCGAGCCCGACACCGCCGCCGCCCTGTCCACGATCGGCGATCTGGGCCGCCACGGCCTCGACGCACCCACCGACCGAACCTGGCGCGGTGAGCCGGTGGATCTGGTCGTCGCGAGCCTGCTCGCCGATCACCTCGACCCGATCGCCGCCGCCGAGCACATCACCGCTCTCGCGACCGAAGTCCTCGCGATGGGTGGGTTGCTGGTCGTTTTCTCCCGCTGCCGACACAGCGACTCCGGGATCCTGTTCGACCCGGCCGGATCGGTCGTGGCTGCTGCGCAGGCCGCCGATCTGCTCTACCTCCAGCACATCATCGCCGCTCCCATCTCCGGGCAGATCGTCACCGCGACTCCCGCCCCGGCTCCCTCGGGCAACGCGCGCCACACCGTCGCGCACACCGACGTCTTCGTCTTCCTCCAGCCCGCCCATGGCTGAGCCCACACGCCCTCTGCCCCACCGGAACTCTCACGCGAAGGACGCCCCGATGACTCTCGAACCGACCGCCACCGCCACCGCCGACGTGGACTCCGGCACCCCCGCACAGCCGTGCCCGGCCGTCGCACCGGTGTCGGTGTGGGCCACGGCCCAGACCGCGCCTACCGCACAGCGCCGGGGGCGCTATCACCCCGACAGCACCGCCCATCCCGCGAAGATGTTCCCCGCCATCGTCGCCCACGCCGTGAACACCTACACCCAGCCTGGGGACCTCGTGCTGGACCCGATGTGCGGGATCGGCACCACCCTGGTCGAGTCCCTGCATCTGGGCCGCCGCGCGGTCGGGGTGGAGTACGAGGGCCGGTGGGCGGAGCTGGCGCGCACCAACATCGAGCTCGCCCGCGACGCCGGGATCGACCTCGCCGCGGAGGTCTACCACGGCGATGCCCGCAAGCTCGGCGATCTGATCCCGGCCGAGCTGCGCGGCCGGGCGAAGTTGGTCATCACTTCACCGCCCTACGGCGACAGCTTGCACGGCCACGTGCGCGCCAACCGCAAAGAGCCGGTCCTGAAGAAGAACCACCGCTACGGCCAGATCCTCGACCGAGGCAATCTCGCCAACGTCGGCCTCGGGCGATTGTTGAGCGGATTCACGAAGATCCTGGCCGGGGCCGCCGAATACCTCGCTCCGGGCGGGTATGTGGTGATCACCGCGCGGCCGTGGCGTCAGCACGCCGAACTCGTGCCGCTGCCCGCCCACCTCTACACCTGCGGCGAGCTGGCCGGGCTGGTCCCGGTGGAGCGGTGCGTGGCATTGCTGGGCCGCCTCACCGACGGCGAACTCATCGCCAGGTCGAGCTTCTTCCAGCGCGACTTCATCGTCAAACAGCGCGCCGCCGGGCTGCCGATGCACCTCATCGCCCACGAGGACGTCATCATCCTCCGCAAGCCGGAAGCCACCGAGGCGACCGAACGCCGCCGCGCGGCAGGGCGATTCTTGTTCGGCAGCGCGGAGACTCTGTCGAACGCCGATGGTACCGGCTCGGGGTCGGTGGCCGCGTGAACACCGCACACGACCCCGAGCAGGGGTGGCTCGGCCGGGCGCTCCTCGCGCCCGGCCGGGCCGTGGCCGACCTCGCCGAGACGTTCCAGCACACCTTCGCCTCCACCAATGGGCTGATCATCGTTGCGGCCGTCCTCGCCGTGCTCGCCGCGGTAGGACTCGCGGGCCGGGTGCGGCGAGGCCGGCTGAGTGCACGTGCCCGCCAGATCACCGTGCTCACCCCACCCGAAGTCGACGCCAAAGGCGCACTCACCTTCTGGGCACACCTCATCGGCCAGCTCCGCCCAGCGTGGGCGAGGACGCTGCTGGGGCAGCCTCATCTCGGGTTCGAGTACACCGTCACCCCTGAGGAAGGGGCGGCGATCCGGCTGTGGGTGCCGGGCGCGATTCCACCCGGGTTGATCGAGCGGGCTGTCGCCTCGGCGTGGCCCGGCGCGCATACCGACACTGCCGAACCCGCCCGGCCCCCACTGCCGAACCCGGTCAAAGGGATCCGGCGGGTCGTGGCCGGAGGCGAGCTACGCCTCGGGCGCCACGAGGGACTCCCGCTGAGCACCGATCACTCCGGTGATCTGGTGCGCAACCTGATCACCGCCGCCGACGACCTCGCCCCCGGCCACGCCGTGTGCGTGCAGATCCTCGCCCGCCCGGTCACCGGCCGCCGCGTCGCCCGCGCCACCCGCTCCGCGGCGAGCACCAGCAGCCGGACCGGTGTCGCGGCGGGACTGCTACGCGAGGCCCTCGACCTTCTCACGCCCGGCTCGAGCAGCCCCCGCGCCTCCCGCACCCCCACCGGGGTGGGAAGCGCGCGGGCCACCGACCGGCAGACCTCGCTCGAATACAGCGCCGCCGCCCGAGCGGCAGCGGCCAAAGCGCGAGGGGCGCATTGGGAGACGGTCGTCCGCTATGCCGCCTCGATCCCGGTCTCCACCGACCCCTCCGAGATCGACTCGACAGCCGAAGCGCGGGCGGTGGCGCGCGGACGAGCCGACGCTCTCGCCACGGTGTTCGCGGCATGCACCGATCACAACTTCTACCGGCGTCGCCGTCGGCTTTTCCGCCTCGAGCGGTTGATCCGGGAGCGGCGTCTCGGGCGTGGGGATGTGTTGTCGGTGCCCGAGCTGGCCACGATCGCGCATCTGCCCACCGACGATGGGCTACCGGGCCTGCAGCGCGCCGGGGCTCGCGCGCTGTCCCCGGCCCCGGAGATCCCCGTCGGTGGGGAGTTCACGAAGCCGTTGGGGATGGCCGACACCGGCACCCGCCGCCCGGTCGCGGTCAAAGTCAGCGACGCCCGTCATCACCTGCACATCCTCGGACCTACCGGTGTCGGCAAATCCACGCTGTTGGCGCGCACGATCCTCGATGACGCCGAGGCGGGGCGCGGGGTGATCGTGATCGACCCGAAGGGCGACCTCGTCACCGATGTCCTGTCGAGGCTGCCGTCTCGCATGGGTGAGCGGGTCACGCTCTTCGACGCCGACGCATCCAGTGCTCCGCCGTGTGTGAATCCGCTGGACATCGGCCGGATCGGGCGCGCGGGAATGGATCTCGCGGTCGACAACCTGACCACGGTTTTCCGCCGGATCTTTCATCAGTGGTGGGGGCCGCGCACCGACGACATCATGCGCGCGAGCCTGCTCACCTTGTGCGCGCAGCCCGGGACCGCGACCCTGGCCGACCTGCCCCGCCTGCTCACCGAGGGTGCGTTCCGTTCCCGGGTCACCCGCACCACCGCCGATCCCGTCCTGCGCGGGTTCTGGGACTCCTACGAGCAGCTCTCCGATACCGGCCGCGCCCAGCTCACCGGTCCACTGCTGAACAAGCTGAGGGCGTTCCTGCTGCGCCCGTTCGTGCGCGCGGCCGTCGCCGGTGGTCCTTCGACCGTGGACTTCGGCGACATCCTCGACCACGGCGGCATCTGCCTGGCCAGATTGCCGAAAGGCTCACTCGGCGAGGAGACCTCCCGTCTGGTCGGGTCACTGCTGGTCGCGCGGACGTGGCAGGCGGTGACCGCGAGAGCCCGGGTGCCCGCCGCCGACCGACCTGACGCCGCGCTAGTGCTCGACGAGGCGCAGAACTTCCTCAACCTGTCGACGCCGATCGAGGACATGCTCGCCGAAGCCCGCGGACTGCGCTTGTCGCTGCTGCTGGCACACCAGAACCTCGGCCAGCTGTCCCGTGAGTTGCGCGACGGCATCTCGGCCAATGCCCGCAACAAGGTGATCTTCGCCGTGTCGCCCGACGACGCGCGCGATCTGGCCCGCCACACCGACCCGTGGTTGTCCGAGCACGACCTGTCTCACCTCGACGCCTTCCACGCCGCCGCGCGCCTATTGGTCGACGGCCGCAACGCTCGCCCTTTCACCCTCACCACCCGCCCCCTGAACCCACCGATCCCCGGGCGCGCCCGTGAGATCGCCGCCGCCGCCCGCACCCGCCTCAGCACCTCCCGCCCCAACCGCGACGAGTGACCCGAGCACCGACAGCTCATCCCCGCCAACCGCCCCCGCCCGTTCGTCCTGAGAAAGGTTGTGCCACCGATGCTCTCCCGACCTGCCCAGCAGGCAGACAACCGCCGACCCCGCCCCGACAACCGGCCTCGGCCCCGACCGCTCGACAGCACCGCACTCGTCTCCCGCCTGACCGAGCGCGACCGCTGGATCCTGCGCATGCTGCACGAACACCGCGTCCTGACCACCAACCAGCTCACCAGCCTGGCCTTCCCCACCCAGCCCATCGCGCTGCGGCGGCTGAACCTGCTGCACCGCTACGGCGTCGTGGACCGTTTCCGGCCGTGGCGGACCCAGGGCAGCGCGCCGATGCACTGGGTACTCGCACCAGCCGGGGCCGGCGTCCTCGCCGCCGAAGCCGGGATCACGGTGCGCGAGCTGGGCTACCAGCATCAGCGCGCCCTCGCCATCGGCCACAGCATGCACCTGACCCACACCCTCGGCGTTGCCGACTGGTTCACCGCCCTGATCTCCCACCCCGCCCTCGACCAGCGCGGCGAACCCGCCCAGGTCCAGGCGTGGTGGTCCCAGACCCGCTGCGAGCGCCTGTGGGGAGACCTCGCCCGCCCCGACGCCTTCGGCCGCTACGCCCACGCCGACACCGTGCTCGACTTCTACCTCGAGTACGACCTCGAGAGCACCACGGCGCTGTTGCGGGTCGCGGCGAAACTCACCGGCTACGCCGAGCTGGCCCGCACCACCGGCGTCATCGCCCCCGTCCTGCTCTGGGTGCCAAGTATCGCCCGCGAGACCAAAGCCCGCGCGGCGCTGCACCGAACCTGGGAACGGCTGCCCGATCCCGAGGCCGTGCCCGTGGCCACCGCCGCCGCCGAACTCCTCACCCCCACCCACGAGGCCAGTCCCGCCGACCAGGTCTGGCTGCCCCTGGACGCCAACGCCGCCAATGCCTCTCGCAGGCGACACCTGCACCAGCTCGCCAACGCGTGGCCCCGGCGCACCCCACCCGACGCCGACATCGAACCCGAGCCGACCTGGGCACCGCAGGGCGGCATTGTCACCCTGTCCCCACCACCCCCTCAGCCACCGACCTACGAGTCCTGGTGAGCTAGCGATGCTGGTCAAGGCACTCGGGGCAGGATTCGGCGCGTTCGTGTTCCTCACGGTCGTGATCGCGACCGTGGTCAGCGCCGTCGTGGTGTTCGACCAGGCGCTCACCCCACCCGCCTCGGGAGCCTCGACCGGCACCGGCTCGACTTCGAGCACCGAAGCGGTGCAGGACATCCCAGCCGAGATGCTCGTGCTCTACCAGGCCGCTGCCGGGGACTGCCCCGGCCTGGACTGGAGCGTGCTCGCCGCGGTCGGCAAGGTCGAAACCGACCACGGCCGCTCCACCCTGCCTGGAGTGTCCTCGGGCGAGAACGCCTCCGGGGCCGGTGGGCCGATGCAGTTCCTCGCTCCCACCTTCGACTCCGTTGTCTCGCGACACCCGTTGCCCGCCGGTGGCGCGAGCCCGCCCTCGCGCTACAACCCCTCCGACGCCATCCACGCCGCCGCGTTCTACCTGTGCGACTCCGGCGCACCCGATGACCTGCGCGCCGCGATCTGGGCTTACAACCACGCCGACTGGTACGTCGACCAGGTCCTCGACCAGGCCGCCCGCTACCGCGCCACCGACACCTCAGGCGGCGACTGCCAGACCGCCTCGCCGCCGACCCCTGCTGCTGCACAGGTGGTCTCGTTCGCTTGTGCCCAGCTCGGCTTGCCCTACGTGTGGGGCGGCAACGGGCCTGAGGTGAATGGCGGCTGGGACTGCTCGGGACTGACCCAGGCCGCCTACCGCGCCGCCGGGATCTCGATCCCGCGCACTACCTACGACCAGGTCCACACCGGCACGCCGGTATCCGAAGACCAGCTCGCCCCCGGCGACCTCGTCTTCTACGGCACCGCCGCCGACGTCCACCACGTCGGGATCTACCTCGGCGCAGGCCAGATGGTGCACGCACCCACCTTCAACGAACGCGTCCAAGTCTCGCCCTACCGGTGGAAAAGCGACGACTTCTACGCCGCTAGGAGACCCACACCCACCCACGACGATGGTGTAGGTTCGCATGTTAGCTGACATCTTCTCAATCATTTGGCATCGACCTGGCGAATGCGTCAGATCGGTGAGAATTCCGTGCGGCGTGTCGGCCGATTGCTTCTGCTGGACAGCGGGAGTGTGGTCGGCATGAATGAAACACGTTATATACCAACCGGTTTCGGCGCTTCTCGGTCGGATGATGTGCTGGTTCGGTACCGGAATTCTGATGGTCGTTTCGTGGACGCGACTATGGCTCAATTGCCGGTCGAGGATGTGCTGGCCGGTCTGCCGGTGCGCGAGTTCCGTTCGTATAAGGGGCGTCGGCATTATTCGGGCTGGTATTGGTCATCGACTACCGGGACGCATCTTGTGTACGAGAGCCGTCTGGAATTGGCGAGACTGCTTGTAGCGGATCAGGATTCGACGGTCGTTGCGATCGCGGCTCAGCCGTTTCTGCTGGAGGGGTCCGATGGCGTGCGGGTCCGGCGGCATGTGCCGGACCTGTTGCTGGCCCGTGCGGACGGCACGGTGACGGTGGTCGATGTGAAGGCGCCTTCGCGTGTGGCCGATCCGAAGGTGGCGGCGCAGTTCGCGTGGACCGAGAAGCTTTGTGCTTTGCGAGGTTTCGGTTTCGAGGTGTGGACCGGAATGGATGCCGTCGAGCTGGAGAACCTGCGATTCCTGGCCGGATATCGCCGCGAGTCGACGGTATGTCGGGAGTTGATCGCGCCGGTGCTGGAATCGGCGGCCGAACCGGTGAGCCTTGCGGTGTTGGAGCGCGGCCTGGCGGGGCTGGCCGTTTCGTCGTTGGTGCGGCCGGTCGCGCTGCACTTGCTGTGGCGGTCGCGGATGCGGGCGGATCTGAGGTGTCCGCTTGATGCCGACACCGTCGTTTCGGTGGGAGCGGCGGCATGAGCGCGCGCACGGTCACGATCGCGGTGGGGATGACGTTGCTGTTCGACGGGGAATCGGTGCGGATCGTCGAGTTCGACGGTCGCCGAGTCACTCTGCGTCACAGTGACGATCGGTTCAGCAGTGTTGCGGTGTCGGAGTTCGTCACTCGCGCCCGCGGCACCGAGATCGCCGAGGCCGGCGCGGATGTCGATCCCGGCCTGGTGCTGGCCGGGTTGTCGCAGGCCGAGCGTGAGAGGGTCGCCGAGCGCGCCGGGCATGTGCGCGAGGTGTTGACCGGCTATCGGGCCGGTCACCGTGACGCTGCGGCCGATGGTGAGCCCCGTGCCGAGTACGCGCAGACGGTGGCGCTGATCGAGCGCTATCGGGCCAAGGCCGCCGAACTCGGCATCGGGTTGCGCACGATCCAGCGGTGGGCTGCGGCCTATCGCGCCTGCGGCGAGGCCGGGCTGGTCGACGACCGCTCCCGCAAGGGGCGTTGGACTTCGGTGGATCCACGTTGGGACGCGGCACTGCGGGCGGAAATCGTCGAGGGCGTGGCCAAGTCGACTCCTTCGCGCGCTGCGCTGTTGATGCGGGTCACGCAGCGGATCGAACGCGAACACGGCGCCGGTGTGGTGCCGATGCCGTCGACGGCGACCGCGTATCGACGGCTGGAGGTGCTGGCCAAAGGCACCAATGCGGTCAATGGATCAGCGCGGGGACGTCGCTCGATCGCCGATCGCCCGCACGGGGTTTACGGTCGGCTGCGCGCGACGCGGCCGGGCGAGTATGTGGTGCTCGATACCCAGGATCTGGATGTGTTCGCGATGGAGCCGGTTACCTGCCGGTGGTTGAGAGCACAGTTGACCGTCGCGCAGGACCTGTTCGACCGCCAGATCGTGGGGTTGAAGGTCACGGCCGTGTCGACGAAGTCCGTCGATGTCGCGGGAGTGTTGTTCGAGGCGGTCACCGGGCAGAGTTCGGGACGGCCGGCGCTGGGGTCGGTGCACGGGTTGCCGGATCGGCTGGTGTTCACCGAGTTCGGTGAACACACCTTGCAGTCGTGGTGCCCGCCGGAAACGTTGGTGGTCGATCACGGGAAGGCGTTCCTGTCGGCCCATGTGATCGGGGTGTGTTCGCGCCTGGGTATCTCGATTCAGCCCGCGCAGCCACGCAAGCCCACCGACAAACCGACGGTCGAGCGGTTCTTCCGGTCTCTGCGCGAAGGGCTGATCCAGCATCTTCCCGCCTACAAGGGCCCGGACCTGCACAGCCGCGGCGAGGCAGTGGCCGAGCAAGCGTTCTTGTTCCTGCATGAGCTCGAGGACATCATCCGGGACTGGGTCACCACGGTCTATCACCGGTGCGCCCATGACGGACTGGTGGTGGCGCAGTGGCCGGATCTGGCGCTCTCGCCCAATGACATGTTCGCGCTCGGTCTGGCCAAGGCCGGGGTGTTGCGTATTCCGGCCTCCCCGGATCTGGTGCTCGAGTTCTTGCGAGTCGAGTGGCGCACGATTCAGCACTACGGGGTCGAGATCGAGGGCCGCCGCTACAACGGTGCCGCGTTGGACCCCTACCGCAACGCACGCAGCCCCTACGGCGGAGTCGCTGCGGGCAAGTGGCCCTTGCGCGTCAACGACGACGACGTCCGCGTGGTGTTCTTCCAGGATCCCGAGGATTCGACCTGGCACCGACTGGTCTGGGAACACGCCCCGATGCTGGGCACCCCGTTCTCCTCCGAAGCCGCCCGCTACGCGCGCGTCCTGGCAACACGCGATGACCGGTTCGCAGACCCCGTGCAGGCGTTGAGCGAGGTGCTGGGCCGGTGGAACGCCGGGGAGGTGATCGATCGGCGCGAGCGGCGCATGGCCGCACGGCTGTCGGCCGAACGCAGCGGCGTCCAGGCGATCGCCGATCTCGGTGAAACCGTCGCCGGAGCATCGCTGGGCGCGGTCGAGCCGAGCGCGGAGATCCGCGGCGACGACGACACCGACGAACTCGATGAGAGCTACTGGGCGGATGCGTTGGAGGTGCTGGAATGAGCAGCGCCTACAGCTTGTCTCGCAAGCAGGGGTGGCGTCGATTCGTCGACACCAAACCCCGAACCCGTCCCGACGCTCTCACCGCGGAGGCGCTGGCGCGCCTCGGTGAAGACGCGTTGTTGGACTACAACGATGCCCGTTGTGACTGGCACGCGAACTTCGGCACGATCGCCACACCTCAGCTGACCGCGGTCCGCGACGAGCTCGAGCTGATCGTGGCGTCGAATCGCCAAGATCCCGACCGGGTGCGCGGGGCGGCGGTGCTCGACGGCTACCCCGGCCTGGGCAAGACGACGATCGTGAATCTGTTCGGCCGCGACTTCCACCGCTCGGCGATCCACCGGGTCGGGGATCTGACCGGTGAAGGCCACGAACACATTCCGGTGTTCCGGGTCGGCCTGACCTCCAACACCACCTTGCGCACGTTGAACAAGATGATCTGCCAGTTCTACGGCCATCCGGCCGCCGACCGTGGCAGCGCCGCGCAGCTGGCCACCTACGCGCTCGATTGCGTGCTCTCGTGTGAGACGCGGGTCGGGATCATCGACGACATCCACTTCATCCGTCACGACTCTCGCGACGGGCTGGCAGTCAGCAACCACCTGAAATGGCTGGCCAACGAGCTGCCCGTGACGTTCATCTACGCGGGAGTGGGACTGGGCGAGCGCCGGTTCTTCGAGGAAGGACTCACCGGCCGCCATGCCGCGTTCGCTCAGAGCGGCCGACGTTGGACCCGCTTGAGTGTCGAGTTGTTCGACCGCGACGAACACTGGCGCGCGCTGGTCAAGGCCGTCGATCGCCAGGTCGTATTGGCTCGATCGCGTCCAGGCCAGCTGAGCAGGCAGGCCGACTACCTGTTCAGCCGAACCGGCGGGCACATCGGTTCGCTGATGACCCTGATCAACAGGGGCTGCTTCAAGGCTATCCGGACAGGCACCGAGGCCCTGTCCAGGGACCTTCTGGACAGCGTCCGCATCGACGAGACCGCCGAAAAAAGCTCGCGCCGAACAATATCGGCATCGGTCAAGGCGGTGACTCGATGAGCGCGGCCATGACCCTGCCGCTGCGGGTCGCGATCGGCGAGGGCGAGGCAGTCGACTCCTGGATCGAGGCGCTGGCCCGCCGCAACGGCACCTCCCCACTGGCGGTGCTGCAAGCCCTCGGCGCCCGCCCCGGTCTGCGCAACACTCGACAGCTACTGGGAACCACCGCCGACGAAGCGATCCTGCGACGCCTCGAACATGCCGCGGGCCTGCCCGAGAACAGACTCGACGCGGCAGCGGCACGCGAATGTGACTGGGCGACACAGCTGTTGGTTTCGGGCCGGTCCCGTTTCTGCCCACAGTGCTTGGCCGAGGGCGGTGGCCGCTGGCCGCTGATCTGGCGGTGGAAGTGGCAGCTCGTCTGCGGTGAGCACAACCTCTTGCTACACGACAGCTGCCCGGTCTGCGCCGACACCCCACGTCGGCTCCTACTCGGCGGGCGAGACCCTATCCCGCCCGCGGCCTGCGGCTACGGTCCCTCACGCGGAAACCGCTGCGGCAACGACCTGACCGCGGGATCGACGCGGCGAGCACCCCGAGAAGTGCTCGACACCCAACAGTGGATCCACGACCACAACACCGAGAACCCCGCGACCACAGCCTCCACCGGGTCGCCGCGGGAGTCCGAATTGACGCTGGTCTCGGACTGGCTGCGGGGCATCGACCTCGACAGCGTGACCGCCGAAGCACACGCGATCAATCCCGACCGCGAACCGACGACCTATCACCCCGACGGCAACCCGCGATATCTCGATGCCGCTCTGACCGCCGCGCTACTGGGCCGCGCGAAGAACATCCTCGGCACCCACGACGAACCCGCGATCGCCTTCATCGGCGACATTCACGCGAAAAACCCCGCACCGAACCGGTTCCCACCCCGACGGATCGAGTTGAGGCGATGGCAGAACGCATCCGGGCGCTTTCCCAACAGATATGTGCGCGCGATCGATCCCGATCTGGGCGCGTTGACCCGCCTGCGGCTCAAGAGCCCGACAGCGACTGCGATCCACGTCGGCGGCCAGACCACCGCCCGGCAGCGGGCGCTACCGCAACTGCTCTGGCCGGAATGGTCGGCCCGACTGCTGCCCGCGAGCGGATTCCACGCCGAACGGTTCCGCGCCACATTAGCCACACTGCTACTGGTCCCCGGCAGCGCTGTCGGCCGCGCTCACCGCACAACGCTGAATCCGAGAGTCAACCCGGGCAACTGCACCGCTCTGCTGCAAGGCATGGCGAAACTACCCGGCGGGTCAGCGGTCACCGACGTGATCACCGTGCTCTGCCGAATCGCGGACTACCTCGACAGCGCCACCGTCCCGATCGACTACCAGCGCCGCCGTGAGGTGGTTCCGGCCGAAGCGATCACCTGGCAACGATGGCGGGACCTGGCCTGCGAGATCGGAGCCCACCCGGGCGAACAAGGCAAAGGCCTGGGGCGCATCCACGTCGTCCAACGCCACCTACACGAAATACTCACCGGCGCAGATCTATCCGACCCAAATCACCCGCTGGTATTCCGCAGCCCGCAAGACCGCGGCACCTACACGACCGCCCTGGGACAGTTCACCCCCCACTTGCGCCGCGCCCTGCGCGACTACGGCCAGCAGTTGCTCGCCGAACTCGGCATCGAGGAGCCGATCATCTGGTCGCCACCGGCCGAGCTCGCCGACGGGCTGACCCTGCCGGGCATCGACCCCACCGACCTCGACACCGACAAGATCCGCCGACTCGTCCTCGACGAGAAGCGCGCCCCGAGCGCGGTCGCCGACCTTCTCGGGGTTCACATCGAACACGTTCGCCTCGCGCTGGAAGGACTCGACCGGCCTGTCCGGCAATGGTCCAAACACACCGCTCCGGTCTCCTGGAAACTCGACCGCGACGCCGAACGGACGCTGACCCGGGAATTCTTCGAGCGCGAGTACATCCAGAACAAACGCACCCTCGCCGACATCGGTGAGGCAACAGGATTCGGCAAACCACGCGTCAGCCGCATCGCCAAAGGACTGGGCGTCACGTTGCGCAAAGGCGCAGACGCTCACCCGATCGACCAGGCATGGCTTCGACAGCAATATTGCGACAAGCTGCGCTCCACGGCAGACATCGCCGCCGAACTCGATGTCGATCAGATGGTCGTCAACAACGCGCTTCACCGTTTCGCCATCCCCACCCGGCCGCAAGGAGTTTTCAGCCGAACCGAATTCCTCGCCTCCCTTCCGGACATGGTGCCCACACGAGTCCGCACCACCGTCGAAGGTCGGCTACACGGATGGCTGCGTCTGCACCGGTTCCGGATCGCGATGCAATTCCCCAACCTGCTCACCGCCCAGAAATACCTCGGCCGATCCGTCGCCTTGATCACCCAACTCCAGCAACTGGAGAAACATATCGGCGGCCCTCTCTTCGACCGATCCGAACTCGGCAGGCACCAACACCCCACCGCTCTCGGCCGGGCGTTGCTCGAGGATCTGGAAGACGACAACGTTGCACAGCTGATGATCCAAGCACTCGGCGCCAAGGCCCTGCCAATGCCCGATGCCGAGACCATCGCAGCAGCTGAGGCAGCGGTCTCCAAACTCGCACGGCAAACAGACCCCACATCACCACAGAGCCGATCAGCAGCAGAACTCGCGAGACAGACCGCACAACAACGCAAAAGCGACTACCAGCAGATCTTCGCCGACCTCCAAGTCGAACCGGTGTCCATCAGAGCCGAAAGCAGCCTGATCATCCTCCAGGACCTGCTCGGCGCTGCCAGCGATGAATCGCACGGACTCGCAGTCCTGCAACGCACAGGATTCACCGAGGGCCCCGTCTATCAGGCCCTCAACAGATTCCGCAAAGCGGGCTGGCTGACCGTTCATCTCGAAACCCACGCAGCCCGCCGCGCCCGCATGGGCGGCTCCACCCAAACATCCCGGCGCAGAACCTTCTTCCGCCTCACCCGAGACGGCCGCAAAGCCGCCGAACGAGTACTGGCAAACGCCCAACTCCGAGAAAACGTCAAACCAGTGAGAAGAAAACCCCGCCAAACACATGAGACACAACAGCATTCGAGCCGGTCATGAGGAGCAGCGATGCCAGCTATCACGCGAACCTACAGATGGCTCCCGCGCCGCCTCCTGACCATCCCCCTCGCAGGAATGGAGAAACCCGTTGCACCACAACAACTCCCGCCTCCGCCGCACCGCCCGCGCGGCGCTGTGCGCGGCTATCGCCGCGACCACCGTGACGGCCGGTGTCGCCGCCGCAGAACCCACACCCGACCGCGCCGGTACCCCGTGCCCACGCTGGACCGCACTGCTGGCACCGGGCACCTACGAGACAAACCCCACCACCACCGGAGGGTCGGCACCCGGCATCCTCACCCTGCTCGGGGAGTCCTTGACCGCCCGCTACGGCAGCGACATCGAGATCCGCACGCTCGCGCCCTCCCCTGGTACGGGATCGGTGAGCGGAGCCGACCTCACCGCGGCGGTGTCGGGGCTGTGCTCGGACACGCGAGTCGTTTTGGCCGGCTACGGCCAGGGCGCCGAGGTCACCGGCGACCTCGCCACCACCCTCGGCAATAAGGGAGGCCCGATCCCAGCCTCCCGTGTCCTGGCCGTGGCACTCGTCGCCGATCCGCGCCGCGACGCCACCACCACTCAGCTCGGCACCCCGGTCTCCGGGCAGGGTGTCACCGGGCCACGCTCGCAGGGCTTCGGCGTGCTGAGCGACCGGGTCCGCACGCTCTGCCTCGAGGGCGACAGCTACTGCTCGACCACCGCCGAGTCGTCTCCGGTCCTCGCCGCGGTGAGCCGCGCCCTCACCACCGCCGCCTCGGCCGCCTCCACCCCGGCCCCGACCAGCACCGCCTTGCCCACTACCACAGCGAAAGCCCGCGCCACCACGACAAGCACACCGATCACCAGCTTCGGGTCGGCCTCGACCGGGCAGATCAGTGCATCCCAGGTCCTCGCCCAGGTCGTCACCGTCCTGCGCGGGCTCACCAGCTTCACCGCGAATGTGCCCGCGATCGTGGCCGACCTCGCACAGCTGCCCGGCCTGATCACCGCCGCCGACGTGCGCGGCGTGCACCGCGTCTCGGGGGACCTGAACAACCAGTTCGCCCCGCTGGTCGAGCTGGCCGATGGACTCGACCTGCGGCTGGTGGCGCGTGCGCTGGCGTTGGCCGCGCCGCTGGACACGACCGGTGTCGCGACGATCGCCGCTGAAATCGTCGGTGTCCTGGCCGGACTCGACATTTCCCGCATTGCCACCGATGTCGGCCGCGCTCAGGAGATCGCCTGGACCGCCGTGGAATCCCTCGCCGGTGGTGACCCGGTGGCGGCGGTGTTGGCGCTGACCGGTCTGGCACCGGTCGCCGCCGATCTCGTCTCTGCCACCGCCGCCGCGTTCACCGGCCAGCAGTTCCCCACCCTGACCAACACCTACACCGCCTCGACGGCCGAAACGGGCACAGCGGGCAGCGCCACCGGCACGGGCACCGCCGTTCCGGCCGCCCAGGATGACCACACGGCCACGTTCGACGCCACCGGCTACAACCCGACCGCCCCCGTCCTGACCGACTGGATCGAACAGGCCATCGACCGCAGCAAGTAGCCCGTACGTCACAGGAAACGGCTGGTGGCGCTGAGCGGAATATTCAGCAGCACCAGCCTTTTCGATGCCCAGCAAGTTGCAGATGGGCAAGACGCTCACGCAGCGCGGAATGCAGAGGTCGGAGACGAGCTGCGGACACCCCCAGGAAGCATCAGAGGCGGAAACCAGTGGTCGGACTATCAGCATGTAACGACAGGTTGTCACCGGCCGGGGGAGCTGGCCTTAGGTCCGGTCGGGCCTTACAGGTCGTGGTCGTCACTGTTTGTGAGTTGTAGTTGTCACCAAGAGTCGGGTCGTAGACACGCTGGACCCGTCTGGCCGGTGAGGTGGTCGCGGTGTACGACAAGGTTTCCGCCTGGTCGCGATGAGTTGTACTGTTCGTCCGATGGCCCTTCGGGCAGGAGAACCACGGGGAGGAGGCCACGTGGGTGGTCGATTGACGCCGAACGGTCCGTACTTCATCTACGCCTTGTTGGATCCCAAGGTGTATCGAGAGACGAAGGACGATCTTCGAAGCATCTTCTATGTCGGGAAAGGCCGGACGACTCGGCCTCACCAGCACGCGAAGGATGTCCGGAGCGCGCTTCTCGAGGAAGAGCGGCTCCATGAGCGACTCGATTCGAAGGCACACCGGATTCACCAGATTCTCGACCGGGGCGAGCAGGTGCAGATCCTGTATCTGGCCGAGGGAATCCACAACGAGGACGATGCCTTCAATGCCGAACAACTCGCCATGACGCTGGTCGACGGATTATTGAGGCGCACAGACAAGTCCGTACTCACCAACGCGATTCCAGGCCACCACCAGGGCGTGCGTCGAGTCGGCGAGAGCGACCTGGGCGGCATCTCCGAGTGGGAGGCGCGGCTGCGCAAGGACGAGGTGGACATCGGGACGCGACAACTCGACATCGAAGGTGCCGGACCGACCTCGGTGATCCTCGTCAAGGGAACTCGCGAAGACCTCACCGCTCATGCCCATCGGCTACTGCGCAAGGTCACGGTCCCGCATCAACTCGAGGGACTCGCCGCACGAGTGAACATACTCGAGATGACCGATGAGCCTCTGACCGTCCGGCAGGGTTGGGACCCGGATGACCCCTGGGACGATATCGATGCCAGGGAACGCGCCCGCCGATATTGGAACTTCTCCGTCGACCGAGTGGTGGGATGGCTACGCGATTCCGAGTCACTGCCGACCCACCTGCTGCTGGGCATCCCGACCCAGACCGGCGAAACTGTCGTGCGTTATGCCTGGCGGATCGATCCTGACGGAAAGTGGGAGTTCTTCCCAGGGGCACACCAGTGGGGTGTGCCCCTGGGTGACAGGGATCCGGCTCATCCCTTCCTCAATCACTCGCTCTACGAAACGCGGAACGGTAAGCGGACGCAGGTCCTACTCCAGCGTTCGGCAGGCTGGCGGCACCTCGTCTGCTGAGCGCATCCTTGGTCAGTGGCTGACGAGGTCTTCACCAAGAACGGCGACTACCCACCGTGTCACGCCTCGTATCAGGCTTACCATCAGCGCGGCCTGAGGCCGCGGCCTCAGGCCGGCGACCTCGCCGCGGACACCTCCCCTGACCGAGGTACTCAGCCACCCGGATCGGTGCGGCGGCCGACCGCGACCCCTCTTCCGCGACGGCTGTGTCGGGCTTCGCCGACCGCGCCGCGCCGCCACCCGCAACACCGGTGACGACTACGACGAATTTGACGACTACGACGACGAATAGCGCAAGCCAGGCACACCCGGGCTTGCACTGAATCGTCTCGGCGTCCTGCCCGGACTCGACACCTCCCGCATCGTCGCCGATCTCCTCTCGAACAACGCCGTTGCGTTCACCAGCACCATGTTCCCGCCCAGACCCCCGGCATACCGCCACCACAGCCGTGACGGGTACAGAACGGGCACCACACCGGCGCGCGCACCGCCGTTCCGGCCGTCTAGGACGGCCACACGGCGCGTTCGACGCCACTAGCGAACAGCGCCGCCCCCGTGCTGACCCGCTGGATCGAATCGGCCATCGACCGCAGCAAGTAGCCCGCGCGCCGTCCTGCACGGCGCACAGGAAACGGCCCGTGGTGCCGAGCGATTGCTCGGCACCACGGGCCGTTTCAGCGGGTAGGCGCGTCAGGAAAAGAGCGGCGGCACTGCGCGCGGGGTGAACGCGGGCGGGGCACCCTTGTCGCGGAACCGCCACGACGGCAACGGCGTGGGCGCGGCGTCGATCTGCTCATCGCCGCCGCTGTCGCCGCCGTCGTCGTCGCTGGTGGCGCCCTGGTCGATCAGCTCGTTCAGGGTGGCCACGACCACCTCGCGGGCGGCGGTGTCGAGGTCGCGGTACAGGGTGCCGGTCAGCGGGCCGGTCATGATCCGCACCGCACCGGTGTGCGGGAAGAACTCGCCGTCGGTCGTCACCTTCTCGTAGCGCAACGCGATCGGCACCCACGGCACCAGCGAGGCCAGCACCGGCATTTCCAGCTCACGCATGGCCGTGTCCGCGATGGCGATCCACAGCTCCAGGCTGTCGGGAGCGTGGCTGGAATCGGCGTACACGCGGTACAGGGCCGAGGCGAGGACCTTGGGGGTTGGGGTGGAGTACATAGTCGAACACCTTTCTCAGAGGTTAGATTGAGAGGGCGGTGTCGGACTCCCCGGAGATACGCGCTCCGGGGATTCCGGCATCGCCCGTTGTCAGGACGCGAGGGTGAACTTCTTTGGGGCCGTGCTGGTCTGGCGCGCGGTCCCGTGTTTGGTCAGGGTGACCAGGGCGTTGTGGACCGCGCCGCTGGACCGGGCCAGGGCTTTGCCGATCTGGTGTGGGGTGAACTCCTTTCCGGGGTTTTCGCGCAAGTGGTCCTCGACCTGTCCCCGCAGGGCACCGGCGGGCAGGCGTTCCACCGTTGACTCCGGGTCCGCCGCAGCGCCGTCGTCGGCCGCCGCCGGGGGTACCGGGGCCGGGGTGGCGGGATCGTCGCCCGTGGGGGCAGCTACCGCCGTCTCTGGGGTGGTGTCGGGGGCGGGGTCGGCCGGGGCCGCCTGCTCGGCGGGGGTGGCCGGTTCGGGCGCGGTGGGTTCGGCCGCGATGGATTCCGGGGTCGCCGGTTCGGCCGGTGCGGTGGCCGCCGGTTCGGGTACGGCGGGCTCGGGCGCGGCCGGGGCCTGTTCGGGTTTCGCTCCGGCGGTCCAGGTCTCCCCGCCCTTGCCCGGGTCGGTGACCGCCCACACTGCCCCGGCGAGTTCCCATTCCGTCAGCAGATGCCGTGCCGGAATGGTCTCGATGGCTGCGAGTTCCGCCAGCTCGGCGGTGGTACTGCCGGGGTGGGTTTCCAGGGCCTCCCACAGCGCGCGTGCTTCGGCGCTGTGCAGCGCGGGCACCTCCGCCGCCGACACGGTGGCGGGTTCGGTTGCGGGCCCGGCGGTGTCGAGGTCCGGTTCGGCCGCTGTGAGTGTCTCGGGCGAAAACGGTTCCGGCGTGCCCGGTTCGGCCGGGCACGGGTCGGCGGGCGCGGCGGGGGCCGGGTCCGGTTCGATGGCAGCGGGTGCGCCCGCGCCCTGGGTCCAGGTCTTGGCGGCCCGAGGCGATTCGGGGTCGGTGTGCGACTGTGCACTCCCGGCGGTTTCCCACTGGGCCAACAGACGCCGCGCGGTGGACACCCCGATCCCGGCGATGTCGGCCAGCGCGGCGGTGGTGCTGTCGGGGTGGGCCCGCAGCGCCGCCCACAACGCATGGTTGCTGTCGCGGGACAGCACCGGCACGCCACCCGACCGCGTGCCGTGTTCCGGGGCGGGTGCGTCCGTTTCCGTGGCCACGGCGGCGTTCTCCCTTTTCGACATGGGGGTTCCTTCCAACATTGGGTTTCGTGAATTCGGTGATGTCCCGGTGGGACGGAATGCGCACCGATCGGGGCGATTTCCCCGCCGGGTCGGTGCCGTTTCCGGTTCCATGACCGCTCGATAGGGCGTGTGATGTCAAGCGGAATGTGGAAATAGTTCCGGCCCCGGATTCCTCTCTTCCATTTCTGGAATGCGAACGGCACGAGAGGAATTCGACCTGTCATTATTCATTTGCGCGAGACCAGGTGACTCACGCCGGCGACCTCGCCGCGGTGCCGCAGCGGACGAGGACACACTCCGGAGCACGCGGCCGGTTGCGGGTCGCGCCGCTACCGCGTTGCCACCGAGTTTGGCTCCGGGTTTGATCACGCCGCCCTCGTCGTGACCTTGGGTGTTCTTCATCAGGCGCATGAGGGTTTCCTGTTCGTGGGCTGAGTTGAGGTCGGTTGTGTCGCTGGCGGGTTCATCGAGTGAGGCGCTCGCGCAGGGGGCCGGTGGTGCGGTCGAGCCACACACTCGCCCCGTGCCCGCGCCCGCTCCGGCGCATCAGGTCGGCGGCACCGGTGGCGTAGGCGGCGATGTCGTCGGGGTGCACGAGGTGAATACGCGGGGCGGCATAGCCGCCCGTACCGCCGGTCACGTGCGCCACGGTGTACATGCCGCGCTCGCCGTGGGGGCCGGGGGCGTAGATGATGAATTGATCGCCGGTGATGGCGTTGGCGATCACGTAGATCGGCTCGAGGGCGGCGGTGGTCGGGATCGCGGGGTCGGTCATGGTTGCCTCCTGTCGTTGCCGCCCCGGTCGGGGCGGGGTGAGGGTTGGTGGTGGTTGGACCGCGCCGGTGGCCCGGTGGCGGCCCTGTCCGGGTGCCCCGGGCGCGGTGCGCGCCCGGGGCACCCGGGGACTAGGCGGCGCGTACGGCGGCGGTGGCGGCGCGGCCGATCGCGGCGGCGGTGGCAGCCGGGTCGGTAACCAAGTGCAGGGTCACCCCGTCCAGCGGCTCCGGCTCGCTGTCGGCCGGTGCCAGCCACAGCACCGCGCATCCGGCCGCGCGCAGCGCGTTCACGCGCGCCTGGGCACGGTTACGGTTGCGGCCTTGGTATTGGCCGTCGGAGATGATCACCAACAGCCGGGTCGCGCCGGGCCGGGCCAGGTCGAGGGCACCGTCGAGGGCCTCGACAGCGGTATCGATGGCGTGGAGGTAGTCCGGGCAACTGAATTCGGTAACCCGCGCCGGGGCGGTGCCCGGGTAGGTGATCGGTTTGACCGAGGCCCCGAACGTCACGGTCGCGGTCTGGGCGGGCATGGTAGCCAGCTCGGCCGCGCGGGCGATGATCCATGCGGCCGAGGCCGCTGGGGCGGCGTAGCTGCCCATCGAGGAGGACACGTCACACGCGACACCGACTCGCAACGGCGGCACCGGAGGGGTTTTGCGGGTGGTGCGGGTGAACGGCTCGGCGGTCGGAATCGCCCCGGCGGCGCGTTGGGCCTCCCGGGCCAGCGCGCCGCGCATCCGCAACCGACCCGGCGGCAGCGCGGAGGTCGTTTTCACCGTGGCCCGTTCGCGGGTGGCGGCGGTGTTGAGGGCGCGGGCCAGCACCCGCGCGGCGGTGTGCTCCTCCGGGCGGGCGGTGCGTGTCCGGCGCGTGCTTGCCGTCCGACCCCGACCCGACCCGTCACCGAACACCGTCCGCGCTTGCCTTGCAGCGTCTTTCGCGGCGCGTTCGGCAGCCTTCCGCGCGGCGGCGGCGACCTCAGCCGGGTCGGGGTCCACCGGCGAGGCGGCGACCGCGTTGCCTATGTTGGTCACGGTGTCGCCGATCGCGGCCCCCAGCGGCGAGGACGGCACCGGATCGGTGTGGGGGTCGGGGCCGACGATATCGAGCCAGCGTTGCCCGAGCTCGAGCATGGCGGCGGCGTCGGTGTCGGCCACGGTGTGGGCCTCGCGCCAGATGGCGCGCAACTGGTCGAGGGTGTCGGTGCCGAGGATGGCCTCGATCGCGGTGGCGGCGGGCGCGACCTCGGCCGCCTCCAGGATGCCGCCGTCGAGGCGGGCCAGGATGAGCGCGGCGTTGCGGGCCGCGTTGTAGCGGGTTGGGGGGATCTGGGCGGCGGCGATCGCGCCGCCGTTGTCCCCGATCACGATCTCGGTGGTGCTGGCGCGCAACCAGTGCCGGTCGTCGGGGCGGCGGCGGACCTGGGCGGCCTCGATCCGTGATTCCTCGAGCAGCATCGCGGCCTCGACCACCCCCGGGTGCGCCACCGGCGGCGGGTTCCACGCCGAATGTTTGGCATGCGCGCACTCGTGCACCAACGCGCCCCACACCGCCGGGTAGCGGTTGCGGTCGCTGTTGCGTTCGGGGTGGGCGGTGGCGGGGTCGATCTTGAGGCGGGAACCGTCGAGTTCGATGGCCGCGAGCCCCGGCACGAACACCGCCGGGTTCCCGAACGCGGCACCGGGGGCGATGCTCACGGTCAAATCGTCACGGTCGGCGATCGGCGGAACCTCGGCGGTCATCGCAGCGGAAAGGGTGGCCCATCCCCCGGTCACCGGCACCGACGCCGGGGCGGGGGTGGCAGGCGCGGCGGGGGCCGCCCCCGCCCCGGCGGCCGGGGCGGAAGCGGTGCCGGTGCCCGGGGTAGCGGGGGCGGTGATCACGTGGCCGGTCATGGGGGCAATACCTTTCGTAGGCGGGGTGGGTGGTCAGATGCGAGGGCCGAGGGCCAGCGGGACGTGGTTGGCGCCGTACACGCTGCGCACCACGGCGGCCACGATGGCCCGGTCGTCCTCGGGCGCGGCCCCGATCAAATTGGCGGCGGCCGTGGCGGAGTCGGTGGCGGCGGCAATCTTGCGGAACGCCAGCAGCTCGCGCAGCTGGGGCGCCCACCCGACCTCGCCCTTTTCCTGCCGGGCGGCCAGCTCCCGCGCCACCTTCACCGCCCGCCGTTCCACCCCGAGCTGGGCGGCGAGGTCGTAGTCGCTGCCCACCTGCACCTGGAACGCGAACCGGCTCGCCAACGCATCGGACAGGATCGCCCCGTGCACCCCCGGGTTGTGCCCGGCCACCACGAAGAACCCGGGCGCGGCTTTGACCACCTCGCCGCCGTGGGCTTTGATCACGATCTCCTTGCGGCCGTCCATGGCCGGGTACACCACCGACAGCACAGTCGGCGGGATGAGGGTCGCGTCATCAATGAACAGCACCCGGCCCTCACGCATGGCCCGGACCAGCGGGCCGTGCACGAAAACGAAAGTGCCATCCGGGTTCTGGGTGTACTCGCCGACCAGATCGGCGACCGTGGTGTCCCCGTCACCCTGGACGGTCAGCAGGTCCCCGTAGGCGGCCTCGATGAGCGAGGTCTTCCCGGTTCCGGGCGGCCCGTACAGCAGCACCGGCACCTCGGCCGCGCGCATCGTTTGCAACACATCGACATCGGCGCGCCCAGCCAGCTTCCGCACGTGGTAGTCCTGCCCGTTCGGCCGGGCCACCGTGTTGCCGGTGCGCGCCGGTGCCGCCGGGGCGGCAGGAGTGGCCGGGGCGGCGGGAGTGTTGTTCTTCTTGGGGCGGCGGCGGGCCGGTTTCGCCGCCTTACTGGCGGCCGGGGCTGCCGGGATGGCAGGCGCGGCCGGTGCCGGGGCGGCAGCGGTCGGGGCGGCGGCGGTGGCCGTGGTGGCGGTGGCGCGGTAGCGGCGCGGGGCCGCCGAGGTGCGTTCGGCGTGCCCGGCGGCGGTCAGCGATTCCAGCGCGTTGCCGACCGCGCCGGACGACCGGCCGAGCCCGTTGGCAATCTCACGCGGGGACTGTTCGCGGGCCGGGTCGGCGGCCAGCGCGGCGGCAACCATGCGGCGGAGTTCGCCGTTGGGCAGGCGACCGGCGGCCGGTGCAGCGATAGTGGCGGTGGCGGTGGCGGGTGTGGTGGGCATTGCGACTCCTGCAATTCCGTTCCGAATTCGCGCCGGTTTTCGGCATACGTGCGGCGTGGCCGCCATTCGGATTTCTGCGAATTTCCCGGCGAATTCCGGGAACTGGTCGACGCTAGCTCGACCTCGAACAGCCTCACAACCCCGAGAAAGGCTCAATTTTCCGGAATTTTTCCGGACAACAGCGAATCCGTCTAGGCAATATGGAAACGCGGCGCGCACATGCACTCGACAGCCAGGCCACGCCTCGGCCAGTAAAGCCCGGGAAGAATGGATAGATAATGATCAATAGAAAAAGGAGAACGAGGTGAGAGGAGGAGGCAGGCGACCGGGTAGTCAGACACAAGAGGACGCATCGAACCGGCCGTGAGAAACCGCCCGAG
Source organism: Nocardia asteroides (assembly GCA_019930625.1). Taxonomy (NCBI): domain Bacteria; kingdom Bacillati; phylum Actinomycetota; class Actinomycetes; order Mycobacteriales; family Nocardiaceae; genus Nocardia; species Nocardia asteroides. The sequence goes on from CP082844.1 coordinate 6,662,192, forward strand.
CATGTCTATACATCTTTGTGTATAGACAATCCCCGCCGATATCCGACCGGATATTTCCCCGATGACCTGCTGTTTCGCGCCGCGGGGGTGCGTCGTTCCAATCCGCGCACCGAATCATGCAGCGAATCTCACCATGGAACATCGCACGGAAATTTTTTCATCGAGCCACTCAGGCCGACAGGGACTCCATCCTTGAGAAAAGCTACGAGTGCCCGGTGCAGGAAACCCGATCCCTCCAGCAATTATCGAAGAATAGCGGAATGACACGAAAGCACGAACGATTGTTTCGTAAACGGCCGGAAAAACTGATTTCTACACTAATCGACAATCAACGCGAGCGGTAATATCCGACCGCATTCGACTCATTTTTGGGCACGGCGGAGCGTTTCGAGAAGCTGTCGGGTTTCCTGACTCGGGGACTGGCCGATTTCGGCGAGTCTCCGGGTCAGGAGGCTGTAGGTGCGGGTGAGTGCGGCGGTTTCGCCGAGGCGGGCGTGCAGGCGCAGGAGGTCGTGCCATACTGCTTCGTTGTACGGGTCGTTCTCGACGGTGGTTTCGAGCATTCCCAGGGTCGCGCGAGGGTCGTCGGTGTTGCGGGTGGCCAGCCAGCTCAAGGCATTCAGCGAGGTGCGTCGCGCCGACTCACGAATGGATTGGACCCAGGTGTCGGTGAGGTCGCTGGCCAGCTCGCTCGTCGCCAGGGCCGCGATGCGGCGGGCGGCGTCGGTCTGCTCGGCGTCGCTGCGGGCGTGGCGGCGTTGCGCTACCGCCGTGTTGAAGTCCCAGTAGTCGACGCCGAGGTGGCCCGAGAGCCGGACCTGGGTGCGATCTTCGGCGAGTACGTCGGTGATCTGCCCGCCGGTGGCGGTGCTGAGCGCGGCGCGTAGGCGGCTCAACGTGTTCGCCAGCGCGCTGCCGCCCCGATGTCCGGGCCGCTGGCCCCACAACAGCTCGATGAGCTGCTGTCGTGGCAGCCCTTCGGGATGCAGGGCGAGCACGGCCACGAGTTCGCGAGCACGCGGCTGCAGCTGTGTGGTGATCTCCACGCTTTCCCCGGAGCCGGGGTCGTGCCAGAAGATCCGGGTGGGCCCGAATACCCGCACCGTCAGCGCGGGCGCGCCGCCTACCGGTGTCGGCACCGGCGCAGTATCGGTGGAGGCGGTCTCGGGGTGTGAGCTCGGCTCAGGCGCCGCGGTGAGGTCGCCCTCCGCGAGCTGGCCGGCGTCCTCGGCCTCGACAGCGAGCACAGGCTCAGAAGGCGGTGCGGCGATGGTCTCACCGGCGTCCACCACCACAGGCGCACGCAGGCGAGGACGCGGGGTGGGCACGGTGGCGGGGTCGATGCTGTAGATCCTCGGCCCGTCCTCGCCGCGGCGTCTGCGGCGGTCCTGGCGGGCCGCAGGGGCCGCGTGAGGTGGGTCGAACTGGCCGGAGTGTTCGTAGCGGCGCAGCTGGATCTCCACGTCGATGATGGTGCCGCGAGCGGGCGGGATCAGGTGCTGGCGTGTGCGGCGGCCAGTCAGCAGGGCACGGGCACCGGCGCGGGAGGCGGGCAACTCTCCCACGACCGGGAACCCGATCGCGTCGATGTAGGCGCGGCTGCCGCCGATGACCACGATGCCCCGGGGGCGTCGACGCCGGGTGAGATCCAGGAGCCGCTCGGCGGCGGGCTCGGGATCGATGTGCTCGGCGCGCACCACGAACAGGGCGGCGTCGGCGGCGGCGATGACCGGATGCGCGGGCGAGCCCGGTTCGGGGACACCGCAATCGGCGAACACGGTCGCGCCGAGCCCGCGCAAGCCCCGGTTCGGATCGGTCAGCAGCGCAGCGGCCGGGACAGGATGGGCGGGGTCGTATTCGGGAGGCGCGGCCAGGAACGCCTCCCCGCCGGGCAGATGCTGCACGTGCTGGGCCAGCAGCTCAGGGGTGATGGGATGGCCGACGGCGCTTCGGCGGGCGAGGCTTGCCAGGCCGAGATGCGGGTCCGCGCCGACCATTTCGGCGAGCTGGCCGCCTGCGGGGTCGGCTTCCACGATGAGCGCGGTTTCGGGGCCGGGCCAGGTGTGGGCGAGCGCGACGGTGGTCGTGGTTGTCCCGGCGCGCGAGCTCAGTCCGGCGACGGCGATCAGGTACGGCGCCTGCGGCCTCATCGATGGGTTCCTATCCCTGCTTCTGGACGTTGGAGATCACCAACGCGCCCCCGGTTTCGGCGGGGCGGGTGTTGATCAGCTGGAGGTAGTCGATCCGTGTACGGTCCGGGCGAATCTCGGCGATATGGACGTTCGCGGTCGTCGGGGAGATCGGGGTGATCGCCACGCAGTGCCGGGTGCCGGGCGGGATGGTGGCGATGCCCGCGGCGAGGCTGTCGAAGACGATCCCGGTCTCGAGGGCGAGCAGCGGCATCGCTTTGGCCGCATCACGGTCGATGTAGTACGCGGCTTCGAAGGAGGCGATCACCCCCGTGAGGGTTGTGGGGTCACCGGCGCGGTCGGTGACCACCTCACCCGAGAGCCCGGTGCACGGGCCCTGCGCTGTGGTGGTCGGGCTGGGCGGGGCGGCGGTGGCCTGTAGCTGCTGGCCGGTGTCGGCGGTGTCGTCGGTCGAGACCACCAGGACACCGGCCAGGACGGCGACAGTGGCCGCCAGGGCGGCCCAGGCACTGCGCGGAAGCCGTTCGGCGATGTCGACCCGCCATCGGGGTACCCGGCCGCTGTCGGGGGTGGCAGGAGTGGCGCGTATCCGGCTGAGCCAGAACTCCTCAGGAGGGGGCGACTCGTCGGGCTTGTCGACGTCATGGCCGGAGCTGGTATCGGCGACGATCCGCAGGTCCGGAAGAGCCTGAGGTAGGTCGACCCAGGCTTCGTCCTCGTCATCATCTGGGGTGTGGGGGTACCTCGCCATTCATCTCGCCTCGCCTCGGATCGGGTTGTCTCCGGGCTACCCGCACCCCGCGAGGAAGAAAATGGGGGTCGCGGGGTGCGGGCAGGGTTCCCGGAGGGTCAGGGGTGGATCACGTGCTCGGCTCACTTCTGGCCTCGGCCGGTGCCGAGATCGGCTGAGACACGGGGCCGTTGGCGATGTCCTCGGTGAGCCGGGCCAGGACGTCGGAGATCGCGCAGTGTGCGGTGCTGCGGTGGTCGCCGTCGTACTCGCGCCAGTCGACACGGGTGCCGCGCTGCCGGTAGGCAATCAAAGCCTTTCGTCCAGCGCGGACGGGCACGATCAGATCGAGTTCCCCGTGGTAGAGATGCAGGGGTACATCGGATTTCACGTGTGCGAGGGTCTCCAGGGCGAGGACTCGACGCCACCAGTGGTCGTTCCACGGGTCGGGTTCGCGGCACCAGTGCGCGAGAGGTTGCGGGAAGCGTTCCAGTAGTTCGACGACGGTGAGGTGGCGGGCCTCGGCGGCAGCGACGAGACCGTCCTCGTTGAGCACGTGCCGCAGGGGCAGTTGGTCGTAGGCGCGAGCCAGGCCGATCAGCCCGGCGAACGCGAGCCCCGCGAGACCGGTGCGGGTGCCCCGGCTGACCAGCGGGGCCAGGACCGCGAGGTCGGAGGCGACTGCTCCGGCCGCGACGCCGCGCAGGTCGATCTCGGGGGCGTACCAGGGCTGCAGCTCCCCCGCGACCGCCGCGACACGGCCACCGTCGGCGTATCCCCAGGCCACCACTGGCGCGACCGCGACCCCGAGGTCCGCGCCCCGATAGACCGCTCGCGCGAGGTCCAGCACGCTGCGGGCTCCGGCGCGTGCGGCGAGGAAGGTGTGCGGGCCGCCTCCGGTGATGCCCAGGCCCTCCCCGTCCGGGATCGCCACCACCCAGCCTCGCGCGAGGGCGGCCTCGATACCGGTGGTGTCGGGTTCGGCACCGATCGCCAGCAGTTGCGACGGCGCGCAGACACCGCCCAGGCCGCGAAACTCCGGGCAGTACACCAGGATCGCGGTCGTGCCCGGGGTTGCGATGGTCTCGGGGATCAGCACGATTCCCGAGGCCGCGATGGTTTCGGAGCGGGCGTTGGCCGTGGCGTAGATGACCTGCCACGCCCCCCGCGCCTCGCTCAGCTGCGCGACGAACACCGGCCGTGTGCGCACGAGGTCTCCGGGGCGGTAGCCGTCGAGGGTCGTGACGTTGTAGAAGTCGTTGGTGCTGGTGGTCATTGGTGGCTCCCGGCGAGGTCGTGGGCGAGTGCGGTCATCCACGCGATGCCGCTGGCGAGTTGTCCGGCGGCGGCGTAGCCGGTGTGGCTGCCGTGGATGTCGGCGTAGCGAAGCCACACGCCCGGATTCGTCAGATCGGCGTTGTCGCCGACCAGCTGGCCCCACGCAGCCGACAACTGCCCGGCCAGCTTCGGCAACTGCCCGACCGGGTCGGAGGCCACCACCCCAGTGATCTGCCCCCACCGCGCCATTGCGGCAGCCGTCTCATCCGCACCCGGTCGTGGAGTGCGGGGGTCGGAGGCGTCGGTGAGCCGGTCGGCCAAACTCGCCGCGGGCACGTAATCGACGATCCCGGGCTCGATTCGGAAGTCGCTGTTCACCACGGTGGTCCAGGCGTCACCGAGCACACCCGACAGCAGCGCCTGGAGCGAGCCGAGCGCCGCTACCGGATCACGCAGATCCGCCTGGGCAGCGACCTGCGCGGCCACCCGCAACAGAGCGGCGCGATCAGGTGCCGCACAGCTGAGGTCGCCTTCGACGCAGACGTCGGTCACCCGGCCGGTCAACGCCCCGTACTCGACACCCGAACTGGTGGCGATCCCGCCACCGGCTGCCGGGGCGGTGGTGATCGCCACCCCCGACACCGCCGCCCCGGACGTGCCCGGGGCCGGGTCGGGAGTGAGTTGGCCGGGGCGGCCTGGGATCACCGGTGAGCCCGGGGCGCGGTCGGGATCGGAGTACAGCGCGATACCCGCCACCCGCTCGGGCGGGACGGGTCCCTCGCCCGCGCCGACAGCACGGGCGAATTCCGAGACCACCTGTGCGCCTTGGGAGAACCCGACCACCGCGAGCGCCGTGGCCGGGCAGTCGGCGGCGATCCTCGCCGCGGTCGCGGTCAGCGCGGCCAGGCCCTCGCCGACCGAGGCCGCGTACGGGGCCGTGCCGCCACCGGTGCCTACCGCGCCCCCGAACGCGGCCGAGTACGGAATGTAGGTGCGCTGCACCAAATCCGGGACAGCGGCCACCACCGGGCCGAGCAACGCGCCCAGCATCCCGGTGTCGGCGGTCTCGGAGGCCCCCAGCGAGGACTCGCCGGTGCCCTGCACCCCGAGGACCCACAGCACGGGGCAGCCCGGCCCGCCGATCGCGGGTGGTTGCGCCGTCCCGGAACCAGGCGTGCACAGCGCGCTCGTGCAGGCCGCCAGGACGGTGGCGGTGAGGAGACGGAGACTGGTCACGGCTGGCCAACCCCCACTCCGGCACCGAATCCCGCGCCCACCGTGCCACCGGCCAGCGCGCCGACCACGGCGGCGGGAAGCCCGGCCACGATCGCGCCCGCGACAGCGCCCGCTGCCGCGCCCAGCGCGGTACCGGCCACACCGGAGGTGATCGTGCCGATGACCGGCACGGTCACCACGGTGCCCAGTGCGGCACCGGCGATACCGCCGATCGTGCCACCGGCCAGCCCGCCCGCGACCGCACCCGCTGCCGCCGCCGGTGCACCCGCCAGCGCGCCGCCGATCGCGCCACCGGCCCCGGCTCCGGCGATCGTGGCACCGGCCACCCGGTCCGAACGCCCGGCCGGGATCCCGACCGAGTCCAGGAACGTCGCCGCCTGGGCCTCGGCGTTCGCGGCGACGTCGTTGATGGTGTCGCGGACCTCCGGGGGCACCCAGTCCGGCGAGGGTGTCTGCCATTGGCCGATCCGGATCGTGTCCGGCGGCGGCTCGATCGGCGCGACCGGAGGCACCGGTTCCGGTGAGTGCAATTCGATCACTTGGATCGGGGGCGCGGGAGCGGGTGGAGGCGCCGGGCGCGCGGCCGGACCGTTGCGGATCTCAGGGGGCTGCTGCAGGTACACAGGAGGCTCGGGCGGCGGTATATCCGGTGGCGGGGGCGGGACGGGGGCGGCGGTCCCGGGCTGGACCGGGGCGGTGACGCCGGGCTGGTCGGCGATCGGATCCAGCGTCACCGCACTGGCTTCCAGCGCGGCCAGCATCATCACCACCGGCACAGCGCCGACAGCCAACACACGGCCACCCCACAGCAGCCGACCCCCGTATGCGAGGGATGCATTCCCGTTTTCGGGCACGACAAATAACCCTTTCGATCGAATGAGAAAGGAGAGGAAAAGGATCAGTAAATGCGCGTGACAACGCGCGAGAAAGGCCGGGCGCCCCGGCTGCCCGACCGCAGCCGGGAGACCCGTTGCCGTATTCCCCGTATCAGGGGATCGGTACGGCCGATCAGATGAACGGCAGGACCAGGTTCAATACCTGCGAGGCGGCTGAGAGCACATTCGAGACCAGTGATGCGCCTGCGTCGAGCAGCGACAGGATGGTGTATGGGTCCACAATTATTCCTTTACCGAAGGAGGTGCAGTTGCACCACCATCACAGCCCCGAAAACCGCTGCCGCGCCACCCCTTCGAGGGGTAAGGATTCTGCTAGCAAAACCATTACCCCTCCGGCTGCACATAGTGACCTGCACCGACGGGTGAAAGGGGTAACGCGAGTGTCAGTAGGGAAACTTCCCGAACGCGTGTCCCCCTCGGCGGGCGAGCGCAGCGAATAGTCCGCGACCGCCACACGGAAGCCTTCGGCTAATCATCAGCTAGCTCACGGAGAATAATATTTGCCGAGATGATCTTCCTCTGGTAGGAACGAATCAACTCGGGGGAGTGAACCTTTCAACGTACCCCAAGCGGAAGGGAGTACGGAAGACCGTAGTAGGAGTGGCTTTACATGACCCGGACGACGAACCCGCACCATCCACGACGACGCCGCCAGCAGGACCGCACCAGTTCGTCGTGTGCGGAGATACCCGACCTCGGTTGCTGGGCACGCCGGATCCGCGAGCGCCGCAAGCTCCCGCGCCCGCGCGCCGCCGACCGCCTCCACATCAGCAAGGAGATGCTCAAGAAGATCGAGAACAGCGATGCCCCGTGCTCGCCAGTGGTTTTGAATCACCTCGTCACCGCCTACGACCTCGATCGCGCGCAGGAACGCTACATCCGTGACCTCGCCCGGCCCGCGGTCGCTCTGCCGCCGATCGAGGAACTACGCACCCGCACCGACACTCCCGAGAACCGGGCGACACTGACCTACCTCGACCGCCGCGAGATCGCCGCCGCCTACATCGATCCGCTGTGGAATGTGGTCCTCGCCAACGAACGGTTCACTGCAGGCCTGCCCGGCATCCAACAGTTCCGCGACAACATCGCCTTGTGGTTCTTTCACCCCGGCACCACCACGCCCACCGCCGAACCCATCGTCGTGCACTGGGACAGCGCCGCCGCCTACCTGGTCGCGACCCTGCGCGGCGCCCTCGGACGCCACCGCGAAACCCCGCACGCCCTCACCCTCTTCCACAACCTGCGCGGTGCGGCCACCTTCCGCGAGGCGTGGGACACCAGCGACGCCGTCGCTTACGGCCGCCGCCCCGAGGAACCCGTCCACCTGCGCGACCCCACCACCGGCGAGCCGTACACCGTACACATCCACCTCGGCTACGCCTCGAGCTCCCACGACGTCCGATTCTGCATGTGCTACCGCGAGCCCTACCCCCGGACCAGGTCTGACCGACAGTGTTAGCCGACACGAAAATGCCGATGAACCGCAGCTCACCGTGCCAACGAATGCGACCGGCATCGCCGTGCCGACAAACGCGCCGGTTGCCGCCGATGAGCGCCGTACGGGCACAAGGCCCGCACGGTCCTGGCCTCGCGGTCCGGTCACGTGCGCACAGCCGGAGGCATCGAGAACGCCGACGCAACCGGCATCGCCACTGCCAACGCCCGGCTGGCCAGATCGGCAGGCTGAGCGCCTTTTAGTAGGAATCCTGAGTGCCATACAACAGACCCAGGAACCCGACCCTCGCCCCACACGGCATGCCCCGAATCCCCTCACCACCGAACAGGAGTACCGAATGACAAGCAATCCCCCCAACCGCCACCACGACGCCGAGCAGACGCCTCGTCGTTCGCACGCCGGGGAAATCGCGCACGCGCTACCCCCGCACAGACGGGAAAGATGAAATGCGCAAAGCCCCGGCACTCGACGGGATGCCCGACTTCCACGACTCGCTCGAATGGCTGCGCCACCACCATCACCTCTCCCGCGAGTCCGCCGCCCAACAAGCCGGCTTCAGCAGCTCCTACCTCCACCAGCTCGTCCGGGATCGGACCTACCCCGGCCCTCGTATCTTCACCAAACTGGCCGACGCCTTCGACCTCGACCCCTCACAGCGACGACACCTGCACGAACTGTGGCACCCCTCCCTCGACCTGCCACCCGCCGAGGAACTACGTCAGCACCTCATGCTCCTGGGCATCCAAGCCCACCTCGACCACCTCGATACCCGCCAGGTCCTCGCCGTCTACCTCGACCCCCTCCGAACCGTGCTGCACGGCAACCGAATCTTCCACCGCATGGTGCCCAGCCTCGCCGAGGCCGGCAACAACTACTTCCAGTGGATGTTCTCCCCCGCCGCCCGCGACCACATCGACAACTGGGACAACGAGGCCCGCTACACCGTCACCATCCTGCGCGGAACGCTCGGTCGATACCGCGACCTCCCCCGCGCACGATCCCTGTTCCGGAAACTGCGGACCACCCCCGAATTCCCCCGCGTCTGGGAATCCACACCCATGCAAGTCACCTACGACCGCCCCCGCCCGACACCGATCCACATTCGTACACCCGGCACCGACCAGCCCCTCTCACTCAGCCTCGAGATCAGCGACTACCCCGACTGCCCCGATGTCCTCCTCGCCTACGGCCTCTACGACACATCGGCCATCGCCCGCTAAGGCGGCCCCGTGCGACGGTGGGTGTCCACGACGCTCGCCGCCTGCTGCGATCGATCAAATGGTCAGTCAAACAGTCGCCCGAGCAGGGCGCCCTGGCCGGATTGCAAATACCTCCTCTACGCGCTCAGGCAGGACGATCTCGCACGCCACGAGCAGGATGCAGCCGAATTGTCTTGGTGCATGGAGTCGTTCAACGAGCTGGTGGCTGCGGTACAGGCCGGACGGTTGCAGCTGCCGACGAAACAAAGCAGCGGCAGCCACTTCCGGCGCGCGAGCCCGAAAGTTCGGGCTCCGAATGACCTCGGTGTAGGTCCTGCCCCCTTTGAGCAAACTCGGACCGACTACTGTGGTCGATCGTTTGAGGTACGGGTCGATGTCTCCAGTTCGCGCTCATCGCTACGAACGACCGCGCCGTCTACCAGTTGAAGAATCGCGAACGATCCAAAAGAGGCCGCCTCCAGGCGCTTCAGTTGAGCGCCGAGCTTGCCGCTACGCCGGACAACTTCAACCGTGCGGCTATCGTGCCGCAACTCGCGCGCTGCCGAGAGTGCCTCCGCAACGGGGACGTCGGGTTCGACGAGGATCGCGAGGGCGTCGTGGCGAGCCTGGTGGCCGAGTAGGTTCACAATGCGTTCGAATCCGATGGAGAAGCCGCAGGCGGGTACGTCTTTACCGAGGGATCGGCCGATCAGCTGGTCATAGCGTCCGCCACCAGCGACCGAGCTGGACGACTCGGGGTGGGCGATCTCGTAGATCTGGCCAGTGTAGTAGCCCATGCCACGCACCAGGGTGGGGTCGAATTGCCAAGCGAGCGAACGTTCTTCCGCGAGGAGGTCCAGGCTGGCGGTGGTGGCAGCGAAGTCGTCGAGGGACTGCTGGGGCACGCTTGGCAGCGCGTCGGCCAACACGTCAAGGAGTTTGCCTGTCGGGGTGTCCTGGAGCGCGGCGATCTTGTCCAGTGCTGCGGCCACGGCCTCTCCGGGCATCTCTGACTTGGCGAGTTCGGCGCGGACGCCGTCCCAGCTGATCTTGTCGAGCTTATCCAAGGCGATGAAGAACTTGTCCCAGCAGGCTTCGGGCAGGCCGGAGTCTGCGGCGACAGCGGTGAGGAACCGGCGGTCGGACAGCCGCACGGTCACGTTGTCGAGGCCAACGGCGGCCAGGGCGCTGGTGGTGGCTTCGATCAACTCGGCTTCGGCCAGCACGCCGGGTTCGCCGATCATGTCGATGTCGCATTGGTAGAACTGGCGGTAGCGGCCCTTCTGGGGCCGTTCGGCACGCCAGACGGGGCCGACTTGCAGGGCGCGGAACGGGGTGGGCAATTGAGCGTGATTGTTGCCGTAGAACCGGGTCAGCGGCACTGTGAGGTCGAACCGCAGCCCGAGGTCGACCAGATCGGCGACGATGCTGCGAGGTTCGACTTCGGGGGGCAGGCCGCGACGCAGGACCTGGTAGATCAGCTTCTCGTTCTCGCCGCCCTGGCCCCCCTGCAAGCGGGTGATGTCCTCCAGGGCGGGAGTCTCGATGCGCTGATAGCCGTAGCTGCGGTAAATCTCTGTGATGGTCGACAGCACATGGTCCCGCGTGGCGACCTCTGCGGGGAGCAGATCGCGCATTCCGCGGGCAGGACTGTTGTCGACTTTCACAGGGCATCCTTCGCTGCGTTGGTGGGAGTAGCCCGGCTCACCAGAGTGGGGCCGGTGGCAGGTACATGGACATGCAGGTACTTGGACATGTTAGTCAGGCTGGGATCATGTCCGGTCGGCGACGTGTTCGGCGGCGGCATCGTGCTCAGGCAGCTGTTGGCCTGTGACTGCGAGGTTGGCGCGGGGAATCGCGTGCGGAACGGTCCGCCAGCGGTGACTAGAGGGTCTCGTAGGCATGGAGGCTTTGTTGTGCCTGGCAGAAGTCGGCTCGGGCTTGGTCAGTATCCGACCAGTCGTCGCCGTAGATCAGCTCCAGTTGATCGGGGATCGCGCCGTAGACGTCGCCGGGGCGGCTGCGCGCCCCGAAATCGCCCAGTAGCCGGCGGCGGCGCGGCGTTTGGCGATCGAGGATATCGACGTCGGGAGTTATCCAATAGTCGACGGGTCGGCAGAATAGTTGGCCGTAGCGCAGGACCACGCTAATGCGGGTGGTGTCGCTGGTGTTGGCTGCGACGCCATGACCGAGTGAGAGCGGGAACAACACCACGTCACCGGCATGCGCAAGGATCTGTCTGGGCTCGGCAACCTGTTCGAACGCGATCTTGCCCGGAAAGTTCGCCTGGTGGGAGCCAGGAGCGACGGTGAAGTTCCCAGCATCGGGCCTGGTGAGTTCGGTGAGGAAGAACTGGGCTTTGATCTGCACTTCCTTGACGCTGGGTGCGGCGTGGATGAGCGACGGGCCTTGGTCGGTATGGAAGGCCACGAGAGGCTCGGGTGCGGGGTATCGGAAGAAGATCTCCGAGCCGAGCACCTGCACGTACGGGCCGATGAGCCCGAGAATCCGGCCGAACACCCCAGGGTGATCGAGCAGCAGATCCAGTTCTGGGCACCAGCGCAGCGCATTCGCGATGCTCAGGTCTCGATTGTTGCCAGCGTCGAAGACATCGGCAAAATCGACGGCAGCGTCGCTGCTGTGCAGGTCGAGCAGCGCAGCGTGAAGCGTTTGTACTTCGGCAGGCGCGAGCGCGCCGCGGATGTGCAGATAGCCCTGTTCGGCCCATTGCTCGCGTTCGTCGTCGGTCATCAGCCGTTGTGTCATCGCTCGATGCCTCCATACAGCGTGGTGATCGAGAAGCGGGATCCGTGTTGGACCGGCCGGACAGCATGCGCTCGTGTGGGTGCTAGCGGGAGAAGCAACGCGGAGTTGAATCGCGGTCGCAACTGCCGTGTTTCGGGTCGCAGGGTCCATTTCTTCAGGGGAAAGAACCAGTCCGGATCGTCGTATTCGACGACCTCTTCGACCAGACCGACGACGGTTTCCCCGCCGTCACCTGAAGTCCAGTCCGCCGTGAGATTGCACACGACCGAGAGCCGGTACTCGGGTGCTGGACAATCATCGTGCGGGTCGACGTAGTCACCGACATCCATACGGTAGGGCGTCGTGGGCCGCAGCACCTCGAGAGGTTGCCCGAGCCATCGGCTCAGCTGGTCCAGCCACCACGGGCTAACGAACATGTCGAGGGCATCGAGCGCAGTCATATCGGGCGCGGCGGCCGTTGCGATGGGACTGTCCGGCATGTCGCCCAGACGCATTGCACGGCTTACACGTTTCGTGTCGCCGATTTCGTCGCGCTCGTAGTGGATTCCACGAGCCAGATGGTCGGCAAGGGAGCTGGCGTAGTCGGGATCGAGCACGTCATCTACACGGATGGCGACAAGTTCATCGGCGATGACCACCGTGTCCTCGATGAAGCAGCGGCCTGCAGCGACCGGACGCGTCTCCAGTTCGAATTGCAGTATTCGCATTGTCTTTTCTCCTCCGTTCAGCAGGCGCCGTTGAGCCGACCGAGGGCCTTCCCTCGTGGCCGGATCCAACGGGAGGTGGATCGCTCCGCGTGGTCATAGGCGGCGGTCACGAGCACGCTGATCTGCTCGACGTCACTCAGCCGGGAACCCATCGGCGGCTCACCTACTGCGATCCGGTGCAGGTCAGTGACCGGGCGCAGCATGGGCTCGGGCGCGATCACGGTGGGTTCTGGCGCGTCGAAAGTGCAGCCGTTCTCGTTCAGGAGGGCGGCACCTTGGTCCGCTTCGAGGGCGATCTGCCAGTCTCCGCAGCCAGGCCCCTCCTCCGCGTCGGCGAGCACCAGGCGCACCTCGACGGCCCCAGCACGGAAACAGAGGTCCGCTTCGACGTCCGCGCCGCGTTCGTTACGGCCAAAGACCGCCGTGATCGTGTTGGGGGTGGGGGCCGGAACGTCGGCGGGCAGGAACATGGCAATGACATCCAGTGCGTGGCTACCGTTGTCGATCAGTACGCCGTGCCGGGGGCCGGCGGACGCCCTGTAGGTGGGTGCTGTGTGGGCATACCTCGTTGCGTACGGTCCCGTCCAGCGAGCCTCGATTCGGCACAGTGACCCGATTGCCCCCTGTGCGACCAGCTCGGCGCTCTCGCGGATGTGCGGCTGATAGCGTCGGTTGAACGGGGCGACCCAGTACGGTCGTTCGCCGGCCAGACGCCGCAGCCGGGGAAGTTCGCTGGAGGTCGCGGCGACAGGCTTCTCGACCAGGCATGGCAGTGTGGCGGGAAGCCCCTCGAGTACATCGAACACCGCTCGCGGCGGCACCGCCACCACGACGGCATCGAGCACGCCAGCGTGCACCATCGAATCGACATCGTGATACGCGGTGCTGCCGAAGTCCTCGGCTGTTGCGGCCGCCGAACTGTGGCGAGCGGCGGCTACGCCAGCGAGGTTCATGGTTGGGTCGGTCACGATGTCGAGGGCATGCGAGCGCGCCGCGAGTCCGGCGCCGACGAGTCCGATTTGGAGGCTCATGCCGGTCTCCCGACGAACGGAAGGTGTTTCTGCACCTGCTCAGCCGCGTGGTCCCATTGGCTGCGGATCGGTTCCAGGCGTCGCAGATTGGCGGTATCGCGGAAGTCGGGAGAGCAGAACTCGTCGTAGCAGCGGCTGACCCAGTCGCGAATGTCCGTGGTGGACATGGCTTCGTTGTGGCAGACGGGCATGTCGAGCCAACTGGTTGTTTCGTACCAGTACTTGTCGGGAATCGTGATGCCGTACCGTCCGGGATTTGCGTACACGTCCGTGCCGGGGCGGGGCTCCATGACGTTGAACGTGGCGACCGTGGGATTCACGAGCCGGATGAAATCCATGGTGGCCGCCAGGGTTTCGGGGGTGTCCCCTGGCGCACCGACAATGAATGACGCATGCAGCTCCAGCCCCGCCGCCATGATCCGCGCAGCCGTCTTGTACAGCCGCGCAGGCGAGGTGCCCTTTTTCACCAGTCGCAGTGTCTGTTCCTGAACGGACTCGAATCCGACGAACACCCGATATGCGCCCGCCTCGATCATCGCGTCGAGCACTTGCGGGCGCGCGTCCTGTGCCCGCATGTTGCTGGTCCACGGGATCGTCAGGCCACGCCCCGTGATCTCCTCGCAGATCGCAACTGCTCGGCGCGGGTCGCCGGAGAAGGTGTCGTCACCGAAGAAGATCGAGGAGAACCCCATCTCGGCGACGGTTTCCATCTCGTCCGCGACGTGCGTCGGGCTGTTCCACCGGGCCGTACGACCAGCGATCGTCGTCGAGCAGAAGGTGCAGCGACTTGGGCATCCTCGGGCGGTCATGACGACCGTCTCGTAGTCGTAGTCGAGGTAGTTGCGCATGTCGAAGATGCTGCGGTCGGGTCGTCCGTATCGGTCGAGATCCATCTCCGGAGGCGCGGGCGCCGTCGTCCGGACGCCGGGTCCGTCTCGGAAGACCAGGCCGGGTACCTTCGCCAGCGTCGAGGTGCCGGCGCCGGAACCAAGAGCGTCAGCGAGGTCGACGATGCTGTCCTCGGCGTCGAACAGCAGCACGAAGTCGACGCAGTCGTGGCGGGAGAGGCATTCGGTGCCGATGAACGAGACATGCGGGCCACCGAACACAATCGGGGTCGTCGGCCGCCAGCTGCGAACGGCTCGCGCGATCTCGAGCGCGTGAAAGTAGCTCTGAGCGACGGAGGTGACGCCGACCAGGTCCGGGTAGATGTCGTCGAGCCTTGCAATCAGCGCATCGACGTTGTTGCCCTCGAAAGGCAGGTCCACGTGCACCACTTCGTGTCCTGCCCTGCGCAGCGAGCGCGCCATGTAGGCGTAGCCGAGAGGGGGATGCAACAGCAACGTATGCGGGTCGTGCGTGTAGTGCGGATTGACGAACAGAATCTTCATCACTCAGCTCCCAAGCGTAGCCGAGGCAGGCCCACGAAGACCCCCGGAGCCCGTTGCGGGGCGGTCGCAGAAATGGTCTGCTGCGCGGTGTCGAGTCCGTGAGGGTTGGAGTCCACGAATCGCTGTGCACCGCAACGCTCGTCGTACTTGCCGTTGTAGTGAAACGCCTTACAGCCGCCCATGCACGGCCCGAGCGCCGAGCAGGAGCCGCATGGTCCGGACGGCGGTTCCCGGCGGTCGGAGTAGCGGTCGACCAGCCTTTGCCAGATGTCGGCGAACGGCTCGTCGCGAACGTTCCCGATGGCTTCTTCTATGAAGTTGCAGCCGGACACGTTACCAACCGGGTCGATCGACACCATGCTGGTCCCCACATTGCACAGATTCGATCCGATGAACAACTCGCGGGCCGCCTGGTCAGTCAGCCGGTCGTCAATCAGCGTCAGCATGAAAGGGTCGTGGGTGTAGATGTCCAGCACGCCTCGGTGATCGAGGATCGACTGATACAACCGCTTACACACTTGCTGGTAACGGGGCCACAGGGTGCGATCGAAGACGCTGTGCAGGTTGTACCGGTTCTGCATGAAACTGATCGCGTCGACTCCGATGTCTAGGGCGAAGTCGACGATGCGGTCGACATCCTCATAGTTGTGGGAGTCGATGGTGGTCGAAAAACCCACCGTTGCCATGCCTTCCTGCTTGAGCATCCGGAGAGCCCGGACGGCGACGTCGAACGCCCCGGCCTTGCCGCGGACCCGATCGTGCACGGCGGGGTCAGTGCTGTCGATCGACACCATCGCGCGACTGATCCCTGCTCGGATGAGCTTCTCCGCGTCCTCGGGCTGGCGGACGTAGAAGCCGTTGAGCATCAGGGTCTGGTAGAAATCCAGGTCCCGGAAGACCGCTGCTGCCTCGTGGAAATCCCGACGGATCATGTTCTCGCCGTGCGAGTACACCAGGCTTGCCGCGCCCTCGCTGTGCAGTTGCTGTGCTAACTGCTCGATCTCGGCGAGCGTGAACTCATCCCGGTTGCGCCGGTACAGGGCGTAGCAGTGACTGCATTTCAGGTTGCATCGATAGGTCAGACCCAGCTGGACCAGGATCGGAAGCGGATGATCGGGAAGCTGGAAGTCGTCGGGCCTGACGAGCACGGCCTCATGCTGCATCGTCGCCCCGCTTCAGCAGCCCGGCATCGGTGAAGTCGGCGATGAAGGCGGTGACGTCGGCGGCGATCTCTTCGGGCGCCGCGTCGAATTCGAGGGTTAGCGCTTCGACGATTTCGCCGAATTCCTGGGGGCCTTCCGCCAGCAGACCGACGATGGCCGACGCGGATTCGTTCAGCTCGTACATCACGCCCTTGGCTCTGTCGAACAGCATTGTCAGGCCAGCGCTTGTCTTTCGCGCCACGGCGTGGGTGTGAAGAGAGATCTTGGTGCTTTCGAGTTTTGCGGACATGGCGGCCTCGCCTTCGAGCAGGAACGGCTTGTCTTTCTGGGTCGGTGCCCGCCTTCGACGACTCGGGCGGGCACCGACAGTCCGACCGGATCAGCAATGAGTCCGGACGTTGCGGGCGCGCCACTGCGGACGACGCCAGGGTCGCTTGACCTTGGCCATGGAGATCCTCCTTCCCCGCTGTTCAACTCGTTGTGACGGTTCGCCACAACGACTTTCAGGATCGCCACTTTCCATGTCCGACGTTGGCCGAATCGGGGCTGTCAGTGCGGACAAACACGCTTGTCCGCATGGCACCGGCCCCAGGGGTTCGATCTCGGTAGACACCTCGGAGGCACTTGAAGGAGACAAACGAGTAGCGGACACGCCGTCGCGATTGCGACAATCGACGTCGTGGGGCGGGCGCCGGATCATCTGCACGGACTATCCGCGAGCGGCGGGTTCGGAGCCGAGTTGCGACGACGACGGGAAGCCGGAGGCTATTCTCTCGCTAACCTGGGCCGACTCGTGCATGTCAGCGGCGACCTGATCGGCAAGATCGAGAAGGGGCAGCGGACGGCGAGCCATGACCTGATCCGGCAGCTGGATGACATCCTCGGCGCGGCGGGCGCTCTGGTTGAGTCAGTGCACCGCCCGCAGCCTCGGGCAGAAGATGTCGTGCTCACCACCAAATACGCTGCCGCAGCGATTCCATGGGCGCGAAAGATGCGACGTCCGTTGGGCCAGATCGCCATCGAAACCCCAGCTGGCCAACGCTTCACTGGTACATCCATCCCGGCCCTCGTTCTGCCTGCCGACAGTAAACAGGAGCGCATTCTTCTTGACGGCGGATCGCAGCGGGTTCGCGATCATGCCCGCATCCGGAGCGGGCTCGTGGTCGCCGCCGTGGAAACCAACGGGTCTTCGCGGTACTTCGGGCTCTCCGCCAGGGCCAGTCGACAACAGGAACTGGTGCTGCCGAGGGCATACGAGCTCGACGAGATCACGTTGGGAATGCTGTGGGCCGTCAGCAACCTCGATGAGGGCCTGCTCGATAGCGATGCGGAACTCGACGCGGCGGTTGCTGTACGTCATCTCTATGACGGTGCCACGGCTTCGGCGATCAGCCGGGACGACTCCCTTTCCCTGGTAGCTCAAATGTGGCTCGGTTCCGACTTCTGCGCCCGCCACATTCTCCACCATGCCGACCGGCTCGGCCAGACACCGCTGTACTGGACGTCAGAACGAACCGGAGAAGAGGCAAGTGCCTGGCTGCTGTTCGCACACAAACTCGAATATCTCCAAGAGACAGCCGCGCGCCATGCATCTGGCACCCCATCGATTCGCGCCTTCCACGTCTCGCCAGATCCATCCGGATCAATGCTGCCGGAGCGGATTCTGCTGCTCCTTGCCGCAGCGTTGATGGAATCGTTCCGCATTCGCGTCGTGGTGTGCCCGGACCCGCTATTCGATGACACGCCCGGATTTGTCTTGGACCCTGGCGCGACAGCCATACTCGCCAACTGGGTGCGGAGCGACGACGTCTGGTTGGTGGACATCACCGACAAACGAACGACCGTCCGTCAGTTCGCCGACGTCATTGGGCACGCCACGGCTCACTCAGCGATCGACGCGCCGGAACCCCTTCAGCGCCTGCACCGCCTCGCCCAGTACCTCGATATCGACTGGAACTGGGTCACCCGCAGATGCCGCGGGCTGGCCGGTACAGGCATAGCTGGACTGGTCCGGCCGAGGAGTCGCCTATTGTCCCTGGCTGGACTCGAACGGGCCTGCGCCTTCCTGGGCATGGCGGCGGTAGCGGGCGGATAGTCTGGCTGGCGTGTCGAACCCTGAAAGCCTCAGCCGAGTCGTCGTGTTCGGACTCGGTGGAACGATCGCCATGACGCCGACCGGCTCGGGGGGAGTCGCGCCCAGCCTCACAGCCGAACAGCTCGTCGCCGCCGTGCCGGGCCTGAACGATGCTGGGGTGAAACTAGATGTAGTGCAGTTCCGGCAGATCCCTGGGGCCTCGCTGAGCTTCGCCGACATCGCCGCGCTCCACGAGGCCGTCGCCGCAGAACTACCGAACGCCGCGGGCGTCGTCGTGACCCAGGGAACCGACACCATCGAGGAGACCAGCTACCTCCTCGACCTCCTTCACAATCGGCCTGAGCCCGTGGTCGTGACCGGCGCGATGCGCAACCCGAGTATGGCTGGAGCTGACGGTCCGGCCAACCTCCTCGCCGCAGTCCAGGTAGCCGCGTCCCCACAGGCGCGGAAACTGGGCTGTGTGGTCGTCTTCGCCGACGAAATCCACGCCGCACGCCGCGTCCGCAAAACCCACACCACCCGCTGCGCCGCATTCGAATCGCCGGACGGTGGGCCGCTCGGCTGGGTTTCAGAAGGCCGCGTGCACTTGGCTAACCGCCTATCTTTCCGAACTTGTCTGCCCGCACCGCCGACCGACGATGTCCGCGTAGCCCTGGTGTCCACCGCGCTCGGCGACGACGGCACCGTCCTGGACGCTGTCGCCGACCATGTCGACGGGATCGTCGTGGCCGCCGTGGGAGGCGGACATGTACCTGCCCACGTTGCTCCGCGCCTCGGCGCGATCGCCGAACGCAAACCGGTAATTCTCGCGTCCCGCACGTGCGGCGGAACGGTGCTGGCCGAGACCTACGGATTCTCAGGCTCCGAACGCGACCTGCTCGCTCGCGGCCTGATTTCCGCTGGGTTCCTCGACCCGGTCAAGGCCCGCCTGCTGCTGCACACCCTGATATGCAACCAAGCCGACCGCGACACCATCGCGTCGGCCTTCGCCGTAGCCAGCGGCCACGCCGATCCAGCCTTGTGGCCCTGGGCCGTACAGATGGCGGGTGCGGACAATGCGTAGCACCGAAGTCGCCATCGGCAGAACGTTTTTGGTCGTGTTCGATCACGGCGACGACTTCTTCCCTGCGCTGCAGGACTTCTGCCGCTCCAACAACGTCAAGCAGGGATTCATCCCGTCCTTCATCGCCGGATTCTCCGAAGTCTCCATCGTCGGCACCTGCGAGAAACTCGAAAACCCCGCAGCCCCGGTTTGGTCCAAGGTCCAGCTCGCCAATGTCGAGGCGTACGGCGGCGGCACCCTCGCCTACGATCCGGACCACGACATCATCCGACCGCACATCCACGTTGCAGTCGGCCTCAAGGAGTTCAGCGCCGCCGGCCACACCAGCCATCTCCTCGAGGCCTCAGTCCAGTTCCTGACCGAAATGATGCTTATAGAAGTGACCTCCCCCGACCTGAGACGCATCCCACGCCCGGACCTATTCGACGTTCCGCTTCTCCGGTTCAATCGGCAAGCAGACCACGAGTGAACCTCCGTTGTCCCAGCCGCCCAGGCAATTGGGCTGGCTTCAGCACCGACGAGTGTGACCTTCAGAAGATCCATTATTGATGGCCCCTGCAAGCCTCTGTCTCACGGCCGCAGAGATCCTTGAGATACCAGTCCCAGGGGACCGCGCTCATCGACGGCATAGTGACTGAAGTGGAATCCGCACCGGGACGCGACGGCCGCGGGGCTCGGTTGCACGATCGCGCAGGCGACAGCGGCGTTCGCGGCTGGCCCCCCAGCACCCAGGAACTCTTCTAGCGCTAGACTTTTGGTGTCCTCACCTGGATAGTGGTGAACAGCGTACGTGATGTAGAGGGTAGCCAGACCCACGAACAGTGCTGCGGTCACCGAGTGTCTCCTCCGGATTAGCGGAGCCAGGCAGCGTTGACTACGCGGTCGGCGCATCGAGGCGTGCGGATCAGTGGGGCATCAGGAATGGTCCCTAGCTGTTGCGGGTCGTGACGTCGGTGACGCGGGAGATCCGGTTTTCGCCGCCAAGTGCCGCTCCACCGATACCACCTTGCCGGTCAGAGCGTCGGTGACGCCCGGCCGAATATCACCCTTCAGCACGATGCTGCATCGGGGTGCGACAGCCATGACCGCGCCAATCGCCTGCTTGATCACCGCCATGACTTCGTCCCATTCCCCCTCGATCGTGGTGAAGAGGGCGTTCGTTTCGTTCGGCAGTCCGCTCGCTCGAATCACGCGGACAGCCTCGGCAACTCCTTCGCCGACGCTCTCGCCGGTCCCCATCGGCGTGACTGAGAAAGCGATGATCACGGCAGCTCCTATCGGTAAGGGCCTGAGGTCATGAGGCGTGGAGCAGATCGGCGATTTCGCGCCGAAGGTTTTGGGCGCCAGCGGAAGATGTCAGATGATCGGCGCTGGCGGCACGGTACACCAGCTTCAGGCCATCGAGGACGCGCGCCGAGCTAGTGCCGCCAGCGCTTTCGACCGCCTGGATTCCAAGCGCCAATCCTTCATCGCCATCCCCGTGGCGCAACTCCAGGGCAGCCAGCCGGATCAGGCTGAGCTGACGTGACCGGGCATGCTCATCGGACAAGTGGAGCGCTGTCCGGAGCCTGGCGGTCGCGCCTCGCACTTCGGCATTTTGGTGGTACGCGAGGTCAAACAGTCCTTGCGCCGTGTCCCCCTGAAGCAGCGACTCGGTGTAGTAGGACTTGAAGCCTTCCTGGTCGGTATCCGGATGGTCCTGCGCCTGCGCTTCGGCAAAGAACTGCTCGGCCTGGTCGACAGCCCGCATACACTCGACCGCATTACCGAGCTTGCCGAATGCTCGTGCCTGCACCGCCGCGATGTCGGCGCGGCGCAGCAGCGACAGCCGGTCGGATCGAACCGATGCCAGCCCAAGCAACGTCAGCGCGTTGTCGGCATTCCCGAGATAAATATCCTGACGGGCCAAGCATGTCAGGACTGCCGCGCGCAGCCACCACTCGTCAGCTTGCTCGGCGCAGTGCCACCCCGCGCGAAAGCTGGTGCGGGCTGCCTCGTGGTCGCCGCGGTCGTACTGTGCCCAACCGACGACCCGAAAGAACGTCCCCACCACCGTGTGCATGGCGCTGCGTACCGGCTCCGACATATCCGCCCGTAGGTAGTCCACTGCCACCCGGAGCTGCGCGACCATGCCGTCCCCGATGTGCATGCCAGCGTCGTCCGCGGCACGGAACAAGAAGGCCCAGTCACGGACGCGGTTGACGTGATCCATACCCACGCGTGCGGGTGCGTGGTCGATTGAGCGGGTGGCCATCGCGACCACATCGTCGGTTACAGCCGTGGCAGATACGGCTACCAGACCGCGAAGAAACTCAGCGCGACGCACATCATCCACCTGATGTTCTGGGGGCCATGCCTCCCCATCATAGGGTGCGCGAACGGCAGGTCCGGCGAACGAACGGCGACTACGATTGTGCCGCTCACGCCACACCGCCTCCCCCTCAGCCACGATCTGCTCGAAGCGGTCGCGGTCCTCGGGTGTCGCCCGCTGCTGGTAGGTCGTATCCAGGATGGCTTGGGTACCAGATCGCGGCGTGACTGCGCTCAGCCCGCTGCGCCAGTTCGTGATCGTGGTGGTCTCGACACCTAGCAGTGCGGCGAACTCACGGATCGACTTGCGCATGGCTTCTTGGAGTGCGGCGGCTTCGAAGCCGGTCCACTGTCGCGCTCGTACCATCGCCTTTGCCTATGTTTTTGAGCCTGACCTGGGCAAATACCTACGCAATGCCCACACTACCCCATCACCGCGCGGTGACGGCCGAAACCGCATGTGCGCCAGGGTCAAAAGCGGTACCCGGTACCGGGCCGACGCCGCAAACCCCTCACGCGGCGCACCGGCGGCCAGGGTGGCGGGCCGGTGGCGAAAGCCCCCGGTGCCGGGTACCACCCGAACTTTTGCCGCCTTGGACCCGGAAAGAAGCACTGCGCGATGCCCACCAGTTCCCTCGCTATCTATCAACTGATCGCCATGACCGGACAGGCGGCGCATCAAGCGCCCCTAGTGCCGTTCACGATCTCGCAGGCGCACACCGTAATGCGCTACCGCGTTGCCTGCCGGGCGAGGTGCTGCCCGCACAAGGCCGCCGCCCTCGACACGCTCGTTCAAGCCGGCCGGGTGGTGCCATCCGAGACGAAGCCGCGGTGAGCCACGATGACCACACTGCCCAGTAGCGGCTCCCCGGACGACCACCTGCCCGATATCAGCGGCAGCGATCCGGCCGGAGTGACGCCGGAATGGGCGCCGGTCGAGCCGCTGCCGTCGAGCGAGATGCTGCTGGCGGCACTCGCTGGACCGATGCAAGTTACAGCCACGGACAGCCTCGATCCGGCGAGCGACTTGGTGATCTGCCAGGAGCGACATCGGTTGGCGATCAGCGTGTTGGCGAGTGGCGCCGTCGCGGGCGAACGGGTGCAATCTGTTGCGACGGCTCTGGATTCGGCGCGCGACCTGCTAGTGACGATCGTCGACGACGCTGTGGGCAATCGACTACTGCGCCGTCGGCGGGATGGGAGGCACCTTGCGGGCACGGATGGGGATGCCCGGCCTGTGTCGGTACATACGGAGTCGATCGGGGAGATCCCGGCTCGGATGGCCGCGCTGTGGGTCGTGGGCTTCCTACCTGGTCGGACGCTGTCGCAGGAGCAAGCGCGAGCCGCGCTGCGAGTGGCAGGGGAGCTAGACGCGCTGCGGGGGTACGCGGCTGTGCTGGGTTTGACGGTGCTCGAACTCATCGGGGTGGCCATGATGGATTGCTCCGGGCAGCAGGCGTATGCGCACGGTAATGCCCCGCAGGCTCTCTCGCGATTGGGGCGAGCGCAGTGACCGGCGAGCAGGCCGCCGCCTCGGCTGCGGCGGTCGCGGCGTTCAGCGCGGGAGCTGCACGAGGCCACCAGGCTGCCGCCCTCGAGCTGGCGGAGCTGGATGCCGCCTTGGATGCGGCGGCATGGCATGTGTTCGAGGCTCGGGCGGTGGTGCGGTGATGTTCGAGAGATGTCACAGTGCGCGGGAGGTCGCCGAGGTTTACCGCAGGCGTGGGTTCATCGTGTCGTGCGCGTTCGATCGAGTGTTCCTGATCGCGTCGCTGACGTTGGGCGCGGTGGCGATGCCCGCGCCGCTGGGTAGGCGGGTGCGGAAGGCACTGCTCGACACGGGCAAGTTCGCCTCGGTGCCGATCCTGACCCATGCCCGCCCGGATCGGGAGTGGGTGTTCCTGGTCGGCCCGGCCTGGGGTGCGGGAATGTCGACGCCGACCGTGGCGAGCCTCGAGGCGCACGGGGTGCGAGTCCTCGACGCTCGGCAACGGATCTGGTTGCCGATGACCGATCACCCGACCGGCTGGCATTGGATCTCGGAGCCGGTCAACGCCACCTCGATCCCGTCGCGCACCACCGTGGCGTGCCGCGCCCGCGACCTCCTCAGCCCCACGCCGTCGTCGCGGACGCGGAGGTGAGTGATGGTCTTCACCCCAGACGACGATGCGAGGGTGCTGCCCTCGGGGGAATCGCTGCTCTCAGCCATCCGTGGCCATCACGTCGACGCCCACCGGCTGACACGGTTCGCCGCCGAGTTCGGGAGGCTGTATCGGGGCTACCGGGCGTGGTTAGTGTGCGGATGTCGCTGCGGCAGTGACGAACTCGTGCTCGCCGTCGACACGTGGGCGGCCATGCATCTGCCGGTGCCGCATTCGGGGGCGCGGTTGCACACCGAGACTCTCGGCGCGGTCATCGACCGCCTCGCTCGCAGCCAGGTGCGCGCCTACCACCTGTTGATGACTGTGGATGTATCCGACCCGCAGGTGCACGCGGCCTGGTATCGGCTGGCGGAACTGGTGGATGGCTACACCGATCTTGCCGACGCGCTGACTCAGCGGTCGGTGCGGTTGCCCGCGCTCGGAGACGGTGGCTGATGAGACCTGTGCTGCCGGGCAAGGATGAACTGCTCATGGCCTGCCGTGGCTTCCCGCTGCCCGCCGACGACCCGGTACTGAGCGCGGCTGCCGAACTGGCCGTGCTGCATCAGCGGCGTGAACAGACAGCGTGGGAAGCGCTGGCGGTGATCGACACTCACCGCGCCCGGTTGATGGACACCATCGACACCTGGGTGCAGGTGCTGATCCCGCAACCGGTCTCGGGCGCACAGGTACACACCGAGACGATGGGCCAGGTCATCGACCGCATCGCCCAGTTGACCGCCCACACCTATACCGCGCTGGCGGGCGCTTCCGAAGAGGTGTTCTGCGAATCAGCGGAAGTGGTCGATGACCTCGCCATCGCCTACACCGACCTGGTCGAAGAACTCCTCGCCGGTTCCCGCCGCTTACCGATGACCCCGACCTCGGTGTAGCCCGCCGCTCGGCTTCCCACCTTCCCCCTACCTGCACGCGGCTTCGGTTCGAGGTCGCCCGTGCAGACACCGCCCACCCATTTGATGAAGGGAGCAACCCCGTGTCCGCGAATTCTGATCTTCGTGACCGCCCCGATCCGCTGCCGAGTATGGATCGGCTACTGCGGGTGTGGGACGGGGGTGGAGAAATCGACATCATCGCTGGAGCACGCCACCCGCGTGTTCCTCACGGTGTGGATCATCCAGTTCGAGGGGATCGACCTGCGCACGGTCGAGGACTGGAGCTTCACCGACCATCAGGCAGCCGTGCGCGAGAAGGCCGTGGCGCTCGCGCGTGCCATCGATGACGAGGTGACCTGGCATCTGGGAAATCGCCCGGAGCTGGTCACGCTGGTCGATGACGATGCCGACGCGCTCACCGTGGGCGAGCTGCTCGGCCAGATCACGATGTATGCGGCCCTGTTCGACAAATGGCCTCCCGGCCACGGCCAGATCCCGTTCGGTCCCACGTTCATGGTGCTCGGCCGCCTCTACGACGCGCTCGTCACGAACTTGGTGACCGGCAGCGCCCGCCAGCCTCGCCGCCGCTCCCACGGCGCGCCTCCAGTCCCCGAACCCCGCCGCGTCGACCTGATCGCCGCCCCACCGGATGGACGGTGACGAACGTGATCCGGTTCCCGCTGGCCGGTGACCCCTGCCGCACCGTCACGATCCGGCTACCGGCGTCGCCACAACCCCCACAGCACAACCTGTTTGACCCCGATGAAGGAGAACCGAATATGACCGACCATGTCCCCTCGACCGACTTGTGGACCGCCGAATCCGAACCCGCGACCGGTGGCCTGGTGGTGCTGTCGACCGACATCGCCTATGACCCGGACGATTTCGTGGCGTTGGTGCTCGCGGCGCGGCTGGTGCCGCCGAGCCAGCTGGTGGTAGTGACCGCGGATGAGGTCGGCGGCCTGCGCGCGCAGTTCGCCCGCCGCGTGCTGGACTCGCTGGACCGCAGCGAGGTACCGGTCATCGAAGGCATCGACCTGGGCGGCAAACGCCGGTTCCTGGCCGATCCCGGCCAACAGATCCCCGACTACATACGCCCGACACCCGAGGAACGCGAGAACCGTCACCACGCGATGATCGATGTCCTCACCGACATGATCGCCTCAGCTGACGGCCCGGTGCGGTGGGTGGGCTGCGGTCCGATGGCCGAGCTGGCCGCTGTGCTCACCGCCGCACCGGAGTACGCCGAGCAAGTGGTCGTCACCCAGATGGGCGGATGGCTCGACCACTACCGCGACCTCGAACGCTCGTCCCACAACTTCCACACCGACATGAGTTCAGCCGGCCTCGCCCTGCGGATACTGTCCCGCCCCAGGTTGGTGATGTCCGAGCACACCAACCATCCCGCGATCCGGGTGACCGAGGACTGGGCGCTGGTCGATGCCCTGAACGCCGATTCCGCCCCGGAGTGGGCGCGATGGCTGTCCACGCATTTCCACCGCTGGTTCGCTATCAAGGACGGCTCCTGGATGCACGACCCACTGCCCCTGTCCGCCGCCCTCGGCTATCCGTTCGTGACCTTCACCAGCGAACGGATCCGCATCGGCCACGACGCACGCCTGTACCGCAACCCGTACGGACGCCCGATGCAAGTATCGGCCCAGGTCGACTACGAAGGGTTCCTGGACTGGATGCGGTCGGTGGTGACGAACTGGTGACGTGCCCCACATGCGGTCAGACAACCCAACCGGCCTGTGACCCGGACAAAATCCGGGCGCGTGAGCGCGCGGTCAACGCCGAGCTGTCAGGACCGACCCACGCTCGCGTCCTCGATGCTCTGCTGCCCTACGACCTCGACCGCCCCTACGACCCCGACCAGATATCCGGCAAGGACAACTTTGCCTGCGACCGCGACATCGCCGCGCTGTTGGACCGTCGCGCGCCGGGATTCCGGGCCAGCGTCCACGCCGGGCACATGTTCTTGCGGCGCGCGGTCGCGGAACTGGCGCGGGCGGGGGTCTCACAGTTCGCGGTCATTGGGTGCGGATATCCGCGCAAACGCAACGTGCACACCGTCGCACGCGAGATCAACCCAGCCGCCGACGTCCTTTACCTCGATCACGACGCGCTCGTGTCTGCGTACGGGCGCGCCCTGCTCGAGACCGAATCCCGATTCGCGCAGGCCGATCCGAGCGACCCGGCCGCGATCTTGGCCGCCATCGGCCACCCGCACGCCCCGACAGGCTGGCTCGACCCCGGCGAACCGATCGCGCTGGTGTTCGGGTCGCTGGTCCTCGAACAACTCGACGCACCCGGACAGCTAATCGCCGAGTTGGTCACCGCACTGGCGAGTGGGTACGTGGCGGTGACCCACATCTGCACCGACACCGCCACCGACGTCGCCCGGCGCGCAGCCGCCGTCTACACCGCCCACAACCTCACACTGCGGCCCCGCACAACCCGCGACGTCACGACCATGCTGACAGGGGTGGAATTGCTCGGCCCCGGCCTGACGGTCGCCCAGGACTGGACACCCGGCCACGCCGCCAGCCCCGGCACGGGCGAGGCGAGCTGGCGGTGCTGCTGGGCCGCGCTCGGAACCTGGGGAGCGACCCGATGAGACCCGAGGACCTACCAGGGCGCAGTGGCCGCGACGCGGGCAGGATCGCCCACCGGCCCACACTGCTGGCCGCCCCGGACAGCAACATCACCGGCACCGATTGCGCGGTCGATCCCGGTGACCTCAGTCCCGACGAGGCGATCCGCACCCTCAGCGTCCACCACCAGTGCCCGTCGCCCTGTCATCCGCGTGACCGTGCGCTGGCGGTACTGGGCACCGAATACAGCGCGGCGGCAACACTGGGCGCGCGTCGGCCCGCGCGTGCACTGGACGAACTGGACCGACGGCTAGCCGAGCTGATCCGCGAATACCTACGCCGAGTCGCCGACCGGTAACCGCAGCCGCGACAGACCGAGCCCGGACGCCATCACCGTCCGGGCTCGTCTAATTCCTGCCCGCAGACACCTTTCCAGACAGAAAGCCGGGCGGCCCATCACCCCTGACACCGTCCCGGCTCGGTCACAGTGACAGCAGCCAACAGCCTCGAGGCGGTAAGGGCGAGCGCCACGGGGATGACACCGAACATCGCGGCCGCGGTCATCGGGTTGCGATCCTCAGGCACCCGTGAGGCCGACCGCCACTGTGGGCACGCGCCCAGCGAACCAACGAGAATGGCCGTTGCGATCCTCGGTCACCGGTCAGGCGACCGCCACGGCCACAAACCCAGAGCAGTCGAACGAGTCGCCGACGTTGCGATCCTCGATCACCCGTGAGAGCGACCGCCACGCATCGAAGGGTGCGCGTTGTCCATTTCATCGAAGTGGTTGCGATCCACGGTCACCCGTAAGGTTGACCGCCACGTGTTCAGCGGCGGAAACATGACCCGACGGCAGATGTTGCGATCCTCGGCCGCCCGTGAGGACGACCGCCACACCACGTTCCCGCAGATCTGACCCGGCCCGGTCGGGTTGCGATCCTCGGCCGCCTATGAGGGCGACCGCCACACGCTGCGCACCAGCACCGCGCGGTGCCCGGAAATGTTGCGATCCTCGGCCGCCTGTGAGGGCGACCGCCACCCCTGGCGATCTCGGAGGTGGGGCCATGGGAGCCGTAGTTGCGATCCTCGGCCGCCGGTGAGGGCGACCGCCACGTCGTTGATGCGGTCCAGCAAGTCCAGGTGGGGCTCGTTGCGATCCTCGGCCGCCCGTGAGGGCGACCGCCACTAGCGGCGACGTTGGGGGCAACACGCACTGCCGAGCAGTTGCGATCCTCGGCCGCCCGTGAGGGCGACCGCCACCTCGTCAGCTGGCTGAGCACGTCCTCGGTGGTGGTGTTGCGATCCTCGGCCGCCCGTGAGGGCGACCGCCACGAGATGGTCGCCCGCGAGGAGCTCGACCAGTCGGTGTTGCGATCCTCGGCCGCCCGTGAGGGCGACCGCCACGGTGCGCGAACTGGGCGAACGTCGACCGGGCCCCGCGACGGAGTCTGTTTGGGGCGCCTCGGTTTCCATAACTGCTGTTCGTCAGTTCGGAACCTCCTTGGGAATCCGTGTGCACTGGGGGTTCTTAAGTGTGGGAACGCCTGCGGTGTGTTCATCGGCGGGTAGCCAGGGCTATCTGACGATTCTGGTGAGTGTGACGCCGTCGGGGATGGCGGCTTCGTCGATGGTGATGGTGTAGTCGGTAAAGTTGCGGATGGGGGTTGTCGGGGTTTGGCGGGTGTCGGGGGTGATGTGGACGGTGTCGGTGAGGGTGTGGGCGGGTGCGGTTCCGTAGGCGTCGTGGTGGGTGAAGATGTAGAGGCCACGCAGGGCCATTTCGCCTCGGGTGGAGGCGCGGTCATGTTCGAACATCAGGGTCATGCAGCGCCAGAGCAGGGCGAGGTCGTCGGTGGTGACACCGGTGCGGGTGGCCAGGGGGGCGCTGAAGTGTCCGATGCCACGGTAGAGGCCGTAGGGAACGGTGTGTTTGCTGCCCATTTCGGTTTGTTTGGTGTCGTCTTCTTTGGTGCGGGTGA
This sequence comes from Nocardia asteroides, assembly GCA_019930625.1. Taxonomy (NCBI): domain Bacteria; kingdom Bacillati; phylum Actinomycetota; class Actinomycetes; order Mycobacteriales; family Nocardiaceae; genus Nocardia; species Nocardia asteroides. The sequence goes on from CP082844.1 coordinate 6,691,273, forward strand.
CGCGGGTAATGCCGTGTTCTTGGGCGAGGACGGGATGGATGCTGCGAGAGAAGGTCAGCTGCAGCGGTCCCTGGACACGACCCGCGGTTTTCGTGCCGGTGGTCATGACGGCTCCGAACATGCGGACGTCGTAGAAGTTTTCACACATCCAGCGCTTCGCGACCGGTTCGGAGGGTTTGTCGCCGGGCAGGTCGAGTTCTTTGTAGGCTCGTTCGTGTTGGGAGTTGAGTGATACTCCGGCTTCGACGTAGATGGCGTTGCCGGGTTTGCCTTCGCCGAGCAGACCGACCATATTGCGGATTTTGCGTTTGATCGCGACGTCGGTGACCAGACCTTGCATGGTTTCGGGGTCGGTTCGGGGGATACCGCCACCGTCGGGGTCGCCGTTGGGGTTGCCGTCGGTGACGTCGAACAGGAACACGAAGTCGTGTTTACGGGTGGGGTCCAGATGCGGGGACGTGGTCATGATCGAAAGCTCCTTGTCGGTCTCTCTCAGGCGGTGAGTTCGGCGGCGGTTTCTTCCGCGGCTATGTCTTCGACGGTTGTTATGTTCTCGACGGCAGCGTTTTTGGCGTCTTTCGCTGCTTTGGCGGCGCGGGCAGCGGTCATGTCGGCGGCTCGTTGGTGGTCGTAGCCGAGGATGAACCGGATCTGGGCTGTGGTGTCGAGGTGTGCGGGCAGCGCGGTTTCGTAACCGAGTAGCTCGGAGATCTTGGCCAGACGGGTGTCGAGGGCCCGCCCGGCGGGGCGGGTGGCTTCTTTGCCGATGAGTTTTTTGAGGTGGCCGTTGGCGTTGAGACGCAGCATCCGCATGGTGGCGGCCGGCTGGCTCATGGCAAGCCCGAAGTAGCGGTCGCGGATGGTCGCATTGATGTCGGGGATCGCTCGCCGTTGGACGGATTCGAGGACGGCGAACATCCGGCCCCACACGTAGGCGGGGTCGGTGGCGGTTTCGTCGAGTCCTGGCATGACTTTCTCTTTCAGGTATGGGGGGCGGTTGAGGGCCAGGCGCAGCATCGCGACGCGGGGCAGGTCGACGTGGTGGTCGTTGCGGATGCGATGCAACAGCCTCACAACCAGGTGCGGTGGTGGTGAACCGCCGTGTAGCGCGCAGCGCAGCAGGTCTCGTTCGATGCCGCGGGCCGCGCTGCCGACGACGTAGGAGCCACGGCGTTTGTCCCAGCGACCGGTGGCCTGGACCATCCGCTTCAGCCCGACTTCGTGAACGCCATCTGCCCAGAGCTGTGTGGTGCCGTGGTCGTCGAACCAATCCCGGAAGCGTTTCTTGATTTCCAGAACCGGGACATCGATCCAGTCCCGCACTACGACGCGGCTTTGATTCGCCGACAGAGTGATGGCGTAGAAGTCGGTGCCCTCGACGACGGTGCCCGACTCCCCTTTCCACACTTCCCGGCGCAGTGCCGCGACCTGCCCAGGGTGGGGTGCGTCGATGATACGGACGTCGAATTCGACGGCGGGGTCGCGCAGCCACCAGGTCAGCACGGTGTCCTCGCCGCGGCGGTGACGCTGTGGGTCCGACAGCAGACTGTTCAGCGCAGCCATGGCCTGGCCTCCGCAGTCCTCGCACAGCGGGGTGTTGGCCAGCTGTAAGGTTCCCATCCGCCCTTGGGCGGAGGTGTTGACCGACACCAGCGCCGCGTCCCTGCCGCGTTTGGGCCGCCCCGACGCGTCGACACCCACAGGGATCAGGCTGCCTTTGACCATCTCCGGAACCGTCTTCAACAGCGGCCCTAGGTTCATACACGACAAGCAGAACCCCTCGCCGCCAGAGCTCTTGCGGATTCGTGCCACTGCTGCCCACAACTTGGTCGCCGACTCCCGCAGGTGCACCAGCTCACCCGCGACGAGGAACATGACCAGATCCGACGACTTGGCCTCCCGCAGCCTCAAATCGGCCAGAACATCGAGATACCTTCCACCAGTGAAGAATTCACACAACTTCTGCGCGACGGGGTCACCGCTGGACTCCTGGTACTCCCGTAGCATGGCGAGGTAGGCGTCGTGACGCCGGCCGGAGTCGCAGCGGGCCTTGTCATCGTCCTTCTTGGCGAGAGCGAAGGCGTATTCGAGGGTGTCGACCAGCAGCATCGCCGCGATACCGCTGGTGCGTGTCAGATACGGTGTCGCCAAAGGTGATCCGGCCTTGTGCTCGGCGTCGGCGCGGTCGATCAGACTCGGATTCCCGGCATCATCGAGCACGACCGACCACCGCACCGTCCTGATCCGGTAGTAGCGGGGCACGCTGTCATCGGTGGTGCGGCTTTTGACGAGTCGGTCAATCAGCATCGGTTCGCCTCCCGCGTTTGGCCGGACCGGCCGAGGGAAGTCGGGTGCCGTTGGGCGGGACGCGCAGGACCCCGTTGGTCAGCTTGGCGGGAAACCAACTGTAGGTTTCGCCTCCGTGCTCGTCGTAGTGGATGCTGTGCAGCATTATCCCGAGTTCTTTGTCCTTGTCGCGGCAGTCCGAAATGGGTTCGGCTGCGGTAGCTTTGCCGAAGCGGGCCGAGAATTCGCGGGTACCGAGGTACGGCTGGGAGTAGCAAGCGCCCTTGTCGACGCGGCGGCGGAACTGCTCCCGGTAGGCCACCTCTGTCGCTGTGGCGTGTGGCCGGAGCTTGATCTGTGCGTGGATGCGGTAGGCGACATCGCGCAGTCCGACGGTGTTGCGTTGATCGCGGTCGTCCTCGACGTCGTAGTGCAGGCCGGCATCGGCCATCGCGCGACGGACCCAATCATCGGAAACAGTCGATTTGACCTCGTTGCGGCGGATGGAGAACCAGCGGATCGGTTTGAGGACCTCTATCTTGACGATGATGTAGTCGAATTCAGGTTTCCAGAAGATGGCGTCCAGGATTCCCCGGGCGGCCGACGGGGTCATTACTTCGTAGCTGAAGCGTTCGGATTTCATCTCCGGGCGGGTGAAGCAGGCGTACTCGCCACTGACCTCGACTACGAGCGGGGGGTTCGGATAGCGCGGATGGGTGTTGTTCACCAGACGTAGTCCTCCGGGTTGGGGTAGCTGAATTCGATTCCGCGGGCGCCGTACTCGCCGCACCACTCATACAGGCGGCCGCTGCCGGGTCTTGCCGGGTCGCCGACCAGTACCGTGGCCAGGCCCTCGGCCGCGGCTCGCGCAGCTAGTCGCTTGGGTAGCGCGGCGAGGTAGGGCTGTAGTCGCCGGTACACCCACGGCTCGACCCTGCCCGGACCGGCCAGAGCTGTCCGCAACTGTTCTCGTTCGGTGTCGTCGCCGTAGCCGACCAGCACCGGGACGGTGTGTTCGTCGATCATGCGGAACGTCTCGGCGACTTTCGGGAAGTCGAAGGACGCCCGCAACTGCTGGATCGTGGCCCCGACGCCGGTGTTGTCGATGTTCTTCACCGCATACCGGGTGGTGTAGTAGTCGCGCAGCAGCTCCAGCCGATCCGGGTCCCGCCCCGGACCGAAGAACGATCGTGTGACATCCAGGGCAGGCCCGTACACCATCGCCGTGCCTTCCACACTGCCGTCGACCGGGTCGAAGACCACCACCCGGCCCTCGTCGAGCAGCCCGTTACGGTTGCAGCGCCCAGCGGCCTGCAACAACGCCTCCGCAGTCGCGAAAGCCCGATACACCACCGGGAAATCCAGATCGACACCCGCTTCGACCAGCTGCGTGGCGACCACCGCCACCGGCTGCCCGGCGGCGAGGCGCGCGCTGATCTGCGCCAGCACATCACGGCGATGGGCACCGGCCATCCGCGTCGACAGATGCAGCACCGGCCCCTGCGTGTCGTGGGATTCGATCAGCCGATGTAGTTCGGCGGCATCAGCGGTCGTATTGACGATCAGCAGCACCTGCCGCTGCCCTGCCGCGTCCTCGGCGATCTGCTCGAGGGTGGGCTTGGGATCGCACCGCCACTCGAACCGGACCCGTCGTAGCCGGTCGTATAACGGCTGCGGTCGCGCAATGACATTGCGTCGCTCGACGTCCCGGAAGATCTCCAAGCTGAAGAACTCCGGCTGGGTCGCCGAGGCCAGCAACACCGTCGTACCGAAGTGCTCGCTCAGATGCCGCAGCACCGACAGGATCGGCAGCAACAACGAATCCGGCAGCGACTGCACCTCATCCAGCACGATCACCGAACCCGCCAGCCGGTGCAGCTTCCGCATCGCCGACGGCTTACGGCTGAACAGCGACTCGAACAACTGGACCGTCGTCGTCACCACTACCGGCGCATCCCAATTCTCCGCCGCCAACCGCTGCCAACGCCCCGCCGGACCGAGCCCGTCCACATCGAGGCCACTGTGATGCTCGAGCACATGCTCATCCCCGAACAACCGCCGATACACCTCCGCGTTCTGCTCGGTGATCGACAGGAACGGCACCGCTACAATCACCCGTGCCAAACCGTGCCGGACAGCGTGATGCACCGCGAAACCACCCGCCGCGATCGTCTTCCCAGCACCCGTCGGAGCGGGAAACGGGAAAACCCCGATCGGCTGCGACGCCGCAGCAACAGCCTGCTCGTACACCTCGCTACGGATAGCGTCCACCCCCGCTGCCCCACCATCCGAACGGGCCGGGCGGCCAGCCAGATACTCGAGACGGTTCCGTTCATACACTTCCGCCAACTCCGACAGCCGACGCGGCGACAGTCGCCGTTGCCCGGTGAAATGCCGCTCTGTGTCGAGGAAGTCGGCATCAACCACAGCGCTGAAAACCATCCGCAGCAGCAACTCCACCACACACCGATCCGCCGGTGGCAGCGCCCACACCGGGATCTCCGGCAATGGATCCGGGAAGATCTCCGGCATCACCGCCACCACCCGAGCGACCGCCTCCTGCACCGCGACCCGGTCCGGCCCCTCGGCACGCCCAAGCGCCTTCGCCAGTGCCGGTCGATCGCTCAACCCACCGTGATGACCGAGAACCGCCATCGAAAACAGACCCAGCCCGGCCTCTTTCGCCGCCAACCAGGTCCCGGCAAGTTTATGGTCAATACTCCGGCCCTGCCCATCGACCACGCGCCCACCACAGGTTCCGGCCCGCAGCAGCCCCGCCTGCCACGAACAGCCGCCTTTACCCGTGTCATGGACTAAGCCGACATACTCCGCAACCTGCGCGGCCCCGAACACCCTGGCGAACTGCGCCGCCAGCGCGGCAGTGCCTCGTGAATGATCGACCAGATCGTGACGAATCCCCGCCGTATTCTCGCTGTGCGCCCACAAACCCGACGACAAACCTCCCCCTCATATCCAGAGCAAATTCGGCACAGGCAGCGACCGTACGCCAAGGGGCCGACAACCCGTGGCGCATCACAGGATTAGGGACAGCAGCATGCTTTCGCCCCCGTTCCCGAACTACATCGAACGATCTTCACCCTCGCGGCGCTGATCATGAGCGCGAAGGAAGTCGACGCCGAGACGGCGATCCCACTGACCGTCCTGCTCGTGTCCGGGATCGTGACGTGCATAATGACTCCGACCAACCGAAAAGACCGATACCAGCGACGGATCGGCAGGACCCGCGCACGGGTTTGCGCGTCGGAGGCAAAAACCTCCAATGCACAGAGATTCCCAGGGAGGTTCCGAACCGGCGAACAGCAGTTATCAAGTTCGACACACTCGAAGCAGTGCCTGCGCGCGGCCCCAGTCGACATCCGCCCAGCTCACGCACCGTGGCGCTCGCCCTCACGGGCGACCGAGGATCGCAACCCCGAGCACCTGGACACCGGCAACTGGTGGCGGATGTGGCGGTCGCCCTCACGGGCGGCCGAGGATCGCAACACCTACGAAGCCGAAGCGTGGAATGCCATCCGCGAGGAGGTGGGCCTTCAGGGCGGCCGAGGATCGCAACTGGGACATGGTGGAGATCACCGAGCACTACGGGCAGTGGCGGTCGCCCTCAGGGGCGGCTGAGGATCGCAACTGGCCGTCGCTGCAGCGGGAAGTGTCGTGGGTCAACACCGTGGCGGTCGCCATTACGGGCGGCCGAAGAGTACGAAGCCGACGCGTCCATGACTCAGATCAAGGCGGAGCACCACATGGCCAAGCGGACGGCAAGAGTGCTCCGGGAGGCCGGAGCGACGATCCGGCCCAGAGGTGGACGACAGCTATAGGTGACACCCGGCTCGAACTATCCACTACGCCACGACTGGTAGCTACTGACGAAAACAATCAAGGGGCTGCACGGCCTGCGCCGACTAAGCCAAAGCTCGAGGCGGCGTTCGAGGATGGCATTGGCGAATTCGATTGCCAGCCTGGCCTCTTCGCGGCTGGCGTGGTATACGTCGACCATGACAATGCGCGGTTAGGGTCCTCGGCGGCGCGGATGTTCCAGCACCCACACCGTCGTATCCACCGACCACACCGGGAACAGGTCCCTCGACAAGCGAATGACCGCGCGCATCGCGCCCCGGTCACCAACTCCTTGCGGACCGACTGTTCATGTTCATCCGATGACGCCGCCGCCGATACCGGCATCAGCACCGCTGCCCGCCCCTGCTCCGCTGTTGCTTTCAGCGCGGCCTCCAGCCAGGCGACGTTAGCGTGTGGCTCGCCACCAGCAGGCCAGCTCAGCCACCTGGACTGCGGCCTGGAGGACAACGCACGAAGCACCTCTGCCTGACCGATCCGCCCCGCCGAGTACCACCAGTACTCGATGACTCTCTTGCTCTCACCTCCGCATCGCGACCCGCCGATGGCCAGAGTCTGACAACCCCCTTGTTGCACCTCTAGTGGTTGGCCGCCTACGGTCGCAGGGGTCCGAGACGCGGTTCCCGGAGCGGAGGGGCAGTACACCATGTTCGTTGACGAGTTCGTCTCGCGCACGACTTGCCGACTTGGCCGACGTCAGGCGGCCGACGATTACCACGTGGTCGACCCGGCACGACGACTTCCCTCGGCCGGAACCCGGCTCTCGCCATGTGCGGCTCCCGGCAGCGATCAAATGGCTCGCAGGCGCCCGATCCCGGCCAAGGAACTCCAGGACGGCGAACCCGCCCGGTTCACCTACGGCGCCCGCGTCCTCGCCCGGGTCTCGACATCGAAACGAAGGAGCCGGAGCAGGCCACACCAACCGAGAGAGAAGACGGACGGGTGGTCGTCGATGAGCTCGTTGGCCCCCAAGCCGCCAGGATCCGGGGCAATGGATCACACGCGGACTATCTGGAGTACTTGTTGTGCTTGATTTTCCTGCTGCGTTTCGAGAGCCCCGCCAGCATTAGGGACAGAATATTCTACCGCGCTGGTAGCACGGGCGAGTTCCTGGAGAATCCCGAGCGCCTCACCCACGAGCTGATGCTCCAGCACGCAATCCCCGCCGGATTGGAAACGGCGTTCCGGCGCGTAGAACCTGCCAACATCGCTGACCTCGAACGGATAGTCGAGATCTGCTCGACCGTGGGCACCAACTCGTTCCGGTATCTGCTCGACCTGCTGTCACACGAGAGGAGCGCATCCGGCAGCGAGTTCTTCACCCCGCCCCGGATCGCTGCTCTTGCCGGAGCGTTGGCTGTCGGGCCAAGGGGCGAGCCGGGCAGTGTCTACGACCCCTACGTCCGCGGCGGCGAGCTAAGGGGTGAAACTAGCAGCAACGCACGCCAACCCCTATCGGAGGCCGACCGTCAGCGCGATCCTGCATCGGCACAATGTTCCGTTGCGTTCCTCGCTCCAACAGGGCCGGGCAGTGCAGGTCGCCAACCCTCGGTGGCTTTGTTCGCGAATTCGGACGGCACATGCTCACGAATTCCAGCGTCGATCGGACCGAACGATGCGCCCGGCTGTTCGCGAACGTCGACGGCACCCCAACGGCCCGAGGACGGCCGTTGGCTCGAAAACGATTGCAGCGCTGCATTATACGAGCAGGACGGATCAAGGCTTGGTGCTGTCGACATTCGTGGACATCGAACCCGCCAGTTGGGTGTCTCCGTCGGTGTTCGTGAACATGTGCCATCGCAGATGGCGGACAGAGCCACCTCGGCGACTTCAGATTAGAAACCCTCCAAGACCGTACGCCGCGGGATCAGCGCGCTACGTCAGCGACTGCAGGCCGCTGGCGAGGTCGGCGTTGATCAGCGCATCACGCTCATCAACGGTGAGCCACCGTGCCGTCGAGCTGCCGCCCGTCGGCCGCTCGACCCACAGCACATCGTCGACGGCTTCCGCGACTGCGTGCAGGTGGCTGATCACCATGACCATGCGGTCCTCACCGGTCTGAGCCCGCAAGACTTCGAGAGCCGAATGCAATGCCTCAGTGTCCAGCGTCGCGAAGCCCTCGTCGAGGAACAGAGACCCGAGTCGGGGCCCGCTGAGCGAATGCAGTTCGGCCAGGGCGAGAGCCAACGCCAACGAGGCCAGGAACTTCTCACCTCCAGACAGTCGATTGGCGCTGTGCGCTACTTGACTGCCGCGACTGACGATGTCGCAGTTGGGGGCGAAGCCGAACTGGTCCTCGGTCAGTTTCCCGAGCAGCGAACTGGCGATTCCGAGGAGCGTCTTGGTGTTCAGAGTGGTGAGGTGGCCCAGGAACTTTGCGTCAACCAATTCCTTCTTGAGTACTTCGAGGGCTGCGTGGCGAGCCTGGCCGGCGGCGATCGCGAAGTCGAGGTCGGCTGCCTGCTGTACCTGCGCTGTGGCCTCGCCTTGTGCCGCACGCAACCGTTCAGCATCCTTGCGTGCATTCGCCATCGCGACGATGAGCGGGCGAACAGCCTGGGACGTGGTCCAGTCGACCGTCTCCGCGATCTCGGGTATGTCGGGCAGTTTCTCCACCTCGACTTTGATACTGGCGATGGCGTTATTGGCTACAAGAGTGTGAGCAGCGCTCGCACCGGTCAGCTTCGAGTTGGCCGCAGCCGTCGCGTCGTTCAGTCTGTCGACGAACTCACGTGCGTCACCTATCCCGCGGCCCTTTGGGGCATCCGGAATTAGGCAGTCGCCATCCTCGAGATAGTCAACCGCGCGACCTAACGCTCTTGCCCAGTTGCCCAGCGCATTGCGCAGGTCCGACAGCGGATTGTCCAGAAGTTGGTTGGCTTCCTGGTCCAGTCGGCGCTGCTGGTTGAGCACATCAGCAGCCTCACGGCGTACCCGTTCGAGGGATTCGGTCAGACTCTCCATCTCAGCCTTCGAGGCGGCGACTGCTGCGGTTGCCTCGTGAACAGATTCAGCAGTGATGTCGATCACTTCGCTCGGCAGCATGTTGCGGGAACCGACGGGCAGGCCGTTGATCTCGGCTGCGGTCAGGGCGACCGCCGCGTTCTCACGGGCCTCCGCTTGTTGAACCTCGTCGACACGCGAAATATGGGCCTTCTGTCGGTCGACTAGCGCCTTGCGGTCGGCGTCGATGCCGATGGTGGCTTGTGACGCTCTGCCGCGCTGCAGGTTGACGTCGGCTGCGACCGCCGTCTCACATGTGGCGATCGCCTCGATAATTGGGTTTGTCGCAGTCTTGTCCGGTGCCGAGTCGCTGGGCAGAACGGCGAGTTGAAGAGCGGCAGTGAGCGTCGCCCAGGATGCGGCTGCGTCGAAGTGTCCACCGACTTCGCCGGCTGCGGCGGCGAACTCATTGAGCTGCGTGCACGACGCGTCGGCGGATCGTTGCGCTTCGAGCTCCGCGTCACGGTGCTTCTTCGCACTGATCGAGACTGTCCGTTCAGCGGATGCGACTGCGGCTTTGGCATCGGCGATGTCGTCGCTGATCTTCTCCCGCAGCGCCGTGGCCTTGCCGAGCGCCGTCTGGACCTTGCGGATCTCGTCCGAGGTCGCGGTCCCGCCCGCTTCGAAGGGATCCGGTACTTGCTGGTGGCAGACCGGGCAATCGTCTCCGGGATGGATGTCCGCGGCGATCAGTGCGGCCCGATTCTGCAGTTCCAGTGCACTTTTTCGCGCCTCCGCGAGGGTGACCGCGTCCTTGGCGGCCACGAGTTCCTGCGTGAGATCTGCGAACAGTTTATTGGCCCTTGCCAGTTCGTCGTTGGCTTCCTGCCGCGCATTGGTTGTTTCGGCGACATGGAAAGCCGCCTCGAGCGCCTCGCGGACTTTCATTCGGAGTTCGTTGGCGCGGCTGCGCACGTCGTCGCCGACTGCGGCGGCCGTGTCGGCGGCGTCGATGAGTGGCTGAGTCTTCTCGCTCCGCTTGTTCAATTCGGCTTCATCGGCAGCGATTTGGCTGGACTCCTCGGCCAGGCTCGTCGTGCGGTCGTCGAGGCTTCGCCGCTCCTGGCGATGGCCTTCAGCGCGCTCAACGAGGCGCGCCAAGATCCCTTCGGCGTTGCCCAACGAACTAAGGCCCTCACCTGCCTGTTCACGCAGTCGGATCTGATCGACCAGACTCTGCTCACGAGTGTCGATCTCGGCAGCGCTCTCGTCGAGCGATGCCCGTTGTTGCCCTATTCTCTCGGCGATCGGTCCGAGCTTGTCCAGGGTGGGGATCGCCTCGTGAACAATCCCTTCGGCGAGGTTGTCGGTGGCAGTCCGAGCCGCGATTGCTGCCGCACGAGCCGCCGAAACCGTCTCCTGCAGTGCGGATATCGTGCCGATGGTCGTGTCCAGTTGATCCGCCAATGCTTCAGCGACCGAGGCCTTCGAGCCGTATTCCGCTGCGGTCTGTGCCGGATCCGGCCACATGCCCTTGCGTTTCTCCGTCGCTGTTGCGAGAAGCTTTGCGAGGTCCGTCGCCCTGTCCCGGGCGGTTTCCTGGACCTTCACCAGCGATTCCGCCCCGAACAGCTCACGGAGGTGCCTCTTGCGCTCGCTCGCCTTCGAGGTCAAAAGCTGGTCGAACTTTCCTTGTGGCAGCAGTCCCACTCGAAGGAACGTGTCGTAGCCCAGCTGCAGGATGCCTTCGATGCGCTTGGTCACCGCCGTAGCGCCGTCGACTTCTTCGCCGGTATCGAGGTTCTTCAGGTGGTGTCGCCCGGCATTGGGATTGGTGGCATGAATTGTGCGGTGCACCCGCCAGCGGACGCCACCGTGGATGAAGGTGAGTTCCACGCTGCCGACGCTGGCCTTGTCGGCGATGAGAGGCTTCGTCTCTCGGCCGTCCCACGAACTCTTGTTGAACAGCGCGAAGGTGACCCCTTCGAGAATACTGCTCTTCCCGGCTCCAGTGTCACCAAGTACCGCGGTCAAGCCCTTGCCAGCGAAGTCGATGGTCGCGGATTCTGGGTAGCTGCGGAACCCTTTCATGGAGAGCGTGACCGGCTTCATCGCAGTGCCTCCGAATCTGTCGTGTGTCCGGTTGTCAGGACGCCGGCGCGGTCGATGTTCTCTGGGGTATGGCCGTCTATCGCGGCAGCCAGCAGGCTCATCTCGCAGCAGCGCGTGCCATCGGCGGGATCAGGGTCGGCTTGAATGTCAGCGAGAGTGGCCATGACGTGGTCCAGCGCTCGCCCTGCCACGCGACCGTCTGCTAGGTACTCGCGCAGGATCTCTTCGACACTGGGGAGGTCGTCGGCAGTCGTGGTCCTGTCCATGATCTGCTTTTCGGCCCCTGGCCGGCATTCGTCGATCCCCACGATCGTCGCCTTGGGCAGCATCTCGGAGAGAGTCTCCGAGAGTCCGAGTACGGGGCTGTCGGCATGGACGCTGACTTTCACCCACGCATCGCCGACTCGACTCGCATCCGCCCTAATCTGATCCAACGTTCCGGCGAGCCTCACCAGGCGGCGGCCGGACTCCAGTGCCACGAGCTCGATTCGAGGTTCCCGTCCAGGCGCGATCTCAGCGAGAACCACGCTCTTAGTGTCCCTTATCTCACCGAAGTCCATCTGAAGCGGACTGCCCGCGTAGTGCGCGCTGAAGCCGACCCCGTCGATTCGTTGTGGCTTATGGATATGACCGAGCGCGCCATAGTCGACCTCCGGCAGCCCCATTGCACTCGAAGCGAAGTCCGGCCCAATGGAGATCTTCCGCTCGGAATGCGACGGCGTCGCACCCTCAACGAACAGGTGCGCGGCGTACACCAGCACATCCCGAGGACCACGGTCGCGAGCGAGGCAACGGTAGACGTCGGCCTGCACGGCCCGCATCCGTTCGGCGTAGGTCGCGGTCGCCGTCGCTGGGTCAGAGAAGTCGTAGGCGAACCGGTTAGGGTGCAGATACGGCAGCCCACCCACCCGAACCGTCAATTCTCCTTGCGCTGCTGGATACTCGGCGACCAGCAGGCCGCCGGGACGAGCGTCGGTCGCGAATCGCACCCTGGATTCCGTGCATGTACGGGCGCCCAGGTCGCTGATCATGAACTCCAGGAACGACAGCACGTGCCGGGTGTCGTGGTTGCCCGCGACGACTACCACGGGTGCGATGTCGCCAAGCCGTCGAAGTGCCAGCGCGGCACGGCGCATGTCGTCCAAACTGGGTCGATGACCGTCGAATAGGTCACCGCTGTGAACGATCAAGTCAGGAGCGAAATCAGCTGCGATACTCCCGATCTCATTCAGTACGGCGTCGAACTCTGCGTCGCGTCGATGACGTCCGATTTGGCGCCCCAAATGCCAATCGGAGGTGTGGAACACGCGTGCTGTCACGGGGTTCTCCGAAGAAGGTAACGGGCGGGCATCCCATGCGCCGCCGCGGTCGAGTGGAGTCGAGCGACACCGAGACTACACCACACTCGGGAGAATGTCGGGAAAAAGTCTGGAACTCTGGTAGTCTCCAAAGCTATGAGCAACCCGCTGGACGAGTTGGACAAGAGCATCGCCGAGCTGCGGCGCGCGATCCGCGATGCATCCGCCGCCGGCGACACGGAGCGGGTCGGCGAACTCCGAGCGCAACTTCGCCGAACAGAACGTGCGTGGGATGCACTGCTGGAGACCGACGAACCGGCCCAGTCGGCCACCATGCCGGGCCAGCCGACATCGGCCGAACCCCCATCAACGACGCTACCTGCTCGCGAGCACGTACAGCGAGCGTTGGTGCTCCTCCAGACACCCGCCGCGCCGAAGCTCATCGTCGACGTCCACGACGCGTTCTTCCCTGGAGACCTGACGACAGCCAAACTGTCGAGTCTTCGCCGCGACGAAGAGCGGTCCTACCGTGCTGCTCCCGGCGCTCGCCCCTACTACCTGTGCCCGGCACTCAACCACGAGCTTCTGTCGCCGGCCAGAGCATTGCTCACGATCAGCACCTGGTCGCTCGAGCAACGCATCGTCGGCCCACTCTCGCCGCGGGTGAACTTTCTTACCGGCGCGATTCGAATCGCCGAGGCAATTCGTGGGATGCGAACAGCTGGTTCGGAACCCACGCCCGCCGCGATGCGCTTGCTGTGGCGGTTCGCGACCAACATCCCCGACGCGATGCCGCCGGAGGCGAGCCTCGTCGTCAAGGATCTGGACCAGGTGATCGACGCGGCCCTCACCGAACTGGAAGTTCACTCAGACGCCGATCACGCGGCCAGAACCGCGTCCGCGCGACGCGCACGAAAGCAACTGAACGACGACCAGCAACTGTTCGGCGCACCGCTGCGACAGGCCCGGCTCGAGCAAGCCGACTCCTGACACAGGAACAACCCTGATAGACCCTTCTGCCCCTTCTCCTCAAGGAACAACACTGCCGTGAAGGTAGCTCCTGACAGCCGTTTGGACGCGTTGCGTGGGTCCGCGACCCGTCTGAACTTCAACGCTCGGTCACTGGCCGCGCTCGAGAACAATCCGCGCTGCACCCTGCGGTCGGTCCTGGACGCCTCCGGCTCCAACAAGAAGGACATCGCGGAACATGCTGGGTACCGAACTCAGTTCGGCCAGTCCATCTTCGCCATCACCCGCGGGAACAACTTCGAGAAGATGGTGAAGGCCAATGGATGCGCCGAACTGCTGCGCGTACTCCGAGACGTCCTCGACCTCCCCATTCCGCAGGTCGGGTACCGGGATCTCAATGACATCGGCGGGGTCAGCACACCGTCCGTCCGTCACAGCGAGACCGAAAAAGCGCTGGTCGGTGCTGCCCGGGGCGATGGAGATGGCACCCTGTACGACCATCCGCTACTGCGTTTGGAGGTCGGCGGCCAGTTCGTATTCCTCGAGCCGGACCTGGTCGCGTTCAAGTTCGGCGACAAGTTCTACGTCGTGGAGATCAAGAGCTTTCCGGTCGTCGACGGACAGGCTGACCCCGCACTGGTGAAGTCCGCGACCACCCAGGCATGCGCCTACATCCTCGCGCTCCGCACGATGCTCGCGGCTGCCGACATCAACCCCGACGTCGTGTCCGACAAGATCGTCCTCATCGGGCCGAAGAACTTCACCAACCGACCGACCGGCGCATTTGTCGACGCGCGGAACCAGGTGAAGAACCTCGCCCGACAGCTCGACCGAATCGAACGCATCGGCAACCAGCTCGATCTGCTGCCTGAAGGCACGACATTCGACCTGGACAAAGACGAGGACGGACATCCTCAACGTCCGCAGTCCGAACTGTTGGAAGCGCTCGACTCCGTGCCGGCCGCGTACCGTCCGGACTGCCTCAGCCATTGCGAAATGGCCTTCTTCTGCCGGTCGCGGGCACGGGCCTGCGGAAGTCTCGATGTCCTCGGACCAGCGGTCACCGAGCCCTTGGGCGGCATTGACACCATGACCATGGCATTGGGGCTCGCGCGCGGCAAACTCGAGCCGAACCAAGAACAGGTCGAGATAGCTGTCGCGCTGCGACACGCGGCGCGACTGCGCGCCGAACTGGTCGACATCGGCGGTACCTCGACGAGGGGCGGGCGATGAGCAAGGTCTCGGCCCTGGCGCGCCTCGAAGCGATGGAATCGATGAGGGCAGTGCCCATCACGAAATTTCGCCACCGACGACTTTCAGCCAAACCACTGGTAGTTATCCCGCTAGTCATGGCCGGCGAGGCTGGGTCACCGCTCGCGGTGATGGTCGGATCCGCGAAGCGGTCGGCACGACTGATCATCGTCGGTCAGCCCCGCAATCCTGATCAGCGTTTCATCTTCGCTGCTGAATTCGGCAGCGTCGTGATGAAGTACATTAACGGGTTCCGCACAAACCGCCGCGAGATTCGCACGAAAGGCGGCGGGTCGCGATCTCAGTTCGTTACCGCCCCGCAGATTCTGGTGCCCAACCGTGGTGGGATCCAGGCGCTGAAGGATCTGGGGCGTACCTGCCGCTTCCGCAAGACAACCGGCGACTATCCAGTACCCGCGGTCGTGCCTGAGCTGGGCACATGGCTTACAGCCCTGACCGACTCCGCGGAGCAGGCCGGAACCTCGATGCTACTGGCCATCACCGATCTTCTTACTGAACACTGGGCCACTGGTCAGAGCACCTTCGAGGACCAAAACCTGGCTTCCGTCATGGCTTGGATCGCCCCACCTCAGAACGTCAGTGTCGAGCAGGCCCTTCTCGACGCCGAAAACCCGGTCATCTGCCCACCCGCCGGACCGTCGACGTCTCCGGAATTCGATAATCGACAGCTGCAGCCGGCGATCCGGAACTTCGATACCACGCGGCAGTCCGGAAATGTGGATGCCATCAACGCCGCGCGGCAGGAACTTCAGGACCTCATCGGCGAACAGATCAAACCAACGTGGCGAACGATGTGGGACGCGGTCGCTCAACTGAGCAGTGTCCCCGAGGCGCCGAGCGCGGCAAAGCGTTTCGAATCGGACTGCGCAACGTTCACGGCCTTCTCCGACTACCAGGACGCTGGTACCGCCCTGCCCCAGCGTGCACGAGACAGCGCAGTAGGAGCTGCAAGACGACTCAGCCGACATGAACGGGCCATCGAAGAGTTCGAAGCTGACAAGGCCTTCGACGACCCCTTCGTACTCGCCGACCGACGAAGCATCGGCGAAGCGTTCGCCGGAATCGTTGAAGCTGCAGAACCTAACCGAGTCGTCATCAGCGACAACAATCGTCGGATTTTGCGGCCTCGCTTCATCATCCGGACTCTCGATCCCACCCGACTCACAGATGAAACCCAGTTGATCAGCCCCACCATGCCGGACGGCCACAAGGCCAAGATCATCACAACAGAACTCAACGCCGACTTCAGCCTCGTCACCGTCGAAGTCGTCGGCGGCATGGGCACGCCTGCCAAACCGAAGTTCGGGTCGGTCCCCGAGGTCGGCCAGACCGTCGCCTACCTCCCGGATCCAGGCTGGCGACCCATACCCCAATTCCCATCTGCTGAGACCGCGCTGTGGACACACACCGACACGACGGCTCCCGATCTCGACATCTCGAATTCCATCACAGCGAACACAGAGGAGTGGGGCGATGACGACTGAGGACCTGATCGACGCCGATCCTGCTACACGGGCTGCAGCGGTCACGGACCGAATCATGACCGATCTAGCCAACTCTGATCACCGGGCAGTCGTGGTTGACTCACCACCCGGAGCCGGCAAGAGCACGCTCGTCGTACGCGCTGCGGGCGAGCTCGTTGCCGGAAACGAACGTCCGATGGTCGTGGCACAGACCAACAACCAGGTCGACGACCTCATCCTTCGTCTGGCTCGAGCAAACCCAGGAATTCCGATCGGCAGACTCAGCGGCGGCGAGTACCGGCCATCGCCCGAGACTGCAGGTGCCTGCACCATCGATACGAGCCTCGCTGCCCTGTCCGCGTGCCGAATCGTCGTCGGCACGTCCGCCAAGTGGGCGGTGGTTCGCGACGGCCAGTTCGGTTGGGCCATCCTGGATGAGGCGTACCAGATGCGCTCCGACAAACTCCTGCAGATTGTCGAACGGTTCGATCGAGGACTGTTCGTGGGCGACCCCGGGCAGCTTGATCCGTTCACCATCGCGGAAACAGAGCGGTGGACAGGCCTGCCGCACGACCCGACCAAGAACGGCGTCAGCGTCATGCTGCAGCACAATCCACACACTCCCGTGCACACGCTGCCGGTGTCGTGGCGCCTCCCAGTGTCCGCTTCGCCCACGATCCAGGAAGCATTCTATCCACGGGTCGAATTCACCTCCGGCACGACAGAACGCACACGATCCCTACAGTTCCGAACCAGGAGCTTCGGCTCCAGCGCACTCGACGAGACACTCGAGATGGCGGCTGCAACAGGCTGGGCCTACCATGAACTTCCCCGCCGACATGTCCCCCGAACAGACGGTGAGACAGTCCAATCCGTGGCACAGCTCGCCACCAGATTGCTCGACCGTGGCGCCACCGGATACTGCGAACGCGAGCCTGACGGTCGCGAGCTCCAGGCCACCGACATCGCGATCGGAGTGGCGCACCGCGACCAAGCCGACCTCATCCGAGCCGCGCTGAGTCGATCCAACAACCCCGCTGCCCGAGAGATCACCGTCGACAACGCCAACCGGCTTCAGGGGCGCGAGTACGAGGTCGTCATCGTGATGCACCCGCTGTCAGGCAGACGTGATGCGACCTCATTCCACCTCGAGTCCGGCCGGTTGTGCGTTTTGACCTCTCGGCATCGCCAGGCCTGCATCGTCGTTGGCCGAGCAGGAATCACCGACCTACTGGACAGCCACCCGTCAACCGAGCCGATCCACCTCTCGGTGCCGGCGAAATTCCCTGACGGCTGGCAAGCGAACCAGGTGGTCATGGCTCACCTCACCCAGCACCGGATAGGAGCATGACTGCCATCACCATTCCCACCGGCTCGGGTGCTGACGTGACTCGGGTGCCGCGCGGACTGCCGCCGGGTGACTTCACCTTCACCCTGCAGAATGCGGCACAAAATGATCCCAGACGGCACGAAGACAGATTATTCCCATTCATTTACATTGGGAACGGGTCGCCGGGTGTACGTGCTCTCCTCCTCTCCTCCATGTTTATCCAATACGCTGGAACACACCGTCAGTAGTATTCGCGAACGTAACCGAGTGCCTTCTCGAACACACCGCTGTCCCGAATCTTGAACTGTATGTACAGGGCTTGGCGCAGTACCTGACGAACCTGCTTGTCGCCTTGGATCGTGTCCTGCCAGCCGTCGAAGCGGACACCCCGCACCACTTCGTCGATCCGGCTCACCACATTGCCGACAATGATGGGTGTCTCGTCGGTTTCCAGCGCCTCGAACAGTTCGGTCAGCGCTGCCTGCCCCTGCTCCTCGCGCGGGACCTGCTCGGCAGCCTTTTCCGCCGCTACCGTGTCGCGGGCCAACTCCAGCAGATCACGCAAAAACTCGAGGCTGGATTGCTGGATCCCGGCGTATTTTTCGCGCAGCGCGTTGAGACGCTGACCAAGTTCGACGAAGACCGGGTTGGTGAGGTGACGCGCGATACGTGCGGTGACCTGCTTCTCGATCTCCTCCCTCGGCACATCGGGCCCTTTGCCCTGCATCAGATCTTCGATGGTCGCCGCGTCAAGCACGATCTCCTCGGAGCTCTGCGGAATCTCGACCCGTACATGCTCGTTGATGAGATCGATGGTTTTGGCCCCGAGCGCATGCCACACCAGACGGCCGGTGATGTCGGACGGCCGCACCGACTCGTATACATCTGTGAGCCAACGGTAATCGTCGCGGAAGGAAGTAAGGATCGGATCGGGGCTCAGTGCCTCCCACAACTGGGAGACGATGCTGTAAGCCCGGCCGAACGCGTCTTTGGTGTCATCGTCCGCGATCGCGGACTGAGCCTGGACGAGACCTTCGTACCCGCCGACTGTTCGATCGACCGCCGGGAAGAAGGCCAGTGCCGTCGCGATGGCCGGCGCAAGCTCATTCTTCAATTCCTCGATATTCGACACGACCCGCTCCACCGCCTTCTCGTCGAAGGCCAGCGATTTGGCGACGTCGTCGAAAATACCGAGGTAGTCGACGATCAGACCGTGTGTCTTGGCAGGCGGATACACCCGGTTGGTGCGAGTGATGGCCTGCAGCAGTGTGTGCTCCTTCAGCGGCCGGTCGAGATACTGGCAGTACAGGATCGGTGCGTCGAACCCGGTGAGAAGCTTGGCGGTGACGATGATGATCTTCAGCGGATCGGCGGGATCGTTGAACCGAGTGAGAATTTGCTCGAGTTGGTCTGCGGTGGGCGTCCATTGCGCCCAGTCATTGGAGTCGCCACGGGCTTTCGACATGACGATCGTCGACGCATCCGGACCCAGATATTTGTCGAGTTCGGCCTTGTAGGCAACGCAGCACGCCTTGTCGTAGGCAACCACCTGCGCCTTGAATCCCGACGGCTCGACCTTCGTGCGAAAGTGCTCGGCGATATCGGCGGCGATCTTCGCGATTCGCGACGGACTCTTGATCAACACCTCGATCGACGCCGCCTTCTGCGAGAGGGTGATCTTCTCCTGCTCCGACAGACCACGGTCGGCGACCAGTTCCTCGAAGGCGGCGTCGATATCCTCCTGATCGATGTGGATCTCCGACAGTCGCGGCTCGAAATGCAGTGGGAGCGTCGCCCCGTCACGGATCGAGTCGTGGAAGGAATAGCGCGACAGGTAGCCGCCCTCATCCTCGGGCGACCCGAACCACATAAAGGTGTTGCGGTCGCGCTTGTTGATCGGCGTACCGGTCAGGCCGAACAGGAAGGCGTTCGGCAGCGCCTCGCGCATCTTCTGGCCGTAGTCGCCCTCCTGCGACCGGTGCGCCTCGTCGACCATCACGATGATGTTGTGGCGAGTGTCCAGAACACCTGGCGCCTCACCGAATTTTTGCACCGTGGTGATGATAATCCGGCGGGCACCTCCGCTCAGCATGGTGTGCAGGTCGGCGCGGGAGTCCGCCGATTCGAGGCCCGGCACATCGGCTGCGTTGAAGGTCCCGGTGATCTGGGTGTCGAGATCGATGCGGTCGACCACGATCAGGATCGTCGGATTGGTCAATGCGGCCATCGCGCGCAACTTGAGCGCGGTGAAAACCATCAGCAACGACTTTCCCGATCCCTGGAAATGCCAGATCAGGCCCTGCTTGATCGTGCTACGCAACACGCGTTCGACAATGAGATTGGTCGCCTGGAACTGCTGGAACCGAGCGATGATCTTGATCTTGCGGTGCTGCTTATCGGTCGCGTAGAGGGTAAAGAACTGCAGAAAGTCTAGTACCGCAGCGGGTTTCAATACCCCCTCAGCCGCCTCCCTTACCGCGACCAGCCCGAACCTGGCCGGAGCATCCTCGTCGATCACCTCCTCGCGCCACGGCCCCCACAGTTCGATCGGCATTCCCACGGTGCCGTAGTGGAAGTCCTTCCCTTCACTCGCGAAGGAGAACACGTTGGGGACGAAGAACTGCGGCACCGTCTGTTCGTAATCGCCATGGACCTGTGCAGCCCCGTCGATCCACGTGTAGGCCGATCGGGTCGGCGACTTCGCCTCGCCGAGGACGAGCGGAAAACCGTTGCACCACAACACCAGATCGAAGCGCTTCTCGGCCCGCCCCTTCCTGAAGATGACCTCAGTCGAGATGATCCACTGATTGGACGAGTCATCATCGGGGTCGTCGAAATTGATCAGCCGAACCGTCGTATGCTCTCCGTTCGGCCCGAACGGCATCGACTTCTGCCCGGTCAGCCACGCCATGAACTCCTCATTGGCGACCACCGGATGCCCGCTCTTACGTGCGGAGACGAGGATGGCGCGGAGGTGGTATAGCACCTGCTCTGCCTTGGAGTCGTCGACCTCGGGATTGAGGTTGATCAGGGCCTCGTTGACCCGGCTCTCGAGCATCACTTCATCAGTGCGCCGCGGGAGTTCGGAGCCGGGCACGAATTGGACGTGTGGCGATTCCACGATGTCTCGGATCAAGTCGCGGACGGTGTTGGCTTCGTTGAACTGGGCCATTAGTTAACTCCGGAAACCTCATCGAGAGCACGCGCACGCAGCGCGTCAAGAGCCGCTAACTCCATACGGGCAGATTGGAGCGCAGCGTCAAAGGTGGCTAGGTTTTCGAGTATCGCCACCTGGTCTGAAACAGGCGGTATGACAAGTCGATGCGTCTTTATGTCTTTGCCGTTGATCTTCCATATACCATTGGTGGACTTGGCCTTTCTGAGCAACGCGGTATGAACACTGGCGCTATTCCATTGTTCGGAAGCGAATGCTGGCATCACGCGCGACTCGTCGAATTTCAGGCGAATAAGGAGATCTGGGTAAATACAACCCTCTGGCAAACCGTCGGTGACCAGCCCGCCTCGACCAGTTGAAGTCCGATTCCCATTACCGCGCACAATTAGAAAATCATTGCGCTCAAGCTGGAATGCGGCGACGGCAGGAGGGGCGACCTCAATCCACTTCACAGATTCACCCCCGTGGACGTGGCCGTCACGAATTGCGCTTATACTCAGAGTTGGGACACCTAGTTGTTCGGTGTTGGCTGTTGCCGACTTTCCGTTCGTAGGTCCAGACGTAACGACCGCAGTCACAGGCTCAGATGGCCATCCGCGCTCCCGAGTTCCATATTCCATCAGTTCAGCAAAGAACAAAGACTTGCCCGCCGCGATCTGTGCTACGGATTCAGTTAGATTTACGCTGTGACGCTCTGTCGCCCACAGCAGTTCAGCGATACGCCTCTGCTCATTCAGGGGTGGAAGTTCGAACTCGTACCTGGCGAGTTCGCCCCAATTAAGGTAAGGGTTGACCGATCCTCGAGAGTTCTTAATGGCATAAGAATGAAATACCTCTGCTGAAAGCACGAAGGGCAGAAACTCTTGAAGAAGAATATCGGGGTTGATCGCTTCAAGGACGAAAGTTTTCTCGCCGGTGATACCCATAAAGTCCGGCACTGCCACTTTGCGAAGGTACGTGCGACGGGAAACGTATAGCACGTGCCCAGGCTTGAACCGCTTGTAGAACATCGGTCCGATCGGGTCTCGTCCGACTACTCCCCAATTGGTAATCGATAGACTATTGCTGGGGATGTGCTCCCCGGCAAGGAAGCGCTCGAGTCCGGAAGTTTCAGCATCCACGCGGTCGGTAACGTGTCGGACAACCTCCCCGAGGCTTACACGCTTCCACTTCGATTTATCGAGATTCAGAGTCGTCACGCCGAAATCCCCGATCGAAGTACCGTCAAAACATCTGTTACCGCTCGGTCAGCTGCGCCGGCAGCTGTTCGCCATTGGTTGAGAACCTCCAGCAAGTCGACGTGTTCTTCTGGAGAACTGGATTTGGCGGCATCAACGTACCTCGAAATCTCAAGGCTGTATCCGCTGGCAGCGATCTGGTCCAGTGTCGCAACGGCGGTGAAACTATCCTGCGCCTCGAACCTTCGGTAAGCATCGAGAATCTTGCTCTGATGAGAATCGCGAAGAAAGGACTGCCCCATTTCTCGTGAAACCTCTTTTTCGGCGTTGATGAACAAGATCTTGTTCTTACGCTCCGACGGTTTGCTTGTGCGTAGAACCACCACTGTCGCAGGCATCGGCGAGTTGTAGAACAATCCTTCACTCAGTCCGAGGATGGATTCGATGAGGTCGGACTTCACGAGGGCTTCGCGCATGGCCGCTTCATCGCGCCGGAACAGTACGCCGTGCGGGAAAAGGATTGCGGCGCGGCCGGTCTCGGGATCGAGGCTCGCTGCTATGTGCTGAAAGAACGCATAGTCGGCACGACCTTGCGGCGGCAGCCCCCAGAGCTTCCGGCCGTATGGGTCGCTGGCGAATGCCGTCCGATTCCACGCTTTGATCGAATACGGCGGGTTGGCGAGGACCACATCGAAGGTCTGCAACCGTCCTGACGCGTCGTGAAAAGCTGGCTGCGACAACGTATCTCCGTGAGCGATATGTCCATCCGTCACGCCATGCAGGAACAGGTTCATCCGCGCGATGGCTGAGGTGCCGTAGTTGAGTTCCTGGCCGTACAGATGCAGGTTGCGCCACTCCTTGCCCTGGCGCTTCACCTCGGCGACAGTCGAGATGAGCATGCCCCCGGTGCCGCAGGTCGGGTCGTATACCGATTCGCCCGGTTGGGGTTCCAGCATCATCGTCATGAGGTGGACGAGGGTGCGGTTGGTGTAGAACTCCTGGGCGGTGTGGCCGGAGTCGTCGGCGAACTTCTTGATCAGGTATTCGTACCCGTTGCCGAGCTCGTCTTCGGGGAGGTTGGCGATGGTCAGGGTGCGGGTGGAGAAGTGTTCTATCAGGTCCGCCAGGGTGGAGTCGGGCAGGAGGTTCTTGTTGCCCCAGTTGCCGTCGCCGAAGACGCCGGGCAGGGTGTCCGGGTTCGCGGATTCGATCTCCCGCATGGCGTACAGGATCTTCGCGCCGATATTGCTTGTCACGAAACGGATGTCGTTCCAGTGGCAGCCGTCAGGGATGGCGAAGCGGTGGTTTTCGGGAAGATCCGCGAGCTCGTCGTCGCCGTAGATTTTCGCGGCGGCCGCATGCTCTTCGTCGTAGACGTCAGAGATTCGCTTGAGGAAGACCAGCGGGAAAATGTACTGCTTGTAATCGCCCGCGTCGATGAGGCCGCGCAGCACGATGGCCGCGCCCCACAGGTACGACTCCAGTTCCCGCTGGCTGATACGTGCCGTCATGCCGATGCCCCCAATCCCCACTTCGCCAATTCGGATTCCAGGGCGGCACGCGTCTGCGCGGCTTTCGCCTGGGCTGCTTCGAGATTCGCCAATGCTTCGTCCAACGTTACCTTCTCCTTGGTGTCGGCGGGCGCGAAGTACAGCGGGATGTTGAGGTTGTACCCGTTGGCGGCGATCTCCTCGAGGTCGACCACGCGCGCGAGACCGTCGATATCGCTGAAGGTTTCGTATGCACCAAGGATCTGTTCGGCGTGCTCGGGCTCAAGGGTGTTCTGGTTGCGTCCGCGCTTGAACAGCGTCTCACCGTTGATGAACAGGACCTTGTTCTGCTCCTCGCGCTTCTTCCCGCGGCGCAGAACAAGTACGCAAGCGGCAAGATCGGTGCCGTAGAACAGTTTCGGTGCCAGGCCGATGACGGCGTCGACCGCGTCGGATTCGAGGATGTGCGTGCGGATCTCCGCCTCGGCGCCCTGGCGGAACAGTGCGCCCTGCGGCAGAACGACCGCCACCCGCCCAGTCCGGGAGGCTGCGGAGGTTAGCATGTGCTGCACCCATGCCCAGTCGGCGTACCCTTTCGGCGGTGTACCACCGAGGTTGTTGCGACCCCACCGATCGGTGACCCACTCCCCTTCGCCCCAATTTTTCAGGGAGAAGGGCGGATTGGCCACGACACAGTCGAATCGGGCGAGCCGGTTACCGGAGAAGAACGCGGGTTCGCGCAGGGTGTCCTCGCGGATGATCTTGAAGTCCTCGATGCCGTGCAGCAGTAGGTTCATCCGAGCGATTGCTGAGGTGGTGAGCACCTTTTCCTGACCATAGAGTCTGCCCCACAGCGTTTTCGGGCTACCGCCGGTAGCTTTCACATGCTCGATGACCTCGATCAACATACCGCCGGTTCCGCAGGCCGGGTCGTAGACCGTCTCGCCTTCCACCGGGTTCAGGATGTTGATCAGCAGAGCCACCACCGAACGTGGGGTGTAGTACTCGCCGGCCTTCTTGTTCGACTGGTCGGCGAACCGTTTGATCAGGTACTCGTAGGCGTTGCCGAAGACATCCGGCGGCACTGCCGCATTGGACAGCGTCTTGGTGGAGAAGTGCTCGATCAGGTCCGCGAGCTTGCGGTTGGGCAGTTTGTCCTTGTTGGTCCAGTTCGCGCCGCCGAAGATACCGTAGAGCGTCTCCGGGTTGGCCTTCTCGATCTCCCGGAACGCCGTCTGCAACATATTGCCGATGTTCTCGGTGCGGCTGCGCACGTCCTCCCACAGGCTGCCCTCCGGGATCGAGAACCGGTGATTCTCCGCGAAGGCGGCGAACTCATGGTCCCCTCCCGACTCCTCCAGCGCCTCGGCGAACTCCTCCAGATACACATCGCTGATCCGCTTGAAGAACATCAGCGGAAAGATGTAGGCCTTGAAATCGGCCTGATCGATGCTGCCGCGTAGCAGGTCAGCGGCTCTGCCGAGGTATTGCTCCAGCTCTGGGAGGGATATGCGGACGGTCGTCACGGGGCTCCTTCGGGATCTCGATGACCATTGCGGGCCAGGGCACCGACATATTGTCCGCAGGCCCTCACATAGCGAATCATCCCCCTCCGGCGTCGTACTGCGGCGGAGGGCTCGACGTCGAGTGGATTGTCCGAGCCGGCCGAGGTGCCCCGGAGGGACTCGATCGGCGGAAATGGAGTGTGAACGGATGTGCGGCAGAACAGGTTTTGGTGATCGGAGCCATGGACACGACGCGGGCGCAGCTCGTACAGGTGGTCACGTTGCAGGCGTGAGTCGACGGCCTTGAGATGGTGACCGTCCAAGACGAGGGGCACGCTCCATTTGTCGGCCTACACGGTGACGGCGAAGCCGCCGAAAATCTGTGGTGCCAGCGGGTGGTGCGAGGGACTCATGTCGCGGTAGATGGGCTGCGCAAGGGTGCAGATGATTTCTGGATTACCGCGTGGCAGCGGGAGATCCGGGCAATCAAGTGTACGCCCGGCCGGAAGTCGTCGCGCTGGTGGGTGTTTCATGATTGCTGCACAACGACCGCGCGAGTGTTGGTATTCGACTGGTGACCGGGAGGTGTCTGGACGAGGCCCAGTATCCGCAACGTTGGCTGGTCAATCTGGAGGTGGGGGCGATTCTGTCTGTCATCTCGGCGAGAAGACACTCGATCGACGTGTCGTGGATGCCGGGATGTAGGCAGGACGGTGAAGCCTTCAGCCAGTGACCCGCGGTGCGGTTGACCGGTCCCTGTCTGACCAGCCCCCTGCAGGGTAATGTCGACTCCGCGACCGATGTCTATGGCTACTGGCGTGACGCCCTCTACGGACTCAGCGTTGCGTGAGGTGGTGGGCGCGGAGCCGCTATGGATCCCGTGGCTCAGAGGTACTGAGCGCCTTATATTTCTGGCTTGTGTGTCGGTCACCCGACGTACTCTGGCGCCGATGAGTATTGCAGGCGTAGAGGGTGCGTATCAGGGGGCTCTTCGGGCGTTCAAGACCCCGATGCTCGATTTGCTCCATCAGACGTATGCGCCGTTTGTGGTGACCATGTTGGCGACAGTGTTCACGGTCGAGCGTTCCACGGTGGCCGTGGCGGACGCGCATGCGGAGATCAGCGATGCGTTGAACCAGTTGCGGGCAGTGGGATACGGCGAGGAAGACCAGTTGCCGTTGCCGGTGGGCAGCGCGCGTGATCTGTGCCGTCAGTGGGTGAACGCTGGGTGGCTCGTGCGCCAGGTGCTGGACAACGAGGTCGAGGTGTATCGGCTGTCTGCGCACGGCGTGGGCGCATTGGAAGTTGCGGGCCGGGTGGGAGGTTCGCGGACACGGGTGTCGGAGTCGCGGGTCCGGACGCTGTTGGAAGCAGTTGAGCGGCTGGCGCAGGACGCCGACCCGGATGTGACGGCGCGGATCGCCCGTCTGAGAGGGGAGATCCAGGAACGGCAACAGGAGTTGCGGCGGCTCGAGGCTGGTGGCCCTGTCGAGTCGATCGATGATGAGCGGCTGGTGGAGGAGACGGAAAACGTTCTGCATTTGGCGCGGGAGCTGCCAGCAGACTTTGCCCGCGTGGCGGAGTCGATCAAGGCCATGCAGCGGGACGTGGTTGCTGATCTTCGGCAGGATGTCCGGCCGACGGGGGAGGTGTTGCGTGAATACCTCGAACAAGGACAGCAGATCATGGACGCAACGCCCGAAGGGCGGGCGTTCGCAGGGGCGCTGCGGTTGATCGGCGATCCAGAGCAGATCGATGATTTGTCGAGCAGGTTGCGCACGGTGCTGCGGCATCGGTTCACCGTGCAGTTGACCGAACCGCAGCGGCGGGAGTTCACCGATATCGCACGCCGGATCGAACGAGGCGTCAAGGAGGTGCTGACAGCGCAGCGGCAAGCGTCGCACGTGATCACGACCCAGGTGCGCAACCATGATCCGATGCGGGACCGGCAAGTGGACGAGTTGCTCCGTGAGGTGATGACCGGCTTTCAACGATGGATGCCCGGCTCCCGGCGCGGTGAGCCAATCGAGCCCCTGCGCCGCCTACCAACCGCCAGCGTCGAGCATCTGCGTCAATCGGTGAGCAATCTACGCCCATTCCAGGCGCCCGCACCGCTGGCCGAGTGGAACCCGGACATGTTGCCGGACAACGATACC